>CAYLWZ010000001.1:0-4644 GCA_964387825.1 uncultured Candidatus Saccharibacteria bacterium
CCCTTAGCGATTTATCCGCAAGAAAAATTGTGCTAGGACTTTCCTAGCCCAATTTCCTAGCACAATTTTTCTTCGCCCAAAATTGGGCTAGGAAAGTCCTAGCCCAATTTTGGATATTAATGTTTTTTTATGATATAATTCAACGGAGGGCGCAGGATTCTGGTTCGAACCTTGCTCCTTAGTATTATGCAAAGGCACCGTATCTTTATCGCTATAAACTTGCCGGACAATGTAAAGCGGGAGTTGATCAGGTATCAAAAAAAGATTGAAGAATCGTTTTATTCCCGATTAGAAGAAGGTTCAATAAAGGGACCGGTTAACTGGACGAGAGGAAATAACCTTCACATTACCGTTGATTTTATTGGTTATGTTAATAATGACGGAATTTTAAAAATATGTGAAACTGTAGAAGCGGTTGTGCTTAAACACGCGCCTTTTTCAATTGATTTAAGAAAAGTTTGTTATGGTCCCTTAGAGAAAAAGCCGCCTCGGATGATTTGGGCAATAGGCGAAAAATCAGAAAAATTCGCCTCTTTAAAAGACGATTTAGAAAAATCTCTTTCCGATTTTCCAGAAATCCGCCAAGATTCCTCCGTAAACGGGAAACAGAGGAAGTTTTCGCCTCATATTACCTTGGGGAGGATTAAACAATGGGAGTGGCGTCGGATTGAACCTGAAGAAATACCGGCCGTTGAAAAAGATATTAATCTGAGTTTTTCGGTTAATTCAATAAAAATAATGGAAAGTGTTCTGAAAAGAAAAGGCCCGGAATATACGATACTTGAAACCTATAACTTATAACTTATAACTTATAACTTATAACTTATAACTTGAGTTATATGAAAATACATTTTATTGGAATTGGAGGGATAGGCGTGTCGGCCCTTGCTCAATATTATTTAGCAAAAGGTGACGAGATTTCTGGTTCTGATTTGGTTTCTTCAGAAACCACTGATTTTTTAAAGAAATCAGGGGTAAAAGTTTTTATTGGGCGGCATTTAGTCAAAAATCTGCCCAAGGGAGTTGATTTAATTATTTATAGTCCAGCAGTTAATAAGGATAATCCTGAATTAAAGAAAGCATACAAATTGAAATCCAATACCCAATACCCAATATCCAATATCCGAATTAAAAGTTATCCCGAGGCGTTAGGGGAGTTGACAAAAGAATATTTTACTATCGCGGTTTGCGGCACCCACGGAAAAAGCACGACCTCGGCAATGATTTCTTTAATTTTAATCAAGACCGTATTGAATCCTACTGTAATACTGGGAACAAAATTGAAGGAGTTTAAAAACAGCAACTTCCATCTTGGTGGAACTCCGCTTCCTGCCTTTCACTTTCCACATTCCAAAATTTTAGTAATTGAAGCAGACGAGCATTTCGCTTCTTTTTTGAATTATTGGCCTAAAATTATTGTTTTAACTAACATTGAAGCAGACCATTTGGATTATTATAAAAACCTTAAAAATTACTCCAATTCTTTTGAAAAATTTATTTCTCATTTGCCGAAAAATGGAATACTGGTTGTAAATAAAGACGACGAAAACATTAAAGAATTAATTTTCAATTTTCTCCAGCTAAAAGCGGGATTTAATCAACTCTCAGTTTTCAATTTTCAATTTTCAAAATCAAAAGATACTAAAAAATTAAAGAAAATTCTTAAAATTCCCGGCAAGCATAATATTTATAACGCTTTGGCCGCTTTAACACTGGCAAGGGCTTTAAAAATTCCGGATAAGGTTTCATTTAAAGCGTTGTCGGAATATGGGGGCACTTGGCGAAGATTTGAGATTAAAAAAGGAGCGATCAATGGTAAGAGATTTACAATTGTTTCTGATTATGCCCATCACCCAACCGAAGTAGGGGTAACATTAGAAGCGGCGAGAGAGCGTTTTCTAAAAAAGAAAATTTGGTGCGTTTTCCAGCCCCACCAATACCAGAGAACTTTTTATCTGTTTGATGACTTTGTTAAAGTCCTTCGGCAAGGACTCCACAAGTTTTTAGTTGATAAATTAATAATCACTGATATTTACGATGTCGCCGGCAGAGAGGAAAAAAAGATAAAAAAGAAAATAAGTTCGGAGAAAATAATAAAAAAAATCAACAAAGATTCAGCCATATACTTGTCAAGAGAAAAGATAAAAAATTATTTAAGAAGAAACTTAAAGGGAGGTGAGATAGTTATAATTATGGGGGCAGGAGATATTTACGATTTATCCACAGACCTGCTTGACATAAAGAAATAAAGGAGTGAAAATAGAATAGACTTAGCATGTAATAATTTTTCGTAGCGAAACGCAGAAATTTTGAGCGAAAATTATGAAGAGCAAGGAAATGTATTATGATAATATACATTGACGAGTTCTGAACAATTTGTAGCCAAAATTTCAAGTTGTAGTAGAAAGGATTATTACCTACTAGGTCTAATAGTGAACATAACAACAAGGTCGAGAAAATAAAAATAAAAATAAAAATGAGGAACAGTTCTCAAGTGTTCCTCGTCTAAGCTAATGTCAACAGCTATTTGGATAATCATAGCGATTGTGGTAATAGGAATAGTAGTTTATTATATAAGCAAAGGTTCAAAGAAAAAGGAAGAAGGTCCGACACAAGGTCCGACACCTCCGCCTCCAGCGGAGCCAGGAGGTCCGACAGTTTAGTTGAATTAAGACGCAAATAAAAGAACGCTCGTTTTCTAACGGGCGTTCTTATTATTTTTTTTCAAATTTTATGGCAACTACCCACCTATTTGTTTAATATAGTGAGTAGTCACCTTTATGTTTTAAGAGAACTGATCGGGATTTTCCAGGAAATTTGTATAAGTTTTTTCTAAAATCCTGAAATGGATAGGTTTTAGCTTAAACTTTGGCCTGCCGAGCATTTTCAGGTCTGCGTTATTCTGCTTGTCAGACAGACGCCTAAATCTGAATAAGACAACATTGTGTTTAGCGATGCCACGCTTGACGATCTGATTTTTTACTTCATTTTTGTTTCTGCCGATCATTGTTTTAAGATTTTTAGTAACCGCCACAAAAAGTTTTGTTCTCTTATCACCGTTAGCCATAATCAATCCTCCTGTCTTAAGGTTTTAAAATATTGTTAAAGGACAACAATTTTATTACATCACTTATATTATCAGGAAATTAATCTTTGTCAATTAAAAATACAAAAAATGGCAGTTTTGCTATTTTCAAACAAGAAAAAATCATATATAATAAATTATATATAATATATAGTAGAAACAATGAAAATAGAAACAATGAAAAGAATCATTAACAAAGAAACAATTAAATATATCGGCAAAGAGATTAAAGTTGCTGGTTGGGTTAATTCTATGAGGTTTCACGGCAAGATTATTTTTATTGACCTTCGCGACCAAAGCGGGATTTTACAGCTGGTTTGCGTTCCCAAAAATGAAAAAGTTTATCAATTAGCAAAAGAACTTCGGCCGGAATGGGTGATAGAGGCAATAGGAAAAGTTTCAAAAAGGCCATTTAAGATGCTAAATCCGAAAATTGAAACCGGCGGCATAGAAATTTCAATAGAAAAATTAAAAGTTTTATCCGAAGCAAAAACTTTGCCTTTTTCTATTGAAGACAATGGCTATGAAATAAATGAAGAAAAAAGAATGAAATACCGTTATTTGGATTTGAGGAGGGAGAGAATGAAGAAGAATTTGGCGATGCGTTATAAAGTTATTCAATTTATGCGCGACTTTCTCCAAAAAGAAAATTTTATTGAGATAGAAACGCCGATGTTGACTAAATCAACTCCTGAAGGCGCCAGAGATTTTGTAGTCCCTTCCAGGTTGCAGCCGGGTAGGTTTTACGCCTTGCCGCAGTCGCCCCAGCAGTACAAACAAATGTTAATGGTAGCTGGAATTGAGAGATATTTCCAAGTAGCCAAAGCTTTAAGGGACGAGGACCCCAGGGCCGACAGACAGGCAGAGCATACCCAGTTAGACATTGAAATGTCATTCGTGGAAAAAGAAGAGATTTTAGATTTAATAGAGCGGCTTTATACATCTTTAGTTAAAAAAATATTTCCGGAAAAAAGAATTCAAAAAATTCCTTTTCCCAGAATTCCTTACAAAAAAGCGATAGAAAAATATAAAACAGACAAGCCGGATTTAAGGCGGAACAAAAATAATCCCGATGAGTTGGCGTTTGCTTTTATCGTTGATTTTCCAATGTTTGAGTGGCATAAAAAAGAGAAAAGATGGGGTGCCCAGCATCATCCTTTTACCAAGCCAAAAACAGAAGACATTGAACAAATAAAAAAGCATCCTGAAAAAATCTTGGCCGAACAATACGATTTTGTTTTAAATGGTTATGAAATCGGAGGAGGGAGCTTAAGAACCACTTGTTTAGATGTTCTGCTGGCGGTTTTTGAGGTTTTAGGCCATAACGCAAAAGAAACTAAAAAGCAGTTTAGCAATTATTTTGAAGCGTTTAAATATGGAGTGCCTCCCCATGGCGGAATTGCCCCGGGAATTGATAGATTTTTAGCGGTTATTCTAAATGAGCCGAATATTCGCGAGGTTATCGCTTTTCCAAAAACCGGCGACAATAGGGATTTAATGATGGATGCCCCTTCAGAGATAACCGAAGAACAGTTAAGAGAATTAAAAATTAAAGTTGA
>CAYLWZ010000001.1:4744-9520 GCA_964387825.1 uncultured Candidatus Saccharibacteria bacterium
CTAAAAGCGGGACAGAGTATCTGGCGAGTTCTTTCGGCAAATATATCCCTGCCTGCAATGTTTCCCGTATCTTGCGGGATGCGGGAAGGCTCGCCACAGAACGGCGAGGTATTTATATTCCGAAATAAAAATAATTTTATGAGAAAAAAATTAATAATTTTATTGCTTTCTCTTATTTTGTCTTTGCCTTTTTGGTGGGGGATAAATATCTTGGCAAAAGAGGTTGAGGATTTTTATTTCTTAAAAGAAATAACTGCTAAGCCGGAAATATTTTCCGCTCAAGCAAGCCAGCAAGTTCTTATAGAGCAGTTAAAAACACTAAGAAAAGAGAGAAACAGAAAGGAGTCCTTTAAGAATTTGAAAATTTTCGCTAAAGGAGCGGTTTCAATGGAAATTGATAAACAAGGAAAGGAGAAAATTTTATTTGAAAGAAATTTCCAAACTCCTCTTCCAATCGCTTCTTTAACCAAATTGATGACCGCCTTAGTGGTTTTTGACCTTAAAGGAAGTTATCGCCTTTCTCAAATAATAAAAATAAGCAAAGAGGCAGTGGCGCAAGAAGGCGATTCAAAGTGGGAAGATTTAAAAGAAGGAGAAGAATTGTCAGTTGAAAATCTGCTTTATATGACGCTCATTGAATCAAGTAATGACGCCGCTTTTGCTTTAACTGAGCCAATAGGAGAAAAAGGATTCGTTGATTTAATGAATATAAATGTTAAAAATATAGGCCTTAAAAACACTCAGTTTTTTAATCCGACAGGCCTTGAACCAGATGATCCCGCTAACCCGATAAATCATTCTACTGTTGAGGATTTAGTAGGATTATCTAAATATATATTAGAAAAATATCCTCAAATTTTCGAAATTACCAGCCATCAATCTTATAGCGTTTTAGAACCAAATGGCGCGCTTCACCATTTTATTCACGAGAGTACAAATGAACTTTTAGGAAAAATTCCGGGAATTCTTGGCGGAAAAACCGGCTGGAGCCCAAGGGCTTCGGGTTGTCTTCTTTTGATAATAAAAAATTCCCAGGAAAACGATTATTTTATTAATATTGTTTTAGGGTCAGAGGATCGCTTCGGCGATATGGAGAAAATAATTGACGCGCTTAATATTAAAAATTAAATCATTAAGTCATTAAAAATTAAATCAAAATTCAAAATTAAAAATTAAAAATTAATTAGAGTTATGTCGGAAATCACAATAGATGTTATTAAGATTTTTATATTAGGGGCGTTCAGTTTTATTTTGGCTTTTTGGTTAGCCCCGATTCTAGTCCATTTTTTATATAAATATAAACTTTGGCAAAAGGAAATTAGAACGAAATCAATAGACGGCAAAGAAATTCCTTATTTCCAAAGATTTCATAATCAGGGCGAAACCCATATTCCAAGATTTGGCGGATTGCTTGTTTGGGTAACTGTTTTGTTTTTGGCTTTTCTTTTCTTTTTACTTTCTCAAACCGATATTCAATGGCTTCAAAAATTAAATTTTTTAAGCAGGTCCCAAACCTGGCTATTATTGTTCGCTTTAGTTTCCGCTTCTTTAATTGGATTAATAGACGATATTTTACAAGTTTTTTCCAAAGGTAAACCAGCCTCGCGTCTAGGCGGGTATATTGGCGGAGGATTGCGTTTGCGCTATAGATTAATTTTAGTGGCTTTAATCGGATTAATTGGCGGATGGTGGTTTTATTATAAATTAGGTTATAGCACATTGCATATTCCCGGCAACGGCGATTTTTTTATAGGATTATGGTATATTCCTTTTTTTGTTCTGATAATGCTCGCAACTTACAGCGGGGGAGTTATTGACGGTTTAGACGGTTTGGCCGGCGGCGCTTTTGCGGCAATTTTTGCCGCTTTCGGCGGCATTGCTTTGTTTAACGGCCAAATTAACATCGCCGCTTTTTGCGCTGTGGTTGCCGGGGCAATTTTGGCTTTTCTTTGGTTCAATATTCCTCCTGCCAGGTTTTATATGGGAGAAACAGGGGTAATGGGGCTTTGCGCCGCTTTAACAGTTGTTTCTTTTTTAACAGATTCTGTTTTGGTTTTGCCGATAATCGGATTTTTGTTGGTGATTGAGTCCGCTTCGGTGATTATTCAACTACTTTACAGAAAAATCTGGCATAAAAAACTTTTTTTGGCGGCGCCTATCCATCATCATTTTGAAGCCAAGGGTTGGCCTCATTACAAAATTACAATGAGATTCTGGATTATCGGGGTTGTAATGGCAATTATCGGCGTAGCGATAAGATTATTGGGATAGGTTAATTTTGAATTTTGAATTTTAATTGAATTTTTAATGATTTAATTTTAAAACAAGTTTATTTTTTATTTTTTATTTTTTTTGGATTTTGGATTTTGGAATAATTTGGATTTTGGATTTTACAAAATCTGTCATTCATAATTAATTCAAAAACAATCCTACGGAGAGTCCTTTGCTAAGGGCGGGGTCCAGAAAATTCAAAATTAAATTGTATGATAGGTATTTTTGATTCTGGTGTCGGCGGATTAACTGTTGTTAAAGAAATTTTTAAAGGTCTGCCGCAATATCAGATAATTTATTTTGGAGATACGGCCCGGCTTCCTTATGGGACAAAAGGGGATGATTTCGTGAGAAAATACTCGGCAAAAATTACTGGTTGGCTTATTAAAAAAGGAGCTAAAATAGTTATTATTGCCTGCCATACCTCTTCTGCTTGGGCTTCAGAATCTCTAAAGAAACAGTTCAGCGAGACCCCGATTTTTGAAGTAATAAGCCCGTCTGTAGACGAAGTTCTTTCGCTAAAAAAAAATAATAAAGTCGGGATTATTGGAACGCCAGGGACTATAAAAAGCGGTTCTTGGGAGAAAAATCTTTTAGCAAAAGAGCCAAATTTAAAAATTTATTCAAAATCTTGCCCTTTATTTGTTCCTTTGGTGGAAGAAGGATGGATAAACAATAGGATAACAAAAGAAGTAATTAAAAAATACTTGGAGCCGTTAAAACGTAAAAAAATAGACACTTTAATTTTAGCCTGCACCCATTATCCTTTATTAGAAAAAGAAATAAAAAAAGTAATGGGAGCAAAAGTTAAAATTATTAATCCTGCTAAAAGTTTGGCGGAGAAGTTAAAATTATTTTTGAAAAGCAACCAGGGAATAGTGTCTAAAATTAAAAAGGGAAAAAATCATCAATTTTTCTTTAGCGACGAACCTTATAATCTTGGCAAGATAAGCAAAATTTGTTTTAAAAAAGAAATTAAGGCAAAAATAAAAGACCCTTTTTAAGGTTTTACCTGCTTACTTTATTATGAAGGCATTATTTAAAAATGAACTACCTCGCCCCAAAAGGGCGAGGTATCCCTCCGGGCGAGTTCTTTCGGTAGATGTATCCTCGCCGCGGAGCGGCGAGGTATTTATGTTCCGAAATAAAAAAGTAACTATAATGGGATTGGGACTGCACGGAGGGGGAGTGGGGACAATAAAATTTTTTTACAAACAAGGAGCAAATCTCCTTGTAACGGATTTGAAAACTAAAAGTCAGTTAAAGGAGTCGCTTCAAAAACTTAAGGGAGATAATATTTATAACAGGGTGAAGTTTGTTTTAGGAAGACACCGCAAAAAAGATTTTATCAATGCCGATTTAATTATCAAAAATCCAGGTGTTCCGAATAATTCTCCCTATCTTAAATTTGCCAGAAAACATAAAGTTTCTATTAAAACCGACATTAATATCTTTTTTGATTTATGCAAAGCGCCGATAATCGGTATTACCGGCACCAAAGGAAAATCAACAGTCGCTACGCTTTGCTATTTACTTTTAAAAAGCAAATATCCAAATACTGTTTTGGCCGGAAATATTGGAATCTCGCCTTTAGGAATCCTTTCCAGGATAAACAAACAAACAAAAGTTATTTTGGAACTTTCCAGTTTTGAGCTTGAAGATTTACGGAAAAGCCCGAAGGTGGCGGTTATTACCACTCTTTTTCCAGACCATTTAAATAGATATAAAAATTTTAGGGACTATATTAAAGCAAAAAAGCCAATTTTTAAATACCAGAAAAAAAATGATATTTTGGTTTTGAATTATAACGACCCTGAAGTGAAAAAACTTGCCCTAAAAGCTCCATCCCGGGTTTATTTTTTTAAAACTCGGGATGGCCAGAATAATAAGGGCATAGAATGCTCTAATCTCTCCGCTGCCCTTTTAGTGGCGCGAATTTTCAAAATTCCCAAAAAAAACATTAAAAAAGTCCTTTCTAATTTTAACGGCATTTCTGACAGACAGGAATTGATTGCTAAGAAAAAAGGAGTGGAATATATTAATGACACTGCCGCAACTACGCCTCAATCCGCAATATTGGCGATAAATATGTTTAAAAAAAGGTTTCCCAAGAAGAGAATTCTTCTTATAGCCGGAGGAGAAGATAAGAATTTAGATTATAAAAATTTTGCGAAGGAAATTAAGAATAATGTAAATTATTTATTTTTACTTCCGGGCACTGCCTCTAAAAAAATCAAAAAAGGAATTAGCGGTTTTAATAACATTTATTTCGTGAAATCAATGAAAGAGGCAGCGAAAGAAGCTTCAAAGCGCGCTCAAAGAGGCGATATTATTTTGCTCTCTCCGGGAGCAGCCAGTTTTAATTTATTTAAAAATGAATTTGACAGAGGAAAACAGTTTGTTAAAGCTGTTAAAGAGATTAAAGGTCGTGGGAAAAAAAAAAAAAAAAAATTTTTTTTTAAAAAAAAAAAAAAATTTTATAAAAAAAAAAAAAAAAAAGGCGGT
>CAYLWZ010000001.1:9530-13840 GCA_964387825.1 uncultured Candidatus Saccharibacteria bacterium
AAAACCTCTCTCAAAAAACCCCCCCTAATAATTCACACCCCCCCACGACCTAAATAGTATGCTTCAAAAAAAAACAAACCATCCTGATTATTTTCTAATTGCTATTGTTCTTGCTTTGTTGATTTTGGGGCTTTTGGTTTCGGTAAGAGTTTCTGCCTCTCTCTCCCAAGAACAATTCGGAAAAACCACCCACTATCTTTTTCATCAATTAATTTATGGATTTCTTCTGGGGGGAGTATTAGGCTTTGTTGCTTTCAAAACGCCTATTTCATTTTTCAGAAAGTGGTCGTGGTTTTTTATTTTGATAAGTTTAATTCTAATGACTTTGGTTTTTATTCCCGGCTTGAGTTCTTCTTCCGGGGGAGCTTTTCGTTGGATAAATTTCGGAAGATTCAATTTCCAGCCCTCAGAACTTTTGAAACTATCTTTCATTATCTATCTCTCGGCTTTATTAGCAAGTAAAAAATCAGAAAAGAAAAATAGAAAAGAATGGAGATTGACTTTAATCCCTTTTTTAACGGTTATAGGGCTTATTGTTCTTCTTTTGTATTTTCAGTCGGACTTGAGCACTTTAGGGGTAATTATTATCAGCGGTCTCTTGATATATTTTTCTTCAGGCACCCCGATTTTATATAATATTTTGGTTTCGTTAGGCGGCGCGGTTATTTTCATCGCTTTTACGGTTTTTTCTTTTTCTTCTTATCGGCTAAATAGAATTTTCGTGCTTTTAGGTTGGCTAAGAGACCCTTTAAAAACAGGATATCAAATAAAACAGGCCCTTATTGCTATTGGTTCCGGAGGAATTTTTGGCTTGGGTTTGGGAGTGTCAAATCAGGCAAAATATCTTCCTCACCCCATATCCGACTCAATTTTTGCCCTTATCGCCGAAGAATTAGGGTTGATTGGTTCTTTGACCTTAGTTTTTCTTTTCTTGGCTTTTCTCTGGAAAGGGATGAAAATAGCTAAAGAAAGTGATAATAAATTTTCTCAACTTTTTGCTATTGGCTTAACTTCCTGGATTTGCTTTCAAGCATTTGTTAATATCGGGGCGATGATAGGAATTTTACCTCTTACAGGCATTCCCTTGCCTTTTATTAGTTACGGCGGTTCGCATATAACAATTGAATTGATAGGCATAGGGATATTGTTAAATATTTCTAAGTCTGGAGAAAAATGATATAATCAACGAATAACAAATCCATTACGAATAAACGAATAAACGAATATATATAATATTCGTAAATTCGCAACAAATTCGTCCTAGACCCGTTCGTCCCGAATGGGACGGACTAGGGTTATTCATTAATAAATAAGCGAAACGAGTTATATGAAGATACTTTTTACTGGCGGAGGCACTGCTGGGCATATTTTTCCTATAATTGCCGTTGTTAGAGAAATAAGAAAAAATAATCCCGATGGCGATTTTCAGTTTTTTTATATTGGTCCGAAAGACGAATTTGCCAAAGGATTATTTTCCAAAGAAGGAATAGAAGTTAAAACTATTTTAGCCGGGAAAATTAGGAGATATTTTTCTCTCCAGAATATTATTGACCTTATTTTCAAATTTCCTTTGAGTTTTTTTCAAGCGTTTTATTATGTCTTTACCATTTCCCCAGACCTCATTTTTAGCAAAGGCGGGTATGGTTCAATGCCGGCGGTAATGATCGGCTGGATGTTGCTAGTCCCTATATTTATCCACGAGTCAGATGTTTCTCCCGGTCTGGCTAATAAATTTGCCAGTAAATTCGCCTTAGAGGTTTTTACCGCCTTTCCAATTGAAAAAACCAATTACTTTCCGGCAGGAAAAATGATTTCTGTCGGCAGTCCCCTAAGAGAGAAAATTTTAGTTGGTTCTAAGAAAGACCCTAAAAAAATATTTAAATTAACAGGAAAAAAACCGGTGATTTTGATTTTAGGAGGTTCTCAGGGCTCTCAAAAAATAAACGATGGATTGCTCTCAGTTTTGTCGGATTTTTTAAATAATTTTGAAATAATTCACCAAACCGGCGGAAGAAATTTTGAACAGGTTAAAAAAGAAGCAGAAGTCGTAATGACCAAAAATTTAGAAAAATATTACCATCCTTTCCCTTTTTTAAACGAGAGGGAATTGTCTTTGGCTTATCAGGCAGCCGATTTAATTATTAGCAGAGCGGGCGCAGGAACTATTTTTGAGATTGCGGCGGTTGGAAAACCGAGTATTTTAATTCCTCTAAAAAGCGCTGCCCAAAATCATCAGGTGAAAAACGCTTATGTTTTTGCTGAAAATGGAGCCACCCTGGTTATGGAGGAAGAGAATTTCCGGCCTCATTTTTTCTTGGAAAGAGTAAAGCAATTGATTTCCCAGCAGGAAGAGTTGAAAAAAATGGCAAGAATGGCAAAAGAATTTTCCCGGCCCCAAGCCGCTCGGATAGTTGCCCAATATATTATTGAATATTTAAAGCAGTGATTTTTAATTTTATTAGAGATTTTCATTGCTTAAACGAAAAGAAATTTTAAGGGGTGGCAAAGAGAAGAAAACTCTTTAGCCGCCTTTTTTTTATTTTTAAAAGATTTTTGGTAAAGCAATTTAGAGATTTCATAGTTGAGAGTGTTGAATAATATTTTTCGTAGCGAGACACAAGAATTCTGAGCGAAAATTATGAAGAGCGAGGAAAGGTATATGATAATATACCTTGACGAGTTCTGAATGATTTGTAGCCAGAATTATTGTGTCGCAGTAGAAAGGACCCTAGTCCGTCCCGGACGGGTATAGGATATTGTTCAACGCTCTCAGTTATGACAATCACTTACGGAATCTTGTTAAATTTTTGTTGTGTGTTAAAATCAAATAATGGCCGCTATTGATGAAATTAGAAAAAATCGGCTTAAAAAATTAAAAGCGGTTAAATCCGCTGGCTTTTTAGCGTATCCGGGCCAAACAAAAAGAACTCATACCTGCCAGCAGGCCTTAAAAGATTTTAAGAAGCTGTCTAAATCTGAAAAAGAAATTGTTCTGGCGGGCAGAATTATCTCTTTAAGAGAACACGGCGGTCTTGTTTTTTACAACATTAAAGACGGTTTAGACCAAATCCAGGTTTTGCTTAAAAAGGACCGGCTGGGAGAAAAAAATTACCAGTTTTTTCTGGATAATTTTGATATCGGGGACTTTATTGAAGTGAGAGGAATTTTATTTAAAACAAAAAAAGGCGAGAAAACCTTAGAAGCGGCTGATTATAAGATTTTGACGAAGTCGCTCCTGCCTTTACCGGAAAAATGGCATGGTTTAAAAGATGTTGAAGAAAGATTTCGGAAAAGATATCTGGATTTAATTTTTAATCCGGAAGTGAAGAATAAATTTGAGTTGCGTTCAAAAATTATTAAGGAAATTAGAAATTTCTTGGAAAAGGAAGGATTTTTGGAAGTAGAAACGCCAATATTGCAGCCAATTTACGGCGGAGCAAAAGCAAAACCGTTTAAAACACACTTAAACGCGCTTGATATTAATTTATATTTAAGGATTTCTCCGGAGCTTTATTTAAAACGGCTTTTGGTGGGCGGCTTTGAGAAGATATATGAGATTGGAAGATGTTTCAGAAACGAGGGAATGGATAAATTTCACAATCCGGACTTTACGATGTTGGAATTTTACTGGGCTTATGCCGATTATAAAGATTTAATGAAGCTTACCGAAAGAATGTTTTCAAACTTGCTAAAAATATTATTTGGCAAGTCGGAAATAGAATATGAAGGAAAAAAGATTAATTTTGAAGTCCCTTGGCCGAGAATTGAATTTACTCAACTTCTAAAAAAATGTGCAAAAATTGATTTAGATGATATAAATCTTCAATCTCTAAAAAAAGAAGCAAGAAAGCTGGGATTAGAGCCAATAGGCGAGAAAGCCGAAGTGGCCGATGGTATTTATAAAAAAATTTGCCGTTCAAAAATTTGGCAGCCAACCTTTATAATTCATCATCCCTTGGGAGCTTTTCCTTTGGCAAAACAGTTTGAAAAAAATCCCAAGAAAACGGCGAATTTTCAATTAGTGGCAGCTGGCGCTGAATTAATAAACGCTTTTTCCGAACTTAACGATCCTGTGGAGCAAAGGAAAAGATTTAAAGAACAGGAGAAGATTAGAAAAGAGGGATTTGAAGAAGCCCAAAGAATGGACGAAGACTTTATTGAAACCTTGGAATATGGAATGCCCCCGGCAGCTGGCTTTGGAATGGGGATTGACCGATTAGTGGCTTTATTAACAGATTCTCGCAGTTTAAGGGAAGTGATCTTGTTTCCGACAATGCGACCAAAATCGTGAAACCTATAACCTATAACCT
>CAYLWZ010000001.1:13940-15797 GCA_964387825.1 uncultured Candidatus Saccharibacteria bacterium
GTGATCTTGTTTCCGACAATGCGACCAAAATCGTGAAACCTATAACCTATAACCTGTAACCTGTAACCTGTAACCTGTAACCTATAACTTATAACCTATAACCTATAACCTTAGTTCCAAGTTATAGGTTATGAGAAAAATGTTAGACATTAAATTTATTAGAGAAAATTCGGATAGGGTAAAAAGAGACTGTAAAAATAAAGGGGTCAAAGTTGATATTGGCCTTCTTTTGAAAATAGATAAGGAAAAACGGGAGAACCTGCAAAGAATAGAAAAGATAAGGGCGGAAAAAAATAAAGCCAGCAAAAAAATTATTGGCAGCGAAAATAAAAAAGAAAAAGAAAAAATTATTTCAGAGATGCGGAAAATTGACAATAAGGAAGATAAATTAAAAGAGAATTTAAAAATTCTTAATAGTAAGTTTCAAAAGCTGATGTATCAAGTTTCGAATCTGTCTTTTGATAATGTGCCGATAGGGAAAGACGAGAAAGATAATATTATTGTGCGACAAGTTTCTGCTTCTGGTCGTTCTTATTCTCCGGGAAAGGGGAAGAAACCGAAATTTGATTTTAAAACGAGGAATTATTTAGAAATTGCCGAGAAACTTGACATTATTGACGTCAAAAGGGCGGCGAAAGTTTCCGGAAGCCGTTTTAGCTATCTAAAAAACGAAGCGGTGTTAATAGAATTCGCTTTAGTTGATTTTGTTTTAGATAATTTAATTAAAGAAGGATTTATTCCAGTAATTCCTCCTGTGATGCTGAAAAAAGAAATGGCGAGAGGAACTGGATATTTTGAAGCGACCGACATTAATGAAGCCTATTATTTGCCGAAAGATGATTTATTTTTAGTTGGGACATCTGAACAATCTTTGCTTACTATGCGCGCCGATGAAACCTTTGAAGAAGAAGAATTGCCTAAAAGATATCTCGGATTTTCCACTTGCTTCCGTAGAGAAGCCGGTTCTTACGGCAAAGACACAAAAGGCATTTTGCGTGTTCATCAATTTGATAAATTAGAAATGTTTTCTTTTTCTCATCCTGAGAAATCAAAAAAAGAACATCAATTTTTTCTTTCTCTTGAGGAAAAACTAATGCAAGAACTTGAAATTCCTTATCAAGTAATTCAAATTTGTACCGGTGATTTGGGGTTCCCGGCGGCTGAAAAATATGACATTGAAGCCTGGGTCCAGAGTGAAAATCGTTATCGGGAAACTAATTCTGTTTCCAATTGCGCCGATTTTCAGGCAAGGAGATTGAATATCAGATACCGGGACAAAAAAGGAAAAATAGGTTTTGTTCATACTATAAACGGAACCGCTCTTGCTATTGGCAGAACATTAATTGCTATTATTGAAAATTACCAGCAGAAAGACGGGAGCGTAGAGGTGCCAGGGGTCTTGAGAAAATATCTCGGAAATCATAAAAAGCTCCCTTGGCTGAAAAGAGACTAATTCTATTTGTAATTACTAATAAATCTAACAACACTTCCGCGAGCCAAATTGCTCGGGGAGCGCGCAGTCGCCGTAAGAGGCAATACCAAGATTATACCCGGGCACTGCTATTTCTCGCCGAGCCATATATAGTTTTAATTAGATTCAAAGTTATTATAATGGGCTCGGCTGTGAAGTGCTCCCCGAGCAACTTGGCTCGCTCCGGTGGAAAAACAGATGACAGAAAAAGGAATTAAGATGAACAACTTATTTGTTGATTTCCTTGAATTTAAACCCGAAAATGAGCGGGGTTTGTTTTTAATTCTGCATGGATGGGGTTCGCGAGCGGAAAAATGGCGCGCAGTGGGGGAGTTATTGACAAAAAAAGGATATAGAGTAATAATTCCCGATTTGCCAGGATTCGG
>CAYLWZ010000001.1:15897-28157 GCA_964387825.1 uncultured Candidatus Saccharibacteria bacterium
TCCGTCAAAGCGATTATCCTTATACCGACGGCGTAATGAAAGACATTTATTTAAAAATAATTAAAGAAGACCTTTCCGATACTCTCTCTTTGGTTAAAGTTCCCACTATGATTATCTGGGGCGAGAAAGACGATGTTGTGCCGTTGAAAAATGCTTATTTAATTAATCGGAAAATAAAGAATTCGCAATTAGTGATTATTCCAAAAGGAGACCATTATTTAGAACAGAAACTTCCAGAAAAATTATCTGAAATAATACTATGATAAAAATATTTATTGCAATTGTTTGGTTTTTAATTTTTAGCAAATTATTTGTTTTTTGGCTCTGGCTCTGGCAATTAAAAGAATATCATTTGGGAAGGTTTAGGGCGCATTTTGAGACCCAAAGATTAAGAAAAATAGTTTTTAGTTTTTATGGCAAAAGATTTCCAAAACTAACAGGGAAAACCATTGTTGTTTTAGTTTCTGGCACATTAATTAATTTTTTAATCTTGTTTTATCTTTTTTCTTTTTCGGGATATTTATTCTATCTTTCTCTCTTGTTTTTAATTTTCTTAGCCCCAATAATTTTCTCTTTCTTGGTCTTATTTTTTCAAATTCCAACAATAACTTTAAAGAAAAGAATTTTAAAAAAAGCAAAAAAGAAAATAGAAAAATTTTCCGTTCACGGCGGATTGGTTATTGGCGTTTCCGGAAGCTATGGCAAGACCTCGACAAAGGAATTTTTAGCCGCTATTTTGTCCAAAAAATTTAAAGTTTTAAAGACCAGAAAACACATTAACGCTGAAATTGGAATCGCCCAAACTGTTTTAAATGAATTAAACCCCGTTAGAGATTCTGAAGACAGAGATAAATTAAAGAAAGAGGGTATTTCTAACGGGGTAAAGCCGGAGCACCAAATTTTTATCGCTGAGATAGGCGCTTACGAGAGAGGAAAAATAAAAGAGGTTTGCCGAATGCTTCAGCCAAAAATAGGCATTTTAACCGGAATTAATGAACAGCACATATCTACTTTTGGCTCTCAAGAAAATATTATTAAAGCGAAATTTGAGCTGATAGATAATCTGCCCGAAAATGGAATAGCGATTTTTAACTGGGATAATAGATTTATTAAGTCCAAAATTCATTCCGCTGAAAACGGGACTAAAATCCAAAAATTTTGTTCTGTTGAAGAAAAAAAGGATATCTGGGCAGAAAACATTAGAGTGGAAAAAGAATTTATTTATTTTAAGGTTAAATCTAAAAAAGGTGATTCCGCTGATTTTAAAGTAAACTTATTGGGAAGACAAAATATTGAAAACATTTTATTGGCTGCCGCTTGCGCCGAAGAATTGGGAATGGATTTAGATAAAATTTCAAGCGCTTGTTTGGAGATAAAGGAAGAACAAGGAGGAATGAAGTTTGTAAAAAAAGAGGATCCTGCTATTATTGATTCTTCTTATTCGGCAAATCCGGCTGGAGTAATCGCTGATTTAGATTATCTTAAAGTTTATTTCGGAAAGAAAATTATCATAATGCCCTGCTTAATTGAATTAGGGAAGTCGGCAAAAGAGATTCATAAGGAAATTGGGAAGAAAATTGGCGAAATTTGCGATTTAGCCGTGATTACAACGAAAGATTATTTTGAGAAAATAAAAGAAGGGGCGCTTGAGGCAGGGATGAAAGAGGAAAAAATTATTCTCCGGGAAAGGAAAGAGGATATTAATTACGAAGTGAAAGAATTTTCTAACCAAGACGACGTCTTACTTTTGGAAGGCAGGGCGCCAAACGGCCTTATCGCTTTATTGCGCGACAAAAAAGATTAATTTATTGTGCGACAGGAATAGTTGTTGTTTAATATCGAAAGTTAAACAACATTTAAACGATATTAATTTATTGAAAATTATGTGTATTGCAAAACCAATTACGACATCTTTGTCGCCGAATACCGAAAAAGATGACATTTTGTTGGCTTTTAGATTGATTTTTCAACCTTGTAAATGGAAAAAAGGAAGAGCGATTAAGGAATTAGAAAATCAATTTGAAGAATATCTGGGAACGCAATACGCTTTTTCTTTTAATAGCGGCCGTTCTGCTTTGCTCGCTATTTTAGACGCAATGGATATAAAGAAAGGCGACGAGGTTCTGTTACAGGGATTTACTTGTAATGCTGCCGTTAATCCTATTTTGGCGAGAGGAGCTAAACCAGTTTTTGTGGATATTGACGATACTATAAATATGGATCCAAGTGATTTAGCGGATAAAATAACTTCGCGTTCTCGGGCAATAATAATTCAGCATAGTTTTGGCTGGCCGGCTCAAGTTGATAAAATTTCCAAAATTGCCAAGCAGAATAATTTATATTTAATTGAGGATGTTGCTCATGCCCTTGGGGCAAAATATCAAGGAAAATTCTGCGGTACTTTCGGAGACGCTGCTTTTTTCAGTTTTGGCAGAGATAAAATAATTTCTTCTGTTTTTGGGGGAATGGCAATTACCAATAACGAGAATTTAGCTAAAAAAATTAGAGAATTTCAAGAGAGAGCGCTCTTTCCTTCAAATTTTTGGATTTTTCAGCAATTATTGCATCCAATTTTAGTAAATTGTTTAATTCTGCCTGCCTATGGCTTACATCGTAATTTAGGAATTATTATGTTTGGCATATTTCATAAAACTTCTATTTTGCCTAAAGCAGTTTCTAAAGAAGAGAAAAGAGGAAAGGTTTCCAAATATTTCCCTAAAAAGATGCCAATGGCGTTAGCCATTTTAGCCGTAAATCAGCTCAAAAAGTTAAAGATATTCAACGAACACCGAAGAATGCTCGCTGATTTTTATAGAAAAGAATTAGAAAAAACCGGCTTTATTCTTCCTTTTAATAAGCTATTAGAGGACAGAGCGCCGATTTTTATGCGCTATCCGGTTTTAATAACAAATATAAATACAGACAAGATTTTAACAGAGAGCAGGAAAAAGAAAATTTATTTAAACGACGGCTGGCGCAAAACCCCGGTTGTTCCTCCAGACACTGATATTAATAAAATGAAATACCAATGGGGAAGTTGCCCTAAAGCAGAAAAAATAGCTAAAACAATAATAAACCTTCCTACTCATATTAATATTTCTAAAAAACAAGCCCGAAAAATCGTAGATTTTTTGTTATTATGGAGATAAAAGAAATAAAAAATAAAGAAACTTGGGAAGATTTTCTTTTGGAATGCAAGGAAAAAACTTTTTTGGACTCTTGGAACTGGGGGGAATTTCAGGAAAGAATGAAAAATAAAATCTTCAGATTGGGAGTTTTTGAAAATAACGAATTAGCGGCAATTGCCTTGGTTGTGAGAATAATTTCCAGAAGGGGAACCTTTTTTTTGATACAACACGGACCTAATTTTAGCGAACAACGAACAGTGAACAATGAACAGATTTTAAGAATATTATTAGAGAAGTTAAAAAAGATTGCCAAAAAGGAAAAAGTAAGTTTTATAAGAATTGTGCCAATTTGGGAAAGAAATGAAGAGAATGTAGGAATTTTTAAGGAATTGGGATTTAAAGATTCTCCAATGCACGCTTCTGCCTACGAATCTACTTGGAAATTAGATATTACTTTTTCAGAAGAAAAACTTTTGGAAAATATGCGCAAGACCACCCGTTATTTAATCCGCCGGGCATCGGGAAATAGGGACATTCAAATTTTAAAAAGCGAAAAATTAGAGGATATTAAAATTTATCAAAAATTAAACAAAGAAGTGGCCAAAAGACAGAAATTTATTCCTTTTCCTTTTAATTTTATAAAAAATGAATTTGATGTTTTTTCAAGGGAGAAACAAATTCTTTTAATTTTTGGCAAGTACCGAAATGAAATAGTTGGCGGGGCTTTGATTGTTTTCTGGTCAAAAATCGGATTTTACCATCAAGCGGCTTCAAGGAAAAGATATTCAAAATTTTCTATTCCTTATTTAATTCAATGGGAAGCAATAAAAGAAGCAAAAAAAAGAGGATGCGTTTTATATGATTTTTGGGGATATGTTGACCCCTTTAAAAATCCTCGGCATCCCTGGGCTGGCCCTACTCTATTTAAAATGGGTTTTGACGGATTCAAGAAAGAATATATCAAAACCCAGGATTTTCCTCTTTCGCCACTTTATTGGATTACTTATTTCTTTGAAAAGATAAGAAAAATCAAGAGAGGATTGTGAGCAAAGATGATTAAACATAGATATAGAAAATATTATAGGAAAAAGAAGAAAAAAAAGATATCAATCTTTAAATCCAAGGTTTTTTGGTTGACTTTTTTAATTTTAATTATTAGTGGTTCTCTCTTTTATCTTTTTGCTTTTTCATCTTTTTTTCAGGTCAAAGAAATTAAAATTTCCGGAAACGAAAAAGTAGCTACAAATAATATTAAAGATACAATTTTTAATAATTTTGAGAGAAAAATTATTTTTTTTAGCACAAAAAGTATTCTCTTAGCCGATTTAAACAAAGCAAGCGAAGCCCTTTTAAAAAACTTTCCTCGGATTTTTCAGATAGAATTAAAGAGGAAATTCTTCAATACATTGTTAGCGAAGATTGAAGAGAGAAAACCGATTGCCATTTTTTGCCAAAACGATAATTATTTTTTAATTGACAAAGAAGGAGTGATTTTTAAAAAAATGCCAGAATCAAGCCCGGGTCTAAAAATAAAAAAAATAAATCAGACGGCTGATTTGTTTTTAGGAGAATCAGTGGTTGAAAAAGAAGAAATAACGAAAATATTAAAAATTAAATCCAAATTAGAAAACGATTCCAAGGTTTCGTTAATGGATGTTTCAATATCTGAAAACAGATTAAATGTTAGGACGTCAGAAAATTGGGAGATTTATTTTAACTTGAAAAAAGATTTAGATTGGCAATTGGTAGAATTAAAAACAATTTTGGAAGAAATATCAAAAGAAAGAAGAAGAGAGCTTAAATATATTGATTTAAGGTTTAACAAAATTTATGTTTTCCCTGAAGATTTATTAACGTAATCTGACAGGGGGTCGTCCTCAGTAAAACTAATCGAGGGTCGCCCTCGGTTAGTTTTTAATTCTAATTCGTATCCCACCCCCTAATATGATAAACAAAAATTGAGTAGCCAATTTTTGCTACGGGCTTATATTTGTAAAGCCAGCGATAATAGCCGAATTGTTGGGCAAACCCCGGGACTGGTTCTCCTCGTCCTCCCTGTAAAAGTGTTGCTGAGACGGCGAGATAACTTCCTTTGGGCAATTCGCTGGGATTTTTCGTTCCCCACCAGGGAGCGAATTTTTTTCCGAGATAGTATTCAGTGTCTGAACCGCCGAAGTAATCAACATAAATTTTATCAATTCCTTTTTCATCGGTCCATTGATTTAATCTTTTTAAATCCTGGCCCCAGTCCAAACTGGAGTCAACGGTATAAATATATGCCTGGCTTGGTCCGCCGACTAACTCGTTGAAATAAACGAGGAAATGGGGATAGATAGAAATAACGCTGATTGCCTGCCACATCAATAGACCTGTTAATAAAATCTTCTTTGGCGCTAAAAGAGGCGGTTTGAGCCATTTTACGGTAACGGCGCTTACCAATAAGATAGTAAAAGGGAAGACTGGCAAAAGATGGCGAACGCCGATATTAAGATTGCTTTTTAAGCTTACTGACCAATAAATTCCAATAGCGAGAAGCATTGCGAATTCGGCAAAATGGGGAAGGAGCCATGATTTAAATCTCTTTAACGGTTTTTGCCAAAATGGTTTCTTAATTATCCAGGGAAGATAAAGGAGAGTTGTTATTAATAAAATAATAAAGGGCAAAGGTTGTTTGATTATATATACTATTGGGAAATAAGTTTTCCATCCCGATGCCGATACCTGGCCTAAAAAGTAAGTTGTATTCCCGCCGGTTGCCCTTTGCAAAACCATAAAAATACCTAAAAGATATTGGGCCGCCGGCTTTAAAATCGGCTTGTCAGCCATCCAGACAACCGTGTCTGCTAAAGGCCTGTTTCCAAAAGAAGAAAGAATAAACTGGGTGTCTCTTGCCTGTCTTTCTGGCGGGTAATCCCAAGTGTGGTAAAGATAGACACTCCAAATTAAAGTATAAGCAATGACTGTAATGAAAATGGAAAATAAAAGATATTTCCCAAAAACTTTTAGAAAATTTCTGAAGTTAGAAAATTTTGCTATCGCCCAAGAAATAACAAGAATTCCAAAAAGAGGAAAGAGTAAAATTACGGAAAATTTTGTTATTTCCGCCAAACCGAAAGCAATACCGGCAAAAATTAAATTTTTGAGAGAAGAATTCTTTAAAAACCTGACGAAATAATAAGTAGAAATGAATATTCCGGCTGCTGCTCCAACGTCAGTAGTAACTAATCGGCCATTGGCTAATAAAGTCGGAGAAAAAGAAAATAGAAACAAAGACAAAAGGGCGGTTTTGTTTCCAAAAAGTTCTCGCGCCCAGCGAAAAACATAAAATCCAAGCAAAAGTAGAATTAAAATCATCGGAATTCTTGCCCAGAAAATCATTTCATAGGCGGGATTCCCATTTTTGAATAAAAATTGATTTCCAAAATCCCATTGTCCGTTAATATCTTCCTTCCAACTTTTTGCTTCATAGGGAAATTTAATATTTTCCTGAAAAAGAAGAGGAACAGCCGATAAATCTTTTATTAGAGGCGGATGTTCCGGATTAAGGCGCATATCTTTTTGGCTTAAATAAGAATATCCGGCCGGCAAATGGGCAAGTTCGTCCATTGTCAGAGAATCGTCTTTTATGCTAAAGACAGCCACGACGAAAACGAAAACTAAAAGGAAAATTGCGATGATGTTTGTGAGGCGATTAGACATAATAATAAATTTCTAATTTCTAATTTCTAATTTCTAAAAAAAGGAAGAATATGTTATTAATTTTCAATTTTCAATTATCAATTTTCAATAAATTTTCAATTATCAATTTTCAAACATTTATGCCGCTGTTATCTATTGATATTAAATACCAACGGAAACTAATTTTTCTATATCCTTGATTTTCCAAAATGAAAATTAATTATTGTAGTTCATGAAGACAAAAAGTGCCTCCTTCTTCCAATTTAGCGCATAGAGAGTAATGTTTTCCTCCATCGTTTGAAGGTTCGTAACTATAATAATATGTTGAATTATTTTTAGGATCTTTTGGTAGGGTTGGCATAAAACCATCCGCAGTTAAATCTCTAAGATCGCTATTGGCGTCCCAGTCGCCCGTTCCTCCGGCAGAACCACAACCACCGAGTCCGCCATAGCTAGTATCAGAACACATATTCTCCGGCTGTGTATAAGAATCATGTTTATCGTAATGAAGTTCAAGAGCTTTTTGGATCTCTCTTAATTCCACTTTCCTTCTGGCATCCCGCGCTTTCGCTCTCGCGCTGCCTAAACTTACAAAAACAATACTTGCCAAAAGGCCAATAATGGAAATAACCACTAAAAGTTCTATTAGGGTAAACCCCGTTAGAGATTTGCTTTCTTTATCTTTTTTTCCTGCTCCCAGAATCTCTAACGGGGTGAATCCTTTATTTTTATTTAAATTCTTAAACATATTATTAAAAGACATCAGGCCCCTTTGTAGTTCAAGAACATTTTGGAAAACCTCAACGCTAGTTATTTAACCGGGCTTATTGCTTAACCTGGTTAAGCAATGGCCCTCTCTTTATTTATAATTTATTTATTTTATAAAATATCACTTCTTCTTTTTCTTGGATTTCTCCTTTGGGGAATTTTTTATAAATTTCAGAAAATAAATTTAACTCTGGATGAAGAGGAACAATAACAATTTCTTTATCTTTATTTATTTTAATTTTATTTAGGTCGTTTGGCAATAAATAAATTGCCCGGGTTTCGCCGAATTTTATTTGTTCAATAAAAATTGGGGTTTGGGCCGGCATTGGAATGCCGTTTGGATAGGGGACAGGAACTCCTCCTTGACTTACGATAACATATTTTTGGGTATCATCAGGCAGAGAATTTAGATATTCGCCTATTTTAACATAATTTTCGGAGAAAGCTCCTTTTACTTCCGGTCTTAACGCCCATTGGAAAAAATATTTATCAAATTGGGCGTAAGCGATAGATAAAAGAAAAACAGATAAACAAAGATAAAGAGTAATTTTTTGATATTTTGTTTTGAAAAATACTTTTATTTTTTCGTAAAGCCAATACGAAGCCAGAGCGGCAAAAATATAGACGGCGGGAACCGCGCCGATAACGCGAAGCGAATGGGGAATGCCCTCGTAACTCAAAATGCCGGGCAAAAGCATTATGAAAAAAGCAGAAAGTAGAAAGTAGAAAGTAGAAAGTGATTGATAGTTTTTATTTTGATAATTTGATTTTCGGAAGATTTCTCTAATAGAGATAAAAAATCCAATTAAAAATAATAAACCGATTGGCCATAAAAGTTCCGGGGAACTGGCAAGGTTATGGCGCCAATTTCCGTCTCCGTGAACGTTAAACATTCCCAAATGAATGATAAGAGATTTTCCCAAATTAAAGATTGGATTTCCTTGTGAAAAAATAGATACCCCGCTTGCCCTGCCAATAAAATCCCCGGGGTTTTCAAGAAAATATATTCCAATTGGGAGAGCGGCGATAAAAACAGCAAACAGCAAGCAGAAAGTAAAAAGTATAAATTGTTTTCTTAATTTTTCTTTTTTATAAATAAACCACCAGCCAATTAAAGAAATTGCCAACAAGAGAACGACAAATCTATAAGAAATATATGTATAAAATCCAAGTCCTAAAAAAATGCCGGAGATTGCCAAAGGAAAATATCTTTTGAGTCGAAATCCTTTAAAGAGAAAATAAAAGCCGAAAACCAAAAAGAAAGGAACTAAAATTGCTCGAAAACCGACTCGGGAAAAGTTAATGTGCCAAAAAGAAATCGCCAGAAAAAAACTGGCGAATAAGGCAATACACCGAGAACGATTTTCTGAATATTGAGAAAATAATTCTTTTGTCAATAAATATAAGCCAAGAACTGTTAATATTCCAAAAATAGAAGGAACTAATCTAAAAACCCAAACGCTTGGCTTGAAAAGCCAAAACGATAAAGAGATGAGCCAAACATAAAGACCTTCTCGGCCGTTGTTTTCAGGATAGAAAACTTTAAAATTCCCGGTTTTTAACGAATTTAAGGCATCATTTCCATTCATCGCTTCGTCCGGATAAAGTCCAGGCGGAATCGTATTTAATTGCCATAATCTAAAAAAAGCGGCAATAGCGATAATAACCAATAAAAATATTATTACTTTTTTCTTAGAGATATCCATTAGGTTATTATAACAAATTTAAACAATGTCGGAAATATGAAGATTATTGCTTTTCTAATGTTCTTGAGAACATCAGAACATTATAATATCAGAACATTACGATAAATAAATGGAAACTCTTCTAAGCTTTAAAACTATTTTATTGTGCGACAAATAAACTTTCTTGTTTCCCTCAGATTATTTAACTTTCGTCTAAATTGTTCAATTTTTGTTTAAATTGTTAGTGACATATTTTGTGTTATGCTTTGGGCGGAAAACTCTCCTCTTGACATTTCTGTTAATTTGCTTAAAATTGAGATAATAATGTAAAGTCAGAGCAAGCAGGGCAGGCAGAATAATCTGCTTTTTTTGAGTAAAAGAATTAGATAAAACCATAAAAATATGATATAATGAAAAAGCAAAAAGATGACAAAAAAAATAAAAGGTCTGATTCGGGCGGAGAAATTGAACGGCAATTGAAAAAATGCCAGAAATTAGAGGATGAATACTTAAATGGCTGGAAAAGAGCCAGGGCGGATTTTTTGAATTATAAAAAAGAAGAAACGGAAAGAATCGCAGAGTTAATAAAGTACGGGAATGAAGAATTTATTTTAAAATTACTGCCTATTTTAGATAGTTTGCATATTGCCGAGAAAGAACTTCCAAAAGAATTAAAAAACAATCAATGGGCAGAGGGTATTTTAGAAACAAAGAATCAGATTTTAGATTTTTTAAAAAACCAAGGAATTGAAGAGATTAAATCTTTAGGGGAAGAATTTAATCCAAGTTTCCACGAAGCAGTGGAAGCGGTGGAAAAAAATAATCATGAATCCGGGATTGTGATTGAAGAAATTAAAAAAGGTTATCTTCTCTATGGCAGGGTTTTAAGGCCGGCAAAAGTGAAGGTCGTAAAATAAAAATCAAGAGCAAGAAAAAGCAATAATTTTTTGACCAGAGTCCAGAAGACTTTCTTTGGACTCGGCCGAGCGCTAGTCGCTCAGAGCGTTGAATGTTTAGTGTTCTTGTTTTTTGAATTTTGAGTTTTATTATTGCCCCGCAGTATTGCGGGGCAATAATAATGTTCAAAATGAGTGATGCTAATATATAGATTCATACTAACGATATACAGATATTAGTATAATTAGTATCCATTGGTGTATTGGTATTGATTTTTATGTCTAAAATTTTAGGTATTGACTTTGGAACGACTTTTTCGGCAATGGCTGTAATAGAAGACGGCGAGCCGAAAATAATAGAAAACAAAGAGGGAACAAGAACAACTCCTTCAGTCGTCGCTTTGAACAAGAAAGGAGAAAGATTGGTTGGAGTTCTGGCAAGACGCCAGCAGATTACAAATCCTCAAAATACGGTTTATTCTATTAAACGGTTAATTGGCCGGCGTTTTTCAGATTCTGACGTTCAGAAAGATAAAGAATCATTGCCTTATGAGATTAGAGAAGCGAAAGACGGGGGAGTAGAAATTAAAATGGGAGACAAATGGCATAAGGCCGCTGAGATTTCAGCTATGATTCTGCAAAAACTAAAGCAAGACGCTGAAGAGAAATTAGGGGAAAAAATTACCGACGCCATTATCACTTGTCCGGCTTATTTTGACGATTCTCAGAGAAAAGCGACAAAAGTTGCCGGTGAAATTGCCGGTCTTAATGTAAAAAGAGTTATCAACGAGCCGACAGCCGCGGCCTTGGCTTATGGTCTAAGTAAGAAAAAAGGCGAGCAGATTTTGGTTTACGATTTCGGCGGAGGAACATTTGATGTTTCAATATTGGATGTTTCCAAAGACACGGTTAAGGTTATTGGAACCGGTGGCGATACTCATTTAGGAGGAGATGATTTTGACCAGAAAGTAATGAATTGGATTGTTGAAGAATTCAAAAAAGACCAGGGGATTGATTTATCAAAAGACCAGTTGGCTTTACAGCGAATTAAAGAAGCGGCCGAGAAGGCAAAGATAGAACTGTCAACAACATTAGAAGCGGAGATTAATTTACCTTTTATTACTTCAGATTCTTCGGGACCAAAGCACTTGTATTTGAAATTGAGCAGATCCCAGTTTGAAAATTTAGTAAAAGATTATATTGATAAGTCAATCAAGGTTATGAGAGAAGTTTTAAAGCAAGCAAAATTGGAATCCAAAGATATAGAGGAAATAGTTTTAGTCGGTGGTCAGACAAGAATGCCGAAGATTCAAGAGGAGATAAAAAATGTTTTTGGAAAGGAATCTAATAAATCAATTAATCCCGACGAAGTTGTGGCAATCGGAGCCGCTATTCAGGGAGGCATATTGCAAGGAGGAATAAAGGATATTTTGCTTTTAGACGTTACTCCTCTTAGTTTAGGGATTGAGACTTTGGGAGGGGTTAACACTGTTCTAATTCCCAAAAATACGACTATCCCTACCGGGAAAAGCCAGATATTTTCTACGGCGGCAGACAATCAAACCTCGGTAGAAGTTCATGTTTTACAAGGGGAAAGGCCAATGGCGACTGATAATAAAAGTTTAGGGAAATTTATTTTAGACGGTATTCCTCCTACTCCGCGGGGAATTCCCCAGATTGAGGTTTCTTTTGATATTGACGCTAACGGAATTATTAATGTTTCGGCTGGAGATAAAGCAACCGGAAAAACCCAGTCAATTAAAATAGAAGGTTCTATAGGTATGTCTAAAGAAGAAATTGAAAGAATGAAAAAAGAGGCGGAGGTTCATAACGAAGAGGACAAAAAGAAGAAAGAATTGATTGAAGCAAGAAACATTGCCGAGAATCTAATTTATACTTCCGAAAAAACCTTGAAAGACGCCGGGGATAATCCCGCCATAAGCGAGTTAAAAAAGGAAGTTGAGGCTAAAATAGCCGAGTTGAGAAAAGCGAAAGATATCGACAATACGGAGGATATTAAAAATAAGAATAATGAGCTTTCTCAGACAATTCAGAAAGTCGGAGCAGAGCTTTATAAGAGCGCTCAGCAGGCAGAGGAAAAGAAA
>CAYLWZ010000001.1:28257-45535 GCA_964387825.1 uncultured Candidatus Saccharibacteria bacterium
GAAGAAGGAGAATACAAGGAAAAATAATTTACATAACACATAACATAGAACATAGAACACATAATAATAATGTTTCATGTTCCGTGTTCCATGTTCCATGAACAAGGATTATTATAAAATTTTGGGCATCTCCCGCAATGCCTCTTCTGAAGAAATAAAAAAGGCCTATTATAAGTTGGCCCATAAGTATCATCCTGACAAAGGAGGGGACAAGGAGAAAATGAAAGAGATAAACGAGGCCTTTCAGATTTTATCTGACAAAGATAAAAAAAACCAGTACGATAAATTCGGCCAAGTTTTTGAGGGCTCTCCCGGAGGAGCCGGAGCCGGTCAGGACGGCTTTAATTGGGCTTGGGGAAATTCTCCTCAAGAAGGGCCGGATGTCGGTTTTGATATCGGAGATTTGGGAGAGTTATTTGAAGATTTTTTTGGATTTGGATTTGGAGGGACCGAGGGACGAAAAAGAAACGTTAGAAAAGGCGGGGATATTAAAATTGACATTGAGGTTTCCTTGGATGATATTTTGGAAGGCGTGGCTAAAGAATTTACAGTATATAAAATGGTTCAATGTCCGCGTTGCCAAGGTATAGGGGCTGAGCCGGGAACTTCAATAGAAGAATGTTTTTCTTGCAGGGGAACCGGCCAGGTTCAGCAAATAAAGAGAACGCCGTTTGGTTCAGTTACTCGCTGGACGGTTTGCCCTGAGTGTGGAGGGGAAGGAAGAAAACCAAAGAAACCCTGTAATGTCTGCAAAGGAGAGGGAAGAATTAAAAAAGAAGAAAAAATTAAGATTTTCATTCCTGCCGGAGTGGATTCTGGCCAGGTGATAAAAATTACCGGAAAGGGAGAAGCCGGTAAAAGAGGAGCCAGGGCAGGAGATTTGTATGTCCAGATTTTTGTAAAAAAACACCCTCTTTTCAGCAGGAAAGGAGATGACTTATATATTTCCGTTCCCATAAGTATTTCTCAGGCGGTTTTAGGCGGAGAAGCGGAAGTTCCCACTCTTGGCGGAAATAAGGTTTTGCTTAAAATTGTTGGGGGAACAGAATCGGGAAAAGTGTTTCGTGTTCGCGGGAAAGGAATTCCTCATTTTTCCGGCTACGGAAAGGGTAATTTGTATGTTAAATTAAATGTTAAAATACCGAAAAAATTAACGAAAGAGCAAAAAGAATTATTAAAGAAACTTGAAGAAGAAGGAATGTAAACGAATTTTCAATTTTCAATTTTCAATTTTCAATAAATTTTCAATGACTTAATTTTAAAACAGTTTAAAAATTAAAAGTTCAGTTTAAAAATTAAAAATTAAAAATTAATAATTGATTAGAAATTAGAAATTAGAAATTAGAAATTCCGCCCGAGCGTAAGCGAAGTACGGTTGCGCCCCTATAGCTCAACTAGGTAGAGCAATGGCCTTTTAAGCCAGTGGTTGCAGGTTCGATTCCTGCTGGGGGCACTATATAAATAAAATATCCTTTATGGATATTTCAATTATATATTTTTTATTCCAGTATGCTGAGAACCTGCTCCCCGAATTGCGACGACCTTGCCTTGGCGAGGGAGGAGGCAATGCCTTCGGGCAACTCTTCGATTCCTGCTGGGGGCACTATATAAATAAAATATCCCTTGCGGATATTTTTATTTGGGTGTTTTCAGCGTGTAGAGAACTTGCTCCCCGATCCCGTCGCAGGCGGGAACCCTCGGCCTGCCCGCAATGCTTCGCATAGCGAAGCAGGCAGGGCAACTCTTCAATTCCTGCTAAGAGTATTTTCTAACGGGGCTTACTGGATGGGATTGAAAAATCATTTAAATTTGTTATTATTACAAGGTATAAGAGCACCGAATAATATATTTCATAGGTTTAGAAATTTTTGCAAAGCCGTAACAAGAATACGAAAATCGCAGTAGAAAAAAATATTGTTCAATACTCTTATTATAGATTGGGCCCATGGCGCAGCTGGCTAGCGCGCTTCGATGGCATCGAAGAGGTCGCGAGTTCGAATCTCGCTGGGTCCACCAAATACGGTTTGACGAGTTTTCTGCCTTGCTCAATCGTTCCGTTCTCGCTTCGGCGAGAAGAAAATAAAGGCAATTCCAAAGTTTTTTAAATCAATACATAACGCTTTATCTTTAATTCGGCGATTTGAGCCGAATTTTTTTAGAAAATTTTTCATCAATATGTATAATTAGATTGAATTTCACCAAAAATACCACAAAGTGTTACCAATATATTTTTTATGTGTGCGGGGTTGACCCTATTAGAAATTTGCTTTAGTTAAATAAGTTTTTCGCGATTTTTATTAAGATAAGATTAAACTTAAACAAAAGAGTGTTTAAAAACACTCTTTTGCCAGATTCATTAGTGGCAAATCCCTAACGGGGTTGACAAGGATTTTCATTCTGCTAAAATTAAAATTGTCTATGATGGATAGAAAAGAAAATAAAAGAAAAAATAAAAGGAGCGGTTAATTTACTGTCTTTTTGAATATTATTTAGATTTTTAGAACCGCTTCTAAAGGCGGTTTTTGTTTGAATTGAATGATTAGAATGTTCTTTTAAAATAAAATAAGTGATTAAATCGAGCAAAAAAATTAAAATGTTGTGACTATTAATTGTTAGTCAACTCTTTACGCTTAAAATTTGAGTAAATTTTTAAGGGCAAATGGCGGATGCCTTGGGATATCGAGGCGATGAAGGACGCGACGTGACTGCGATAAGCCCCGGGGAGGTGTTTAGTAACCTTTGATCCGAGGATTTCCGAATGCGGCAACGCGACTCTGCAAAATCGGAGTCATCCCGTTTTTAACGGGAGGCGAACCCGCTGAAGTGAAACATCTCAGTAAGCGGAGGAAAAGAAAACAAGCCTTGTGCTTCGCACAAGGAATTCCTAATTAACCTAATTTCTAATTGACCTAAATAAATAACCAATGACCAAACACCAATGACCAAATTTTTTAAGCTAGTTATTGGAATTTGGGAAATTGGGATTTGTTTAGAAATTAGAAATTAGAAATTAGAAATTTCTCGCGCGAAGCGCGAGGTCATTCCCTTAGTAGCGGCGAGCGAAAAGGGAGAAGCCCAAATCCCGCTTTTAGCGGGAGGTTGTAAGAGAATATTGTCGGGAGTCCCGCTTTTTGCGGGATAACTGAGGGAGAATACAAAGATAAAGTTTGGTTAGTTAAATGACCCTGGAAAGGGCAACCATAGAAGGTAACAGTCCTGTAAGCGAAAACCACTTTATGCTCCTTGATATTTTTATCCTGTTAAATATAACAGGGTTAATCTTAAGTACCGCGGGGTAGGAAAACCCTGTGGGAAGCTGGCTGGACTATACAGCCAAGGCTAAATACTACGATATCCCCGATAGTGAACTAGTACCGTGAGGGAAAGGTGAAAAGTAGCGAGGTGATCGCGGTGAAATAGAACCTGAAACCATTTTGCCCACAAGGAGTCAACGCCTTGTCCTTCGGACAAGGAATTCCTAATTGACCTAATTCCTAATTGACCTAAATAAATAACCAATAACCAATCGCCAATGACAGGTTTTTCTAAATTCTAGTTATTGGAATTTGGGAAATTGGGATTTGTTTAGAAATTAGAAATTAGAAATTAGAAATTTCTCGCCCGGAGGGCGAGGTTATGGCGTGCCTATTGAAGAATGAGCCAACGAGTCCTCCTCACCAATTTGTCTAAGTCCTTCTGGGACGGAGGCATAGAGAAATCGAGTATTAAAAGTGCGTTTCCTGAATTTTCAGGAAATTGGTGGGAAGGAACCCGAAACCAGGCGAGCTTGCCATGGCCAGGGTGAATCCCGCAGAAATGCGGGAGGAGGCCCGAACCCGTAAGCCGTGCAATACTTTGGGATGAGCTGTGGTAAGAAGTGAAAAGCTAATCGAGCCTGGTAATAGCTGGTTCTCCCCGAAATAGCTTTAGGGCTAGCGTCGATTTGTAAGAATTGGAGGTAGAGCACTGGATGGGATTACTTGGGTTCTGCTCAGTTTTTCCAATCAAACTCCGAATGCCAATTCTGTAATGTCGATAGTCAGACTGCGGGGGCTAAGCTCCGTGGTCAAAAGGGAAACAGCCCAGATCTTCATCTAAGGTCCCTAAACTTCCCGCTTTTAGCGGGACTGATCACCCAATTTTATTGAGTGCTTAGAAACTAAGTGTTTTAAAGGAAGTAAAATTCCTCTGATAGCTAGGAGGTTAGCTTAGAAGCAGCGAACCTTTAAAAAGTGCGTAATAGCTTACTAGTTAAGGAGTTTTGCGCCAAAAATTTACGGGGCTTAAGTTTAGTACCGAAGATAAGGACCCCGCCTCGGCGGGGTGGTAGGGGAGCGTTCTTAGCGCAGTGAAGTTAAATTGTAAAATTTAGTGGAGCGCTAAGAAGTGAGAATGTTGGCATGAGTAACCACAATCCCGCTGAGAACGCGGGACACCGATAACCTAAGGTTTCCTTGGCAATGGCAATCATCCAAGGGTTAGGCGGGCCTAACCCTGCTCCCGAAAGGAAGTAGGGGATGGACAGCCGGTTAATATTCCGGCCCTTCTATATTTTGTAACTGAAGCGACGGAGAATTGGGGAAGAAGAGCATTATTGGATTTGCTTTTCTGCGCCTTTTGGGGCGCGGGAGGAGCTTTGGCTACGGCTGGAGCAACTTTTTTGAAAATTCTTCCAAGAAAAACTTCAGCGGTAGAATATAGAAACCGTACCTCAAACCGACACAGGTAGGTGAGCGTAAGAGTGCTAAGGTGAACGAGTGAAAGCTCCTGAAGGAACTCGGCAAAAAAGCGTCCGTAAGTTCGCAATATGGACTGACGCCAACAGCTATATAGTTGTAGGCGCCCGCAGCGAAAGTATCCCTGGCGACTGTTTATCAAAAACATAAGTCTCTGCTAACTCGTAAGAGGAAGTATAGGGGCTGAGGCCTGACCAGTGCTGGAACGTTAATTTTGCCGGTCTCTCGCTTTTAGCGGGAGGCTAAGCGAATGAAGCGCCAGTGAACGTCGGCGGTAACTATAACCGTCCAAAGGTAGCGTAATCCCTTGCCAGGTAAGTTCTGGCCCGCATGAATGGCCTAACGACTGGGGAACTGTCTCCAGGAGCAGCTCGGTGAAAATGCAATACCGGTAAAGATGCCGGTTACCTGCGGCTAGACGGAAAGACCCCGGGAGCTTTACTATAGTTAGATATTGAGTTTTGGTTTTGAATGCGTAGCGTAGAAGGGAGACTTTGAGTTCCGCTTTTCGGAGTGGAAGGAGTCGCCAATGAAACACCTTTCTTTTAAAACCCTAATTCTAACCTCGCTTTTAGCGGGAAGACAGTGTCTAATGGGTAGTTTAAGTGGGGCACTTGCCTCCTAAAAGGTAATGGAGGCGTTTAAAGGTCAGCTAACTCCGGATGGAAATCGGAGTAATAGGGCAAAGCCAAAAGCTGGCTTTACTGCAAGGCGGATAAGCCGAGCAGTTGGGAAACCAGAACTTAGTGAACCGATGGATTTTAATAGAAAATCCGAAGATTATCAGATAAAAGTTACCCCGGGGATAAACTCTGAAAAAAGAGTTGTTGTCCCCTCTGCCCGTAAGGGTAGAATAAAAAATACGGCTTATAACGGTGAACCTCTGATATAAATTGGGGTTTCAGAGAAATACCGTGGGAAGTCGGAAGGAAATTTATTTTTTATGATTTCTTTATCTAGAAAACAGAAATCAATTCTCTTTGGAACTATTCTTGGAGATGGATATTTACAAAAAACTGGTAAAAAAAATGCTAGATTACGTTTAGAACACGGAAGCAAGCAAAAAGATTATCTTTTATGGAAAGTAGATAAACTGAAAAATATTTTTCAGGGAAAACCAAAATATTTGGAAAGAATCCATCCAATTACAAAAAGAAAATATTGCTATTGGCGATACCAATCGCAATCAACTCCTTATTTAGGAAAACTACGAAAACTTTTTTACCCCGATGGTAAAAAGAGAATTCCGGAAAAACTTGAAAAATATTTAACACCAACCACATTAGCGGTTTGGTATATGGATGATGGATATTATTACTTACGAGATAGATGTAGTTATCTTTATTTAGGAAACGTAACACAAAAAGAAGCTGAAATTGTAAGTCAAGTTTTATTGAAAAAATTTCGCCTTCTAGCACGTGTTAAGAAAAAAAAGAAAGGATATGCGATTTATTTTCCTCCCAAAGAGGTAAAAAAATTAAAAACTTTAATTAAAGGTCAAATAATTAGTTACTTTAATTATAAACTTCCTTCTTGACCCCGTAACGACTTGTCCTGTTAAGGACAGAGTAAGGATTTAAACCTTGCTGATACGCCGTCTCCCGCTAAAAGCGGGATGAAGATATAGTCTAATCTAATAAAAGATTGAACAGGCTGGTAGGGCCCGAGAGTTCATATCAACGGCCCTGTTCGGCACCTCGATGTCGGCTCAACGCATCCTGGGGGTGAAGCCGCTCCCAAGGGTTTGGCTGTTCGCCAATTAAAGCGTTACGCGAGCTGGGTTCAGACCGTCAAATTGGCGGCTTTCCCGAGTAATCGGGATTGAAAAAGTCGACTCATATCGGTGAAATCCTTACATACTTGCAAAGCAACCTGTCGTATGTCAGGATAATACCGAGGGAAGTCATTACCGTATCTCACTTCGTTCAATGCGAATTTTGAATTTTGAATTTTGAATGAATGACTTAATTTTTCAATGATTTAAACAAAATTTGTTTAAAAATTCAGTCATTAGGTCATTAAAAATTCAATCAAAATTAAAAATTAGAAATTAAAAATTCGACGCATTGAGCGTAGCGAGATGCGGTGATTGACCCCGTAGAGACTAATCCTTAAATGGAGAGAGTGATTCATAAATGAATTGCTAATACGTCGACCTCCCGTTTTTAGCGGGATGATGGTATAGTCCATACACTTAGTAATAAGTGACTAAACTCTTTAAAATTTTAGAAATTTGAAAGAGTAAATATGCGTGAGACAGGTTGGTCCCTATCTACCGTAGGCGTCGAATCTTGAGGGAAGTTGGTCTTAGTACGAGAGGACCAGACTGAACCGACCTCTGGTTTACCAGTTGTTCTGCCAAGAGCATTGCTGGGTAGCTAAGTCGGGAAGGGATAAGCGCTGAAAGCATCTAAGCGCGAAGCCTATCCCAAGATTAGGATTCTTAGATTCCTCGAAGATGACGAGGTTGATAGGCTGTAGGTGTAAGTCCAGTAATGGACTAAGCCAAGCAGTACTAATAAATCATATTTATATTCAAATTTTATAACAAATTTGTAATAGAGCTGACTAACAATTAATGTTCACAACAGTTATGGCCACTGTAAGAGAGTTATACTGGAAGTGCTCCACCCGATACCATTCCGAACTCGGAAGTGAAATCTTCCAAGGCCGATGATAGTGGTTTTCCGCGAAAGTAGGTAACTCTCTTACAGTGGACATAACTATATTAAAAGGACTCCGGATCAGGAGCCTTTTTTATTAACTCAAGTGAGAAAAAAATGAAAGAATTTTAACCAAACGCCATAAACTCTATTCTATTTTGTTTAAAAAATATATAATGAAATAAGGTTTAGGTTTAGCTATTTTGTTAGTATATGTTTAGCAGAAAAATTTCGTCAAAAAAAAGAAAAGTTTTTATTTTGATTCTTGTCGTATCTGTTTTATTTGTTTTTTTTAATATTTTCCAACAAGGAGTAAGAAACTTTGTTTATGTAATTTCATCTCCTTTCCAAAGAGTCCTTTGGCGAGCAGGGGATAGAACATCTGATTTTTTTAGGACTTTTATAAAAATAAATAAAATCAATAAAGAAACAAAAAAACTCAAAGAGGATAACCAAGAACTAACGGCCGAAATCACTGCTTTAAAAGAATTAAGAGAAGAAAATAAAAACTTAAGAGAAGCGTTAAATATCGGCCTTCAAAAAGATTTTAAACTTTCTTTTGTTGAAGTTATCGGAAAAGATATTTCTCAGGATTTTATCTTAATTAATAAAGGAACCAAAGACGGCGTTTTGAAAAATATGCCGGTAATTACTCCTCAAAAAATTCTTTTAGGAAAAATTGAAAATCTTTATGAAAACTTTTCAAAAGTAATGCTTCTTTCTAATAAAAGTATTTCTTTTGATGTTAGAATTCAAGATTCTGGGGATATTTCCGGCGTGGGAAAAGGAGGAGGGAATTCTAAAATATTAGTTGATTTTATTCCTTGGGAAAAAAACATATCAAAAGGAGACATTGTTGTAAGCGACAGCTTAGGAGGAATTTTCCCCAAAGGCCTTTTAATTGGCCGAGTTGATAAAGTTGAAAAAAACGATGTTGACGTTTCTCAGAAAATAGAAGTTGACCCTGCCTTTAACATAAAAGAATTAAGTACTTTATTTATAATTATCGGCCAAAAATAATATAAGAATTTTGATATTTGTTGCTATATTTTATTGTGCGACATTAAATAAAGATAAATAAACAAAATAATTAAATATCAAAAAAGGTCAAAAAATTCAATCTTAACTATTGACAGTTAAGTTAACGTATGTTAACTTATAATATATAGGTTAACATAAAAAATTATGAAAAATAAAAAATTTCTTTCTACGATTGAATTGGCAAAAATTTTAGGTATTAGCCGGATAGCTGTATATAAAAAGATTAAAAACAACGAAATTAAAGCTATAAAGGTTGGTCGTAATTTTGTTATTGATAAAAAAGATTTAGGCAATATTTTAGGAAAAGAATTAACTGAAAAAGAAAAAAAAGAAATAGAAAAAGCAGTTAAAAAGGTGGTTGAAGAATATCGCGAAACATTAAAATTATTAGCGACAAATGATTAAAATTTTATCCATTAAAGATGTTAAATATATTGCTTTTACGTTAGCGAAAGAATTAATGATATATAATGAGCCGATTCCCGGCTTTACTACTCGCTTTCCAAATATTTTGGAAAGTTGTATTATGGTTCCGTTCCAAAAATTTGAAAAAAAGTCTCTCTATAAAGGAATTGTTGAAAAATCGGCAATTCTTTTTTATTTGATGATTAAAAATCATCCCTTCCAGAATGGAAATAAGAGAATCGCAATAACTACTTTATTTGTATTTCTTATCAAAAACAAAAAATGGATGAAAGTTGATACTAAAGAACTCTATAATTTTGCGGTTTGGGTTGCTTTCAGCAACCCAAAGCTAAAGACAGAAACCGTTCAGGCGATAGTCCATTTTTTAAAAACTTATTTAGTCAACTTGAAATAAATTATGAATTTAGAAAATCTCCAAAAAAAAGCAAAGGAAGAAATAAAAACATTGGTTGAGAAGTACGAAAAGGTTAAAACGACAGGCAAATTAAAATCTTATACAGAGGAAGAAACCAAAAAAGATTTTATTCTTCCGCTTTTTGAAATACTTAATTGGGATACGTATAACAAAAACGAAGTTTCGGCCGAAGAAAGTATTTCCTCAGGCAGGGTTGATTACGGATTTTATCTTGATAGTAGAATTAAATTTTATTTAGAAGCAAAAAAACTAAGCGCTGATTTGCATAAAGAAGAGTTTGCCAACCAAGCAATTCGTTATTCTTGGAATAAAGGAGCTGTTTGGGCAATTCTAACAGATTTTGAAAGTATTAAGGTTTTTAATGCTCAGGATATTGGGAAAGAACTTAGTGATAAATTATTTTTTGAAATCCCTTATGATAAATATTTAGAACGTTTTGATCAATTATTCTTACTTTCAAAAAAAGCGTTTCAAAATGATTTGCTTAATAAAGAGGCTGAAAAATATGGCAAAAAACTTCAAAAAGTTTCGGTAAGCTCGCTTTTATATAAAGACCTACAAAGATGCAGAGATATTCTTACGAATGAGTTAGGTCAATGGAACGAAAAAATAAGCTCTGATTTACTTGATGAAGGAGTTCAAAAACTTCTTGACCGGCTTATTTTTATAAGGGTTGCAGAGGACAGAGGGATTGAAGATTCTACTTTAATTCCACTTATTAGACGGGCAAGAGAAAATAATAAAGGATATATTTATCAAGCAATGGTTGATAAATTTAAAGAATTAGACAAACTTTATAATTCCAATCTATTTCACCCGCATCCCTTTGAAAAATGGGAAGAGCACAGTGGAGCAACCGAAAGAGTGATTAATATTCTTTACGGCAAACAGGGATATTACGAATACGATTTTAAGGCAATGCCGTCTGATGTATTAGGCGCTGTATACGAAAACTATTTGTCGCATCGATTGCTGAAATCAAAAAAAGGCGCGACTGTTTCTAAGGACGCAAAAAAAAGGAAAGAACAGGGTATTTATTATACCCCGAGTTTTATTGTTGATTATATTGTTAAAAACGCTTTGGGTCCGGTTTTGGACAAATGTAAAACTATCACAGATATTAAGAAAATCAAAGTTTTAGACCCGGCTTGCGGTTCCGGCTCTTTTCTTATAAAAGCGTTGGAGATGATAGCGGAAAAGTATGAAGAATTTGGCAGTAAAAGCGACGCATTAAGTAAAACATTAATTAAAATCCAAATTCTTAAAGAAAATATTTTTGGAGTTGATCTTGACTCGCAAGCTGTTGAGATAACCAGATTAAACTTGCTGATAAACGCATTGCATAAGCAACTAAAATTGCCGTTATTAGATAACATTAAAAACGGTAATTCTTTAATCTCTGGAACAGACGAAGAATTAGAAAAATATTTTGGTAAAAATTTTAGAGAGAAAGAGCCGTTTAACTGGCAAGAACAATTTCCCGAAGTTTTTGAGCAAGGCGGCTTTGACGTTATTGTCGGAAATCCGCCATATATACAATCAAGAAATTTAGATGAGGAAGAAAGACATTTTTATTGGGATAAATATTTAACAAATACTAATCATTCAGATATTTATTCTTTTTTTATTGAGAAAAGTATTAACTTACTAAAAAATAACGGAATGTTAGGTTTTATAACACCTAATACATGGCTTCAAACGCCTAGCTTTAAGTCCTTAAGAAAAAAGATTTTTAGTGAAAACAAGATTAAAAATATTTTATTCTTTGAGGAGGGAACTAAAGTATTTGATAAGACTCAAGTCTCTAATATAGTTTTAACCCTAGAAAAAGAATCCGATAAAGAAAACATTGAAAATAATTATATAAATATTGATAAATTAGTTGAACAAAAAATTTATTTATTTAACAAGATAAAACAGAAAGAGGTTTATTTTGAAAAAGGATTCAATATTTTAAGTAATAAAAAAATTGAAAATATATTAAATACGATAACAAAAAACTCAATTTTATTAAGCAATGCGAGTATTATTATTGGTGGATTGAGAACTGGTGACGATAATAAGTTTTTGAAAAAAGAAGCTAATAATAAAGATGATAAAAAATTATTAAGAGGTAGAAATATTGATAGGTATTCTTTTAGATGGGGCCACGAATACGTTTGGTATAAACCAGAATTAATGAAAGTGAAACAAGCCGCTGCTCCGAAGAGGCAAGAAATTTTTGAATTTAAAGAGAAATTGTTAGTAAGAATGATAAGCGGGAGCAAAATTATAGCCACATATGACGACGCGGGATATTATCTTTTGCAGGACAATCTTATTTTGCCTAAAGATGAATATAATATTAAATATCTATTAGCGCTTCTAAATTCAAAAATTGCTAATTTTATATCTAAAAATACGACATCTAATATCGCTATAACTCAATTATTATTAAAAAATTGGCCTGTTCCTAAAATTGATTTTTTAAATAAAAAGGAAAAATCAAAATATGATGAATTAGTTGAATTGGCCGATAAAATACTTAAGCTCAATAAGGAACTACAAAAAATTCCAGAAAATTCCGAAAAATGGAATTCAATAAAATCGGAAATTGAAAAAATAGATAAAAAGATAGACGAAAAAGTTTATAAGCTTTACGGCTTAACAAAAGAAGAAATTAAAACTGTAGAAAATTTAATTGAAAAATAAAATTTATTCAGAAATTGAGAAAAATTTAATTGAGAAAAACTATGTCAAGCGAACTTTTTGAAAAATTATTAGATGTTTTATTAAGTATTTCTGAAAGTATAAAACCTGTTCCCTTCTGGAGGGATTATTCCTTTGGGCTTTCTGTCGTTAGTATAATGGCACTAGTTGTTACTTTAATTTTTTTGATTAAATATACCTGTGCGACAAAAAAGATGGCACATGCAACAGAAAGTATGGCAAAGTATCAACTAATACCAGCAGTTGATGTGAATATGATTTATGATAAAAATACAAAGAAAACTTATTTTTGGTTTTCAAACGACTCAAATTTACCAGGAATAGTTTATCTAGAATTCAAAAAAAATAAAGAAGATAGAAAAATGGTATATCAGCCTCTTCGGATACCACCAAAAAGAAAGATGAAAACCGCTACGACATTTGATGAATTTTCTCCAACTGAAGGAGACGAGATAGTTATTTATGTTTCGGTTAAGCCTGCTTTAGAAATATCGAATATTGAGTTTAAATTCGAAAAATCTTATACGTTCACTCAAAACCAATGGAATGAAAATTCTTGGAGTTATCCAGATCCACCATTTCTATCTTAAGAAACTAACAACATGAAAATTACTTGACCAACAAAAAAATTATGAAAAATTACTTCCTTGGGAAACTATTCGACATTAATTATCGCATTGCCATCCACGAAGGAAATGCTAATCGACGACTCGCCAGCCAAGCAGCTGAGATTTTATTTCAGCTTGCCCCACACCATAAATTAGTCCCTGATCAATATAAAGCCGGATTTTCTAAATTAATAATTTTAATCAATAATTTAATAGAATCTCGAGGGCGTGTTCACGTAAGAAGAAAAAGCATTCAAAACAGGACAGCAGCTAAATACATAAAATTACTTATTGACATTAGAGAATCTTTGGAAGATTAATTAGAAAAATAGCGTCAACACTGATTTTTAGTATTTCGGAGGTTGAATCTCCGAAATTAAGGTATGTATAAAAAAACTCTAATTTCGCTAATCCTTTATTGTATTTTTATATTACTGCAAACTAGTTTTTTGGTTCATTTTACTATATTTGGATTAGTCTTGAATTTAATCTTAATTTCAGTAATTATTTGGAACATTCTTGAAAGCTCAAAAAGTTTATCCGGCTTGTCAAATGCCGCAATCGGCGGATTTTTTTTAGACGTTTTTTCCAGCCAAATATTTGGTTTTTACACCCTCATTTTACTGACAATAGCAGTATTTATAAAGTTTTTTCTTAAAAAGTATGTCAAAATTCCCTTTATTAAGAAAGATTAAAAGAAGAAAAATAAAGTTTTCTTCCGCTTTTAGCGGAATTGAGCCGCAGGAAATTTTTTTAGATTCTCTTTCCCAGAAAAAAGAAAAAGAGCTCGGATTTCCTGAAATAAGATTTGAGGTTTCGCTTTCAAAAAGAATTCTTAAACTTCTTTTCTTTTTTATTTTAGTAATAATTTTTCTTTTCTTTGCTAAAACCTTTCAGATTCAAATAATTGATAATAATAAATATAAAGCCCTGGCCGAAGAAAACAAATTTGTTTCCCGTCTAATACAGGCGTCCCGAGGAGTAATTTACGATTCTAATGGAAAACAACTTGTTTTTAATAAGCCAAGTTTTGATTTGATTCTTGATAAAAGAAATCTTCCTTTTTCCGATTCCGAGAGAAAAAAGAATCTAAAAGAAGTTTCCGAAATTGTTAACCAGAACGCCAATGGATTAGAAAACAAAATTATATCGGAAGAAGATAATATAGTCACAATTTCAGAAAATCTTGACCATCAAACCCTGATTTTGCTTGAAACAAGAATTAACGAGTTTCCCGGTTTTAAAATCATGCAAAACTCAATCAGGCATTACATAGACGCTGAAACTTTTTCTCACCTTGTCGGTTATACGGGCAGAATTAACTCTAAAGAGTTAAAAGAGAACTTAGAATTTTATGTTAATTATGACTATGTAGGCAGAGATGGTTTGGAAAAAACTTATGAAGAATTTTTAAGAAAAAACCCAGGGGAAATTCAAATTGAGAAAGATGCTCAAGGAAATCTTATTTCAAAAAAAATAATTTCTTTGCCTGAACCGGGAAAAAGTTTAGTTTTATGGATTGATTCAGACCTGCAAAAGAAATCCGAAGAGGCGCTAAAAAAAACTCTTGAAAGAACGGGCGCTAAAAAAGGCGTGGTAATAGCTCTTAATCCAAACAATGGAGGAGTTTTATCTCTATCCAGCGTTCCCGATTTTGATAATAATTTATTCAACAAAGGAGCTGACCAAGAAGCGCTGGAAGAGCTTTTAGCAGATGTTCAAAAAAATGAACCGTTTTTAAACCGCGCGATATCCGGCTTATATCCTACCGGCTCGGTTATTAAGCCACTGATTGCCTCGGCCGCCTTAGAAGAAAAAATAATCTCCCCTTTGAAGAAAATATATTGCAAGGGAGAAATTATTATTCCCAATAGATATAATCCAGAAAAGAGTACCGCAAAGAAGGACTGGACGATTCATGGCTGGACCGATGTCCGAAAAGCAATTGCTGAATCCTGCAATGTTTATTTTTATACAATCGGCGGGGGATATGAAGACCAGATAGGATTAGGTCCATTTAGGATAAAAAAATATCTTGAACTTTTTGGTTGGGCGAATAAAACCGGAGTTGATTTACCCGCAGAAGCCCGAGGATCAATTCCTTCGCCGGAATGGAAACAAGAAATTAAGGATGAACCCTGGTGGGACGGCGATACTTACAATCTTGCCATAGGACAGGGCGATATTCTAGTTACGCCAATTCAAGTTGTGACTGCTTTCGCCGCCATAGCTAACAGAGGGACGCTTTTTAAGCCAGAAATTGTTAAACAAGTTATAAATAACGATAAAAATATATTTAAAGAAATCAAACCCGATATTATAAGAAGTAACTTTATTAATCCTCAAAATCTTGACATTATAAGAGAGGGAATGAGGCAGGCGGTTACGGGGATAAACAGCCCCCTTGCTTCTTCTGTTTCCTTAAATTCTCTGCCAGTTGCGGTTGCCGCTAAAACAGGAACTGCCCAAACTCCAATACCGGACCATTATCATAACTGGGTAACGGTTTTTGCTCCTTATGATAATCCTCAAATTGTTTTGACTGTTTTGATAGAAGACCTAAAAGGGGTTCAAAAAGCGGCTCTTCCCGTGGCGAATGAAATTTTAGACTGGTACTTTAGAAATTCAAATATCAAAAATCCCTAGGCCGTCTGCTGTCGCAGACAGCGGGCTAGGCAAAACTTAAAATTCTCTATAGAGCCGAGCCTATATTGGCCGAGCCAATCGGCTATAGGCTCTCGAGCTATAGGCAAATCTCAAAACTGAAACTCAAAATTAAAACAGTTTTATTAGACATAAAATTATGATAAAGTTAAGCTATGGACGTAAAAAATAAAGAAAAATTAAGCGATAAATTTAGATTAATAAAAAACGGGGAGATACGGACAAGATTTGCTCCTTCGCCAACCGGTTTTCTGCATATCGGAAGCTGCAGAACCGCTCTTTTTAATTATCTTTTCGCTAAGAAATACCAAGGGAGAGTTATTTTAAGAATTGAAGACACAGACATTGAAAGGTCAAAACTTGAGTTTGAATCAGATATTATTGAAAACTTAAAATGGTTGGGGGTTGACTGGGACGAAGGACCAGTCCCGATTTCTCAAAAAGAAATCGGGGAATTTCCAATTTCTAATTTCCAATTTTCAAACAATAAAGAGCAAAAATATATAGGAAATTACGGCCCTTACAGGCAAAGTGAACGCAGAGATATTTACAAAAAATATTTAGAGAAATTATTAGAAGAAAAAAAGGCCTATTATTGTTTCTGTCCAGAAGAAGAGATAAAAGCAAAAAAAGAGGAACAAATAAGCAGGGGAATGCCCCCTCATTATAATGGGAAATGCGCCAAATTATCACCGGGGGAAGTGAGAAAACGCTTAGATGAAAAACAGCCGTCTGTTATTAGGTTTAAAATTCCAGAGAAAAAAGTTTCTTTTATTGATATAATTCGAGGGAAAGTGGAATTTGACGCTGGTTTGTTCGGCGATATTGTTATAGCTAAAAACCTTAATAGTCCTTTATATAATTTTGCCGCCGTAGTTGATGATTTTGAGATGAGAATTACTCATATCATAAGAGGAGAGGACCATTTGTCAAATACTCCAAAACAAATTCTTTTGCAGGAAGCTCTCGGCTTTAGCCATCCAATCTATGCTCACCTTCCTTTGATTTTGGGTCCTGATAGAAGCAAATTAAGTAAGAGACACGGGGCTATGGCTATGTCCGAATATAGAAAAATGGGCTATTCGCCAGAAGCTTTAATTAATTTTTTATCTTTTTTGGGATGGAATCCAGGCACAGAAAGAGAGATTTATTCACTATCTTCTTTAGTCAAGGATTTTTCTATTGAAAAAGTCCAAAAATCAGGAGCTGTTTTTAACATTAAAAAATTAGATTTTTTAAACGGGTTTTATATACGCCGGAAGTCATTGCAGAAACTAACTGAATTATGCGCGCCTTATCTTATTGAAAACGAATTCATAGAGCCGATTATGAAAACAGAACAATACCCTCCGGCTTATGGCGGAATAAATATTTCTCAAGTTTTTAAAATCGTTGAGACAAAAGAAGAAGTAAATTTTGAATATTTAAAAAGAATTGTTGCTCTATATCAAGAACGGTTGAAGAAGCTCTCTGAAATTAGTGAATTAAGCGACTTTTTCTTTAAAGATAAATTAGATTATCCAAAAGAGTTTCTTTTATGGAAAAACGCTTCAGAAGAAGAAACCAGACATTTACTTGATAAATTATTGGAAGTATTGTCTAAAATAAAAGAAACTGAATGGAGCAAACAAAGTTTAGAAAATATCCTGATTCCGCTTTCAGAGGAAGGAAAAATAACCTCGCCTGCCGGACGGGCAGACCCGCCTGCATCGGCTATGCCGAAGGCATTGCGGGCAGGCCTGCCCGCCTCGGCTACGTCAAAGGCGTTACAGGCGGGGGACAGAGGAAAATTGCTTTGGCCGCTAAGAATGGCTTTGAGCGGAAAAAAAGCTTCGGCCGGGCCTTTTGAGATTGCCGAGATTCTTGGGAAGAACAAAACATTAAAAAGAATAAAAGAAGCCAGAAAACTATTATTATGAAGTATTTTATCGCCTTTCTAATAATAATTTTTCTAATGGATACCATCTGTCCGTTTTTATCTTTTGCTAAGGCAGCTTCGAATCTTCCGGTAAAACA
>CAYLWZ010000001.1:45635-98964 GCA_964387825.1 uncultured Candidatus Saccharibacteria bacterium
CCATCTGTCCGTTTTTATCTTTTGCTAAGGCAGCTTCGAATCTTCCGGTAAAACAGGATACTCAAGATTTAACTGAAGCGCCGGGAACTTTTAAAGAGGCAAAGACATTAGGAAAAAATTTTTTGATTGGGCTTCCTATAACGCTCAAAAAATCCCTGGAAGAAGGACTGTCTATCTGGAAAAACATGTTTGGATGGTCAAAAAGATTTTGGAATCTTTATATTAATACATGGATTAAAAAATTTTGGAATAGAATTTCGTCTTTTTTCGGCAAAGAAGTCGAAAAGAGAAAACCAAAAATAGAAAAGGAGTTCCAGAAAGAGAAAGAGGAAATGAAAGAAGAAATACCAAATATAGGCAAATCGTTTTGGCAAAGATTTATGGAACTGGTCCGCTAATTTATTGTGCGACAATATTTAATAGTTTATTGTGCGACAAATCAAAAAATATAAAAAGCATTCATCATGTTAGAGATTCTGGGGACAAAAAGAAAAAACAGAGAAAGCAAATCTCTAACGGGATTCACCTTAATAGAGTTGTTGGTAGTTATTTCTATTATCGGACTTTTGGCAAGCATTGTTTTTGTGGCTCTAAATTCTGCCAGGGGAAAAGCAAAAATAGCGGTTGGGCTTCAATTTGAGGCAGAAGTTAGCCATGCTTTAGGCGCTTACGCGGTAGGGATATGGGACTTTAATAAGGGCAGTGGAACAACGGCCTACGACAGTAGCGGCTATGGCAATAACGGAACAATTCACGGAGCCGTGTATAAGTGCGCCAGCGCTGACAAAGAAAACACTCCCAGCGGAAACGGGTGTTCGCTGTATTTTGATGGAAGCAATAATGATTACGTTGATATCCCTAATACGAGAAAGTTTCCATTATTTTCTTTATCTGTCTGGGTTTTTAATAAACAAGGCGGAAACAGCAGGCATTCTATGCTTAACCATTTCTGGGAAATTGTAGGCACCGAAGTTTGTTTTTGGTCGTATGATTTTGCTAATGATTACTGGAGATGCAGTAAGTCCGGATCTGTGCCTTATGATAAATGGACTCATATCGTTACTGTGTGGGATGGTTCAGTTATCAGTCATTATATTAATGGTAAACTTAATTGGAAAGATTCTAGTATATCTTCTGGAACAAGCCAAAGTTTTGCAACTATCGCAGGATATTCAAGCAGAAAATTTAAAGGTTCGCTTGACGAACTTCGTATTTACGAACAAGCACTTTCTTCCGCCCAAATTCAGCAATTTTACGCCGAGGGGGCGAAAAAACACGGTTTAGCATCGGGAGGGCAAAAATGATAAATATTAAGATTTTATTGTGCGACAAATTTTTTGTTAAATTTGTCAGATCAATTAGGGACAGGTCCTTTAAATAATACAATGTCGCATAATAAAAATAGAAATAAAAAAACAAGACAGGGGGAGTCAAAGCAGGGGCTCAATAAACCAAATGGACTAAATATGCCAAACCGAGTAGTTTTTAAAATAGTTATCTAATTTTCTTTTTCGTATTTATTATGCGGCGCGATATATGTTATTAAGCGCAATACTAAAATTATAAATTATAAAAATAAAATAATTTTAAAGAAAAGTGTTCTTCTCTTTAAGTAAAACTATAGGCAAAACCAGAAAGGGGAGGATTTTTGGCCTTGACAGGCATTCTTGCCTGCCTTAATATATAAGTAGAAAGGTTCGCATAATTATACTTAAGAGAACCTTCTAAAGGATTCTCTTAAGTATGCCCAGATTATGCGAATTGAAAAGAATTCGCATAATCTGGGCACTTTCAAAGGATTCTCTTAAGTTATACCCCCTATTATTATGAAAAAAAGCTCAGAGCCAATTATTCTCCATTTATCTGATTTTCTTGACTGGCTTGATATTGAAAAAGGACTTTCGTCTAAGTCGCAAGAAAATTACGAAAGGTTTATAAAAAGGTTTTTTTATTGGTTAAAAATAAGCAAATTAGAAAGCTTGAAACCGCACCAGTTAACCCCTGAGCATATTTGGAAATACCGCGTTTTTCTCTCTCGCCAATATCTTTCAAAAACAAAAAAAACGCTTAAAAGAAGCACTCAAAATTACTATTTAATCGCCCTGAGAGCCCTTTTAAGCTATTTTTCGGCAAAAGACATAGTATCCTCTCCGACTGATAAAATAAAACTTCCAAAGGATATTAAAAGCGAAAAAGCGGTAAGATTTCTTAATTTAGGGCAAATTAAGAAACTTTTATTAGTTCCTAATATTAAAAAAGAAAATGGCCTAAGAGATAGGGCTATTTTAGAAACGCTGTTCTCAACCGGCCTTAGAATAGCCGAATTGACGGCGCTTAACCGCGAACAAGTTAAAATAAAGCCGGGCTCAAAAGAGATAGAAATTGGAATTATAGGAAAAGGAAGCAGGCCGCGGACGGTTTATCTTTCTGAGAGAACGATAAAATGGCTTGATAAATACCTTGAGATAAGGAAAGACAAAGAAAAAGCGCTTTTTATTAATTACAGAAGCAGAAAAAACGCTTCGCGTAGGTTAACAGCGCGCGCTATTGAAAAAATAATCAAAAAATACGCTATTTCTGCCGGATTGCCCATTACTACTACTCCCCATGTTATGCGCCACAGTTTTGCCACCGACTTACTAAACCAAGGAGTTGACCTAAGGGCAGTGCAAGAATTTTTAGGGCATAAAAATATCACCACTACTCAGATTTATACCCATATTACTAATAAAAGACTTCGCGAGATTCATCAAAAATATCACGGAGGAAAAGAATTAAAATAATAAAAAATAAATTTCTTTTGCCTCTCCCCGCAAATTTCTTATTTAATTTAATTTCTAACTTATAACCATAAACCTTACTTGTTTGCTCGTCCCGTATATTATTTACTCTGTCTTACATATTGTTTACTCGTTATATTGTTTGCTCATTATTACATTGTTTATCCGTTATGTTATTTACTCGTTATGTATATTATTATATAATAATATATTGTCGCACAATAAAAATAACAAAATAAAATAAGAATATAATGGCTCAAGATATTAAAAAAAACATATCAGACGAATTAATTAATGAGAAAAGTTTTTTTGATTTGCAATTTAGAAGGGACGTTCGTTATAAACGGCCAAACCAGCCCACTTATTATAGATGGAGGGCTCAGCTTATTATAGTTTCAAATATAAACAATAAAGGAATTATCTCTGAAATTAAAAGTATTTTAAATTGTGGAAAGATTTGTTCTGCCGGGGATCAAATCAGATACGCGGTGCAAAATATAGATGATTTACATGATATTGTTGTTCCTTTTTTCAAAGATAAAAAATTATTAAAAAGTAAGACAAGGGAATTAGATTTATGGGCCAAAGCGGTTGAAATTATTTACCGGCATAAAGGAAAGAGCTTGGCAACTTGGAATAAAAAAGATTTTCAGGATTTATTAAAAATATATAAATTAACCCAAAAAAAGAAAAATTTCTCCAAACATAAATGGATCCCGGCAGCAGAATCTATATATAAAACTTTAAATTCTTGATTTGGTAATTTACTTAGTAATCCCCTATTAGATTATCGTCTGTCTTAATTTTATTGTGCGACATTGTATTATTTATGGAATATATTTATATAACGCGTAATATTAGGGACAGGTCCCTAAAAAAGGATTGTAACTGTCGCACAATAAATTCCCGTTCCTCTCCCTATAAATAAATATTTTATTTCGGAATATAAATACCTCGCCGCTTTGCGGCGAGGATACATCTGCCGAAAGAACTCGCCCGTAGGGATACCTCACTCTTTTAGTTCATTTTTAATAATTAACAAAGACCCCAATAAGGGGTCTTTGTTAATCCAAACGCAGAACGGTAATATGAATTTTAATATTCTTCGTTATATTCCATATCATCGTCTTCTTCTGCCTCGTTATATTTAACCTCGTTTCCATCGTTTTCCTCTGTTTCTGTAAATTCTTCATCGTTATATCCGTCTGCATTTTCTAAATAGTTTAAAACTTTTGAGAAGGTCATTCTACTATCATATTAATTAAATTTTTAATAATGAAACAACCTTTTTAAGGACCTGTCCTGAGTAGGATAGAACCTTGAAATATAATATATATCATTCAAAATTATTGTCAACCCCTATTTTTCAGTAATTTTTAAGCGTAAATATGACCGTTTATCCACATTTTATATTTTTTTTAAAAAATTTTAACAGCTATTTTCCAAAGTTTTTTTGTCTATGGCTGTAGTTAAGAAGAGCTTGGTCTAAATCTTCTTCGTCAAAATCGGGCCAATATTTGTCAGTAAAGTATAACTCTGAATAAGCTGTCTGCCAAGTCAAAAAATTAGAGAGGCGTTTCTCTCCGCCCGTCCTGATAATAAAATCAGGATAAGGCAAACCTCTTGTCCAAAGATTTTCATCAATTACCTCTCTGTTAATTTTATTTGGGGGAATTCTTTTTTTAACAATTTTCTGAATTGCCTGGATAATTTCAGGTCTTCCCCCATAAGAGATTGCCAGGATTAAAACTCCTTCTTTTCCTTTCTTAGTTAATTTTTCTGCTGTTTTAATTTTTTCTTGAAGAGGTCTGGGTAATCTTTTTTTCTGCCCGATTACCCTTAACTTTATTTCTTTTTTTATTAAATCATTAATATATTTCTTGCTAAAAGACCTTTCAATCAACTTCATTAAATAACTTATTTCTATTTTAGACCTATTCCAGTTTTCAGTGGAAAAAGTGAAAAAAGTCAAAATCTTGACCCCTCTTTTTCTCGCCTTTTCCCCTATCTTATCAATATTGGCGGCTCCCCGACGATGTCCTTCAAAAGTAGGCAATCCTCTTTTTTTCGCCCAGCGGCGATTTCCGTCAATTATAATCCCCAAGTGATAGGGAATTTTTTTATCTTCTTTCTTCATAATAGTTTTTTATTTAAAAATAATAAAATACAAATTAGTAAATAACAAATATTTTATTTATACTACAAAAGAAAATCGGATTCCATTTTCACTTTTTTGGGCAGCAAAAATGGAAGCTTAAATCCAATAAAATAAATTATTTTAACAGCTATTTTAGAAAAAATAATTCGGGGGAGAAAAAACTTTTTCATTTTTTTGCGATAATTTAAAAAATCCGGAAAGGTCTTTAAAAGAATTTCGGCTGCTATTAGTCCCCAGATTACTCCTCCGCCGGACCAGGGTTTAGTTAAACCGGCAGCATCTCCGCAAAGAGTAATAGAATGAGAAGAAGGAATTATAAATCCTTGAGGAATTATCCGCGCTTGAGTTTTCGCAAGCGAAATATTATTTTTATTTAAAAATTTATCAAAAATTATTTTAACTTCTTCGGGTTTCCCAACTATTCCATATTCTATTTCCCTTCCCCGGGGAATTTTCCAAATAAACCCGTTGTGGCAAGGCCAAGTTTCAACATAATCAAGATAAGACCTCTTTTTTAAAAAACCCAAAATACCTAAACGATATTGAGGATTTTGAAGACTTAACTTCTTTCTAACAAAAGAACGAGCTCCGTCGCATCCAATTATTTTATCAAATCCTTGGGGCAAGATAGAAATATCCTGATTGAGATTGATTGTAACGCCTGCTTTTCTGGCCAAATCCGATGTTAATCTGTCTAGCTCGGTATGATTTATTATATAAAACTTTTTTGAGAACTTCACTTTTATATTCTTTTCTGGAAAATGCAAAATAGTATAATTTATACTATTCTGAATCAAATTGCGGCTTTGAGGAATAAATTCCAAAATTCTTTCAGAAAAAAGTCCGGAACAAATCTTATCTCCTATTTCTTTTTTTTTCTCAAAAATGCTAACCGAATATCCTTTCTTTGAAAGTTTCAATCCCAAATAAAGACCGCATATCCCCGCTCCAATAATGGCTATTTTTTCTTTTTTCATTTTGGTATTGCAATGTTTTGATCTGGGTTGGGATAAAATTCCACAGGTAATTTTTCTTGATGTTTAGCCGCAATATAACCTCCGGCAAAAGAAAACAAAGAAATTAAAATAACGCCAATAAACAATATTATCTCTTCTTGATATTTTTTTACCCAGTTAACCGGGTAAACCCGATTAGATAATTGCTGGACAAATTGGAAAAATTTTGATAACATATTCAAATGACCAAAATTCAAAATGTTTTGGATTTAGATATTAAGATTTAGGTTTTTTTTACGAAGTAAAAACATTATGTCTAAAACAAAAGCAACAGGGGCAACAAAATTAGGAAGAGATTCTCAGCCACAATACTTGGGCGTCAAACTATTTGCCGGGCAAAAAGTCAAACCGGGAATGATAATTGTTCGTCAAAGAGGAACTAAATTTTTGGCTGGAAGAAATGTCGGAAAAGGAACCGACGATACTCTCTACGCGACGAAAGAAGGCCTGGTTAAATTTGAAACAAAACGGAAAAGAAAGTTTAATAATTCTCAACGGAAAGTTAAAATTGTAAACGTGGAATAAATCTCCCGAATGATTAGTTTATTTTTAGACTGCGGGATTCGAACCAGAGTCAATTTAGCGAAGCGAATTTTATTCAGATTCAAGGCGGGAGGAGCGTAATGTATCCACAGGATACATTAGCGACGAGCAACGAAGAAGATGGATGAAATTCGCTTCGCCCGAAGGGAAGCGAAAGAATGGGTCAATTTCTTCGTCACTCCTCCTCAAAGTATTAGGTTCTAATACTCCTTCGTCGTCCTATACCCGTCCGGGACGGACTAGGGTCGTTCCTCGAACTTAACCCATTCTTTTGCTTCTAAATTGACTCTGGTTCGAATCTCACAGTCTTTAGCTTTAAATTCGTTTCTTATTAGCGAGGCTGGCTTTTATGAATTCTTTAAAAAGCGGATGAGGTCTTAGTGGTCTTGATTTAAATTCTGGATGAAATTGAGTAGCTGCAAAAAAAGGATGATTTTTAATTTCGATAATTTCTATTAGATTTTTCTCAGGATTAACACCGCTAAATATTAAACCATTTTTTTTCAGAATTTCACGGTAATCATTATTTAACTCATAACGATGTCGATGACGTTCCGATACCAATAAAGATTGGTTATTTTTTTTCCCTCCATAAGCTCTAAAACTAATAGTATTCGGCGGTATCTGGCATTTATAGGCGCCGAGCCTCATTGTCCCGCCGTATTTTTTTTCTTTTAAAAGGTCTTTTTGTTCCGGCATAATATCAATTATTGGCTCTCGGCAATTAGAAGTCATTTCGGTTGAACAGGCATTTTTAATATTACAGGCATTTCTGGCAAACTCTATTACCGCTAATTGCATCCCCAAACATAATCCTAAAAAGGGAATTTTATTTTCCCGGCAGAACTTAATTGTTTCTAATTTTCCTTTTACTCCCCTATTTCCAAATCCTCCCGGAACAATTACGCCGTCCAAATTTTTTAAATCTTTTTTAAGCTTTTTTTTCGCTTCGCTGCTTCTGTCAGAAAATTTTCCGGGATTATATTTATCAGCTGAAAGCCAAAAAATTTCTGGCTTTCTTTTGAAAAAATAAGAAGCATGTTTTACTGCTTCTATTACCGATATATAAGAATCCAATAAAGTAAACTTCCCTGTTTTAAAATATTTTCCGACAATGCCTATCTTTACCGGCTTTTTGGTTTTTTTAATATTTTTTACCAAAGACCTCCAATTTTTTAGGTCTCTTTTTTTTCTTGGTTTTACATTCAACTTTCCTAAAATCCGATCCCCTAAATGTTCTTTTTCAAAATTAAGAGGAACCTCGTAAATACTATCAATGTCCGGGGCAGAAATAATATCTTTAACAGACATATTGCAAAAAATTGATATTTTCTTTTTTCTTGCCTCGTCCAAAGAAACGGCGGCGCGGGCTAAGATTATATTCGGCTGGATGCCAGCAGAATTTAAAGTCCTTGTGGCGTACTGAGTAGGCTTAGTTTTCATCTCACCAATCTTTTTTGGTATCGGCAAATAACTTACCAAAATAAAAAGGATATCTTTAGGATACTTAAGGCGCATCATTCTAGCCGCTTCTAAGAAAAGCATATTTTGATATTCCCCGACCGTGCCTCCAATTTCAATTAAAACAAAATCCGACTTGGTTTTTCTTCCCACCCGCTTGATTCTTGAAATTACTTCATTGGGAATATCAGGAACCACCTCTACGCACTTCCCCTTATAGCCCAAGTTTCTTTCCTTGTTTATTACCGACTGGTAAACTCTGCCAGTGGTAATATAGTTATCATCGTAAATATTTTCGTCTAAAAATCTTTCGTAATTTCCAATATCCTGGTCACATTCTATACCATCGTCAGTTACAAAAACTTCTCCGTGCTCAATAGGATTCATCGTTCCAGCATCGACATTAACATAAGGGTCAATCTTGATTGCCGTTACCTTAAATCCCCTACTCTTTAGTATTCTTCCTATAGAAGATACGGCAATTCCTTTTCCAATGCCAGACATAACTCCGCCCGAAACAAAAATATATTTTACTCTTGACATATTTTGCAATTTAAAAAAAATATAAAAGAGGAATGAAATAAAAAAGAGACACTAGCCATTTGGCTAGTGTCTCTTTTTTATTTTTCTTCCACTACAATAATTTTAACTTTAGCTTCTAAGTTATGAGGAAATTCCACAATTGTCCCATACTCTCCTATTTCTTTTATCGGTTTTTCTAATTCAATCTGATTTTTATTTATTTTGAACCCTAATTTTTTAAATTGCTCTAAAATCGTTTGAACGGTTATTTTTTCAAATAATTGCCCCTTTTTCCCTATTTTAACCGGGATTAAAAGTTCTATTCCGTCAATTTTGGCTACCGCTTCTTCGGTTTTTTTCAATTCTCCTTCTGCTTTCTGTTCAATAATTTCCTTTTGCATCGCCAGCCACTTCAAAGATTCTTCTGTCGCTTGTTTAGCTAAGTTTTTAGGAAACAAAAAATTTCTGGCATAGCCATTTTTGACTTCCTTGATTTCATATTTCTTTCCTATTTTTTCTATATCTTCTAATAGAATAATCTTCATAGGTTTTATATTAAATTAACGCTTATTTTATTTTACTTTATTCCTTTTATTGTTTCAATAGCATTATCAAGTTGAGGATCGCGTCCCTCTCTATAGTCCTCTTCGCTAATGCTTACTTCAATGTCTGGTTTCAATCCTTTGTCAGTAATCAACTCCTTTTTGGGCGTTAACCAATTAGCCACCGTAATTTTTAAACTGGAGCCGTCTTTTAAATTTTTTAGTTCCTGAACGCAACCCTTGCCAAAAGAAGTTTCCCCGATTAATCTTATATTCCTGTTGTCTCTTAAAGCCGCGGCCAAAATCTCAGAAGCCGAAGCCGAACCTTGGTTAATTAAAACAACCAACGGATAATCTGAAAACTGGGCATTGCCTTTGGATTTATAGACCTTTTCCTCTTGTTTTTTGCCAAAGTTTTCAATAACCACCGTTTGGCCTTTTTTCAAAAACCAGCCGGCGATATCCTGGGCTATTTCTAAATAACCCCCAGGATTATTTCTTAGGTCTAAAATTATTTTCTCGGCCGGGCTGTTTAAAATATCAATCGCCGCTTTTCTAAAATCAGAATCGGCTTTTTTGGAAAACTGATATAAATTTATATAAGCGATATCCCCATCTTCACTTGGTTCGTCGCTCTTTGACGATATTAATCTCCAGGTTAATGAAGGAACATCAATAACCGCTCTTTTAATCTTAATGTCCTTGGATGATTGCCAATCATTGCGCATTATACTTAAAGTTACTTCTGTTCCTTTGGGTCCTCTGATAAGGTTTACCGCCTCTTCAACGCTAAGGTCATTAGTTAAAATATCGTTTATCTTTATAATTTTATCACCTGGCCTCAATCCTGCTCTTTGGGCCGGAGTCCCTTCTAAGGGAGAGATAACCTGAAATTGTCCGTCTTTTATTCCCACCTCCATTCCTACTCCCTCAAAATGGCCATTTACGTCTTCTAAAAAAGTTTTTGCGTTCTTCGGGTCAAAGAAAACAGTATAAGGGTCTTTCAAGGAATTTACCATACCCCTTATTGCTCCGTAAATCATTTTTTGGGTGTCAAGGGCTTCCGGATTAACATAAGTTTTGTCAATTTCGTCCCAGGCCTCCCAAAAGAGGGAGAAGTTGACTTCTTCCGGAGGACAGGTTTGACAGACCACTTGAATTTTTCCCAGCCAAAAACCCAAACCAAAAACAACAAAAAATGAAATTATTATAAAAAATGAAGATATTTTCTTTTTCAATACAGACATATATTTGTATTATTCTTTATAGCAAAAAATTATCTTTTAATCAAATATCCGCTATAATTATGTTTACCGGGCCAATAAAATTGGCGAATTTAAAGTCATTGTAATAATGGGCGAAGTTAAAACAAATATTTTTAGTTATGAATTCGGGCATTATAATAAAAATCCGCGATATCTTACGTTTAAACAGTCCCGCTAAAAACGGGACTGTTTTTGTTTGAAAATTGTTAAACAATATCAGATTTTTTCATTGTAAATTTGCAATAATCCCCTATTTTAATGCTTTAAATGTTTTTTTTAATGCTTTGAGCCACTTTTTTAACCACTTGTTTATCAAAAACATTAGGGACAATTTTATCAAATTTTGGTTTTTTAATTATGGAGGCAATAGCTTTAGCCGTTTCCAACTTCATTTTTACGGTTACTTTTTTAATTCTGGCGTCTAAAAGCCCGCGGAAGATTCCGGGAAAGGCCAAAATGTTATTAATCTGATTGGGAAAATCGCTTCTGCCAGTGGCTACGATTTTAGCCCCGGCCTTTTTTGCTTTGTCCGGCATAATTTCCGGAACAGGATTAGCCATGGCAAAAACAATGCTGTTTAGAGCCATTGACGCCACCGATTTTGATTTCAGGACATTAGCCACGGAAAATCCGATAAAAACATCCGCCCCCTTAATCACATCTTCAAGACTTCCTTTTTGTTTTTTTAAATTAGTTGCTTTGGCGATTTCTTTTTTGGCCGGATTTAATTCCACTCGCCCCTGATAAATAGTTCCCTTTCTATCAATCAAAATAATATTTTTTGCCCTGTAGGCCAAAAGAAGTTTAGCCGTGGCAATCCCTGCCGCTCCGGCTCCGTTGATAATAATTTTAATTTCTTCAATCTTTTTTTTAACGATCTTTAAGGAATTGATTAAAGCGGCTAAAACAACAATGGCCGCGCCATGCTGGTCGTCGTGAAAAACAGGAATATTTAATTCTTCTATAAGGCGCTCCTCTATTTCAAAACAATCGGGCGCTTTAATGTCTTCTAAATTAATCCCGCCGAAACCCGGAGCCAGCAATTTCACTGTTTTAATAATTTCCTCATTATTTTGGGTATCAAGACAAATAGGATAAGCGTCTATGTTGGCGAATTTTTTGAAAAGCAGGCATTTGCCTTCCATAACCGGCAGAGCGGCTTGAGCGCCGATATTGCCTAAACCCAAAACTGCTGTGCCGTTGGTTACTACGGCAACACTGTTGCCTTTGATAGTGTATTTATAAGCGCTGTCTAAATTTTTAGCAATTTCAAGGCAAGGTCCAGCCACACCTGGAGTATAAGCGATACTTAAATCAGTTTTATTTTTGAGAGGCACCTTGGATTTGATTTCTAATTTACCTTTTTGTTTTTTATGCAATTCTAACGATTTTTTAAAATAGTCCATGCAGATTATATTACTTGTTTAAAGATTATATGTTTATACATTAACGAAACAAGGTTTTCCGATAGAAGCGGGACGAGGCAGGTTCTTGTTATTATAAATCTATTAATTTAAATACGCAACCGGTTTAAATATTTTTAATTTACTCAATCAATTTTCCAAATTAAAAAAGCCGGACTGCATTCTTGACGCGGTCCGGCATTAAATTTCAAATCTCAAAAGAAAAAAATTATTACTCTGGCCAAGGCCAGAGTTCATAATCTTCTCCTTTTTTTACGATCATCACCTGACGACCGCGAATAAAAGAGGTTGAGCTCCTTAATAAGAGAGGAATTGTTATCCTCCTTTTTTTTAATTCTCTGATATATAAATTTCCCGTCAGATTTTCGAAACCTTCTCCCAAAGGTCTCATTTTAATACATCCCTCCTCGTTGACCCCTAATAAAACCCCAGTTTCAAACTCTTTTTTCAATGGAGCAGGGATATTTAGGCGCCATTTTGCATCCACCTTTCTTAGTCCTTTCTGTTCGTCCATAATAAACCTCCTTTTTGTTATTCCAAGAGTTTTCTTATAATTTCATGGAGATTCTTAATCTTGAACGGTTTGCCTATCACCGCATCGGCTAAATGACCGGCCGGTACGTCAAATATTGTACCAGTCATGATAATAACCGGTAGTCCTGCTTTTCTTTTTTTTGCTTTCATAGTAAGCTCTGCGCCGTTTATTCTGGGCATATTAATGTCGGTTATCAATATGTCCGCGTCATCAAGGTAATATCGGAGAGCCTCCTCTCCATTGTCGCAAAAGATTGTCTGATACCCAAGTATTTCCAACATATCCCCAAGCGGTCTTCTTACATTCTCTTCGTCATCAACCACCAAAATCGTTTTTTTTGTCCATTTCTTCCTTCCTTCTTAAAAATTTTTATTGTTAAACAACTAATTTAGATATTACTATATTTAATCTAATCTGTCAATTAGAGAATAATATCAGGAGAATTTAAACAGGCTCGAAAAATTTTTCGAGCCTGTTTAAATCAAAATCCTTGTTTAGAAAATTTTTAAGAAAACAAATTTTAAAATTCTAATTCAAGAATATATGATTCTGCCTTATGTTTGAGATGAATGCCTTAACGAATTAAGGTTATTCCTATTCTCCTTTCAGCTTCCTTCTTAGGTTTTGGAGGACTTCAGCGGCAACTTCTTTTCCGCCCAAACCAAAAGCTAAACCGCCGGCAATGACAATCAATCCTATCATTCCTTGCACTATAATATGAATTAGCGAAGGAGTTACCTTTAATTGGACTAGAATGGCCAAAATCGCAAATATCCAAATTGACCATTTTACGATTACTCCAACCAAATGTCCATATCCAATTCTTGCGCTTTCAACCGCAGCTCGAACTACTTTTTCCAAAATATCGGCAATAATTACGGCCGCTACAAAAATAGCAGAGGCAACAATTACATTAGGAAGATAATTCAATACATTTTCCAAGAAAGAAGCGAATTGGACAAGCCCCAAAATCTCAACAGCTGCTAAAAGAAAAACAATCACTAAAATCCATTTGAAAATGGCGCCGATAAAAGACGAAACATCAACTTTAATTTCCGCTTTTTCCAACGCTCTTTTCCAGCTGCCTTTTTCAAAAATCCGGTCAAGTTTAATTCTTTTTAAAATTTCGGATGTTATTTTACCAACAGCGACCGCGATAATCCAGCCAATCAAAAATACAATGATTGCCCCGATAATCTTTGGAGTAAAATCTACAAAACCAACCCAAAGTCCTCTAATCGCATCGCCGGTTAATTGAATCCAATCAGTAATCATATGTTTAATTATCAATTATTTTAATGGATTCGACCTTTTTATTTCGGAACATAAATACCTCGCCGCTCTGCGGCGGAGTAGTTCGTCTTATAACTTTAAATTTCTTGCTTATTATCATATAATAATAATGTATAATAATATTATATAATAATATCAAAAAATAAGAAAGAATACCCTGTGAATAACTCAAATTAGGAAATAAAAATAAAAGTGTCATTATTATTATAATTTTATGAAAATAAAAGAATATAAAAAACATTGCTTGGGGATAAAGTTCTCCATAAAAGATAACAACAAAGAAATCGGAAGAGCTTATTTATATATAATGCGCAATGATTTGCATTCAGAGCCATTTGGATTGATGGAAGATGTATTCATTGATGAATCTTACAGGGGTAAAGGAATAGGCGCAAGATTAATTAAGCGTTTGATAAAAAAATCCAAAGAGATGAAATGTTATAAGCTCATTGCCACGAGCCGATATTCCCGACCAAGAGTCCATAAACTTTACAAAAAACTGGGATTTAAAGATTACGGAAAAGAATTTAGGATAAATTTTTAGGTCCTTTTAAATTTGCTTGGATAAAAACAAACATTAAAAAAACATCCCGCTAAAGTGGGATGTTTTTTTATAGAATATACTGAAATTAATGCGAACTTATTTTAAATTTAAACTTTCTTAATTTCCTGTGTTGTGTTTATTTGCTAATGCCGTAAGAGCGTGTTCAGCTAATTTAGTATACTCCTTGGGCTTTAGGTAAAATTCATTATGAGTACCTTTTACTGAATAAAAACCGTCTAGTTGATCAGTTTTGGCAATTTTCTGAACTCTATCCATAGGGAAGGCCTTATCATCTACAGAGTGAATAATTGAAATGCCAATACCCTGTTTTTTCAGTTGTTGTAAAAGCTTATGAATTTGAGAGTCGGAAATAGCGAATACTTCTTTAATAGCTCCTAGAGGATCTGATCTTATTGATTTCCCACCTTCCCAAAAGGCTTTCAAAGTGGGTTTTAGATAGTCTTTATCTTTTGCGCATTTAACAACTTGTTTTATGATATCTTTTGAAAAATCAACTAATAGACGCCCAATATTATCTTTGCCTATCATTCCTCCCGGATTGACAAGGACAATATTTCTGAACTTTTCGGGGTATAGTGTTGCTGCGATAGATAAATAAATTCCAGCTTCAGAATGACCCACCGCATCTATTTTATCAATACCTTTCTTTTCAATAATTTCAATGAGTGCTGCGACTTTTTTTAATTCAACAGTGGGATAATTTTCGTCTTTTTCAGTTTTTATCCCGTGAGGAGAGTCTATAGAAATAGTTCTTCTCCCTAATTTTGCCATTGTTAATATATTATCTTTAAATACTTCGAGGGTTGCGTTCCAACCCGGAGCAATCACAACAGGTGTTTTCTCCTTTTCTTTTTCTGGACACACATCAACTATTTCCAATTCTTGTTCGAGTACTTCTATTTTTTCTCGATTATCAAATTGATTCTCTATGGATGGTTTTTCTTCTATAGTAATATTTTCTATACTCATAGTTTAAATAATTAATTGCCAAAAGAAACGCAAAAATTCGACCTTTCATTCTTATTTTACTATAAGAAATTGAGTATGAGAAGAGGAATTACTAATAAACTCTTAAAAAAATGTGTGGACCCGGCCGGACTTGAACCGGCCCGCCTAAATTTTGGACCCGAGCGGATTTGAACCGCTAACTTCCTCATTGCAAATGAGGTGCTCTACCATTGAACTACGGGCCCTTTTAAACATCCAATTATTAAGGCGCTTGCCAGTCGTAATTCGGGGATAAGGTTCTCAGTACTCCGTATCCAATAGAAAATTAAAATCACTTCCAGTGTTTTAATTTTTTATATGGGCGCGGAAGGAATCGAACCTACTGCCTCTTCTTTATCAGAGAAGCGTTCTACCAGTGAACTACGCGCCCTAATTTCTATTTTTAAATACTTTTATATAAATTTTAATATAAAATATCAACAAAAACAAGAGGGCTATAAAAGACCTCTTGTTTTTGTTGGATTCTATTAGATAAATTTGATTCTTTAAAGTTGTTCCGATTAGAGTAAAGCCGATTTTTATGGTATTTCGGCCAAAACCATTAAGATTGAAAAGAGAATTCTCGCTTTTCAACCGTAGCCGACACTAATTAGATAAAAATCTAATTTAAATAAGAAATGATCTACCGACAGGTTCTCCTACCGGTGCCTTGTTCATGTTTATCCCTATATCGCTATAGAGCATGGACTATATCACCATCCTCTTTCTTAAAGTTTTTATCTTTCTTGGATGCCAAGAATTGATTTTTGTCACAAATTTTCTTTGATAATCTGCTAATATATACATTCTCCAATATTTTGGATCTACTTTTTTGCTTGGATTGTGAATTTTTCCGGTTTCTATCTTTAAATCTTTTAAAATCTTTTTTAACTTTTCTAATTTCTTTTTGTCTTTTTGGGTCAGCTGGATATAAAACCTTGCTTTGCTATTTCTGGGTATGCCACCTTCCGCATCAAAAAATCCTCTTATGTAACCGATCTTTTCTTCTTTGGCAATTAATCGTAAAGGGTCAAATTTGAAGTCTAAGAAATCTGCTAATGTTTCTATGACATATACTTTTCTATTCGAACCTTCTTTATAAATCCAGGAATTATATCCAAGTTCTTTGAACAATTTCTGTAAAATTTTTAACCACTCAGTACCTTTTTGTGAAATTCTAAACCTCTTATTACTGCTGAATGTACCATCATGCAGAGTTCCAAGAAGATAAGCTTTAATAACTTTTTTAGAAAGAGGAGCTCGGCGTGTAGTCTCTGAAGGGTCATCCCGCAAATGCGGGAGACTTCCCTGCTGATTGTCTGCACTAGAAGCATTTTTACTCATATTAAATCATTTTAACATAAGTAGCTCTAGATTCACAGATTTTCCAGCATATAGCCAAGTTTTTCTTCAAGAATTACTTCTTAAAGGTCGCAACAGATAGATTATCTCAACGACTTCGTCCCTCTTACTGAATCTGCCTTAGGTCCCGCTAAAAAAAAGCAGGAACTTCGGGCATTCCCAGCTCGCTTGACGTGACGGGCGAATGTTCTCTGGAAACTCAGAGTTGACGTTCCCGACCCTAAACCATCTTACGATGGTCGGGCTGGCCGATCATCACGTATTGCGTGATATAGGCCACCGTACATGCGGATTTCCCGCATACGGCGAGCTCTAATGCATTTTTTGTTTAAGTCGATATAAACTTACTAATCCTAATTTAGTTAGATGCTTTCCTTTTTTAATATCTTTCATTATCTTGCAAAAAATTTCAAAATCTTTTCTTTTTGAAGTTAACTTTAATTGATATTTCTCGAAGAACGGAATGATAATCTTTTCTAAATCATCGCGATTCACCACTTCATAGCGATAACAATCCTGATGATTTTGCCGCCTATCTTTCTGGAAATATACATTTCCACATTTAAAGAAACTTTTCAATTCATAAAGAATGCTTTTATCTTTCTCAACAAGTTTTAAGTAAAACCTTGGTTCTGCTCTAACTCTTCTTTTTACATTCTTATTTGAATCAGGATTCTTAATATAGGCAGTAAAACTTCCTTCCCCATCCACTAAACCAATAATATAATTAGGATTTAGCATAGCATTAGAGAGGATCCTTCTCCCGCTTTTAGCGGGATACTATAATCCAGCTGACTTCTGACGCAGCGTCAGTTTCATTATACTGCATCAGATCTCCCTGGGTCAATACATAAACTATTCCTGACATCCCAAATTGAGCTTTTAGATATAATCTTCTCCACGCTCACCACCCATTCGTGGATCGATTAGCTCTTTGAGGCATGGGATCCGAATCCCATGTCCTAATAATTCGGGCTATCATTTATTTCCAGATCCTTCGCCATTTACCTCGCGATAAATGACTATCTTTCAACTACATCCCGCTTTTTCAGCGAGAGAAGAGATTTTAACTCCTTAGTTTAATTCAAGATTGTATATTTTTATACAATAACGAATCAAGATTCCCCGCCTTGGCGGGGGTTCTTATGTATCTGCCAGGCGCGTTTATTGGTGAGTACAAGCCTCAGGAACATATTCATCGCCACATAGCTGATTGGCGATTACTAGCGATTCCAACTTCATGAGGTCGAGTTGCAGACCTCAATCCGGACTAAGAGACCGTTTGATGGGATTACCTCCGCCTTACGGCTTCGCCCATTGTCGGTCCCATTGTATCATGTGTGCAGCCCAGGGCATCAAAGGGCCATGCTGATTTGGCGTTATCCTCACCTTCCTCCTAATTTCTTAGGCAGTCTCCCGCGACACTTAAAACGCGGGATAAGGGTTGCGCATGTTACCCCATTTAAGGGTGCACCTCAAGGCACATGCTGACGACAACCATGCAGCACCTGTTCCGTTTTCCTTGTGGGAAATTCCACTTTTCGGCGGAATTTAAACGGAATGTCAAGCCCTGGTAAGGTTCTTCGTTTGTTGTCGAATTAAGCCACATGATCCACCGCTTGTGTGAGGCCCCGTCTATTCCTTTGAGTTTTAGCCTTGCGGCCGTACTTCCCAGGCGGGACACTTAACGCGTTAGCTTCGCCACTTGAAGGGTCGACACTTCAAATAGCTAGTGTCCATCATTTACAGCGTGGACTACAAGGGTATCTAATCCTTTTTGCTACCCACGCTTTCGTCTCTCAGCGTCAGGGTCACCCCAGCTGAATGCCTTCGCTTTCGGTGTTCCGGTCGATATCAACGGATTTCACCCCTACACCGACCGTTCCATCAGCCCCTAATGCCCTCTAGTAAGATAGTATTCCTGGCATTCCCTTGGTTAAGCCAAGGACTTTAACCAAAAACTTATCTTGCCGCCTACGAACGCTTTACGCCCAATAAATCCGGATAACACTTGAGGATCACGTATTACCGCGGCTGCTGGCACGTGATTAGCATCCTCTTATTCATCAGGTACCTTCATCCCGCTAAAAGCGGGATTATTCCCTGATAAAAGCTCTTTACACCCCGAAGGGCTTCTTCAAGCACGCGGTGTCGCTTCGTCAGGCTTTCGCCCATTGCGAAATATTCTCGACTGCTGCCTCCCGTAGGAGTAGGGTCCGTGTCGCAGTACCCTTGTTGGGGAACACACTCTCATATCCCCTACCCGTCATAGCCTTGGTAAGCCATTACCTTACCAACAAGCTGATAGGCCGCAGACTAATCCTAAAGCGAAATCCCGCTAAAGGCGGGAAAACCTTTACCCTGCTAAAAGCAGGGAACTATTGGGTATTGCCTCGGATTTCTCCGAACTATCCCCATCTTTAGGGTATATATCTACGTGTTACTAACCCGTTCGCCATGCTCCCGCTAAAAGCGGGGGCATTCGACTTGCATGCCTTATCCACACCGCAAGCGTTCATCCTGAGCTAGGATCAAACTCTCAAAAAAGATTTAAGTTGTTGGATTAAAGAAAAATAAAATTCTTTAATCTTTAATCTAAAATCTGAAATAATCGGAACAACTCTAAAAAACCAAATAAATAATAATGAATTTATTTTATGTAAGCTTAATTTCAATTTTCAAAGAACTTTCCAATACTTGCCCGATGGGCAAAAAAACAACCGCGAAGACATCTAATTTATTTAGATACCTTCGCGGGCATTTTTCAATGCCTTTATTTTTTTAGGTCTACATAAATTTTTTTTATTTTTTAACTATCTTTATTCTACTTTTTTAAAAATTCTTGTCAATCCCGTAGTAGAAATTTGACAAGTGTTTTACTATGTAAAACACTTTTTACCGAAAGTAGTCAAATTTTCACTAACGGGGTCAACCCTTCAATTTAAAAGCCAGCGGTCGGATTCGAACCGACAACCCACGCCTTACAAAGGCGTCGCTCTTCCGTTGAGCTACGCTGGCGCCAAACCGTAGAACTCTGTTTTTACTTTTTCTTTCTTATTTTCTTCCAATAATCATCTGAGAAATCATCTCTTTCCTTAACAGACCTTTGGCGCAACTTAGTTAGCCAAGCGCTTGTTTTGTTGTCAGTTTTTAATGTCAAGATTCTAATCTTTGAAAGTAATTTTTGCAATAAAACTTCGGGAGAAAACAATTTAAAGATATTGTTCTTTTTTGCATTTTTTTTAATTCCTTCTAAAATTTTTGCGTTCTCAAATTCTTCTACTGGCAATTCTGCCAAAACAGGAATTTTTTTAAATATAATCACGCTCATACCAGCAAGACCGACAAATAAGATAATTATGGCAGATAGTTCAATCATAATTTTGAATTTTGAATTTTGAATTTTGAATCAATTTAGAATGACGAAATTTTGAATGAATTAATAAGTGAAATAAATTTGTTTCAAAATTAAGTCATTGGGTCATTAGGAATTCAGTCAAAATTCAAAATTCAAAATTCTTCCATTTATATCTCGTATCTTGTAAATTTCTTCACTGTAATGTTTTCTCCCAATTTAGCGATATACTCGTCAATAAGTTCTTTAACGGTTTTAGTTTCGTCTTTTACCCAGGATTGAGATATTAAAGAAACCCCTGCTTTGTATTTTTTAATTTTTCCGTCTATAATTTGAGCAACAAGCTTTTCTGGCTTTCCGGAATTTTTAAATTGTTCTTGATATATTTTTTTCTCGCCATCAAGAAAATTCTCCGGTATGTCTTTTTCGGTCAAAAAAAGCGGTTTCATTGCCGCAATCTGGAGACAAATTTCATGGGCTAAATTTTGGAAATCTTTTGAACGGGCGACAAAATCGGATTCGCATCTCAGATTTAATAAAACCCCGACTTTTTTATTCGGGTGAATGTAATCATCAATTATTCCTTCTCCTGTCTCTCTTTCTGATTTTTTATCGGATAATTCTTTCCCCCACTCTCTTAGTATTATTTTTGCCTTTTCTATATCTCCGTTCGCTTTTTCAAGCGCCTTTTTACATTCTGAAACAGATATGCTCGTTTCTTGGCGAAGCTGTTTTATTTGGTCAATAGTTACCATAAATTTTGAAACTCGAATTTTGAATTTTGAATTTTGAATAAATAACTTAATTTTGAATGTTTTAATGAATAAAGAAGAATTTTGTTTCGAAATTAAATCATTAAGTCATTAAAAATTTAATCAAAATTCAAAATTCAAAATTATAAACTCTGTTAATTATTTAACCTTCGCTTTTAGTATCACTTCTTTAACCTTTTCTAAAATGTATTTCACCGAACTGATGGCGTCGTCGTTCGCTGGGATTAAATAATCAACCAGTTCCGGGTTAATATTAGTGTCTGCGATTCCGATAACAGAAATTTTTTTTCTCTTTGCTTCCCGAATCGCTAAATCATTTTTCCTCATATCCATAACAAAAACAACGTCCGGGATGTTTTCCAACTTTTTAATTCCTCCGAATTTAATCTCCAAATCTCTTATTTCTTTATCTATTTTTGCCCTTTCTTTTTTTGTATAATTCGTTAATTCTTTCTTTTCTTTTTTATCTTTTAAATCTTTAAAATACTCTATCCGCTTTTTAATCGTGGCGAAATTGGTAATCGTTCCACCGATCCATTTTTCATTTACATAGGGAAGGTCGCATTCTTCGGCAATCTCTTTCACTAATCCTTTGGTCTGAATTTTTGTTCCTACTAAAAGTAAAACTTTATTTTCAGAAACAAGTTTTTTAATAAATTCCAGAGTTTTTTTAAATTCTTCTGCGGTTTTTTCAAGGTCAATAATACTAACATTGTTTTTCACTCCGGACATATAACGCTTCATTTTGGGATTAGTTCGGGAAGTCCGATGCCCAAATTGCAAACCCGCCTCTGCCATTTCTTTAATGTCTATATCGAAATCCTCTTTTGCTTTCTTTTTCTCTTTTGTTTTTTTTGTTGCCAGCATAATAATTTTGGTATTTATATGTAAGATTTCTTAGTCTTGTTTACATTTTACTCGCCATTTTCTTATTCCAACAAATTACAAACAACGCGGTTATTTCTTAGTACAAGTATAACAAGTTTAAATTTTAAATCAATAGTTGACACGATATCACCCATTTTGGGTTCCTATTCCTAAATTGTATGGTATGGAATCAAAAAAAATATCCCTGCCGGAGACACAGTATCTCACGACAGGGATTGATTGTAATCTCTGATATTCTAAAATATCAGAGACTTATTTGTTCTCGCACCACTTCCTGGCATTCTGAAACATTCGCAGCCAGGGTGATGCTTTAAGAACATTATTCATTTTTTTCGGTATCCAGGCCCACTGCCATTTAAGAAATGTCCTTTCCGGATGAGGCATCATAGTAAGATGCCGTCCGTCAGGAGTAGTTAATCCCGCAATACCGAGAGGAGAACCATTTGGATTAAAAGGATAATCTTCCGTAGGCCTTCCGGCATCGTCGCTAAAAACGATGGGAGCAAGGCTTTTTTCAATTACCCCGTCCATAACAGACTTATCAGGAAAATGAAGTTTTCCTTCACCATGGGCTACCCAGATACCGATGACCGATTCCTCCATACCCTGAAGCATAATTGAAGGACTGGAGAGAATCTTTATTGTTGACCATCGCGATTCAAATCTGTTTGATGTGTTTTTAATAAACCTTGGCTGTTTTTCGTCAGGTATTCCGGACCAAGGTACCCAGCCCAAAAGAGCGAAAAGTTGACATCCATTACAGACCCCCAAAGAAAATGTGTCAGGGCGATTATAAAAATCGTCAAACATTTCCTTTAGTCTTTTATTAAATCTAATGGTGGCGACCCACCCTTTGGCGCTTTCAGGCACATCAGCGTAAGAGAATCCGCCGACAGCGACTAAACCTCTGAACCGATCCAGACTAATCCTATTTTCTATCAGATCGGTCATAGTAATATCCCAGGGTTTAAACCCAGCCGCGAAAAACGCCGATGTCATTTCTCGGTCGCCGTTACTGCCTTCTTCTCGGAGAACAATAACTTCCGGTTTTGCTTTTCGGTTGAGAATTTCTGGAGCAGTAGGTTTCGGCTCAAATCTTACTTGATATTCGGGAATTTCGCGTCTGAATATATTCCTTTTTTCTTGGTCAGCACAGTCAGAATTCATCTGTAATCGTTCAATTTGATATGAGGTTTCTTCCCACCATTGGCGAATGGTTTCCATACTCATTTCCAACACAGGCTGGAAACCGTAGGTAACAATAATATCCTTTGCGTTCGTGGTTTTCCCAATGACAGCTGCTGTACGAAGATTGAAAAAATGAAGATGGAAAGAATTCAACACAGAAAATACTTTCCCAATGTCTTTAGAATAGCATTCAAGAACCAAACCTAACTCTTCAGAGAACAACCTTTCAAAGACACTCCCTTGCCCACCAATGTGAACTTTCAATCCGCAGTTTCCGGAAAAAGCCATTTCCAGAAGAGTTGTGATAATTCCGCCGTCGCTGACATCATGGCCGGCTAAAATCACGTCATCGGAGATCAATTCTTGAACAGCCAGGAAAGCGGCTTTAAGCAGTTCCGGATTTTCTATATCCGGAGATTGGTTGCCGACCTGGCCGTAGACTTGGGCTAGTACTGAGCCACCGAGACGGGCTTGCTCCATCGAAAGGTTGATAAAAACCAGTTCGCTTTCTTCTGGAGCTTTGATATCAGGAGTGATAACTTTCCTAATGTCCGACATGGGAGCATAAGCGGAAACAACCAGTTCGCGGGGAGATTTTACTATTTCATTGTCGATTCTGGTTGCCATAGAGAGACTGTCCTTACCGCCATCAACCGCTATGCCTAATTGAATCATTATATCTCTCATAGCGGTCGCCGCATCGTAGAGAGCGGCACCTTCACCGGGAAGCTTCGGAGCCCACATCCAATTGGCCGAACATTTGATATCATGCAAATTACTGATTTTTGCCCAGACCAAATTAGTCAGAGCTTCGCCGACTGCCATACGAGCACCGGCTTTTGGGTTTAAAATCATCTTTATCGGTTGTTCGCCAATAGACGTAGCCGCGCCGGTTAACCCGAAATGACTTTGAGCAATAACCGCGACATCAGATACAGTCAATTGAAGGAAGCCACAGCATTGCTGTTGGGCAATCAGTCCAGTCACGCTTCTGTCAACCTTGTTGGTCAGAAATCTTTTTGAACCAACCGCCAGATTTCTCAAAACCCGATAAAGCGCTTCTTTAACTGTCAGGTTTCCTGGCAGTTTTACGGGATTAAAAGATTGACTGATATGTCGATCTTTAAAGGTTTTTTGAGGAATGTTGCTTAGGACTTTGCCTAAGTCAAGGTTGACTGGAGTGGAGCCGTCCTCTTCATCGTAAACGATGAAACGGCCGTCTCCGGTAACTTCACCAAGAATTTCGCAATTAACCTTTTCTCTTATACAAATTGCTTGAAATTCGTTGATTCTGTCTGGTGAGATAATAAATCCGCATCGTTCCTGATATTCGGCAATCCAGATTTCCAAAACAGACATCGTCGGGTCGCCTAATTTAATCTTTCTTAAGTTGATGCGTCCGCCGGATATTCCAACGAGTTCCTTGAGAACATTGCCCGATCCGCCAGCGCCTTGGTCGTGAATACTGATGATTGGATTGTGATTTTCCATTTCTACACAGGTCCTGATAGCTCGATTCATCTTCTGTTCCATTTCCGCGTCGCCGCGTTGAACTGCGTTAAAATCCAATTCCTCTTCATTTTCTCCCTGAAGCATACTAGAAGCAGCGCCACCGCTGACGCCGATCCGATAAGCCGGACCGCCGATTTGGACGATAAGCATCCCTTTTTGCGGTTCGTCTTTTTCGATATGGCGTTTGTCGATCTGACCGATTCCGCCAGTAAACATCAATTTTTTGACCCACCCCCAACGCTCGCCGTTAGGAAGTTTTTGATCAAAAGATCTGCTAAAACCGAGAATGACTGGTTCGCCAAACTTATTGCCGTAATCACTTGCTCCATCGCTTGCCCGTATTTCTACTTTAAGCGAAGGGGCGAGATTGGACGGATAAGGGAAACTTCCATCTTCCCATGGGAGATCGTATCCAGGGATAAGTAGGTTGGCAACGCAATATCCGGCTGTTCCAGCAACTACTAAAGCGTCTTTGCCCGTTGCCTGAATGTCTCGAATTCTTCCCCCTGTTCCGGTTTCCGCTCCGGGAAAAGGAGCTATGCCGGTAGGGAAATTATGCGTTTCGGCGGTAAAGATAATGTGATAGGTAAACCTTCTCTTTTCGAAAGCCGATGGTTTTCCCGGCTTCTCGGGCACAATGGTCCAGCAGTCGTACCCTCTAATACCGCTGGAATTATCCTTAAAGGCAATGATGCTGTTTGAAGGATTAGCTTTGAGAGTGGACTGAACAATTTCCAAAAGCGTTTCTGATATAGTGATCCCGTCAATTATCTGTTGTCCTTTGAAATAACCGTGCCGTGAATGCTCACTATTGGCGTTGTCAAGGTCTTTAATCTCGACCATCGTCGGATTCCGTTCTTCTTGCTTGGCGAAGTATTGGTAGTAAAAGTTTCGGTCCCATTCGTCCATCGCCAGGCCAGGAATTTCCAGTAGTGCGTCAGGGCCCTTTTCTACTAATGGTATTTTATAGAAGGACTCCGGAGAAATTCCGGTCTCAAAGGTTTTAAGCGGTTCAGGATAAAGGCATTCAGTCATACGGTCATGATTTTTTGCGACAAACTCTGCTTCATCCACGTTTTGAGAAAGTAAATATCTTCGGGCTCTTTCAACACGGACCACCTTATTTAATCCACAGTTATGGCAAATTGCCGTAAAATTGGTTGAATAGGCGGTCGCGAAGTTCATTCGCGGACCCAACTCAACAATCCGTTTTTTGGGGCTATAGGTTGTTTTTGATGTAATCGTTTTCGGGATAAACCCATCGGCCAAAAGATGCCGGAGTATTATCCGTTCCTCGGGGGTTAATGGTTTGGTTGTTTCAACATAGAAACAAAATTCCATTAGTCCGTTGGCTTTTCTGTAAAATTTTTCCATCTTTTCCTCCTTTCCTTGTTATGCTAAATATTCTTAATTTAGCGATTTTAAAAGAGCATACCTCTTCTTCAATATACAATATATTAACACATCTATCTAAAAAATCAAATATTTGTATCAATTATGCGATATAATATATCTTTTATTCAATGATACACTGAATATCTGTCGCATAATAAACTTCTGTCGCATAATAAAATATCGTTAAATATGGCTATTGATTTTTTCAAAATCTTCTGATAGTATTGTAATTGTAATAAGAAACCCAAACATGAAAAAAAATATACATCCAATATATTATAAAAACGCGCAGGTTATTTGCGCTTGCGGAAATACTTTTAGCGTTGGTTCAACTAAAGAACATATAGAAATAGAAGTTTGTTCAAAATGCCACCCTCTTTATACGGGAAAAGAAAAAATTGTTGATACTATGGGAAGAATTGAAAAATTTAGAAAGAGAGCAATGAAAAAAGAAATATTAACGAAAAAGAAAAGAAAATAAAGTAGTTTTTGTTAAGTGGTAGAAATTGAATCAATCAAAAAAAATTATGAAGATATCTTATCCCAACTCAGCGACCCGGGTGTGATTTCTGATTGGGAAAAATTTGAGGAACTGTCAAAAATGAAAAAAGAGTTAGAAAAAATAATTGAGAAAGAAAAAGAAATCAAAGAAATCAAAAACCAAATTGAAGAAAATAAAACAATTTTAAAGACCGAAGAGGATAAAGAACTTGTTTCTTTGGCTGAGACAGAAATTGGCCAGTTTCAAGAAAAAGAAAAAATTTTAGAAAAAGAGCTAAGAAGGTTATTAGAAAACGACAATTTTTCTTCTCCTCGTCTTAAAAACCCCGCTTTTAGCGGAATTACAACGAACACGGCGGTAATTATTGAAATACGAGCCGGGACCGGCGGCCAGGAAGCCGCTTTATTCGCCGGAAATTTATTCAGGATGTATTCTAAGTACGCCATTTACAAAAATTGGAAAGAAAAAATCTTAGATTCTCATCCAACCGGGCTCGGCGGTTTTAAGGAAATAATTTTTGAACTGAATACTTCCTCGCCAAAGACAGTTCGTCAAAATAGGGCTATAGCCCGACAAGAAGAGGATAAAGATATTTTCTCCAAAATGAAATATGAAGCGGGAGTTCATCGAGTTCAAAGAATACCGGAAACGGAAAAATCAGGAAGAATTCATACTTCAACCGCTACAGTAGCTGTTCTTCTTAAGCCAAAAGCGACAGAAGTTAAAATCAAACCAAACGAAATAAAAACTGACTTCTATCATTCCTCGGGACCAGGGGGACAAAACGTCAATAAAAGAATGACTGCGGTAAGAATCACTCACCTGCCAACTGGTTTAATTGTTGCGTCGCAAAATGAGCGAAATCAACTTCAAAATAAAGAAAACGCTCTCTCAATTTTAGCGGCTCGGATCTTAGAAAAGAAAGAAACAGAATCTCAAGCGAAAATAGGAGATAAAAGAAAAGCCCAGATTGGCTGGGCAAAAAGAGCGGAAAAAATTAGAACTTATAATTTTCCCCAAAATAGAGTAACTGACCACCGAATCAAAAAAAGCTGGCATAATATTGAAGAAGTTATGGAAGGAAAATTAGACAAAATAATAGGAGATTTGCAGAAAAATTTAAAATAAAAAAACGAAAATCGGATTTCTACCCTTTTAGATAAAAAAAACGTAAAAAAGAGACACGTCCATTTTTAAAATTTAAAAATGGACGTGTCTCTTTTCTATTTATTAAAATATCAAGTTTTCGCAATCAGAAGACATAGTTTCATTATCTATAAAAGTTTGAATACAGGAAGCTCGAGGATTAATATAGTTTGTAAAATACCAGTCATATTGAGATGAATAAGAGCCATGTAGATATTTCACAGCCGCTATCCATTCAGCGTTATATGTTTGCTTTGCGGCGCCATTACTTCTTAGTAATAGCCCGGCCGCTAAAAACGCGTCTAAGGGTTTCCAAGGGTCAGCCGGTTTTCCGGTAATGGATTCTACTTGTTTTCCATAACTACAAGAAACCCAAGTGGTAGGCATAAACTGAGCCGGTCCCATCGCTCCCCCATATCCTACATAATCAGGCGAAGGACAAGATACCAAGGTGCTATAAGCATTTCTGTTGGGTAACTCCCCGCAAATAGCAAAGAAATCATCTACATCTCCTTTTCTTCCGTTTAAACCCATTGGTTTCATTACTCGAGAGATAGCCTTACCTGTTGAAGCTATTACTCCTGCTCCGGTTTCTTTATTTTTTAAATAGCATTGGCCTACATTCCTGCCCAAAGCAGATTCGCCGCTAATTAGACCCACTAAGAAAGCAGGCCTAACGCCAGTTTTAGTTTCTACATATTTAGCAATCTCTATAGCTTGGCCTAAATTAATTTGTTGGTCTTCTGGCAATCCAACTAACTTAAGAATTTTTGCTTCTATCTCAGCCGCTTTTTTTTCCGTTGCTTGTTTTTCTTTCAATTGTTTTTGATATTCTGTTTGAGTTATTCCTAAATAATATTCTTGTTCTTCTTTTATTTCAGCACTTTCGTTTTTTTGGAGAGAGTAAAGTTGAATTGTCTGTCCCAAATCGGTCTTTTCTTCGCCTAATGATTGTTTCTGACCTTCTAAGTTCACTTTCATCATTTTGATATTTTGTAAAAGTTCTTTGTTTTTAGAGCTTAAACTCTCTAAGGCCATTAAATTATCAAAAAAACCGGATAAGTCATTTTCTGAAAATAAAATTTCAATTGTCGGCTTTTGGTCTTCTTCGTTAATTGCCCTCAAAGTATTCGCTAATTTAGCTTTTGATTCTTCAACATTTAAAGATGTTTTAGTTATAGATTTCTCGGTATCTATTATCTGAATGCCCAAATCTTTAACAACCAAATTACTTTGATAAATTTGATAATCTAAATTCTTTATTTTTTTATTTAAACCATAAATTTTATTTTCAAGAGTTGTTTTTTCTGTCCCGGTTTTATTGATGTCTTTTTCCATCTGCGTGATTTGTTTTTTATAAAAATCCTGACATTCTTTAAGTTTTTCCTTTGAAAATTCTTTTTGGACGCCATCAACTATATTTTGACAAGTTTTCTCCAAATCTTCCCCAAAAACAAAATTCGGCAAAAGTAAAGCCGAAACGAAAATGAATAATAAGATTATTTTTGAAACGCGAGAAAACATTGGTTAAAGAATTGACCTAATTGACCTAATTGACCTAATTTCTAAATAATGACCAATGACCTAAATCCAAAAACCTAAAAAATATAATCATTGGGATTTGGGATTTGTTTAGGGCTATAGCCCGATGGGTTCGCCCATTTAGGGTTAATTAGATCAATTAGGTCAATTAGAAATTTATTATTTTTCTTCCTGTCCATCCCCTTCTGCGTCCTTTTCACCTTTCTTGCCTGTCCCCCCTGCTTCCTCTACTTCTTCTATCTTTTCTTCAACTGGCTTTTCTAACTCTTCCTCTACTTTCTCCGGGGGTCTGATAAGAGCAACAACTTCATTCGCTTCTTTTTTAATTTTAATGTCTTTTGGCAATTCCAAATCCTTTATTAAAATTTCGTCCTCAAAGGTTCTCAAATTCTCTACATTTACTTTAATCTCATGGGGAAGATTTTGGGGCAACGCCTTGATTGTTAATTCTTGAATTGCTTTCACTAAAGTCCCTCCTAATTCTTTTACTGCCAGGGGTTCTCCTTCAAAAATCAACGGTACGGTTGCTTCAACTTCTTCGGTAAGAATCGGCTGATAAAAATCAATATGTGTCGGTCCCTCGGTTAAAGGGTCTTTTTTTATTTCATGAATCAAAACTAACCTTTTGGTTTGATTGATTTGAAGTGAAATTAGCGAGCTTTCTCCGGATTCTTTAAAAACTTTTTTAAACTCTTTTAAATCAATCTCTATGGATTGGTTTTTTGTCTTTGGACCATATAAAACAGCGGGGATAATTCCTTTAATCCTTAACTTTTGCGTCTTTTTCCCGAATTCTTCCCGAATTTTTGCTTTTAATGTAATCATTGCGCCAAAACAAATTTGTTTAATATTTGTCTAACGTTAAACGTTATTTATTGGATATCAAATTCGTTGGAGTAAATCCATTGGTCTTTTCTAAATTTATCGTGGAGATTGCACCCGACACAAGCAGGAATAGCAAGACGATGAATTCCTTTTTCAATAATAGGAATTTTAGCTTCAAAGGCCTTAGTTTCATCTGGAACAAGGCATTTTTCCGCCTTATCTTCCTGAGGACAGCTTTCATATTGGTAACCTTCCCAGACTCCGTCTTTTTTCTCAAAATAATACGGATAACAAGAAGAAAAGCAAATATCTGTTTTTAAACCGTTCTTAATTTTTACCTTTAAAACGCTGCTTTTTTCGTATTTGTTTTTATCGGTGACAACTCTTGTCTTTTCAACCGAAGTTCTTGAAAAAATCAAAAAATAAGCCGTTATTAAGAAAACTAAAACAATTATTCCCCCTGCCAATATTAGAATATTTTTATTTCTTTTGTTCGCCTCGTCAAAAATTTTCATAGGTTCAATTTTTTATTCCGAATAATTTAATTTTTTCCCCAACCTTTTTTTGAACTGCGTCTATCGCCCGGGGCAAATATTTATAAGGAGTGTTCTCTTCTGTTTTCTTTCTAAAATTGCTCTTTAAGGCGCGAGTATAAGCTATTCTTAATTCGGTATTAATATTAATTTTAACAATTCCCAATTTAATCGCTTTTTTAATATCGTCATCTCTGGTTCCTGAACCGCCATGTAAAACTAAAAATACGTTCCCTATTCTTTTTTTTATTTCTTTCAATCTTTCAAGGCGAATGCGGGGATTTCTCCCATGAGCTTCAATCCCATGGAAAGTGCCAATACTTATAGCCAAGCTGTCAACTCTAGTTTCTTTTACAAATCGCTCCGCTTCCTCTGGGTTAGTCAAATCTTTTTCTTTTATTTTAAAATCTTTTTTATAAATCTTAGAGGACTCGGTTCCAATAGCGCCAACCTCTCCTTCAACTAAGACATTTTTTTTATGGGCGTATTCTACTACCTTTTTAGCATATTTAATATTTTCTTCAAGGGGCATTCTGGAACCGTCAAAATGAACCGCTGAATATCCGTAATCAACTGCCTTTTTTATTAAATCCAAATTTTTACCATGGTCAAAATTCAAAAAAGCGTCAACTTTATATTTTATCTTGGAGATCTCCACCAAAGCCACGGTTTCTTTAATTCCCAAATAATTGCTTTCCCCTTCGGATGTTCCCAATATTACCGGACTTTTCACTTTTTTGGCAGCCATAAAAATTCCCCTTAATTGCTCAAAGGTGGAAAAATTAAACTGGCCGATTGCGTAGTGATTCTTCTGAGAGTCTTTTAAATAATACTTTAGAGTTAAATTAGACATAAGTTATTAATTTTGATTATTCTATCGCTAAACCATGCTCTCTCGTTTTCTCTGTATAAAGTTTTTGGATTTGGGCTTGGCCAAGGGCTTGTTCGTAGATGCGGATATTGTCGATGAAACCTTTATAGTATATACCACAACTAGAACCACCGCATAGTCTTCCAAACCACCAAGATGCAGTAGCCGTGCAACAAATATTACTTGAGGCAGTTACAGTATTAACAAGTTTTCCATCAACATAAGACCTAATAGTTCTATTAGATATTGTATATCCAACTAAATGCCATTTGTTATCGTTGTTACCCGTAGCACTTAGACTATAATATTTATTACTTGCATCAGTAAAAGTCCAACTTGTACCAAATAATCTTCTACTCCAACCAGTTCTCTGAAAAAAAATATTGCTACTATTATTGTGTTTTACCCATAACATAACGGTTTCATTATTGGCTGGGAGTTCCAGGCTTTTATTGTATGGTACTTCGACATAATCATTGCCATCAAAATACAATGAGCATCCTTTTCCTGACGGAGTATTATTCGTATCAGCAGAAGCGCATTTATACACGGCTCCGTGAATTATCCCGTCATTGCTATAACCGCTAGCGTCTTTTGCTGTTGTTCCGCTTCCTTCGTCAAAATCCCAGACGCCTGCCGCATAAGCGCCAAGAGCGTGCTCAACTTCTGCCCCGAATTGGAGACCGGCCGCTATTTTCGTCTTGTCCCTCGCTCCTTTAAGAGCCACTAAAACAATACTTGACAAAAGCCCAATAATGGAAATAACTACTAATAATTCTATGAGGGTAAAGCCTTTTTTTCTTGCGATATTTTTAAGCATAGAATATTAATTTTCAATTTTCAATTTTTAAACCTTCTTTTAATGCAAATTTCTTTCTTTTTGTTTGAAAATTAATTCATTGAAAATTTAATGAAAATTGAAAATTGAAAATTTTATACTTTTTGGATTTTGGATTTGATTTGACATTTGACATTTGGATTTTGGATTTTAAGGTTGAACTTTTATTTATTTAATTATAGTATCTTTCTCATCACTTTTACTTTTTTAAATTTCTCGCCTTTTTTCAACAATCCATTCTTGGCTCCTATCTTTTTAAGACAAGAATTTGCGTTGGCTATGCCTGATTGAATTCCTTCTTCTGTGTTTTCTTTTGAGCGAATAAATCCGGAAATAAATCCGGACGCGAACGAATCCCCTGCTCCGGTCCTGTCAGCCACTTTTATTTTCTGAGGCCTTGCCTGATAAATATATTTTCCATCTGAAACTATCACGCCCTCGGGGCCTTTTGTCATCACGGCAATTCCCGGACAGATTTCGTCAATTTTTCTAAAGATTTCTTTTTCTTTCTGAAAAGGAATTTTAGTTAATAAAGAGGCTTCTTCTTGATTTAAAAATAAAATATCAACTTTCTTCAAAATTCTTTTTAAGATTTTCAGAGGCAGATAAAGTTGAGAATTGCCTGGATTAACGGCAATTTTTATTCTATTTTTATACGCAAAATTAACTATTTTTTCTGTCAATTTTGCCAACTCGCCCGAAAGCGGCGCCAGATAAAACCATTTTGCTTTCAATTCCTTCCAAGGAATATCTTTATCGCGCAATAATTCTGAAGCTCCCCGATAAACTAAAATAGTCCTGTCCCTCTCTAATTCGCTATTCAAAATAATAGAATAGTTAGTTAATTTCTCTGCTTTTTTAAACACAAAACGAGTATCTATCCCTAATTTTTTCAATTCTCCAATAATTTCCTTGCCAGTTATATCATTCCCAATTGTCGCGCAATAAGATGTTTTAAATCCTTGTTTAGCAAAAGTAACAGCAGTATTTGTTCCTCCTCCTCCGGAGCTGAATTCAATTTTATCAACATCAACTTTTGAACCTAAATTAAAACCGATCCCCTTGCCGGTAATAAATTTTTTGCTTTTAATTATTTCAAAATTTTTAGGCCGCACAAGAATGTCCCAAGCAGCCGACCCAAAAGTGATAATGTCAAACATAAATAGCAAATTTCTAATTGACCTAATTGACCTAATTTCTAAACAATGACTCAAGCCCCAAATCCCAAAATCTAAAAAAATAATCATTAGTATTTGGTCATTGGTGCTTGGAATTTATTTAGGTTAATTAGGTCAATTAGGTCAATTTATAAGGTATTATTTCTTCTTTGATAAATTCAGTATCGTCTTAATCACCGTATCCGCGTTCAGGGACATTGTCTCTATCCCCTCTTTCATTATAAATTCAGCGAAGTCGGGAAAATCGCTTGGTGCCTGGCCGCAAATTCCAACATATTTTTTTCTCCTGCGGCAAACTTTAATCACTTTCCTAACCTGTTCTTTTATTGCTTCATTTTTCTCGTTTCCTATATAAGCGATTTTAGCGTTATCTCTGTCCAAACCAAGCGTTAACTGGGTTAAATCGTTGGAACCAATGCTCATTCCGTCAAAGACATCTAAAAATTGGTCAATCAAAATAACGTTTGAAGGAATCTCGCACATTACATAAACTTCTAATCCATCGCCTTTCTTTTTCAAGCCGCTTTTTTCTATCAATTTTAGAACTGATTTTCCTTCTTCAACTGTTCGGCAGAAAGGAACCATTACGGTAACATTTTTTAAGCCAAAAATATTTCTCGCTTTCTTTATTGCTTCGCATTCCATTTTAAAAGCTGGCTGAAAAATTTTGTCAAGATAACGGGAAGCTCCCCTGAATCCCAGCATCGGATTTGATTCCTCTCCCTCAAAAAGCTTGCCGCCAATCAAATTTTTATATTCATTTGTCTTAAAATCAGAAAACCTAACAATCACTTTCTTTGGATAAAAAGCGGCCGCTATTTGAGCAATTCCTTCGGCCAATTTATCAATGAAGAACTGTTTTTTATCTTTGTAGCCAATTGTTAATTTGTCAATCTCCCTAATAATTTTTGATTCTTGATTTATATTTTTGGTTTTTGCTCTCGCTTGCGAGGAACTTGTTCTTATTTGGTTTTTAATTTCTTGATAATGGTAAAGGGCCAAAGGATGAACTCTGATTTTTTCAGCAATAATAAATTCCTCTCGCGCCAGTCCTACTCCCGCGTTCGGCAGAAAGGACGCTTTAAATGCTATCTCCGGCGCTCCGATATTCATCATTATTTCTGTTTTTAACTTCGGCATATTTTTCAGGTTATACCTCCTTACGCTATAAGGAACATCGCCATTCCAAATTCTTCCATTTAATCCTTTACTGCAATCAACAGTTACCATTTGGCCGTTTTTTAAAATCTCAGTGGCTTTACCGCTACCAACGATACAAGGAATTCCTAATTCTCGAGAAATTATCGCCGCATGACAGGTCTTGCCCCCTTCGTCAGTAATAATAGCCGAGGCCATACCCATTATGCTTGTCCAGTCAGGGTCGGTCATTTTTGTTACTAAAACCTCTCCTTGTTTAAAATATTTAATTTTTGAAATATCTTTAATTATATGAATCTTGCCCTTGCCAATTTTTTCTCCTACCGCAATACCGGTTAAAATTGGCTTCTTTTTAGTTTTAACTTTGTATTCTTCGTAAATATTCCCGGTTTTCGGGGCGTGCACTGTTTCCGGCCTTGACTGAACAATGAAAAGTTCTCCTGTTCTTCCGTCTTTTGCCCATTCCATATCCTGAGGGGTCCACTTGCCAAATTTTTTAGAATAATGTTCTTCAATGATTACCGCCCATTTTGCCAAAGTTAAAATTTCCTTATCGTTCAAGGAAAATTGAAGCTGTTGAGCGCCAGGAACTTTTATCTTTTTTATCCCTCCGTCTTTGCCATAAACATATTTTACTGTCTTTCTCCCAATATCTTTTTTAATAATTGGCTTATAAGGTTTGTCCTGAATGAAGGGGCGATAAAGAGTGGGCTTGAACACATAAAATTCATCGGGAGTAATTCTTCCTTTTACAATCATTTCTCCAAGCCCCCAAATTGAGTCAATTAAAACAATATTAGAAAAGCCAGTTTCAGTGTCTAAAGAAAACATCACGCCAGAAGAAGCCATGTCCGACCTAACCATTTTTATGATTCCGATTGAAAGTCCGAATTTTAATTGGCTGATTTTTTTATCCTGCCTATAAGCAATTGCTCTATCGCTAAAAGTTGAAGCTATGCATTTTTTTACCGCTTTAAATAAATTATTATTCCCCCTTACGTTTAAATATGTTTCAAACTGCCCGGCAAAAGAAGCGTTTGGCATATCCTCGCAAACACCGGATGTTCTGACAGCTACGGCAATATTATTGCCATATTTTTCTTCAAGTTTTCTATAAGCGGCTGAAATATCTTTTTTGAGTTCCTGGGAAATTTTTCCTCCCATAATAAATTTACGCGATTTTTTCCCAATTTCCTGAAGGCTTATGATGCTTTTAGGATTAAATTCTTTAAAAACTTCCTTTAACTTCTTATCAATTTTGTTCGCCTTCAAAAATTTCCAGTAGATATTTGTAGTCAAAGCAAAACCGTCGGGAACATTAACTCCTTTTTCTGAAAGTTCTCTTGTCATTTCTCCCAAAGAAGCATTTTTCCCTCCCACCAAAGGGACATCGCTGAATTCAATATCTTTCAGCCATAAAATATTTTTTTTTGATTTTTTCATAAACGCGATACCAAATTTTTAGTTTTATATCAGCGATTTAAAAGCCTTAGCCGTTCTTTTAAGTTCCTGATAATTCGGAATTTTATTTTCTTCTAATAATTTTATCCCCAGTTGAGTAAACTTTCCTCCTAAAAAACTGCAGATAATTGCTTTTTTCGGCCATCTTTTTTTTGCTCTTATAATAATTTTAGCATTTTTTTTAACATCGGTCATTGCCTGTAATGTTTGAATTATTATTAAACCATTAATATCGTCCTGTTCTAAAACAGATTCAATCGCTAATTCGTATTGACCGGACAAAGCGTCGCCCACGATGTCCAAGGGATTTTCCTTAGAATAAGAAGGACTGATAATTCCAGGTTTTTCTATTTTTTCAATAGTGCTTTTTTTTAATTTTGGCAATTTAATGCCTAATTCTTGGCAATAATCGCTGATCAAAACGCCACACCCCCCGCCGTTGGTTATAATTCCTATTCCATTTTTAATTTTTGGCTGCCAAGCTAACGCTTTAACGGTATCAAAAAGTTCTTCAAGCGTTTCTACTTCTATTAAGCCGGATTGGCGAAAAACCGCTTTATAAACTTGATAATTACCGGCCAAAGAAGCAGTATGACTGGAAACAGCTTTTTCGCCAATTTCTGTTCGGCCGGCTTTAATTACTACTATTGGCTTTAATTTTGAAATCTTTGAAGCGGTTTTTATAAATTTCCTTCCATCTTTCAGTCCCTCAATATAGAGCGCTATAACCTTTGTTTCTTTATCTTGTCCCAGCCATTCCAAAAAATCAGAAAGAGAAAGGTCTGCCTGGTTTCCGTAAGAAATTATACTTGAAAATCCATAATTTTCCAATAATGATTGATCAATTACCGAGTCAATAAGAGAGCCGGATTGCGATATAAAACCAATCTCCCCCTTTTTAGGAGTTGCCGGAGCAAAAGAAGCGTTTAAATTAATTGAGGGCCTTATAATTCCAAGGCAATTAGGTCCAATTAAAGGAATACCGGCTTTCTGAACCATTTCCTTAATTTTATTTTGTAAAAATTTTCCTTTTTTGCCTTTTTCGGCAAAACCGGCGGAAATAATTATAATCCCGCCTACTTTCTTTTGGCAACACTCTTTAACAGTTTGAGGAACTATTTTTGCCGGGACAGCAATCAAAACAAGGTCAACGGATTCTTTTATTGATTTTACAGAGGAGAAAGATTTTATTCCTAAAATCTTTTTATGGTGAGGATTTACCGCAAATATCTTTCTTTTCTTTTTTCCTTTTAAAAGATTTTTCATTAAATCCCTGCCCAGGGAATTCATTTCTTCTGAAGCGCCAATTACGGCCACATTTTCGGGATTAAAAATTCTCTTTAATCTCATATTAGAAAACGGGTGTCAACAACCAACGTTTGTTTAGAATTAACAATAACCGGATTAAAATCTATCTCCTTTATGCTTTCTTCGGCCAGCGAAAGCTTTGAGAGAGAAACTATAATATCTGCAATCTTTTTAATTTCAGATGCCTCCTGTCCCCGAATCCCCTTTAACAACCTATAACCTTTTATTTCTTTAATCATTTTTATAGCTTCGCTTTTTTTAACGGGCGCAATTCTTAAAGCAACATCTTTCAAAACTTCAACAAAAATACCCCCGAGTCCAAACATTAAAACAGGCCCAAATTGCAAGTCCCTTTTCATTCCAATAATTACCTCATTGCCAAAAATCATCTCTTGCGCCAGAATGCCCTCAACCTTTGCTTTTATTTTTTTTGCCGTTTCTGAAATATCTTTCCATGCCTGCTTCAACTCTTCCTGATTTTTGATATTTGTTTTCACCGCTCCAATGTCTGTTTTATGTAAAATATCAGCCGAAGAAACTTTTAAGACCAAAGGATAACCAATTTTTTCGGCAATTTTAATGCCTTCAGTTTTTGATTTAACAAGTATAGTTTTGGAAAATGGAATTTTGTATTTTAAAAGCAGGGCTCTTGTTTCTTGAAAATTTAACATTTTCATAATGAAACGAGGGAATTCCCCCATCAAATTATATTATACTCTTTTTTTAAAAATTAAGAACCTTTGCTTCGCCCAAGAATCTTGCCTCGTAATAAAACTTCGTTCACTACGGGACAGGACCGCGCCTCAAAGATTTCTTTTGGTAAGAAGTTCTTGTAATCCTGAATTAAAAAAAGGTGGAAAAATTCACCTTTTTTAAGTCAGATTATTTCAAAACAAATAATTTATTGCTAAAATTTCTTAGCGACATAGTCGGCGAAATCCGCCAGCCGGCAGGAATAGCCATATTCGTTGTCATACCAGCCGAGAATCTTAATTAAGTTATCTTTAACCATCGTCTCTCCAAGGTCAACTATTGCCGAATAACTGTCGCCGATAAAATCGGTTGAAACAAGCGGCTTTTCTTCTGTTCTCAAAATTCCCTGAAAATTATCCTTCTCGGCCGCTTTTTTAAAAGCACTGTTAACCTCTTTAACCGAAGTTGTTCTTCCTGCTTCAACCACTAAATCTAAAATTGAAACAGTAGGAGTTGGAACCCTGATGGCAATTCCGTCTAATTTGCCGTTTATTTCCGGGATAACTTTGCCAATCGCCTTAGCCGCTCCAGTGGTGGTAGGAATAGTGTTTATAGCTGCCGCTCTTGCCCTCCTTAAATCCTTATGCGGCAAATCTAAAATACTCTGGTCATTGGTATAACTATGAATGGTTGTCATAAAACCTTTAATAATCCTGAAATTATCGTTCAAAACTTTGGCTATCGGGGCTAAACAATTAGTGGTGCAAGAACCCATATCAATAATATCATTTTTCCGGGAATCAAATTTATCTTCATTTACCCCTAAAACAAAACTCGGTATTTCTTCTGACTTGTTTTGCTGTAAACGGGATAAACTAGGAGCGGAAATTATTACTTTCTTCGCTCCCGCTCTAAGATGCTTTTCAGCGCTTTCCCTATCTATAAAACGGCCGGTGCATTCCAAAACAATGTCAACGCCCAATTTCTTCCAAGGTAAATTTTCCGGGTCTCTCTCTTCTAAGACCGGAAATTTCTCTCCATCTATTAAAATGCTTTTTTCGGTAAATCCGATTTCGCGCTTGTATTCTCTGTAAATAGAATCGTACTTCAAAAGATGAGCCAATGTTTTATTATCGGTTAAATCGTTAATCGCCACTACTTCTAAGTCAGGATATTTTTCAATAATTCTTCGGAAAGTAGAGCGGCCTATCCGTCCAAAGCCATTAATTGCAATTTTTATTGACATAGAAATTAAATAGAAATTAGAAATTAGAAATTAGAAATTTTATTCCTTAATATTTAATAATTGGCAAATTTTTTCTTTATCAAAACCTACTATAATCTGTTCGTCAATATTCACAACTGGCACTCCCATTTGGCCCGACTTTTTAATCATCTCGTCTCGGGCGAATTTATCCCGGGAAATATCAATATCGTCAAATTTGATACCCTGTTCTTTTAAAAACTCTTTTAAAGTATAACAATAAGGGCAGCTCGGGGTAGAATAAACTTTTACTTTAAGCATAAAATTAACGAATAACGAAAATTAACGAATTTGTTACGAATATACGAATAACTAAATTTATATTATTCGCAATTTCCGCTTTCTGAAGAGCCAGAAGAATATTCTTCCGAAAAACTTGTCGCTGCTGAGTCAGTGGTTAGTTCTTCAGAACAAGTGTCAGGATTGTTATTGAAGCCACAGCAAAGTAAGGTTTTTAACGCATCGGCGGTTCTCCCTCCAAAATCAAACTCGCTCACCGTTTCTCCATTCAGTATTAAGGCCGGTGAACCGGTAACTTTATATTTATCTTGCAAATCAAAATCTTCTTTGGCGTATTTTAATCCTTTTGAAGGTTCAGATACACAGCTATCCAATTTCCCGGTATCAATATTAACACTCTTCAAACAACCATCGGTGTCTCCTTTTTTAATATAACAAGAAACATAATCCCAATATTTATTTGATTGTTCCTCTCTTATGCATATTTGTTTCAGATTCTCCTGGGCTTCTTCATCCCCGTGCATAGAAGTGATTCTGTCACTGGAAACAGAGCCGATATATCTGACTTTTATATTATCTGCCAAGGAAGAAATATTTTTCCAAATTTCCGCTAAAATTCTCTGCGCCTGCAAACCATAAGGACAACTGCTTACAACAAAAACCTCCATTAGAGGTTTGTCTGATTTTTTAATATCTTCGCACGACTTTTTTGTAGTCGTTGGATTCTCTTCTGAATTTTGAGCTGTTGCCTGTTCCATATCAATCCTTTCCGGATAGAGAAATTTGCCGTCAAGGGTGGCGTAAGTATCAATTTTTCCCCCTTGGAGATTAATAGTAATTTTATATAGTCCGTCTTCTTCAACAGCGTCCGCCAAAGAAGCGGTTGTTTGCCCTTGCAATATTTTTTGATTAATAAAATCAACAACTTTTTTGCCCGCTTCCTGAGAAGACAATATTTTTCCTTTTATTTTATTGCCGGAACATTTTTGAACATTTACAAAAATTACTGCCCCTGCTATTAAAAGTCCGGCGATGATAATCGTTAAAAGAAGTAAGTTTTTTGGTATTTTTTTAAACATAAAAGTAGAATTGACCTAATTGACCTAATTGACCTAATTGACCTAATTATTCTAATTAACCTAAACAAATCCCAAACCCCAATTTCCAATTTTAGACATTAGACATTAGACATTGGTCATTGATTAGAATAATTAATTATTTTATATTTTTTATATTAACAAATAATTCTCTTTTCGACAACTCGACAACGCTAAAACTATCGCACAATAATTTTTATTATAACTCAAATCTCTTTACGTTCATTGATTTATCTAATTCATATTCTATTAAACCGCCGTAATCAACTTCAAGGTTAATAACTTCTTTATCCGGTATTCTTTCAATATATTTTATCAAAGCCCTTAGAGAATTATGGCTGGCGACAATTAGAACATTCTTTCCTATTTTTAAATCTCTTAGAATATATTTTTTATAAAAAGGAACAGCTCTGTCATAAGTATCTTTTAAAGTTTCCCCGCCAGGCGGCCTATTTTTAAACCCTCTCCGCCAGAGATGAACTTTTTCTTCTCCGTATTTCTTTATTGTTTCTTTTTTATTTTTTCCTTGTAATTTTCCATAATATCTTTCATTTAAATTTTCTGAAACATAGACGGGAACATAATTTTTATTTATCTCTCTGAATTTTCCCCAATCTTTCATTTTTCCTTTATCAAGATGAATAAAAATAGGATATTTTTGAGGAAAATAAGCTAAAACTCGTAAAACGCTGTCTTCGTTTCTAAATAATGGAGAAGAATAAACAACGTCTATTTTTGACTTGAATATTTCTTTTGAAATTGCCTTAACCTTTTTAGTATCTTCTTTAATTAAGGGCGCGTCAACCCAGCCGGTAAATCTGTTCTCCAAATTCCATTGCGATTTAAAGTGCCTTAATAAAAATAATTTAGACATAAGAGTAATTTTCAATTTTCAATAAATTCTCAACGATTCAATTATCAAACAATAAAAATAGATAAGAAGTGTAATTTCTGAAAAATAGCAAGGTTTACAAAGAAATTGATGGAAGTTTGAAAATTTGAAAATTGATAATTTATTTGATAATTGAAAATTGATAATTGAAAATTAGCTTTTTATTTCCTCTTCAATTTTAAGCAAACGATTATACTTAGCCAATCTCTCTCCTCTCGCCGGCGCTCCCGACTTAATAAAATCAGCTCCGACGCCTACGGCTAAATCAGAAATAAAGTCATCGCAGGTATCGCCGGAACGATGGGAAATAATAATCTTCCAGTTAAACGATTTGGCTAATTTAACAGCTTCTATGGTCTCGGTAATTGTCCCGATTTGATTGGGCTTGATAATCGCCCCTCGGCAGGCATTTTTCTTTTCGGCCTCTTTTATCCTTCTTGGATTAGTACATAAGAGGTCATCTCCCACAATGATTATTTTATTGCTTAACTTTTTAGTAATTTCCTGAAAACCCTGCCAGTCATTTTCCGAAAAAGGGTCTTCTAAAAAAATAATTGGATATTTTTTAATCAAATCCTCATAAAAAATCAAAAGCCCTTCTTTTGTAAAAACCGCTCCTTCTAATTGATATTTTTTATCTTTCCAATACTGGCTGGCTGCGCAATCTAAACCAATCTTCGTGTCTGGATAATTTTTTAGGGCTTGACTAATTAAATTCAGCGCTTCGCTTGCGTGAGAAATAGGCGGAGCAAAGCCGCCTTCGTCTCCGACGTTTATTGCTTGTTCCCCAAAATTATTTTTTAAAATCTTTTTTAAACCTTGATAAATTTCACTTGCCGCCCGCAAATTTTCCGAAAACAACTTCTTTTGAGGCACAATCATAAATTCCTGAATATCCAATTTATTCCCTGCGTGCGTTCCTCCGTTTATAATATTAAAACAAGGAGTAGGAACCATCAGTGTCAAATTTACAGGAGGCGACCCCCTGTAAATTTGGGAGATATATTTATATAAGGATAAATCTTTAGAAGCGGCGCCGGCCCGGCAAACAGCCATTGAAACCGGCAATATGGCGTTTGCTCCTAATTTTGATTTATCTTTCGTGCCATCCAGTTTAATCATCAATTCATCAATTTCTTTTTGTTTAGCGGGATTCTTTCCTTTAATTCTTGGACCAATAATTTTATTAATATTCCCAACCGCTTTTAAAACTCCTTTGCCAAAATATTTTTTCCCGCCGTCTCTTAATTCTTTCGCTTCGTTTTCCCCGATAGAAGCGCCGGAAGGAACCGAAGCGACAAAAATCCCGTCATCTGTTTTCAACTCAACTTCCACGGTCGGTTCTCCCCTGGAGTTCAAAATCTCCCTGGCTTTTATTGATTTAATTTTAGAATTAAGACTTTTTACCATAAATAGATTTTTTACCACGATGACCCTCCATCAAAATATATGCAAATATCATCACCTATAGGTGAACGATTTACAGAAGGAGGCCATCCTCCAGTTCCATCTGGTCCACCCGAACATACTGATGTTTGCCACAATCCAACTTCGCAATCAGAACTACAACTATCGCAAGGTTTAGGACAACCATCATATATATACGAGTGTCCCCAAGGATCATTTCCTATAGCAGTGAGATAAGGTGTTAATGCAGCGTTAAGCCCAGTTGCTGTAATAATATTATTACTAGAAGGATATTTTCCGGTATCAGCCTGTATAAGTAAAATTGCATTATAAATAGTACTTACTTCTTGCCGAGCTTTCGCAATTTTTGCTTTTTCTCTTGCCGAACCCAAAGCCACAAAAACAATACTTGCCAATAACCCTATAATGGATATTACTACTAATAATTCTATTAAGGTAAAAGCAATAGAGGAGGATGTTTGATTTTTCACTAAATAAAATTTATTTTTGTTTTTGAATATATTCATAAGCGGCTAAAGCGGCTTTTGCGCCTTCGCCGGCAGCGGTAACAATCTGTTTAAATCGGCCTACATTGGCATCGCCAGCGGCAAAAAGGCCGGGTGTTTTTGTCTGGCAAGTTTCAAATTCAACTTTTATCTCGTCGCGCTTATTAAAGTCAACCAACCTCTTGGCAAAAAATGTTGCCGGCTGGCTTCCAATTTCCACAAAAACTCCTCCAATTTTTAAGGTCTTTTCTTTGCCGTCTTTTCTGTTTTGATAAACTATTGAATCAACAAAATTTTCTCCCTTAATTTCTTTTAAGACGACATTTGTTATTATTTCCGCCTTTCCGCTTTTTCTTACAATTTTTTGATTTATTTCATCAGCCGCAATTTTTGGCGTATATTCCAAAATATAAATCTTTTTAACGTAATTGGCCAAAAATATAGCGCTTTCAAAACCAGCGTTTCCGCCTCCAATCACTGCCACTGTCTTATCTTGAAATATAGGCCCGTCGCAGACAGAACAATAACTTACCCCCTTGCCGATAAATTCTTTTTCTCCCGGAACTTCCAAGGGCCGAGGGTCGGCGCCTGAAGCTATAATTATTGTTTTTGACAAAATCTTTCCTTTTTTAACGGTAAAGACCGAAAAATTCTTGCCTGCTTTTTCTATTTTGTCCACTTCCGCCAATTTAATCTTAACATCTTTTGATTTTAAGTGTTCCCTAAATCTTTTAATTAATTCCGAACCGGAAACTTCTATAAAACCGGGGTAATTTTCAATAGTAACCGCTTTTCTCCCAACCTGACCGCCAAAATCTTTGGTAATTAAAAGAGTATTTAATTTTTGCCTGGCGGCGTAAATTCCGGCCGTTGCCCCGGCCGGCCCTCCGCCAATAACGATAAGGTCGTATATTTCCATAGTTTAAGCAAATTAAGAATCTATCCGCAACGAATAAATAAATTAATTATCGTGATTGCTTAACCAGGTTAAGCAATATTAAGCAACGCCTATAATTCACAGCTAATAATTTTTTGGTAAGATTTCAGGGATTACTTCTATTAAATCGGTCGCCATCATTGATTCTCCCATCTTTTTTCCTGCCAATTCTCCGGCCAAGTTATTAATCAAAGCACCGGCTTGGGCGGCTTCAAAAGGAGGTATTCCTCTTGACATAAGAGCGCCGCAAATCCCAGCCAAAACGTCTCCCGTGCCCCCAACGGTCATTAAAGGAGAACCTCCTTTGGCCAGGGCGATTTCTTTGCCATCGGAAATTATATCTATTTTTCCCTTTAATAAAATTGTTGTTTTAAGACGAGCCGCTTCTGCCCGAACTATTTTTATTTTTTCTTGAGCGGGTAAATCAGCCACTTTTTTGCCGGTTAAAATAAAAAATTCATAACTGTGAGGAGTAATTAATGACGGTTTGCCTGAAACTGCTTTCGGATTCTTTCCCAAAGCATGAATACCGTCAGCGTCAATAACGACTGGAATATTAATTTTTGATAGAAATTCCAAAATTACATTTTGGGTTCCTTTTGACCGTCCTATTCCTCCGCCGATAACAGCGCTTGTTTTCCCGCGCACGGAAGCCTTGGCCGATTCGGCCATAGAAATTAAAACTGACAAATGCTTATTAATTAAACGAGCTCCTTCTAAAGGATAAGCGGCTATGTCAGGCCCAAAAGAAGCGATTATGTCTGCCGCTCTTTTTGGAGCAATCACTCTTACCATATCAACTCCGGCCTTAAAAGCGGCTAGAGCCGACAAAGCTGGCGCGCCGCTGTAAAATTCCGAACCGCCGATTATCAAAAGCAAGCCGTAATCATATTTTTTGGCGTCTAACGGCCTTTTTTTGTAAATATTTTTTAAGATAGATTTATTGGCTTCTATCATAATGATTATTAGAGCGGCTAAATTAATGTTTTTAAATATTTTCTAAGCTCCGGGCCAAAACGAGGATGCTTTAAGGAAAGATAAAGATTGGATTTCAGCCATCTGAATTTATCTCCGCACTCAAGCCAATTTCCTTCAATCTCGTATCCGTAAATAAGCTTGCCTTCTTTAATCATTCTCTCGTTAATAACTTCTGCCAGAATTATCTCTTTTTTCTCGCTTGGTTTAGCTTTTTTTAGATAATCTAAAACTTCCGGGGTCAAAATATAGCGGCCAACTATCGCTAAATCAGAAGGAGCGCTTTCTATTGACGGTTTCTCAATAATCTTTTTAATTTTAAAGAGCCGATTGGCAATCTTTTCAACGCCAACTATCCCATAATGAGGAACTTTCTCTTCTGGCTGGCGATAAAGAGCCATAACCGGCTTTTGGCAAGTTTTAAAAATTTTGGCTAACTGAAGAAGCGCCGGAACGCGCGACTCTACAACATCGTCGGGAAAAAGACAGGCAACTGCTTCTGAGTTTATTGCTTTTGCCGCCTGTAAAATAGCATGGCCATCTCCCAATGGCTTCTTTTGAAGAACATAAGAGAAAGAAATATTACTAAGAAGATTATCCAATCTTTTAACATCTTCTAAAATATTCTCTCTTTTCTTCTCTTTCAATGCTTTTTCTATTTTTGGAGAAGGCCTCAAATATTCAAAGACCTTTTTATTTTTAGGGCTAAGGACAAAAATTATTTCCCTGATTCCGGCTTCTTTGGCTTCGCTGATAGAGTATTGAATAAGGGGAATGTCCACTAACGGCCAAAGCTCTTTCGGCACCACTTTTGACAATGGTAAAAATCTCGTGCCCAAACCGGCAATTGGAATAATAGCCTTCTTCACTTCGTTCATAAATTCCTAAATCCTAATGACTAATATCTAACAAAATATCAAATTATTAAATGTCCAATGTCAAATATTTAAGATTTGACTAGAATTTTTGTTAGAAATTAGAGATTAGAAACTTATCATTTGTCATCTTTTTTCCTAAAAATAGCCGGCGTTTCCCAAATTTTTTCCTTTTCCAATAATTCTTTTTCCTCCTGATCGGCTGCTTTTTTTACATCAAGAGCGTTTCTTCTGATTTTATTGTTTGTATTGCTGTATAATTTGCTTGAAATCGCTGGCTTCTTGGCGCTCGGCAATTTGTCAAGCGGCGGACTTTGTTCCAACGGATTGCTTGCCTGTTTCTCGATTTTAACCGATAAGGATAATTCTTTAGAGCGTTTTGCCGCCGGTTTCGCTTTAAGTAATTTTGGCTTATTTGAAAAAGCTTTCACAAGACGGCTTGTTTTTTGCTCTAATTTCCCTTTCAACTTTGTTTCTAATTGCGGCTCCTTCTTTATTTCCGGTTCTGGCTTTAATTTTTGGACTTTCTTGTTTTGAGGCGGATTTTTTTCAAAAATTAAAGGCTTCCCGGCTATTTTTTTATTTCTTTTTCTTTTTCTTTTTGTTTCCTGCTTAATTTTTCTTTTTCTTTTTGGACGAACAACGCCCGAGCCGGAACTTCGGGCTATTTTTCTGGACAAACTAACTGGTTTTAATATGTCGTTTTTAATATTGCATCCTGTCGCCAGAAGAGTTAAATCTACTTTACTCTTTTTCCTCTGGCTCTGGCCAATGCCGAAAATAATCTTGGCGTTTTTGTTTAAGGAACCAGAAATTATCTTTGATATATGGGAAACCTCGGAAAGCTGAAGCGCTTTTCCACCGACCACATTATAAAGAATTCCCCTGGCGCCTTTAATTGTATAAGGATAAAGGGGGTTGGAAATTAGTTTTTCAACCACCTCTTCCTTTTTCGGTTCTTCAATTTCAATTGTTTTTAAATAGGCCAATCGCCCGTGTCCCGCAAGAATTGTTTTTAAATCGGCGAAATCAATATTAATCAGGCCCGGCAGATAAATCATTTCAATTAATCCCTCCAAATTTTTAGCAAGTTCCTCGTTAATAGCGGAAAGAGCGTCTTTCAAGGGAGTATTTTTATCAATAATCTGAAAAATCCTTTCGTTGGGAATAATTGAATAAACATTAAGATAAGATTTTATTTTCAAAAGGGCTTCTTTGGCAACCTCCATCTTTTTTTCTCCCTCAAAATCAAAAGGGAGAGTAAAAATTCCGTAAGTAAGGCAATTTGAATTCTTAGCGATTTTAGCGAACACTGGGGTTGCGCCGCATCCTGTTCCGCCTCCAAGACAAGAAATTATAATACAAAGGTCTTGACCTTCAAAAAGTTTTTTTATTCTTTCTTTCTCGTTTTGGGCGGCCGCTTCTCCCATTTCTACATTCATCCCGGTACCCAAACCCTGAGTTAAATTCTTGCCAAATTGAAATCGTTTTGCTTTCTTTACTGTTTTTAACGCCCTGGCGTCGGTGTTTGCCACCACGAAATCCGCTTTTTTCACCCGAGATGTAATTTCTGAAACAATAGAATCCCCTCCCCCGCCAATTCCGATAATCCTGACTTTGGTTTTGTGCACATCGTCAAAAATCTGATTTCCCTGAAATTTTTTTTTACTTTTATGATGCCTAACAGAACTCGCAAGATTCTTTGAAATCGCGGCTCTTTTTTTGTTCTTTTTTTGCTCTTTCCTATATTTAATTTTGTTTTTTGCTTTTTTCTTCGCCATCATTTTTATTTTACCTCAGTATTATCTAAAAAGCAATAATTTAACTATCAAGCTCCGCGGAATTATTTCATCGACTTATTATTATATTTTACTCTTTCCGCTATAATTTTCCAATATGCTATAAACTTATACAAAAATTTGGCAAAGATTTACAAGTATGGTATAAGGACAATACCTTGATTCGCTCCTGCCCGTATTGCTACGCAAAGCGTTGCAGGCGGGAAGGTAGAATCATATATTCTTAAATTAAGAATAATTAGTTTTTTAACAATTAAATAATAGAAAAAGGAGATTAGCTCCTTTATGGCAAAAATTTTAATAATTGAAAGGAAGATTGAAATGAAAAAAATTTTGATAGTAGACGATTCAAGTGGAATAAGGGAAATACTCAAATTGCTTCTTAATTCTAAATACTTGGTAAAGGAGGCCGAAAATGGTCAAGAGGCGCTGGATAAAATTAGCGCCGAAAATTTTGATTTAGTCATTTCAGATATTGAAATGCCGCCGGGAATAAGCGGTATTGAAATAGCTGAAAGAATAAAAAAAGATTTTCCGGATCTCCCGCTTATTATTATGAGCGGAGTCATTGGGTCATATAAAGAACAAATTTCCTCCCTGGGAGTGAGTTTCCTAAATAAACCCTTTCTCCTAAAGGAAGTAACTACCAAGATTAAGAAAGCCCTTAGCGATTAACCTAAAAGGCGGAAAAAGTTTTACTTTTTCCGCCTGTTTTTTTACTTCACAAAGATTAAACCCCCGTAACCATAGTTTTTTGGGCGTTGCTTAACCAGGTTAAGCAATTACATAAAAAATATAGAGCCCTAAGCGCAATCTCAAAGGAAGGTTGGGTTTTTTTTCTTGAGAATTAGATAAAGGGAAAAATTAAAAAAGCTCAAACTAATTGGTTTGAGCTTTTTAGTTAAAAAACTTTATTTTATTTCGATAGGCGTTTTTATTTCAGCCCAGAGAAATAATTTTTTGGCATCTTTTTCCAACAGCCTGACACACCCATGTGAATTAGCTTGACCGGACAAAACACCGGCATGAATCCAATAATCTTTAAAGAAATTAAGACCATATTTCATCGATGCCCCTCCTCCATTAGACAGAGGATATTTAGAAGAGAAATGATCTTTATCTTTTTGTAAAATACGGAAATTGCCTTTTGGGGTCTTCTTTAGTTTTTTACCCGAAGAAATCGGCAGCCAGAAACTTAGTTTCCCTGATTGATAAAATCCTAAAGCCTGTTTTTCTAAGTTAATCAAAATGAATTTTCTGTTTCTGTTTGTTGTTTGGTAATGGTAATGAACAGGCAAAGGGCTATAAGTTTTAGCTGATTGCCAATCGTAAGGTATGATTATTTTCATACCCCTTCTTATTCTTTTAGGAGAAATTCTGTTTAATCGGGCAATTATCGGCCAATTCGCGCCGAATAACCGCCACAGGGTTTCTCCCTTTTTGATGCGATAGGAATAAAATTCTGATTTATTTTTCAGAATCTCTATTTCCGTCAATTCTACGCCATTTTTAGTTAAACCAATCTTTCTGGCTGCTATTAGAGAAAGATCAAATTCTCGCTTAGGGATATAGGGTCCCCGATCAGTAATTTCTACGATAACGCTTTGACCATTTTTAGGATTAGTAATTTTTACTTTAGTCCCAAAAAGTAAGGTCTTGTGGGCGGCCGTAAAAGAGTACATATTATAGAGTTTTCCATTAGCTGCTGTTTTATTATGAAATCCTGGTCCATACCAGCTAGCTTTAGCCAAATAGGACCAGCTGATAGACGAACAAGTCAAGACATAAATAAAAATTCCTCCTGCTACTGCTATTATTCTTCCTCTTTCCATTACAACCTCCTTTTTTTTAAGGTTCAAATTCATCCATCTTTACTTTTGTATTTAATATAGCATAATGCGATATTTTTGTCAAATACATGCATAATGCCGCCCTATTTTGGACCCTTGAGGCATTTTAACGGTTTGGATAATTTGACGATTGAATAGTTTGATTTACTGTTAGTTTTTGTTTCTGCCATTGTATCATAAATTGTACAGGAGAAAATTTGTTTCGGAAAACAAAATGTACTCTGTCTGTGTTGTAGAATATCAGGTAATTAATAAGTTTTCTGTTAAAGTTGTCTGGATTTATTAAAATAAGCTAGCGTGTCTGCCGGTTCCGCCACTCGCCCTTGACTAATTAAGTTTTATGAAGTATATTATTTTTAGATCTTTAATTTTAAAACAAAGGAGAAAAGCAATGGAAATAACATGGGTAATAAAGGAAATAATAATCGCTTTCGTATTATTATGGGGAATACTTATAGGATATCTAATAAGAGCAAGCGGAAATGCTAATCCGATAACTAAGCTTAAAGTCAATACGATTTATTTCCAGGATGAATCTGGCCCTTCTTGTCTTCTGCTTCGTCAATCAGGCGAGAAAACAGAACTAAAACTTTATAATATTAAAGGGGCGAATCGGAAAAAAATGCCAAAAGTATTTGCTGTTACAGATAAGGAGGGGGATACATATAAGATAGTTCCCTATGAGCCTAGTACTATCGGTGGACCTTCCGATGAGTTTCCCGAAAAGATTACTAATTAGTTTTTTATTAAAGCTTAAATCGGAAGGCAAAATCCAAAAGGCGGAAAATATTTTTTATTTTTTCCGCCTGTTTTTTACTTCACAAGATTAGACCCCCGTAACCTTAGTTTTTTGGGCGTTGCTTAATCTGGTTAAGTAATAAGCAATTACATGAAAATTGCCACAAATTCGCTTTAATGTTATAATTACAACCGGAAAGTGGAAAGTGGAGAGTGGAAATATCTTCTATACTCTATCTTCTAATTATGTGCGGAATTATTGGCTATATAGGAAATAAAAATATTGTCCCTTTATTGCTTAATGGCTTGAAAAAACTTGAATACCGAGGTTATGACTCGGCCGGTCTTTGCGTATTAAATAACGGTAAATTAAACGTTGTCAAAAAACAAGGAAAAATATCTCAACTCGCAAAAGAACCAAAATTAAATAACATAAAAGGAAACATTGGAATTGCCCATAGTAGATGGGCGACCCACGGAGAGCCGAACGAACTTAATGCTCATCCCCACTTAGATTGCAAAAAAGAAATAGCCATAGTCCACAACGGCATAATTGAAAACTATCAAAGTTTAAAAAAATTACTAAAAAAAGAAGGGCATAAAATAATTTCTGACACCGATTCTGAAATCATAGCCCATCTTATAGAAAAATTTTATTCCGGCGATATTAAAAAAGCAACGGTAAAAGCGCTAAAACTTATTGACGGCGCTTTCGGATTAGCGATAATTGATAAAAACGAAGAAAAAATAATTGCCGCCAGAAGAGGTTCTCCTTTAATTATCGGCGTCGGCGACAATGAAATGTTTGTCGCTTCAGACGTTCCAGCAATATTAGACCATACAAAAAAAGTAATTTATCTCCAAGATAACGAAATAGCCGAATTGAGAAAAAACGGCTATTCTATTGAAAATTTAGATGGAAAACAAATTGACAGAAAAATTCATAAAATAAAATGGACGACAGAACAAATGGAAAAGGGAAAATTCAAGCATTTTATGCTGAAAGAAATATTTGAACAGCCGGAGGCAGTAGAAAATACCCTGCGAGGAAGAATAAAAAACAATAAAATAAAGCTTACTCTGAATTTAGATTTAAAAAAAATAAGGAGGATTATAATAACCGCCTGCGGCACAAGCTGGCATTCAGGCCTAATAGGAAAATACGTTATTGAAAAAATTACCGGAATTCCCGTTGAGATTGATTACGCCTCAGAATTCAGATACCGAGACCCGATAATAAAAAAAGACGACCTTGTTATCGCTATTTCTCAGTCCGGGGAAACAGCCGATACTTTGGCGGCGCTCAAAGAAGCAAGAGCAAAAAAAGCAAAAACGCTTGGCATAGTTAATGTTGTCGGTTCCTCAATAACCAGAGAGGTTGATTCCGGAATATATCTTCACGCCGGACCGGAGATAGGAGTTGCCAGCACAAAAGCTTTTACCTGCCAAATTACCGCTCTTTTATTATTCGCTTTGTTTATAAGACAGGAGAAAAAAACTTATTCTAAATTTAGCGAAAGTTCAAATAAACAACTTTTAAAAGAATTAAAAGTTGTTTCCCGGAAAATTAGGACTGTTCTTGAAAAATCAAACGAAATTAGAAAAATAGCGGAAAAATTCAAAGAAAATAAAAATTTTCTTTATCTCGGCAGAGGGATAAATTTTCCTGTCGCTCTGGAAGGAGCTTTAAAGCTTAAAGAAATTTCTTATATTCACGCCGAGGGTTATCCGGCGGCAGAAATGAAGCACGGACCAATCGCTTTAATTGATAAAAATATGCCGGTGGTTTTTGTTTCGCCAAAAGACAATACTTACGAAAAAGTGTTAAGCAATATGGAGGAAATAAAAGCGAGGAAAGGGAAAATTATCGCTATAATAAATAAACAAGATGAAAGATTAGAAAAACTTGCTGACGCTTTAATCAAAGTTCCTCAAATTAAAGAGGAAATTTCGCCGATAATCAATATTGTTCCTCTCCAACTGCTCGCCTATCATATTGCCGACTTAAAGGGAATCAACGTGGACAAGCCAAAAAATCTGGCTAAATCGGTTACTGTGGAATAAATAATAATAAAAAAAGGGGCTGATTTATTTTAGCCCCCTAATAGGTCACCAAGAAACTCCATTCATTACGGCAATAGTGACCATTACCGCTAATACTACGCCAAAATTCTCGTTTTTACCATTTCTTTCACCTCATCTTAATCTTAGAATTTAGGAAAACGCTTGATTGTTTTGTTAAGACAACCAAGGAAATACTCAACCGTTTTGTGAACCATTTTCACCTTCTCTAGAAATATCAAGACAGAAAACAGAAAAATCCATTTTGGGATATAAGCAATACATCCCGGATACTGCGCATTACTGAAAACATAAAGAAATGCAGCAAGAACATAAACAAAAAGCAAACATAGCGCCACCCATCCGATGCAATATAACCCGAAAATCAATCCTTTTGTTAATTCTTTCATCGCTTTCTCCTTTTTCTATTATAATTTATTAAAGAAACTAATTATAATTTAGCATATTTGTCAAAATTTGTCAAGCGAGAACGCTGATTTTATTATTTTTTTCAATTAAAAAAGTCCTGACCGCTGATTAGTTTACGCTAATTTTGGTCAGGACTTCTTAAATTGACGGAGAATTTCCTGCCATTCATTTTCAACCTCCTTACTTGTCTTTTCCTGATTGACCACTATCACTTTGGATTCAATAAACCGCTTACCGAACTTTATCTTAAGTATTTCTTGTCTCTTTTCATAATTCAATGCCTTTAAATCTGACTTCTCAATTTTCAAATTAAAAAACGCGTATCTCGCTCTTTTTATCACAACAACCACGAAATCCCGATAGGATTTTCTGTCTTCTAAAAAATCGACAATCTCTTTTCTTCCTCTGCTTTCTCCAAGAATTTTTCTAACTCTTATCTCTTCCTTTTCTTCTTTGAATGAAATAAGATAAAGTTTTTCTATAACCCCCTGAACCATTTGTTTCCTTTCCTTTCTTTCCTTTCTAATAATTTCTTCAATGTCAACATTCATTCCGAAGAAACCATCATTTATATTTTTGGCTTTCATTTTAAAACCTCCTTCCTTTTTTAGTAATATCTTATTATAAAAGAACTGCTTCA
>CAYLWZ010000001.1:99064-113035 GCA_964387825.1 uncultured Candidatus Saccharibacteria bacterium
ATTATTATTTTACCACAAGCCAGAAATAATATCAACTTCGTAAAAAGTCATCTATCAAAAAAAATAGGGAGAAGTTGCCTTCTCCCTTTTATTTAAAATTTTCCTTCTCCTCTCGGAAAAATTTTCTCCACTGTTTTAATTTCCTTAATAATAATTCGGACATCCTTTGAAAATTCTCGATTTATTTTTTTCAAACGCCGAGCGAATCCTCCCAATCCGACGACACGATTAATAATTTTGTCTCGCATTTCCTCTATGAGCACTTCTTCCCGTTCAAGTATTAAAGAAATTAATCCTCCGACTTCGGCGCAAAATTCTATTTCTTCTTCATTAAACGCTTTTCTCTCGGCAATAGCGTCAATAACAACTACTCCTATTGTTCTTTTTGAGTTTTTTTCAAAAACCAAGGGAATATACAGTATCTGATTCACATTATTCTTTATAATCGCCTGGCTAAAATAAGACGTTAATGGATTTTCTTTCGGATCAGCAACCAGTAAAATTTTCCGGCCATCTACAACTTTTTTAATATCAGGATGGTCGTTTAAAGATTCAACCACGTCAATGCTATACTCGTTAACAGGCACTCCCGCAAATACTCCGCAAAACATTTTTTTGTTTTTGCCTCTAAAGATTTTGAAAACGGTACACCGATTAACATTTAAAATTTGAGACATGCTCTCAATTATTTGTTGTTTTATCGGAACCTGGTCTATAAGAGCATTAATAATGCTTTTAGCTATCACAAAGGAATCCTTATTATTAATTCTTGCCATTTCTCCTATCCTCCTTTCTTTTTTTGTTTCCAATTTCTTACATTTATTATTTATAAATTGTTAAACAGCTAATAATATTTTATATCCTTGATAGTATTATACTGCAAAGGTTCTGTCAACTTAAAAATCAGATAATTCTCGTTATTATTTTTTTATGAATTCGTCTAATTTTTTTTAAGCAATTTTACAGAGCGGCGCATTCATTAAAAAATTTGACTTGGTTATTATAATCGTTAATCAAAATCTTAGTTTCTTTTAGAAAAGCATTATGTTCTGAGACAAGAGAATTATATTCTTCTATTTTTTGATTATAAAGAACCCCTCGTTTTGGCCTCATATTTTTAATCTCAAGTTGTAAGCTGTTTAAGATTTTTTGAAGCTGGATAATTTCATTTTCCCTTGTCTTAATTTCTTCTTGAAGCGCTTCATCTGGCTGAAGACAAGCAGATAAAGGAAAACCAAAATGTTGAACTGCTATCCAGGTTGTTTTTCCTTCAAAAACACCTTTTTTAACCGCTACGCCAATCTCTTGATACTTGGAGTTCAAAATGTTTTCTCTATGGCCAGGGCTTTCCATCCAGGATTGAACAAGAACCGAATCTTCCTTAAAATTACCAAGAGCTAAGTTTTCACCAATAGTAATGAATTCGTATTTAACATTTTTTACTAAATCCCCCGCTCCTTCTCCCGACGGCGAAATATGGGCAAAGTATTGATTTTCAAATATATCCTCAGCTTTCATTTCAGCCGAAGCGTTAAGTTTAGAGTTCTCTTTAAACAATGGCAAACCAAATTTTTTTCTTTGAATATTCGTCCAATAAATTACTCCCGAGAGAGTTAAGTAAGCAGAGATCTCCTCAGCTTCAATTCGAAGAGGTGAAGGAGTTGAAATTCGTTTTTCAATTTCTTGAGTTAAAACTCCGGTAATCTCTTTTTCAACCCGCGGTAATTTTAAAGAAAACCGATAATAAATATCCGTTAAGTCGTTCCAGAAAAACGAAACGGTTCCAAATATAATAATGAAAGTTATAAGTAGTATTGATAATTTTTTCATTGTTTTAGATTATTTCTTAATTATAGGTCAAACCCCGCTATGTTTAGTTAATAACTCTCAGGTAATTTTTTATTCTTTCTTTATCCTCGTTTTCTTTGTCTCCCTTAAAATATATCTCAATAAACTCAATTCTCCTTTTCTTCTCAACATACGCGTAAATAACTCTTAGAGACGATCCTTTTAAATATTTACAAAAAAAACGCGCCTTAATTATTCTGACGCTTTCGGTTTGAGTAATAATATTAAAATGTTTACTATTGCCAAGAGGAATAACCGAAATAATCTCTCTAAATATTTTAATATCTTGAGTTAGTGATTTATATTTTCTCGCAAGCCGTTTGAACTCTTTTGAGAAAGCAAGTAGTTCACTAAAGTTTATCGTCATAATTTCTTACAGAATAATGCTCATCGCGGTAAAAAACACTTTCGTATGAAAGCGGCTTGCCGTTTTTGGCGACTATCCATGGGATATCTCCATGGGAATAATTTTCTATTTCTTTTGCGTTTTTATCGGAAAGACGCGCCAGGACATCATCAATTTGCTTAGTTTCACGCGCCGAAAGCTTATTAAGATTCGCTCGTTTAAGCGGCAAATATTTCCTTTGCTCATACTTAAAGTACTTACTCTTTACCGTTTCAATCTCTTCTTTTTTCTGCATATCCCTAATAATTGTTCCAAGTTCAACCGATGTTGGGCCGTGATGATTTTTAATATAAGTTGCCCCTATTAAATTTTCCTCAAATTTTTCGTAATAATCAAAATCAATAAAGTAAAGAAGTTTGTGTAATACTGTTTCGCCAACATTTGGTTTACTTCCAACTTTTCCAAGTATATACAAAAGCACCTGTTTGAATTTATTCAAATCCTTTTTTGTTTTCCGAATTCGTATTATTGTAGAGGTTTTGGATTTATTTGTTTCTGCTGGCAAAATAATTTCAGGGACAGATGATTTGCCGGCGAGAAAATTTTCAAGCGAAACACTAAAAATCGCCGCGAGTTTTTTTGCTTCGGTTACCGTAATATCCCGCTCCCCGGTTTCTATTTGCATATAAGTGGGACGAGACATTCCAAGTTCATTAGCCATATATCCCTGCGAGAAACCATTTTGTTCCCTTGACGATTTAATTTTTTTGTATAAATTTTTAACCATATATTTTAACTATAGCGTGTAAAAAATTCTTGTCAAGTGAATAAGTAGAAATACTTGACACACCAATCTTACCTTCTTTTCCAAACCAAATCTTTTTCTCTAATTCTGCATAATACCCTGCTTCTCTAAAATTTCTCCTAACATCTGTATATTGTCGCACAATAAAAGGGGGATATTTATTCATAGCCCCCTTTGAAGGTCTTAATCCGTGTTCTTTTTTCAAAAGGACAGTATCGTCGATATTGTCCCTAAAAATCTAAGGATAACTATTAACAATAAAAATCCTATAAACACGGCAATAAGAAAAAAAAGACCTTCTTTGAAATCTTTATTGAAAAGATTCATTTTTGTCCTCCTTTTTCTTTTATGTTTCCATTTCCCTATATTTATTATTTATAAGTTGTTAAACAGCTAATAATATTTTATATACTTGATAATATTCTATAACGGTAAATCTTAGAAAAAAAATGCCAGCCTTTGATATTATCAACGGCTGGCTATAATCGGAGACCATTGGTAATTTACGATGAACGCAGACATTGACGTTCGGCCTCTCTCCACTTCTCGTCCCGTATTGGCAAAGGTGTTGAATCTACTAACCTCCGCTCTATCTCGCCTAATGGAACAGAATACACTCCGTGTTTAATACAAAAGAGTATTCTTTCATGTTTATCCTGATCGTCACGTATACGCGTAACGTCCGGATAGTAGCATCCGCATGGAGCCGGCAACTGATTCTTGAAATATGGTCCTGCCATCTTTTATCCCTCCTTTCTAAATTGGTTAAGAACAATACATAATTTTCACTTATTTTATATTAACATTTATACATTAAAAAATCAAGCACATCCTATTGATAATATCTTTTGTTTTACTGCAATATAATTGGAATATACATAAAAAACGCCTCTAAAGGTTTTATTCTCTAGCAGTGTTTTTCTTTTTATATTTTTTGACAATTTTAATAAATATATCAGCGTAGGACTTCATTTTGTTTTCACCCACTCCGTAAATGTCCGAAAAATCCTTTTTAGTTACTGGTTTTTTCGCAGACATATCTCTTAAAGTTTTGTCTCCAAATACAATATAAGCCGGAACGCTCTTTTCCCGCGCAAGTTCCATCCGTTTCTTGCGTAACGCCTCAAATAATTCCTCATCTATTTCTGCCCATTCTTCCTTTTTCCTCGCCTTATCCATCTCGGAAATCTTTTTTTTCTTTATTGCCAACAAGGGATTAACCAATACCGGCAATGCGTCCCCACGCAATAATTGCTCTCCGGAATCGGTTACTGAGAGAGTAGAAAACTCTTTTTCTTTGAATAAAAATCCCTGTCCAATCAATTGTTCAATCATATAATGAATAAATCTTTCTGATTTTTCTTTCATTAGGCCAAAAATTGGCAGATTGTAATGCCCCATACGTTCTATTCTCTCGGTCATTTTTCCTTTTAACACACTTATTACATACCCCGCGCCAAACCCATAACGCTCTTGCCGCACCGCCGCTACGCCGGATAATATCTTCTGTCCGACAGTGAGAGCGTCATCAAGCATATCAAACTCACTCAAGCAAAAATCACAGGCGCCGCAGGAATGTTTCTTGTATTCCTGGCCGAAATAATTTACCAGCGTTTTATGCCGGCATTGAGGTTGGACGCAAAAATTATAAATAGTATTTAATTTTTTTATCATTATCTCTTGATTAGAAGATTGCTCGGCGAAAAAATTCCATAGCCGATAATCTGCGCCACCATAAAACATATAACAAAAAGCCGGAAGGCCGTCCCTGCCGGCTCTACCGGTTTCCTGCTGGTAATGCTCAATGCTTTTAGGCATACCCGCGTGGACTATAAAGCGAATATTAGAACGGTCAATTCCCATTCCAAACGCTATTGTGGCAACTATTAAATTCACTTCTTCATGGGTAAATTTTGCCTGAGCCGCGCGGCGTTCATTATTCAACATCCCGGCATGGTAAGGAACATTATCAATACCGCGACTTTTTAATTCTTCTGAAATAGCGTCTACGTCGCGGCGGCGTAAACAATATATAATGCCTGCCTCGTTGTTATGTTTTTCCAAGACCTCTATTATCTGCTTTAAAATTTGATTACGAGGTATTACTCTATAAACCAAATTTGAACGGTCAACTGGACCAATATAAATATTAGGATTAACAAAACCCAGTTGTTCAACCACATCCGACTGTACTTTTTGAGTAGCCGTAGCAGTAAAAGCATGCACGCTCGTATCGTTAAATCTTTCTTTAATTATTTTAAGATTGCGATAACTCATCCGAAAATCATGTCCCCAATGGCTTATGCAATGCGCTTCGTCAATTACAAAAAAAGAAATCTTGATAGAGCTTAATAAATTTATAGTTTCTTCGTTTTCCAATCGCTCGGGAGAAATATATAATAATTTTATTTCGTCTTCCCTGATTAATTTTATCGCCATTCTCTGTTCTTTAAGCGACAAACTAGAATTTAAATAACAAGAAGCTATTCCCATATCTTGGAGATCGTCTACCTGGTCTTTCATTAAAGAAATTAACGGAGAAACAACTACTGCCATTCCTTTTTTCAACAAAGCCGGCAATTGAAAACACAAAGATTTACCGCCCCCAGTTGACAGAACAGTTAAGCTGTCTTTACCCCCTAATATAGATAAAATTGTTTTTTCCTGTAATGGCAAGAATGAAGTATATCCCCAATATTGCCGCAAAGCCGCATAAATCTGTTTTTTGCTCTGATTGATTGTCATATTAAAAAAACTGTCATAATTTTACTCCTTAATTAACTCCCCCTGCACCGTAGTGTCCCGCTTACAGCGGGACACTATCAGGGTTGATTCTATTCGGCTAAGATTAATTAAAAAGTCGGAAATGTCCCTGATTTATTTCCTTGATTAACTTAATGTCCTCCAAATCATTTCCCCTATGGATAACTATTGCTGTATAGGTTCAGATACATATGATACACTTTATCAATTCCCCCAAAACGGAATAATACTCCAAAAATGTTTTTCTCCACCTAATACCTCGCTTCAAATCGTTTAACTTCCCAGATATCCTGAATAGTATGAGACTTTTTTAATACCTCCGGCGCAAGATGTAGAAGTTTTAACCGCTTACATTAAAAACAATTTTTTATTTTATTTCCTCTTCATTTTTATTTCCGTTTGGTAATTTCTTGTTGCCAAATCCTTCAAAAGCTCTTAAGACCTCTAATGGCACCGCAAAAATAATGGTATTTGATTGGTCAGAACTTATGTCATTAATTGACTGAAGCGTCCTTAGGTGCAAGGCCCCTTTTGATTCTGACAATGTTTTAGCGGCTTTAGACATATTGTCGGCGGCAATTACCTCTCCTTGAGCCCTAATAATTATTGCTCGTTTTTCCCTTTCTGCTTCGGCCTGTTTGCCAATCACTCTTTTCATTTCTTCCGGCAAAGTTATGTCTTTCAACTCAACGTTAATAACTTCAATCCCCCAGGGATCGCTGGCTTTATCTACAACGGTCCTTATATTTTCTGAAACCCTGTCTCTTGAGGAAAGAAGTTCGTCTAAATCTACCTGGCCTACGGCATTTCGCATTGTTGTCTGAGCCAATTGAGAAATAGCATAATAAAAATTTTCTACTTCTAAAATTGCTTTGTCGGCATTCCGAACTTTATAATAAATGACAGCATTAACGCTCACTGAAATATTATCCTTAGTAATCGCTTCCTGACTTGCCACATCTACCGCTTTTACCCTTAAATCTACTTTTCTATAGGATTGGATAATAGGGAAAACCAATCTCCACCCAGGCTCCATCAAACCAATATACTTACCCAGCATAAATTTTACCCCTTTTTGATACTGATTAACCTGCCTAATAGAAATCAAAATAATAAAAATAATTGCTCCTAAAATTCTTAAGATGAGAATTGTCATATTTTTAAATTAATTTAATTAATTATTAATTTTCTTGCCCGCAGTTCCCGCCTTGGCGGGATAATATTGGGGTCCGACCTTTTTTTTGGCTAAAATTGTTTAATCTTTGTTTAATTTTACCCTTTCATTTTTCGCCTGTCAATTTTGTCTTTTTTAACAAAAACGACGAAATCTGACTGGAATTACATATCAGATTTTTTCTGCCTTTTTATACGGACTCGGTCAATTTCTGTAAGAAATTGCTTTCTTAAGCGGACGCTTCCAGGAGTTACTTCAAGATACTCATCGTCATTCATTATCGCTAACCCCCTTTCAATAGTAAGTTTTGTCGGCGAAGTTAACATTATCGCCTCATCGGATCCTTTCGCCCGCATATTAGTAAGTTCTTTTCCTTTCGTCGGATTTACATCCATATCTTTTCCTTTGGAAATGTTTCCAATCACCATGCCTTCATAAACTTTCGTCCCCGGACCTATATAAAGTTCTCCCCTTTTCTGCAGATTCCAAAGGGAAAAGCCAAGAGATTTCCCTTTAGACATAGAAACCATTGAACCAACTGTCCTGTGTTCTATTTCTCCTACGTAAGGCCTAAAACCAATAACCTGACTGCAAATTATTCCCTCGCCGCGCGTGTCTGTCATAAATTCTCCACGATATCCTAAAAATCCTCTCGTTGGTATTTCAAAAATAATTATTGTATGGTTTTGTTCTACTCGCATATTTGTCATAATCCCCTTTCGTTTAGAAATTTTTTCTATAATAATACCCGTCATCTCGTTTGGCACGTCTATTGTAATTTCCTCAAACGGTTCAAGTTTTTTTCCATTTTCTTCCTTAAAAATAACTCGGGGTTTTGAAACCTGTATTTCGTAGCCCTCCCTTCTCATATTTTCAATTAAAATAGCAACATTAAATTCACCGCGACTATAAACTTTAAAATAATCATTTGAAGAAAAATCTATTTTTAGCCCGACATTAACTTCTAATTCTCTTGCCAATCTTTCGCGGAGTTGCCGGCTGGTAACAAATTTTCCTTCCCTTCCGCCAAACGGCGAATTATTAACCAAAAAATTAAGCGATATCGTCGGCTCGTCAATATGAATGGCCGGTAACGCTTCCTGAGACGGGTCGGCGCAAATAGTTTCGCCGATATAAATATCCGGCAACCCGGCAATTATAACGATATCTCCTGCAGACGCCTCGTCCACTTCCCGCCTTTCCAACCCATTAAAAGTAAATAATTTAGTTATTTTTCCTCTCTTTGTTTCTCCCAACGATTTTTTTACAAAAATATTACTGTTAGATTTTATTATCCCTTCATATATTCTGCCTACAGCCAACCGGCCTAGAAAATTATCGTAGTCAAGATTAAATACCTGAACCCTTAACGGTTTTTTGTTTAATTCGTCAAAAGAAGCTATCGGGACTTCTTTAATTATGACATCTAAAAGCGGAGACAAGTCTTTTGAATCGTCTTTTAAATTAAGTTTGGCAATCCCGTCTTTAGTAATTGAATAAACAACACTGAAATTCAATTGTTCTTCGCTTGCCCCAAGCTCGATAAAAAGCGCAAATATTTCATCCTTCGTCCATTCAGGCCTGGCAGCCGGCTTGTCTATTTTATTTATAACTACAATTAGTTTTAAACCAAGCTCCAAAGATTTTTTTAATACAAACTTTGTCTGAGGCATAGGGCCTTCTTGCGCATCAACTACTAAAAGCGCGGTGTCAATTGACCTTAAAACTCGTTCAACCTCCGAACCAAAATCAGCATGGCCTGGAGTATCCACGATATTTATTTTTGTCCCACGATAAAACACGGAAGTATTTTTTGAATAAATGGTAATTCCCCGTTCTTGCTCCAGAACGTTTGAATCCATGCTCACGCCTCTCTTTGCCACGCCGGTCTGGCGCATCAAAGCGTCTGTCAAACTTGTTTTGCCGTGGTCAATATGAGCAATAATAGCAATATTTCTTATTTCCATAGAACTGTAGTTTAAAAAAATAGGGACATTCCCCCTTTAGGTCATTTCAAATAAAAAAAGACCTCTTGGTCTCGTAGTTTTTTAAATAACACTATGAGATTCAATTACTTCAATAGTATGACACAAAATTAACGTTTTATCAATAAGCGCCCGTCTCACCCTCACCCTAAATTAAAAAATAAAGTTAACCCCATTTTTTTCTATTTTTCTTTGATTTTACCCCTTTCTCCTTACTATAATTATAAAAATTTTTATCTTGCGTTTAGGGCTCTTTTAATCATAAATAAAACGTTCTCGTTAGTATTTTTATAAATAATCTTGATATTCGGATGGTAATTTTGCCAAACACGGAAAATCTCATCGGCAAAGGCCTGGCCAACAGTTTTAACATTTTTAAAATCAAGGATTATTGTTCTGAACTTTTCTAACCCGCTTACGATTCTTCTCGCTTGAGAACGAGAAATATATTCAGTACTCGTTTTATAAAGTTTAACAATAACTTTTGTTTTGCTAAATTTAAACATTCCTTCGGAATATTTTCTGAAAACAGCGTTAAGGTCTCTCTTAGAATTCTGTTTGATAACAAAAGTTACTTTAGTTCCTTTTACATTCTTAACATCCTTTACAAAAACATCTTCCATAATATTATCAAATATCAATTTTTTCTTAGAACTTTGTATAATCAATCTGTCTGCCACTTTAGAAGTAAAAAATATTCCCTCTCCTGTGTGTTCTTTGGGAGCAGTCGTTTGTTTCCCTTTCATTAAATCTTGGATTGCTTCCAATTCATTCTTTAATTTTCTTTTTTTCATAATATTATTAAAAATTCCCACTCCCCTATCAGTAACATCAAAACGTATCATTCCTTCCTTCCTTTCTATAAATATCTTTATAAGCTTTGAATCAGAATGTTCAATGGCGTTATTTAACATTTCCGTAAAAGCATAATCCAATACTTGCGCCACATTTTTCGGCAAAACCAAAAAAATTCCTGTTTTTCTTTTAATCTCGTCTAAAACAATATCTTCTGAAATAGATTTATTCGCCAAAATGCGGCGGAAAACCAAAACATTTTTTCTTGCTCTTTCAACAAATTGTTTCTCGGCAAAAACATATTTCGCTTTATTAGCATGCCCGATAAGAACAATTTTTCCTTCTTCTCTAAGCTCTTGAAAAAAACGGTTAATATAGGCGCGAGTAAAACCGGTTGCCTTAACAATATCGGCAACCTTAATCTCTTTTTTGTCTTTTATTTTTTTAAAAATAAGTAATTTAATATCCATAATTTTGTTGACCCCGTTAGAAATTTTACGCGCAATTTTTTACTGTAATTATTGTAATCGCAAGGGTATCAAAAATTTCTAACAGAGTTGACAACTTTATTGTATTTCAAAAGATAAAAGTTGTCAACAAGTTGTCAACTAATAAAAACTTCTTACTAATTCTATTTCCATAAATTTTATAATCACAAGTGAGGAAGAAAAAGCAAATTCAAACGAATGCCGTAATTTCAAGGTTCTGGCAAAACCAGGTTCTTATTTTTTACCCCACGCTGAATTTATTCTATTTCGGGGCCCAATTAATTCCCCGCCCTAAATTTATCAAAGGGTCAAAACCAGACCTGATACCATTTTTTACGAACAATGAAAAATTTTAGCGCTATTTTATCTTTCGGTTTTTTTGATAAAAACTTTTAAGAATATTATCTAATTTTCTCCAATCCTTACCGATAACGATAGGATTTAAAGCAATTAGCTCTTCTCTATAATTAACTTGCTGAGGAATATCATTCAACAGAAAAATCGGGATTCTTTTATAAAAAGCAAGACCTATTTCTAAAAAAGAATTCCCGCCTATATACCCCGCAACCCCATTTTTATCATAATTTGCAAGATAAACAGCATGTGATTGTAAAAAGGTTCCTGACACCATTTTTTCACTTTATTTAAATTTTTATAAACCTTTACATTATTATACTAAAAAATCACCTAAATTAATAGGTGAAATTTTAAACTTTACTATGGCTGGCACCCTAGGGCCCGAATAATCAAACACGAACTTATTTTTATTTGTAAAAAAAAGCTGAAATATAAAACTCCTTTCGCAACTAGTCGCAAAAGGAGTTTTTTGTCAAAGACCGAGAGACTAAACCTTATTGTTTGTTAATACTCCGGCCCTTTTTTCCAACTCCATTTTCTTATTTTTTATTAAATCCAACTCCGCGACTTTTTGCTGATCCTCATACTGCCGTACTGACTCTTCATACAATATACTGATGCGTCGGCGTTCCTTCTCTCTAATCTGATGCAGCAATACGACTTGAGCCGCGATAGACCCACCCAACACTGCTTCCTCCAAATTCTTCGGCTTCCTCAAAGAACTACAGCCATCAGATACTTTTTCTGATGGAAGAAAAACGCTGTTGCTCAGAGCTATTTCGGTTAATCTCTTTATTGATTTAGCATCTAGCTCCAAGTCTCTGCCGTTAAGCCAGTTGAGTTCTCCTAATTCGCAGAGAACATCAATAAGTTGAGGCCTAGCAGCAAGTATTCGTTTCTTTATCAGTTGCCTGGTTTTTTCATCCCAATATCGCCTGGATTCTGGACAGCGAAAGTCCCATCCAAGCCGAGAGAATTTTCTTAAGAAATTTCTGAAAATCTCTTGCTGATGATCGTCGCTGCCGTTATGAATAAGACTACAGTTGCATAAACGGTTGGATATACTTGTCCTTCTCCTTAAGAACCAAAGTACTTTCTGAAACAAAACCTCGTGTTCCAGGAGCCACCACCATAATGGCTCCTCTTTTTTTTCACTCCTAAAGTATTTCAAACAAAGAACGGAAAATGCTTTGCTCGCGATACTTTTCCGATTTTCAGCTTCGGTTGGCTGTCCATAGAGGACATGAACTCTATCATCAGAAAAGGACTTGTCGGTGTAACCATCGGCAACCGATAATAAAAACAAAATCAGTTCTGGTTTTATCCACCAACCTGTTTTAGTTATCAGAGAATGCAATAATCCCAACTTTTCGTCTAAATAATTGGTTCCGTTCCATCTTCCCAGCCACTCTTCAAAAGAGTTGAAGACAATCGGCACAAATTCCATTAGGGGATGTTTGGCCTCTTGTCCCACCTTAACTTCCAATTCTTTATCAGCCGTTTCTTTTTTCATTTTCTTCTCCTTTCATTTTATGCCCAGTTATTTAGGGCGTTTTATAAAGAACTACTTTATTTTAAATCTACCTTATTTTTTTAATTTGTCAAGGATTTTAAAATAAAAAGAGGGCCATTAATCCTCTAAAATTTCTCCGCCTGTTGGGATAGGACTCCCCCGCGAGGCGGGGTCAACTAAAAATTGAGAACCATTTATCCAAAGAGGTTCTCCCTACAGCCCAGCAATAAAGCAACCTTAAATCCCTAAAGGGCTTTGCGTTTGTTTGCTGTGAGCCTCAGCCGAACTCTTTATCTAAGGGTTAAAATAGACTTGACACCATTTTTTCCATTGTCCACTTGACAAGGGGTGTCAGTTTGCTATATTAATAATGTCTTTCGGTTCTTCCATAGAACCGTTAGGGTTATACATCCAAGAGCAACCTTCCGCGAGGAGGGTTGTTTTTATTTATATTCATTCTCTAATTTTGCCCTGTATTTCAATTCCTTGCCCCATATATCCTTAATATTCAGTATATCAGTATATCCATCCGCTCCTGTTCTTAATTCTTGAGATATATTATTTTTAGAAGAGAAAATAAACACTTCCTTTCCATGATTTCTTAAATAAGTTACGAGCGCTAAAAAATCCGAATCTCCAGAAAATAAAACAGCAATATTGTATTTGTTAATGTGATGCAGAGCATCAATTGTTATTTCCACATCCATATTACCCTTTTCTTCTATGGACTCGCCATTCTTGTCTACAATACTAATTCTTTTTAACTCTTTTTTTATCACCGCAAATCCTAGTCCTTTTTTCAAATATGTAAAGAATTTATGTTTCCCGTCCAAGCTATAAGTCCTAGTTCCTTCTACTGGATACGCTGTATAATAAAATGGTTAATATTGGTTCCGTTGAATTTTTCCTTAATGTACTTTATTGTCTTTTCAAAATTTAAGAATCTACCCATTACCTTTAGCGCCTCCCAAAGATTGGAAGCATCAATAAAAACATAAATTACATTCTCTTTTTCTATTTTTATTTCTTCTTTGCTTTTTTGGTCAAACATATCATTCCCAAAACCTAAATTTTTACTCTTTGGCAAATAAAATTCAGACCTGACACCATTTTTTTTATTTTATTTTTCGCTAATGCTATTCTTCATTCCAATCAACCTTATTTCGTCTCCGTCTTTTAAAATATCATATTCTTTTGGCTTTTTGTTATTTAGCAAAAGACCTAATTGCCCGGCCGGAAATTTCTCTTGGATTTTAGGATAAGAAGAAAAAATAAAATATAATTGATTGACAAAATCAATTCCTTCGGAAGATATTATTTCTTCAAAATTCTTTCCCGTAATCTTTTTAACTTCTTCGTCATAATAAATTTTAATTTTAATCGGTTCCAAAAACTCTTCCATAAATTTATTTTTTACTCTGAGTAGTGTCGAAAGGCTCAACTTTTTAAAAATTCAGACCTGACACCGTTTTTTTTCTCAAAAAGGTTCCTGACACCTTTTTTCCTCATATTCTTATTCTAACAGAAAATCGCCCTTTTGGCGATTTCTTGAAATTTCATAAAGAAAAGTATGTTTATGTCTCCCCTATTCGACCTAAAACCCGAATTTTAAAGTGAATTTCGGGGCTTTTCGGGGTGTCTCACCGACCCGCCTCGGTCGGAGTTTATCCCTTAATCATTTTAGGAATATTTTTAATCCAAGTCCAGTGAAGAATTAGATGGATAAGAACCAGTGAAACAAAAATTAAATTTACATATATATGAAGATCACTCCATCCATTGCGGAATAGGCTCAAGAAAACATTGTTTCCGACAATCCCTCTACCACCCTGAAATCCCCCACCGGACGGAAGAATTTTCCACAAAACGAATCCTGAAAATACAGAAAACGAAAAAA
>CAYLWZ010000002.1:0-43460 GCA_964387825.1 uncultured Candidatus Saccharibacteria bacterium
TTCTGCTTATTAAGGCCGAAACCGCTAAAATAAAAGCGGCAAAGGTAACTGTTTTCGTCTGAGAATAAAAAATACGCTTAAACATTGTTCGGTTTGTCAATTGTATTTTACATCATACTATTTTTCTACCTAATTTTCAACTAATATATAATGCTGCTCATTTTGACGCTGAAAAGGCATTAAAAACCCTGCATCCCGCTAAAAGCGAGGGGGGTTGACCCCGTTAGAGATAGTCTTACAAAGCGAGACGTCAGATGCCTTCGGCATATTATTTCTAACGGGGTTGACAAAAGATTTTAAAATAGATATGATATAGGTGTTTTATCAAGATGAGTGATCGCTCCCGCCTTTAGCGGGAGAGGAAAGTCCGAACACCCATTCCCTTATAACCGGGGTCTAAACGGCAGTAATTCCTAATAAGATTACCTCCCGCTTACAGCGGGAAGAGGTGCGAACAGAGACGTCCGAACGCGAAAGCGCGAGGATCCCGCACATAGATCATGTACGGGAAGTCCCGCAGTAATGCGGGGATGAAACGGCTAAATCCTTGCTGGGTGCAAGAACAAATCAAAAATTTGGGATATACGACTCGAATTTTTGGAAAAGTAGTTCGCATAGATAGATGGTCACATCCCGCTTTCGGCGGGAAACAGAATTCGGCTTATAGTCTTGATAAAACAGCCCCCGTTTCGACGGGGGCTTTTATTTCGCCCCGCACATAAATTATGTGCGGGGCGGAGTAGTCCATTTGCCAATTATTTTTTGCTTAAAGAAGTTTTTGGGAAGTTTTTTGGTTGTCTAACGCTTCGTTTACTAATTTATCCGCTTCAATATTTTTCTCCCGTTTAATATGTTTAAACTTTACTTTTTGAAAATCAAAACGTATATTCCAGATTTCTAAAAACAATGGCTGGATTTTAGAATTTAAAACTTTATACTTTCCGTTTAATTGTTTAACTAAAAGTTCTGAATCAGACCTCATTTCAATCTCAGAACTTTTTGCTAACTTTTTTCCGAACAACGCCTTAAATTTTTTTAAAGCGAATATCACAGCGTTATATTCCGCTTCGTTATTAGTCAAATTATCTCCAAGATATTCAGAATATTCTTTAATTTTCTGGCCTTTTTCATTGCAAAAAACAATCCCCACCGCCGATAGACCGGGATTGCCACGTGAACCGCCGTCTGTATAGATAATTATTTTCTTCACACTTTGACTCGTCCTTCGCTACGCTCAGTTCTCGCTCAGCGCAAGTATTTTGCATAACTTGTAGAGTCGAAGTGTCCTGAGCTTGTCAAAGGATAGATTATATTAATATACGAATTATTTAAAATATTTAATCAAACACTCTTTAAATTCTTCCAAATTCTCGTTCTTTATCCTGAAACCGGCTGCTTGAGGATGCCCTCCGTAAGTGATAAGATTTTCAGAGCAGCGTCTCATAGCTTCAACAACATTAAATCCAGACGGCGTCCTAATGCTGCCAGGGCTTTCTTTATCTCCTTTCTTGTATAAAAACACCGGCTTTTGATATCTTTGAGAAATTATTGAAGCCGCAGTTCCTAATAGAATTAAACTCCATTCAGGGCTTCCCTCAAAGATTACTGGCTCCTCTGGACTTTCAGAAATTTTTTCTTCAAGAAAAAATACTATTTCTCTTATTTTTTCTCTCTTCTCAATATTTTTTTGTAATAATTTTTCCGCCAGTTTTTCCGCTTTTTTAATATCAGAAAAGGTTAAAAGCCGAAAAGTTGCCGGCAGGCCTTCTTTAACGTCCGGGATATTTAAAAGAGAATTCATTTTAGAGACCTGCTGGATAAAATTTAAAGAATTAAACGATTTTATGTTCAGCAAGGCCTGGATTCCCGGCCGCCAGCTTTCTCTTAAAGAGCTCAATCCTTCTTCAATAATTTTTTTATTATCCGCAATTCGGGGCATCATATCAGCGATAGTAGCCATTGCCGCTAATTCCAAAAAGTTCTTTCTCAAGGCGATAGTCATCTTTTTCCCTAAAAGAAGCTCGCTTAAACGGAAAGCAAGGCCAACAGCGGCAAATTGCTTGAATGGATATTTATCCCCCGGCTGTTTTGGGTCAACTACGATAGAAGCATCGGGTATTCCTCCCAATATTTCATGATGGTCAATAATAATTACCTCAAATCCCAATTTTTTGGCAATTTTTGCCTCTTCAAAATTTCCAATTCCGCAATCCAAAGTTATCAATAACGCCGGCGAATACTTTTTCAAAGAAGAAAGGGCTTTTTTATTCATTCCGTAACCGTCTTTTTCCCGATCAGGAAAGTAAACTGTTTTAACTCCGCCGCCTAAATTTTCAATCGCCTCTTTTAATATTATAACCGACGATATTCCGTCCAAGTCAGAATCGCCATAAAGAATTATATTTTCTTTCGATTTTATAGCCGCTAAAACTCGTTTTGACACCTTTTTTAAATTTTTGATTTCCATTATATTGATGCTAATATACGAATTATACTAATATACCTGACCTTACGAATTTACGAATAACGAATTGGGAGAAATTAGAAATTAGTTAGAAGAAATAAGAAATTGGTTATTTTTCATTTTCTCGATTTCCCCTAAAAATTAACCTAATTGACCTAATTGACCTAATTTCTAAATAATGACCCAAGCCCCAAATCCCAAAATTTCTTTCAATTAGGCTATTGCTTAACCCGGTTAAGCAACGCCCGAGTAATTCTTTTGGGAAATTGGGATTTAGGATTTGTTTAGGGCTATAGCCCGATGGGCTCGCCCATTTAGGGTTAATTAGGTTAATTAGATTAATTAGAAATTTATTATATCAAAGCAATTTAGTAATGTAATTATTTTAATGCTTCAATCCCAGGCAGTTTCTCGCCAGATAAAAAGTTCAGCATCGCTCCTCCCCCGGTTGAAATATGGTCAAATCTTTCTCTTAAATGAAACTTAGCTAAGGCAAAAATAGTATCCCCTCCCCCGGCAATCTTAAAGGCGCGGCTATTTCTGATAACGGCTTCGGCGACCAATTTTGTGCCGTTTTCAAACAACGGCTCTTCAAAAAAACCCAAAGGACCCGACCAAATAATCGTTGAGGCCAATTCAATAATTTTAGAGAACATCTTAATTGTTTCGGGTCCGATATCTAAAATGAATTCGTCTTTTCTTATTTTTCCGAGTGCTGCCTTTCGGATATAAATATTACCTGTTTTGTCCGGAGAAATAATCGCGTCTACAGGAAGATGAAGTTTTGTGGATGTTAAATTTATTTTCTCTATATCTGAAACAAACTCCTCTGAAGGCCAGGCCCTTCCCGGACAAATTCCTTTTACCGTCAAAATAGCATTAGCTATTTTTCCCCCGATAAGCGCATGATCCGCTTTTTTCAGAAAATATTTTACAACTTTAATTTTGTTTAAAATTTTCGCCCCGCCGATAATCACTACTAAAGGCCGTTCCGGTTTCTCAGAGACCCTTGAAAGAACTTTTACTTCTTTCTCCAGTAATAATCCCGCTGCGCAAGGCAGGTATTTTGGAACCCCCACAATTGAAGCATGCGCCCGATGAGAAGACCCAAAAGCGTCATTCACATAGACATCGGCTAATCCTGCGAGCGATTCGGCAAATTCTTCTTTATTTTCCTTTTCCTCTTTATGGAATCTTAAATTTTCTAAAAGCAGGACTTCTCCTTCTTTCATCTTTTTAATCTCTTTTTCAACTTTTTTTCCGACGCAATCGTCTAAAAACTTAATTTTTTCGGATAATAACTCTTCTAATTTTTTTGCTATCGGTCTTAATGTGTATTTTTGACTTTTTCCCGTTTTTAGCGAGGTTTCATTTTGGTCCGGCTCTCCCAAATGGCTTATTAAAATTACCCTGGCTTTATGTTGAATTAAATATTTGATAGTAGGAATGGCCTGCTTGACCCGAAAATCGTCTTCAATAACGCCTTTTTTATTTAAAGGAACATTAAAGTCGCATCTTGCCAAAACGCGTTTGCTTTTTACGTTAATGTCTTTGAGAGTTTTTAACATCTTACATAGAAAGTAGAAATTGGAAAGCGGATGGTCTAAAACTTCTACCTTCTACTTTCCGCCTTCCGCCTTCCAATCACCAGTGTTCTCCTCTTCTGATTTATTTTTAATCTCGGAATCTCTATCAAGTTTTAATTTGTTCAATGACTCTTTTAAGGTTTCTTTCAGCTCTTTTAAATTGACCTGCTTCCTTGTTTTTTTCTTTATTTCAGGGCTCTTATTAGAATTCTTAAACAAAACTGGCTCTTTTTTTGTCGCTTCCTCTAAAGAAATTGATTGATCTTTTTCTTCGGCGGAAGATTTTATGTCCGAAGAAGTTTCTGGTTCTTCCTCTTTCATTTTCTTAAAACAGGACTTGCAATAAACAGGCCTTTTATTGTCCGGCTTAAACATAACTTTGGTCGGTTTTCCGCATAAAGAACAAACTGCGTCATAAAGGACAGGCGTTTTTTGCTGATAATTAAGGTCTGGTTTTGTTTCTAAAAATCCCGACCATCTTGTAATTGCCTCCTCAACTTTTTGGCGAGGAGTGCTGTATTTTTCTCGAGAAACCTTTATAATTTTTTCTTTATTTGATATATCCGGAGGAGAAAAAGGCGGCAAGGTTACAGCTGAAAACGGCCTGCCGGCCAGTCCGTCAATCATTAGTTTTAAATAAATGTCATATTTGGACAAACTTACAAGGTCTTGGGCGGTAAACTCCGGAAAAAATTCCTTTTCTAAAAATTCCGCGTCTTCCGCTCCAACCCGAAAAGAAATCAATGTTCCCACATTGCCGAAGACGGCATCTCTTACCGTTTCCTCCATCTGGGAAATATATTGATGAGCTAAAATCAAAGCCAATCTATATTTTCTTGCCTCGGAGAGAACGTTAACAAACGATTCTGTGGCAAAATTCTGAAATTCATCTACGTATAAGAAAAAATCTTGTCTTTCTTTTTCGGGTATATCCACCCGCGACATTGCCGCCAGTTGTATTTTTGTAACCAATAAAGCTCCCAAAAGAGTTGAATTATCTTCCCCTATTCTTCCCTTTGATAAATTCATAATCAAAATTTTTCGTTCATCCATTATTTCTCGCATATTGATAGATGAATTCACCTGCCCAATGCTATTTCTAATTAAAGGAGCAGAAATAAACTGGCCTACTTTATTCTGGATAGCGGCAGTGGCTTCTGTTTCATATCTCTGATTATATCTGGCAAACTCCTGAACCCAAAATGATTTAATAACCGGGTCAGTAACTTTTTTCACCACTTTTTCTCGAAAATCGGGGTCAGACAACATCCGATTAACTCCAAGCAAGGTTGAACCGGGATATTCAAGGAGGGCCAAAATAGTGTTATTTAAAATATATTCCATTCGAGCCGACCAGACATCAGGCCATATTTTTTTAAACACTCCCATAAGCCCGCCCGCCACCAAATGCCTATGTTCTAATTTGACTCTCTCCATAACATTAAAAGCAATCGGGTAATCTAAGTCAGCTGGATTAATATAAACAACATCGTTAATGCGGTTAGAAGGAACAAAATCCAATAATTCCTCGGCTGCCTCGCCGTGGGGGTCAATAAATCCTATGCCTTTGCCTTGCTGAATGTCTTCAATGGCCATATTTTGAAGCATAGCCGTTTTGCCCATTCCTGTTTTTCCCACCACATAAAAATGCCGACGCCGGTCGTCAAGCTTGATACCAAATTTCTTTTTAATATTACGATAAGTTGTCTCGGCAAAAAAATTTATATCATTCATAACTTGTAACCTATAACTTATAACTTATAACTTTCTCAAAATCCCCCAAAGCATAGCTCCAATATCTTCTGTTAGTTTCATTGCTTTCTCATAATCGTCTTTAGATAAATAATCTTCGGTTAGTGAAAAATGTAAGAGATAGTTGGTTTCTTTCAACGAACCGTAAGAAATTTCTAGAAAATTCTTATAGACCTTATTTTTCTTTCTGGCATAACCTTCAATATAATTTAAGATTATCGAAAGAGCGGCTCTTCTTATTTGAGAAGTTACTCCATATAATTCATCTTTAGGGAATTTTTTAGTAATCTTATAAATAAGATGAACGAGTTTATCCATTTTTAGTTTTAAATCGTCGTGAAACCGCAACATAAGGTTTTAGGTTCCGAGTTATAAGTTATAAGTTATAAGTTATAAGAAATTACTCTGTGGGTAACCCGGGAGGCGCCTCTCCTTTTTTAACTTCTATTCTTTCAATGAATGGAGCCGAAGCAACTCTTCTTCCCGGAAAGTGGAACAAACTGGATATCTCCTCTGTGTTTAAGATAAAAATCGCTTTCTTCTTAGAAAAAACCGCTCCTTCTCTGGGAAAATAAGGATTTACCCTTAGTTTATATTTCCTAAAAATAGCTCTTTTCCTTAGATATAATCTCCTTTTCAAGAAAAGGTTTAAAGGCAGAAACGGGTTGGGTGATATTTTAGTAATCAATGGCTGCCCATAAGGCACCAGCATATTAAGATTTTCTGTGCTAAAAGCGGAAAAAAAACTGAGAGCAAGCCGAAGTTTCGGCTTAAAAAAAACGTCTTTTTTGCCAAGATAAATAAATCTGACATTGCTTTTAAATCCCCTTTTAGCCATTTTTTTCTCAACTGCTGAAATTATATCCCGCTCTCCTGGAGTAAGTTTCATCTCTGGAGGAATAATTTCTTCTTCTTTCTTGACTGGACCGCCAGGCGCCTCTCCGGTAATCAAAATATCTGCCGCCTCCATAAGCATCGGTTTTCTTGTCGGAGGAGTTTCTCTCCTGGCAAGTTTATCTCTTATTTCTTTTCCTTTAGTGAGCCAGGGAAAATCTAAATCACTTACCGGTCCGGCTATAATCTGAATCCAAAGCTGTTCCCCAGACTTTATTTTCGCCGAAACCTCAAGAAGACCGGCCATAGGGTCAATCCTTTTTTCCTCCAACGCTTCGCGCTCTGTCTCAAACTCTTTATAGGTTTTGATAGGATAAATATCGTCTTTCAAAAGATGGTAATCAGCTCCCCAAAGGTCCCAATCTTTATTGGGAATATCTGAAGGAATATTCTTAGTATAGTCATTAGCTATTGAAATCTCGGCCTCCGGATATTGAGAATAAATAGACGACTCAACCGAATCTCGGTTTGTCTTTAATGTCCTAATAAAAAAATGAACACTCCCTTCAATTGAAACAATTTCAAAAGAGTAGGAAAGCAATATTTTACCGTCAATCCATTTTTCCCACCAATTAGGCGGGTCGTAAAGAACTTGCCATAAATGGTCTATTACGGTTTCCATCGCCCGAATCGGCTTTAAAATTTCTTTTGGCATTTTAATTTCAAATAAAACAAACTCTTGCTTTTTCAAAAAAGCATCAGTTCTCCACCAAAGATAAAGAAAAGAAAGCGGCTTCCACAAAATAAAAGGCACTGGAAGCCACCACCAGGTCTTTATAATCTGCCAAGAGTAAAGAAAATAAGGGATAGAGATAGAAACGCCCTCTTTTAATAATTTTAAAATTTCCGGAGGCATTGTTTAAATAAATTTCTAATTGACATAATTATCCTAATTGACCTAAACAAGCCCTAAGCCCCAATGACTAATTAAATTCCATATAAAATAATTCAAAGAAACTTTGGGATTTGGTGCTTGGGTCTGTGGTTTAGAAATTAGGTCAATTAGATCAATTAGGTCAATTATATCTTTGTCATTTTGAATTTTGAATTACGCTTCTCTTATCTTATATCTTCCTTCATCGTCTTTGAAAAAATAATTTTTGTTGTTTAAATTTAGAAGAACCGTATTTCCTTTCACAAAACGTTTTTTTAAGACCTTATTCAAAATTTCTTTTTTAAACAAAGGTATTTTTGATCCTTTTAAAATTTCAATAATTACATCTTTCACTGCCCCCTGTTCATATCCCCATTCCTTTAAAGCGTACAAACCTCTTCCCACCAAAACAAAGCGTCCATCTTTGATTAGTTCGTTATGGACAGTGGCTATCTGAATTATTTTTAAAGAAGGAAAGGGCAGTTTTTCAATCAAATCAGCAACCCTTCTGAAATGCAAAGGGGTCTTTTCTTCTTTTAAAACTAAATAGGCTCTATCTTTTATTCCCCGAGGATTGATTTCCAGCCAATTCTTTAATCCATATAAACCGGAAGGACTTTTTTGAATTTCTTTTGAAATCTCAATAGAAGATTGAAAAAATTGGTTAGAGATATTTTTTTTCTTTAGTTTTTCCTCTCCCTTAAAATTTCTAACAGGTTTTCCCAATTCTTGAAGATTAAAGAATTTTTTCAAGGCCATCGGTTCTTTCTGTTTTTCTAAATAACCGATTGTCTGTTTAATAATTTTTTTCGCCAGGACTGCCGAATTTTTGTCAATTGTCCAAAAAGAACGCAAACTTTTACTCTCAGGAATTCTTTGAAAATCATTATAAATAGTTAGTAAGAAAAAGATATGATTCTGAAATTTTTCTTCAGTTAAAGAAGCGAAAAAGGATTTTTCTTCTTTAAAGTTGCCGAAGGATTTAAGAATTCTTTTGAAGTTCTGAGAAATATCCTGATGTTCTTCAATATGAGAACGAATTTCAAAAAAACCGTCTTTTTCAATCTGGCGAACGCGTTCCCTTGTAAGGCCGTGACTTTTTCCAATCATCTCCAAGGTTTCTCTTTTTCCTCCGCCGACTAGCGGATTTAAACCAAAACGCCTCTCAACAACATTGGCTGTTCTTTGAGGTAATCCTTCTAAAAAATTTAAACAAATTTTTTGGTAATTAAAGCTCTTCATTGTATTAGTATTAGTATTAGTATATTTAACCATTTTTAAAAACTATTGTCAATTCTAAATTATCTCCGAAAAAGTTTTTTGGCTTTACTCCCTAATGCCGATTTCTCCATTCAAACCAAGCTACTAACATTGGCCCGGTCAAAAAAATTGAAGAATAAGTACCGGCGAAAATTCCCAAAATTAAAGCAAGGGCGAAATACTCCAAGGTTGCCCCGCCGAAAAGAAAAATAGCAAAGGAAACAAACAAAGTTGTCAAAGAGGTATTAATTTGACGGGTTAAAGTCTGGTTCAAGCTGACATCCACAATTTCGTCGAAAAAACCTCCCCTCTTTAAAAGATTTTCCCGTATTCTGTCAAAAACAACAACCGTATTGTTAACCGAATAGCCCAAAACAGCGAGCAAAGCGGTAATAACCGGAATAGTAATTTCAACGCCATAAAATTTTCCCAAAATAGAAAAAATACTCAAGGGAATTATAATATCATGAAAAAGAGCGATACAGCTGGCTATTCCGTATTGCCAGGAGCGAATAGGCCTTTGTATTCTCCGAAAAGCCAAGGCGATATATATAATTATTGAGAGCAAGGCCATTATAGCAACGACTTGTGTTTTTTGATTCAATTCCCGGCCGATTGTCGGTCCGATAGATTCAAATCTGACCTGTTCCGCTTCTTCTTTCTCGTTGAGTTTCTCAATAATCTGTTGGCGAACATCATCGGTAATGTCCTTCATTTTCAAAATAACTCCTTTTCCGCCTGTCGGCTGGATATAAACCGTGCCCAAATCAAGACCGTCCAACTGACGCAATATTTCCGGATTTTGAGGCCTGTTCCCGGCATATTTAACTTCCAAAATACTTCCGCCGGTAAAATCAATTCCCGGTTTTAACCCAAAAACAACAAGCGAAATAATAGCGGCTATAATTAAAAAGCCAGAAAAGATAAAATAAATTTTACTATATTTGGTAAATTGAATATTCATATTTCAATAAATGGAGAGCCGGGGAGGGAGCCGGGGTCAGACCCCGGCTACCCTCAAATAATTTTAACTCCATAACCACTGCCATTTTTCTAACTTTGTTCCTACGAAAACTCGGAGAAAATTTCGGGTTATAAAAACCGCGGAAAAAACACTAACTAAAATCCCTATACTTAAAGTTAAAGCAAAACCTTTAATAAAACTGGTGCCAAACCAAAATAAAATCAAAGCCACAATTAGAGTAGTCATATTCCCATCTCTGATTGAAGGCCAGCTTCTCCTAAATCCCTCTTCCAGAGAGATACTAAAAACTTTTCTTTTTTTAAATTCTTCCCGCATTCGGGAAAAAATTAAAACATTAGCATCAACAGCCATCCCGATTGACAAAATAAATCCGCCGATTCCAGCTAAAGTCAAAGTGACCGGAATTAATTTAAATAAACTTAAAATTAAAACAACATAAATTGCCAAAGACAAAGAAGCCAAAAATCCAGGAAAACGATAAAAAATTATCATAAATAAAACTACCAAGAGAAGTCCCCATATTCCCGCCTTTAAACTTCTATCTAAAGAAATAGCCCCTAAGGTAGGACCTATTGATTGCTGGGAAATCAATTTTATAGGAACAGGCAAAGCCCCGGAATTAAGGTTTCTGACTAATTTTTTTGCTTCCTCTATCGTAAAATCACCGCTAATCTGGGCATTGCCTCCAGAAATTTCTTCTTGAATTCTTGGAGCGGAAATAGCTGCTCCGTCAATATAAATAGCTAATATCTTTCCGATATTTTTTGAAGTTAAATCCTTAAAAATCTTTGCTCCTTCTCCGTTATATTTAAGGAGAATCAAGGGCTCTCCTGTATTCTGGTCAAAACCCAGAGTAGCTTTTTTCAAATATTTTCCGGTAAGAGGAGTAGGTTTAAAATAAGGGTCTTCCAAAGCCAATTGCCAATTTTCAACTTTTTTCATCTCTTCCAGGCTTTTTCCTTTAATCTCTTCCTGCTTATCTAAAATTTTTTGACTTTCTTCTTTTGTCCGCTCTTCTTTAAATTCCAAAAAAGGAGTCTGGCCAATCATTTTAATTGCTTGAGCCGGGTCTCTTATTCCCGCCAATTCAACAATTAATCTATAGCGTCCCCCTGATTCCTGGGTCTGAACTATCGGTTCCTGAACCCCGAAGAGATTAACCCTTCTTTCAATAATATCCCTTAAACCGGACATAGCCGAAGAACGCTCGTCCTTTTCAATATTTAACAAATCGGCTTCGTAGATAAGATGAACCCCTCCCTGCAGGTCTAGCCCCAATCTAAAAGGAACTTGCCAGAAATATGGCAGGCTTAATTTAAGTTTCCCGTTCAAAAAATCAACTCCTCGGTTAAAATAATTGGGATAAGTTAAAGTAGCGGCAAAAAAAGCCAGAAATAGAATAGAAAATAAAATTATATAAACTCTTTTTTTTTGCATAATATCTATAATACTCTGCGCAAGAAATCATAGCGTTGTTTATTTTTTTAACAGAATCATTTAAAAAAAGTTTAAGAACCGTAAGTAACGCTACTATTTTTTATTATAACATAAATTTCCCTAAGTGAGAAGGGCGGAAACGATTCCGATTAAAAAAATACCGTCAAAAACTCCTGCTCCTCCGATTGATAAAAGCCCGGGTTCTAATTTTCTAACCTTATGAAGATTTAAAATATCAGCGCCTATCAAAGTTCCCAAAACCCCGGAAACGAAAGCACAAGGAGCAGAAAACTGAGGAGCAAGCATTAAAGCAAAAAGAAGAGCAAATAAAGGAGGAACAAAAGCGGAAATGGTAACTCCTTGGCCGGGAACGACTTTAGAAAAAAGTTTTGAAACAACAATCATTAAAAAGGTCGCTATTAAAACCGGCTTTAAAGGCACTTTGCTTAAGAAATAAAAAGAAAGAAAAAGCGGAATAATTGCTCCTCCCAGATTAATGGCAACATAAGAAGGCCTTAATTCATGTTTTTTAAAAAAGCCGAAAAAAAAGGGCCTTTTTTCGTAAACCATTTTCTTTTTAGTCAAAGGGATATTAACAGCCGAACCTGCAAGTATTAGAAAAAGAATTAAAATGGTAACTCCGGGAGAAAGACCAAGTTTTTCAAAACCAAGAGAAACAATATTAAAAAAGACCAGCAAAAATAAAATTGGCAAAAATAAAATAAAAAGGAGAATAATCATAAGGGCGTAGGACAAACATGTAGGGGCGGGTCGTGGACCCGCCCGTTAAAACAACAATAAAATGGGCGTGATTGGGTATTTATGCGCGGGCGACTTACGGGTCGCCCCTATATATTATCCGAATTTTGGCCAGCAGCATTTTTTATATTTCATCGGTTTTCCTGTTTCTGGATTAATTTTCCCGCAGGGACAGGGATCGTTCCTGCCGATTTTCTTTCCTTCTTGTCTTGGGATAAATCTTTTCCCCGTCGGATTTTCTTTCGGGACAAATCTCTCTTTTGCCGGTTCATCCGCTGAAAAAGAAATAGAAGGATGAGGCCTTACTTTCAAAATACTGTTGGCAATAGTAGCTTCAATTGTTTGAAGCAATTGCCGGAACATTCTATGTCCCTCTGTTTTATATTCCACCAAAGGGTCCCGCTGACCATAAGCTCTTAACCCTACCGAATCCCTTAACTGGTCCATATTCTCCAGATGTTCCACCCAAAGCGTGTCCAGAACCTTTAAACAAACAATTTTTTCAAGTTGCCGCATATTTTCCGAACCGATTTCTTCTTCCTTTTTCTGGTAATCTTCTTCACTAAAACCCTGTCTTTTTACCAATTCTAACATATAAGTACGGGCGACCAGCGGGTCGCCACTACCCCTCTTTAAAACATCATCCCTTTTTTTATAAAATGTTTCTCTGTGTTTATTCATCACATCGTCATATTCCAAAACATGTTTTCTGGCATCAAAATTAAGCCCTTCAACTTTTTCCTGAGCCGACTCAATAGCTTTGGAAATCATCCTTGCTTCAAGCGGCTGGTCTTCGGGAACTTTTAACGTATCCATCAACGCTTTTATTCTATCGCCGCCAAAAACTCTCATTAAATCGTCTTCTAAGGAAACAAAAAATTGGGAAGAGCCGGGATCGCCCTGCCGGCCCGACCTTCCCCGAAGCTGATTATCAATTCTTCTTGCTTCATGCCGCTCGGTTCCGATAACATGGAGACCTCCTGAAACAATAACTTTTTTTTGTTTTTCTTTGTTGGGAGGATTTCCTCCTAAAATTATATCAACTCCCCTGCCAGCCATATTAGTAGCTATAGTTACCGCCCCCAATCCACCCGCCTGGGCAATTATTTCTCCCTCTTTTTCGTGGTGCTTAGCGTTTAAAATTTGATGAGGAACTCCCTCTATATCAAGCAATTTTCCCAGATATTCGTTTTTTTCAATAGAAACCGTTCCCACTAAAACTGGCTGGCCTTTTTTGTGCCTTTCTTTGATTTCATTAGTCAGGGCTCTGAATTTTCCGTTTAGACTTTTATAAACCCGGTCCGCCAAATTTTTTCTTATCATTGGCTTGTTTGTGGGAGCAACAAACACTTCTAATTTATATACCTTGTCAAATTCTTCAGCTGAGGTAATAGCCGTACCGGTCATACCGGATAATTTTTTATACATTCTGAAATAATTTTGAAAAGTAATGGTGGCAAGAGTTATTGATTCCTCTTTGACTTCTATCCCCTCTCTGGCTTCTACGGCCTGATGCAAACCGCCAGACCACCTTCTTCCAGGCATCAAGCGCCCGGTAAATTCATCAACGATAATAATCTTCCCGTCTTTAACCACATAGTCTCTGTCTCTCTCAAATAAAGCCCTGGCCTTTAAAGCGGATTCCAATTGATGGGTAGCAGTAATATCATTTTCAGCCCAAGGGTCGGCGCCTAAAAGTCGGACAATCTTATCCTGGCCTGTTTCGGTAAAAGTGGCCGCTTTCAATTTTTCGTCAACATTATAATCTTCTTCTTTTTTTAGGGAAGTCATCAATTTGGCAAACCGATAATATTTTTCCGTTGACCCTTCGCTGGGACCGGAAATAATAAGAGGAGTTCTGGCCTCGTCAATTAAAATAGAATCTACTTCGTCAACAATGGCAAAATTAAGCCCCCTTTGAACTTGGTCTTTCAAATCATAAACCATATTATCTCTTAAATAGTCAAAACCGAACTCATTATTGGTTCCATAGGTGATATCTGCCGAATAAGCTTCTTTCCGCGATGCCGGCCGCAAGAAATCCTCTACCACTTTAAAACTTCCGAGCTCGTCTCTAATTTTATCCTCCGATTCCTCGGCTTTCTTGTATTCCGGGTCATACAAAAAGGTTTGGTCGTGATTTAAACATCCGACGCTCAAACCTAATAAATAATATATTTGACCCATCCAAACCGCATCTCTTCTGGCCAAATAATCATTGACCGTAATCAAATGCGCCCCTTTGCCTTCAAGGGCATTGAAATATAAAGACAAAGTGGCGGCTAATGTTTTTCCCTCGCCAGTTTTCATCTCGGCGATTTTTCCCTGATGTAAAATAATTCCTCCAATTAGCTGGACATCAAAATGCCTCTGACCAAGGGTTCTTTTAGAGGCCTCCCTGACCAAAGCAAAAGCTTCCGGTAAAATATCGTTTAAGGTTTCTTTTTTTCCTCTCTCAGGACTTAATTTCCTCTTGAACTCATCTGTTTTTGATTTTAATTCCTCTTGAGAAAACTTCTCAAATTCGGGCTCAAAAGAATTTATTTCAGCGACTATTAGTTGAAGCTTTTCTAAATAACTATTATCAGCCCCGCCAAAAATTTTAGATAAAAAAGACATATATGAATCTCTTAAATCTTATCAGTTTTAAGTAAAAAAACAACCCCCGCGCCAAAAATTTTAGAGCGGGGGGCAAGAAAAAAATTCTTACTTCTTTTTTTTCTTTTTCTTGGCTTTTTTCTTCTTTACCATTTTTTTCTCGAGGCATATAATGAAAGGCAATCTTTCTGATAAAAAACTGTCTCTCATTCTTTTCGAGTAAATTACTTAAAATTCCACAAATAGCCGACCACTATCTGGGATGGCATTTATCAATAATTTTAAAAAGTTTTCCACAACTTTATTTCATTATTAAATTTTATGCCAAATAAAAAAAACGGTCAAGAGTGAATTTCTTTTTTATATAATTCCGCCTTTCTAATTCTAAATCTAATTTGTCGCACAATAAATTTCTAACAAACATTGTTATGGATTATTTCTATTTCTTCCTTTAAAATAATACCGAATTTATTTTTCACTTTTTGTTTGGTCGCCTTTATTAACTTCATTACATCTTTAGCTTTTGCTCCGCCTAAATTCAAAATAAAATTGGCCTGCTCTTTAGATATCTCCGCCTTTCCTAATCTTTTACCTTTAAGTCCGCATTTTTCAATTAAATAAGAAGCGGGAATTAATTTTTGCCTATTAAATTTTTTAAGCTTGGGAAATTTCTCTAAAAGCTTCTTGTTGCTTATTCTCCCTTGGTAATTTTGAAAAATACACCCGGCTGAAAAAAAAGCAAAGGGATGGTTTTTCTTCCTGTAGTCCAAAAATTCTTTCATTTTCTCCTGAATCTTTTTTTTATTTCCTTTCTTTAATTTTAAAATAACCGAAAGAATTATTAAATTATTTTTCTTTTTGAAAATACTGTTTCGGTAGTCAAACCTGCAATTTTCATTTTTAAAAATTTTGATTTTTTCGGTTTTAGAGTTAAAGACCTCAACTTCTTTCACTATGTCCTTTATTGACTTCCCGAACGCTCCCGCATTTCCCCTCACTGCTCCCCCAACCGTTCCTGGAATTCCCGCTGCCCATTCAAGTCCCGTCAAACTACTTTCTGCCATTTTTAAAACCGCTAAGGAAAGAGGCGCAAAGGCCTCAATATAAATTTTTGTGGATTTTGCCCCGTCATCAGACAGGTCGCCAGGTCGAACGACCGGGTGGATTTTAGATTTTACATTTTGGATTTTTATTATCAATCCATCATATCCCTTGTCAGGCGCCAAAATATTGCTTCCTTCTCCTAAAATAAAAAAAAGCGTCTTAGATTGTTTTGCCGCTTTGATTGCTTTTATTAAATCTTCTTTATTTCTGGCAACAAAAAAGTATCTGGCCGGCCCTCCGATTTTGAAAGTTGTTTTTTTCGCCAAAATGACATTTTCTTTAACTCCTGGTAATACTTTTTTAATTTTCATTTTATGGGTTTGTTTCAAGCCCGGGGTTTTAAAAAAAGGCCGGGAAAGTTAACTCCTATACTAAGTATTTAGTGAGTGCTGTCTTCCCGGCCAATTATATTATATCCATATTTTAAAAATTAAACAAGCAAAAAGCCCCAATAACAGGGCTTCTCGCCAACTTAGAAAAGAGTTCTGCCATAAGCAGAAAAACACTCACTTTTTAATATTACCAAATTCAAACCATCTTGTCAAGGAAAAAAACAGAATCAATTCTATTTTCTAAAATAGTTCTAGGTCGCGGAAAGCTTTTTCGTAAATCTCCAACGCTTCTTTCGTCTGGTCTAAAGTTAATTGATAATCAGGGTCGTAAACAACATTATTACGAATCTTATGAACCTGATAAACTTTCTCTATGTTCGGCAGAATAATTAAACCTAACTGTTCTAATTTTTCCTCTAATGTCTCGCCTTTATATTCCATCTTTCCAAGAGTATCATCAAGTAAGTTATCTGCCTCAATTATTGCCAATTTATATTCTGATTCTTCTCCGCTCGCCAGCTTTTTAGTAATTTTATCCCATTTTTTAAAAATTTTTTTAGCGCCAAATGGCCTATAGGTGCCAAACTCCACAAAATCTTCTAAAAACCGACGTTTCAACCAAGTTGCTTTTAATATAAGAATAAAAGTTATGAATAGAAAAATTACAAAAGCAATTATAAAAGCTGTTTTAGTATAGAAAAAAAATTCGCTTGTTTCAGGATGAATAATAAAAGAAAATATCTGCTTCATTTTTTTTTGAAAATCCGGCTGCCAATTTCTAAAATCGTATTTTCCTCAAATGGCTTTCCAATAATCTGAAGTCCAACCGGTAAATTTCTCGTAAATCCCACAGGCACGGAAACCGCCGGCAAGCCGGCTAAACTTGCCGAAACCGTGAAAACATCTGCAAGATACATTGAAAGAGGGTCTTTAGTCTTTTCCCCTATTTTAAAAGCGGCTGTCGGAGCAACAGGGGTAAAAATAACATCAACTTTGCTAAATGCCTTATCAAAATCATTTTTGATTAAAGTTCTTGTTTTTTCCGCTTTCAAATAATAAGCGTCGTAATAACCGGCGGAAAGAGAGTAAGCGCCAAGCATAATTCTCCTTTTTACTTCCTTGCCAAAACCATTTCCCCTTATTGTCAAATAATAATCAAGTAAATTTTTGACTTTTGCCCCACCCCGCCCAGGAAAGGTACCCGGCGAGGAATTTGTTTCTTTTTGATCCACTTGTTCCCTTTTGACTTTGCTATATCTTATTCCATCATACCTGGCTAAATTTGCCGAGGCCTCGGAAGTGGCAATAAGATAATAAGCGGGCAAAGCATATTTTGTGTTGGGCAAACTAATCTCTTCAATTTTTACTCCTAATTCTTCTGCTTTTTTAATCGTCTTTTTAATCACTCTTTCAACACCTGGTTCTATCCCTTTCACAAAATATTCTTTTGGAATCCCAATTTTCAAATTCTTAATTCTTAACTCATAATTCTTAATTCTTGATTTGACACTCGTTGAATCCATTCTATCCCATCCCCTAATAGCATTAAATACAATTTTGGAATCGTCAACTGTTTTTGTGAGCGGTCCTATTTGGTCAAGAGAAGAAGCAAAGGCAACCAAACCATAACGAGAAACCGCTCCATAAGTCGGCTTCAAGCTAACAACCCCGCAAAAAGAAGCTGGCTGTCTTATGGAACCTCCTGTATCAGACCCTAAAGCGTAAACGCACATATTACTCGCTACCGCTGCCGCCGAACCGCCCGAACTTCCGCCGGCTACCCTTGTTGGGTCATAAGGATTTTTTGTCGGGAAAAAAGCCGAGTTCTCGGTTGAAGCTCCCATTGCAAATTCGTCTAAATTTGTCTTTCCTATAATAATTGCTCCGAGTTCTTTAAGTTTCTTAACAGAGGTAGCGTCATAAGAAGCTATATAATTTTCTAAAATCTTAGAAGCGCAAGTAGTTCTTACTCCTTCAGTTAAAATATTATCTTTTATCGCTATCGGTATCCCGGCTAAAACCGGAATTTCTTGCCCGGAGGCAATTAGGCCATCAATTTTTTTTGCTGTTAAAAGGGCTTCTTTTTTAGTAATTGTCAAAAAGGCGGAAATTTTTTTATCGGTCTCTCTTATTTTTCCTAAAAAAGATTTAACTAATTCAGAAGCGGAAAATTCCTTTTTAACCAGCCCTTGATGGGCTTGAAGAATATCTAATTCGTAAAGTTCCATTATTTTTTGGTGGGCAGAAAGTAGAAAGTAGAAAATAGCAGATAATTAGATGATAAGTCTTCCTTCCACCTTCTACTATCTACTTTCTACTATCCAGTTAAAGTATTGATTTGACTTTAAGGTAATCTTTTTCTTTTTCAGGAAAAGCGTCTCTTAATTTATTTATTTTCTCTGCTGGTTGAGTTTCTTGCCTATCCTCTCTTGTTTTTCCAAATTCTTCTTTCAAAAAATACTCAGATGGACGAAAGGTCGGTTCAACAAGAGAAGTATCTGCTTTCTTTAAAAAAATAAAATAATCCAAAATAGAAGAAAGTTCTTTTTGAAACATTTCTTCTTCTTTTTTCGTAATACCTAATCGAGCAAGCTTCGCTATACGTTGGACTTCTTTTTTCGTAATCATAAAGATAATTTTGAATTTTGAATTTTGAATAAATGATTTAATTCTGAATTTTGAATGACCGAAACATTGTTTCAAAATTAAATCATTAAATCATTAAAAATTCAATCGAAATTCAAAATTCAAAATTGATTTTATTTCGGCGGTTCCAACTCTTCTGTTTCTGCCAAAGTTTCGCCAAGTTCGTCAAGATTCTCTAAAACCATTCCTGCTCCCCTTACCATCGCTGTGAGAGGGTCTTCAATTATTTTAGCAGGAATTTTTATTTCTTCCTGCACTAAAACGTCTAAACCCTTGAGCAAACTCCCTCCGCCGGTTAAATAAATTCCTTTTGCCATAATATCGGCTAAAAGCTCAGGAGGAGTTTCTTCAACTGTTGTTTTTATAGCTGTAACAATTTGTTTCACTGATTTTGCCAAAGCCCTTCTGATGTCTTCGTCTGAAACCAATATCTCTTCAGGCAGTCCTGTAATAAGATTTCTGCCCCTAATAGGAAGTTCTTTTCTTTCTTTTAGAGGGTAAGCAGAACCAATGCCGATTTTAACCTCTTCTGCCGCTCTTTCCCCGATTAACAACTTATATTCATCTTGAGCAAACTGGATTATATCTTTATTGAGTTTATCTCCGGCAATGCGGAGACTTTTGGCGATAACTATCCCTCCGAGAGAAATCACCGCCACCTCAATAGTTCCGCCCCCAATATCAACAATAAAATTACCCCCTGCCTCTTGAACCGCCAGCCGGGCGCCGATAGCTGCCGACATTGGCTCTTCTATTAAAAATACATCTCTTGCTCCGGCATTCTTTGTCGCGTCGCAAACCGCCCTTTTCTCCACTTCGGTTACGCCATAAGGAACCCCGACAATAACTCGCGGACGAGGGCCTAAAATGAATTTCCTTCTATGAACTTTCCCAATAAAGTATTTCAACATTTGTTCGGTGATTTCAAAATCAGAAACCACGCCATCAACCAACGGACGAGTAGCCACGATATAAGCAGGGGTCCTGCCAACCATTTTATTCGCTTCATGGCCAATTGCCAAAACCCGGCCGGTTTTTTTATTCACCGCCACTACCGATGGCTCATTGATAACTATCCCTTTATCTTGGACATAAACCAAAGAGTTTGCTGTTCCTAAATCAATCGCTATATTATTTGAAAAACGAGAAAAAAATTTTTTAAACATAAAAAAAATAAAATTTTTAACTATCCCTGCCCGTCGGCAAGGCTAGCGGGTTATGACCCGTCCCTACGTTAAAATCTCATTTAAAGTTAGAAATTAAAAATTGTGGTAATTCTTTTATTTTCACTAATTCAATTTTCTTTCTGTTTCTTTCTTTAATTTCCACGCAATTTTCTTCTAACGTCCTTTTGCTTACTATAATCCTTACCGGTATCCCCAATAAATCCGCCTCGGCAAATTTCTCTCCAGGGGTCTTGTCGGTTCTATCATCATATAATATTTCTAATCCTGTTGTTTCTAAATTTTTATATAATTTTTCAGAAGCATTTATAATTTTTTTATCATCTCCGATCTGGAGCAGATGAAATAGGAAAGGAGCTACTTCTTTTGGCCAAACAATTCCTTTCTCATCGTGATTAATCTCAATAATCGTCGCCATTAATCTGCCCAAGCCAATACCATAACAACCCATTATCACCGGGCTCTTAATTCCTTCTTTGTTAAGAAAATATAAATCCAGCGCTTTAGAATATTTTGTTCCCAATCTGAAAGTATGCCCAACTTCAATAGATTTTTTCTGGATTAATTTTTCTCCGCATTTAGGGCATTTCTTTTTGCTTTTTATCCCAGTGATTTCTAAATTCGCCGCCCAATTGCATTTTGGGCAAAGAACTATTTTATCTTCCCCTACCTCAGATAGTACTTGAAATTCATATGTTTTTTCTTTAGTAAAGACCCCTCCAGAGGCCTCGCTTTTAACCGCTTTTAAACCGCAGCGTTTATAAATTCTGTCGTAAGCTGCAAGAACTTTATTAAAAAATTTTTCAAGATCCTCTTTGTCGGAATGAAAACTATAAAGGTCCTTCATTGTAAATTCTCTTGTCCTGAGAAGACCGCCGGTAAAACGCATTTCGTTTCTGAATTTTTCCTGAATCTGATAAAGCGCCCAAGGCAAATTTTTATAAGAACCCAGACAAGACTTTACTAAGTCCGTAATAACCTCTTCATGGGTCGGTCCTAAGACAAATTCCTTTTTATGCCTGTCTTTAAGTTTAAAAAGGATAGGGTCCATACTGCTCCAGCGCCCTGATTTTAACCAAAGCTCTTTTGGCTGCAAGGCCGGCAAGAACAATTCCTGGGCGCCTAAAGAATTCATTTCCTGACGAATAATATTCTCTATTTTCTTATGGACTCTGTATCCCAAAGGTAAAAAACTATAAAGACCGGAAGATAACTGAGAAATAAATCCTCCCCTCAACGATAGTTTATGGGAAATAATTTCTGCTGTTTTCGGGTCTTCTTTCAACGTTTTGTAAAAAAGTTTTGATTGAAGCATGTTATAATTAGATTCAAAACTCAAAGCTACAACAACGATAAATTTCTAATTACTCTAATTGCTCTAATTAACCCTAAATGGGCGAGCCCATCGGGCTATAGCCCTAAACAAATCCCAAATCCCAATAATTATATTTTTTTAGGTTTTGGAGCTTGGGTCATTGGTCATTGTTTAGAAATTAGGTCAATTAGGTTAATTAGGTTAATTCATACTGCTATTCTACGTTTCGGCTTTTAAGTTAATACTGTTGACTGTTAGCTTGCAAAATTTGGCTATCAAGGACTGAGATTTAGAACAGTATTCCTTTAAATTGTATTATGTCTTTATAGGTAACTACAACTAAAAGTAAAATTAAAATTGCAAATCCAACCAAGTTTATTTTTCTTTCTATGTTCAAAGGAATTCTTTTTTTGATTATGCCTTCAATGGCGATAAAAATCAATTGCCCGCCGTCTAAGGCAGGAAAAGGGAGTATATTCATAATCACTAAAGCCAACGAAATCAAAGCGATAAGATTTAAAACAGCTATCGCTCCCTCTTTCAGGGTCAACTTAGTTATAGCTAAAATTCCAACCGGCCCCACAACACTGGAACTCAATGGTTCAATGCTTGCCTCCTTAAAAGAAGTTTTGATTAAATGGCCAAGAGCTACCACCGAATAATGAGCGAGATTAAGAGAATGTAAAAAACCAACCGTTGTTTTCTCTAAGACAGTCCCGTATTTAATTTCCGCTATATCTCCAAGACCGACGCCAAGAGAACCTTCTCCTTCCGGAGGACTGGCCCGAGGAACAACGCTTAATTCCTTAACTTCTTCAGCTTTCAAGTTCTTTACTCTTAAAAATATTTCTTTTCCTTTATTGCTATTAACAAATTTAATAAACTGCTCAGTATTTTTGAACTCAATCCTGCCTACTTCCTGCGATTCACTGTTTAACGCCCCGCTTAAAACAATATCTTTCGGATTTATGCCAATTTTCTCGGCCGGAGAATTTTTAGCAACAAACAAAATCAAAGGAAAATTTTGCTGCTCACCAAAGGGAAAATGATAATCAAAAATTAAATACTGCTGACTGGTAAATCCGCTAAACGACAAAAGAGAATAGAAAATAACAACAGCCACCAAGAAATTCATTACAACCCCGGCTGAAATTATCAAAGCCCTGTTAATCGCTGATTTGGCGTTAAAACTCCGAGAATCCTTGAGATATTTTCCATCTTCCTCTCCCTCGCCATAAAGCCGCACAAAACCACCAAAAGGAATAGCGTTAATGGAATAAACTGTTTCTCCTTTTTTTACTCCAAAAATTTTAGGCGGATAGCCAATACCGAATTCCTCAACCTTAACGCCTGACTTTTTGGCAACGATAAAATGGCCAAACTCATGCGAAAGAACCAGAAAACCAAGAATTAAAATAAAAGCTATGACAGATAAGAACATACAAAATTTCTAATTAATCTAATTTCTCTAATTAACCCTAAATGGGCGAGCCCATCGGGCTATAGCCCTAAACAAATTCCCGGGTGCCCGCAAAGCGGGCGCAATGACTAATTAAATTTCAAACAAAAAAATCTAAAGAAATTTTGGAATTTGGAGCTTGGGTTATTATTTAGAAATTAGGTCAATTAGGTTAATTTCAGACTTGTTATTTAGCATTTGGTCTTTTTATTAAAAATTAGAAATTTAACTCTCTATCTCTCTCTTCTTTCTCTCTCCTATTCCTTCAATTTTCTCGTTATATTCATCTATCAAGTCCTGAAGACCGTCTTTTGCCCTGAATTTATCATCTTCTCTTATTTCTCCCTTTTTAAATCCTTCTTGAATATCGTTCCACGCCTCTTCGCGCCAATGCCTTATTGTTTTTCTCGCTTCTTCCTGTTTTTCTGATAAAAGACGGAGTAAATTTTTGCGGTATTCATCGCTCATAAGGGGCAAAGAAATCCGAATTATCTCTTTGTCAACAATTGGAGAAACTCCAAGCATTGACCGAGAGAGAGCTTTTTCTATAGATTCCACATAAGATTTATCCCAGGGCTGGACGACTATCTCTTTCGGCCCGGGAGAAGATATTGCCGCTAATTGTTTTAGGGGAAATTTTTGGTCAAAACATTCAACAATTATATCTTCAACCAAAGAAGGAGTGGCCCTGCCGGTTCTTATCCCGGCCGCCTCTTTTTCTAAAAAACTGATAACCTTCTCCATTTCCGGCTTAATTCTTTTAATAATTTCTTTGTAATCCATCATAATTTAAGGTAATTTAATTAATAAATTTTCAAAAGCAAGTTTTAAGTTGACATTAGTTGAAGAAATTAAAAATATTGTCTCTTGGATGTTCTTAATAACTTCCTTAATCGCAAGCAAGGAATAATTATTGAAGTCATCCCGTTTTTCTTGATTAATAACGCGGGAAATAAAAATTGACCTTAAATAAATTAGCCATACTCCCAAAACATTTTTTAACTTACCCGAAGACAAATCAGAAAAGCTCTTAGCGTATCTGAAGCGAAACGCTAATTCAGACCGGCTAATTTTTATAAGATCTGTGACTAATTTTTTTTCTTCCTCTAATTTTTCAGGATTAAAATAGAAATTTAGAGCCCTTCCCGGTTTTCCTTCAGACAAAGAAGAAAGCTCGCCCGCTTTTTTTTCTGAAATATTTTGTTCCAAGAAGTAATTTTTAATTTCTTCAATTTTAACCGGGAAAAATTTAATTTTTTGAACGCGGGAAATAATAGTCGGTAGTAATGTATCGGGATACCCGGTTGTTAAAATTAAAATAGTTTTACCCCTGGGTTCTTCCAGAAATTTTAAGAAACAGTTTTGCGCTTCTTCGGTCATTAAATGGGCGTTGTTTAAAACCGCTATTTTAAAAGAAGACGCATAGGGACGAAGCGATAATTTTTTGATTAGCTCCCTTATCTGAGAAATTTGAATTTCTCCGGCCACATTCTGGGATTCAATAGATATAAAATCTGGAAATATTCCTTTTTCAATATCTTGACAGTTTCTACAAACATGGCAAGGCCTTTCGCTCTTTGACTGGCCCGCCTGCAACGCTTTCGGCGTAGTCAATGCGGGCAAGCAATTAAGAAATTTGGCGAACTCAACGGCCAAAGTTCTTTTCCCCAACTGTTCTTGCCCAGAAAATAAAAGCGCATGAGGCAATTGCCCTAATCCAGCCGTTTTAGTTAAAAAATTCCATTGATTTTTATGACCAACTAACATGAAACTAAAGATTAAAAATTAAAAATTAAAAATACAAACTAAAAACATAAAAACTATTTTCTTTTTCCTTTCATGGTAATAATACTGAAAGCAAGAATATTGGCTATCCCCTTATTTTAAATTCTTGTTTCATTTTTTTTTATTTTTCATTTTAATTTTTGGTCTTTGGTCTTTAATTTTTGATTTATCTCTTTGTCATTATGCTCTTCTTATAGGCATCAAGATTATCAAGAACTACTCCTGTCCCTTTGGCCACGCAGAGCAAAGGGTCTTCGGCTAAAAAACAAGGAACGCCGGTAGCTTGAGAAATTCGTTCGTCAATATTTCCAAGCAAAGCGCCACCGCCCGATATAACCATTCCCTTATCCATAATATCGGCTGACAATTCTGGCGGCGTATCTCTCAAAACCGTTTTTACTATCTGAATAATTTCTTCAAGTTTGTCGGATATCGCTTCTGAAATTTCATTGGACGACATTTTGATATTCTGAGGAAGTCCGGAAATTAAATCCCGACCCCGAATTTCAATTTTTTTATTTTCTTTGTCATGCAAAGACGTACCGATTTTAATTTTTATTTCCTCAGCGGTTTGTTCGCCTACGGCTAAATTATACTTCTTTTTTATGTAATCCGAAATTGCCAAATCTAATTTATCACCGGCTGCTCTCAATGATTGAGAGGTAACAATTCCCCCTAAAGAAATTACTGCCACTTCGGAAGTGCCTCCGCCAATATCAATAATCATATGGCCGGAGCAAGAATTAATAGGAATTCCCGCTCCAATAGCGGCTAAAATAGGCTCCTTAGCAACATAAACCGCCTTTGCTCCTGCTGACATTCCTGCTTCAATCACTGCCCGTTTTTCGGTTGAAGTAATACCGGCGGGAACTCCGATTAATAATTCTGGCTTTAAGAATTTAAAATTAATCGCTTTCGCTCTTTTAATGAAATAACGCAACATCGCTTCCGTTACTCGGTAATCGGCGATTACTCCGTCTCTAAGAGGCCTATAAACCCTAATACTATCCGGAGTCCTGCCAATCATTTCTTTTGCCTCCTTGCCAACCGCCAAAATTCTATTTTCAGAAAGAGAAACTGCTACCACTGACGGCTCGTTTAAAACCGCTCCCTTTTTAGGAGTGAAAACAATAGAATTACAAGTTCCTAAATCAATGCCAATTTTTTTAATAAACATAATATAGTATAAATTGACCTAATTGACCTAATTGACCTAATTGACCTAATTCCTAAATAATAACCAATAACCCAGGCTCCAAAACCTAAAAAAATATAATTATTGGGATTTGGGATTTGTTTAGGGCTATAGCCCGATGGGCTCGCCCATTTAGGGTTAATTAGAGCAATTAGGTTAATTAGAAATTTATCACTATTCCCTCACTCTTCTGATATCCGCTCCCAATCCCTGAAGCCGTTCTTCAACACGCTCGTATCCTCTATCAATTTGGTAGATATTATTGATAGTCATTTTTCCTTGAGCGACCAACCCGGCGATCATTAAAGCTGCGCCCGCCCGAAGATCCGGACTGGGAATTTCAATTCCCGTTAAAGGGGTTCTGCCGTAAATTATCGCCCTATGAGGATCGCAGAAAATAATATCAGCCCCCATTTTATTCAACTCTTCAAGATATTTCAAACGCCCTTCATATAAAGGGTCGTGCATTAAAGTCGGCCCTTCTGTCTGGGTAGCCAAAGCTCCAAGTTCTGGTTGAAGGTCGGAATGAAGGCCGGGGTAAGGCAAACTTTGGACTTTGTCTATTTTCAGCTTATTTGAGGGAAAAACTTTTATCACTTTTTCGTCCAATATTTTAAATTTAGCCCCGAAATCCCACAAATGTTTTAAAAAAAGGTCAAGAAAAGACAATTGCGCCTCCTTGATAATAATCTCTCCTTTAGTTGCCAGAGCGGCGACCATAAAAGTCCCTGTTTCTATTGGGTCGGAAATTAAAGTATGCTCAAAACCGTGAAGCGCTTTTGACCCGGCAACCTCCAAAGAAGAAATTCCTGCTTCCTTAATGACCGCCCCCATTTTTCTTAAGACCTTGATTAATTCTTGCACTTGGTAATCTTGGTCGGCTATTTTTAAAATCGTTTTTTTAGGAGAAAGGGCGGAAAATAACAAGATATTTTCAGTAGCGGTTACACTAAACTCGCGGAGAACAACTTCCTGCAGATTATCTTTTCTTTTTTCTTTAAAAAGAGAAACTGTTTGAAATTTCTCCTTCAAATTTTTATTCCTTTTAAAATAATAAAAATTATCTCCTGTCTGGCCAAATTTTTCTTCACAAGGTCTATTAGAATCAGAAGTAATTTTAATCCCTAATTGAGAAAAAGCGTCTAAGTGAGTGTCAACCGGCCTTGCTCCAATCACGCACCCTCCCGGCGGCGGTATCTTTATCTCGTTAAAACGGGCTAAAAGAGGACCAAGAAGGAGAATGGAACCGCGGAAAAATCCAACAATGTCAAAAGGTATTTTTGAAGGGTTAATATTTGAACAATCTATTCTAACTTTTCTTTTATCCAGCCAGGAAATTTTCGCGCTCAATCCTTCCAAAATTTTGAGCATTTTAAAGATATCTTCAATCAGGGGAAGATTATTAACAATGCAAGGTTCTTTCGTTAAAAGAGTGGATGCCAAAATAGGAAAAGCAGCATTTTTTGATCCTCTTATCTCAACTTCGCCGCTTAAAGCGCTGCCTCCTTTAATGATGAATTTTTCTTTCTTCATACATATAGTTATTAGTTATTCAATTTTCCGAGGTCGCGCCTCCGAAAATATCTTTTTGAGAAATATCGTCGGGATAAATATAGCGAAATATCTATCATTATTCTAAACCAAAGAATTAAAAATAGCAAGTTCTGGAAACCCAAAATCCCGCCTCAAGGCGGGATTTTGAGCGCTTCTATTTTCGTTTTCCGAGGTCCGTTTTCCGAGGTCGCGCCTCCGAAAATAGGAAATTACGAAATTTAATATCTGAAATTTGAAATTTTCAAAGGAAAAAGGTAAAATTACGAAAGGTAGAATCAAAAATACTAATGACTCGTCGGACAAAAAGAACATTTTTTTTAACTTTAACGGTTTTCTTTCTGATAACCTCTTTTTCGGCTATCTCTTATTCTCTCGGCTGGAGATTTGATTGGAATACGAAAAAAATTACTCAACCCGGTCTCTTTTATTTTAAAGTCCTGCCAAAAAGCGCTCAAATTTACCTTAACGACAAACTAAAAAAGAAAACTGATTTCTTTTTTGGTTCGGCTTTAATTGACAATCTTCTGCCTAAAAAATACAGAGTAGAAATTAAAAAAGAAGGATTTTACAGTTGGGAGAAAACCTTGGAAATAAAGGAAAGGCAAGCAACAGAGGCAAAAAATATTGTCCTAATTCCTAAAAATCCGAAATTCACCGTTGTATCGGGAAACATAGAAGACGTATTTTTTTCACCCGATAACAAGAAAATAATTTTAAAAGAAAAAAGCGTATCCGGCGGGGAAAGCCAAATTCCCAGCGATAGTTGGGAGTTGAAGCTTTTCGATATGGATAAAAATCTTAAAAGCCAGTTAATTAAAGAAAAAGATATTTCTCCTGCCCACAATACTATGCATAGCGTTGCAGGCGAGGAAAAAAAAGTCCGGCTGGTAAATTTAGAATTTTCTCCTAACTCAAAAAGGGTTTTATTGAAAGTTGAATTAAGCGTTCCCTTTTCCAAACAAGAAAAAGGAGACAGCTCTGTTAAAAACGAAGAGGATATAGTTTATTATCTTTTAGAAATAAGTAAAATTCCCCCCTTCTTGACTCCTTTAGATTTTTTAGACACCGTTGGAGATTCTGAAGATAATAATGGAGCAAAGAAAGAAAATATCTCTAACAGGATAAAACAAGACATAGAAGAAATTTATTTCAACCCCCAAGACCCTCAGAAATTATTTATCTTAGTTTCCGAAACATCCGAAACAAACGAAACAGAAAAAGAATTGAAGGAAATAGATTTAATTAAGAAAAAAGTTTCTTCAACGCCCTTAAAAAATATAATCGCCTGTAAAATAATTAACAATAATATCTATTATATTGATGATTCCGGCTTTCTTAATAGGACTGATTTCTCTTTCAAAAATCAAGAAAAATTAAACCTCATTCCTCTGGAAATAAGCCCCGTTAGAGATTCTGAAGACAAAAAACAAAACCAAGAACAAGATATGTCTAATCTGGCAGAAAGGGAAAAAGAATACAAAATAGCGGTTTCCGGCTCCAATCTTATTCTAAAAAAAGGAAGTGATCTATATTCTTTTCTGGAAAATAAATTTCTCCAAAAAATCTCGGACTCTATTGAGAATTTCAAACTTGCCCCGGATTCAAAAAAACTCGCTTACTTTAATGACCGAGAAATATGGATTTTATTTTTAGAAAAAAAATATGACCGGCCTCAAAAGGAAAATGGAGAAAAATTATTTTTAACCCGCTTTTCAGAAAAAATCGATAATCTTTTCTGGTATACAAACGCCTACTTGATTTTTAACGTTGGGAACAAATTAAAAATCGCCGAAATCGACGAACGAGATAAAATAAATATTATAGAATTAGCTGATTTTGAGAACCCTCAAATATTCTGGAACCAAAGAAATAATAAACTCTATATTTTAAGCAAAGGGAATTTATACTATTCAGAAAAATTACTCCCCTAACGGGACCATAGGATTAGAACCAGAACCAATTTATTTAATTCTCTGCTTTTATTTTTGTCTTAAGTTCTTCCCACTTTGTTTCACTGCTCTCTGCTATCACGCAAATCTGGCGAAAAGGACAATAACGACACTGCCAATCACTAGGATAACTTGGAATCCTTGAAGGCACGATATCTTTTTCAATGTTCGTTTTAACGCTATCTAATCCCCGTAAAAGAGATTTGGACAATAAAGAGCTATAATCAACGACAAATTCTTTTAATTCCTGGGTATCTTTATTCACATAAAGCAATATACCTTTTGGAATTTTAAAATAATAAAGATAGAGCTGGATTTGATTGATATTTTCCTTTTTAGGTTCTGCTAAATACTTAAAACCCATACTGTTTATACTTTTAATATCTAAAACATATAGTCCTTGGCCGTCGCTGATTATCGCATCAGCCCTCCCTGAAATTATTTCCTGAGGAGGAATATTAATTTCTGAAGCTACTACATGAATTCCCCGCGAACCGAGAAGGGATTTCATAATAAGTTTGTGGATATAATCGCCGTGGTCAAATAATCTTAAAATTTTCGCTTCTATTTCTTTTCTAGGAGCGTTTTTAAATTTAAAAAATACCGCTCGGGGACATTTTCCGGCATCGGTAACGTAAAAATGGCGTTGCTCTTTATCTTTCTCTCTATCCAAATAAAATTTATCAATAATTTCTTTCAACATAAATAAATACTCATCGGTTACGAACTTAGAAATATATATCTGTTCGTTCATTCGTAAATTCGTAACTGATTCGTCCTAAACCCGTTTGTCCCGAACGGGACGGACTAGGGTTATTTGTTGATTAACGTTTTCTCCATTGCGGCGCTCTTCTTGCTCTTTTTAAGCCAAACTTCTTTCTCTCTCTCGTCCGCGAATCTCTTGTTAAAAAACCTGCTTTTTTTAATTTTTTCCGAAAATCCGGATTAAATTTTAATAAAGCGCGAGCTATCCCATGCCTAATCGCTTCAGCCTGAGCATGAAGTCCGCCTCCTTTCACTTTAGATAAAACGCTAAAACGGCTTAAGGATTTCATTTTATCAAGCGAGGAAATAGCGGTTCGTTGATTTTCTAAATCAGAGAAATAAATTTTATAGGGTTTTCCATTAACTAAAAGTTCTTTTTCTCCTTGAGTAAAAAGACGTATCCTTGCTATAGCTGTTTTCCGACGTCCAACCGCCTCAAAATATCGAGCCGTTTTGACAGTTTTTTTCTCTACCCCGTTAAGTTGTCCCGCTTTTAGCGGGACACCTCCGCTTTTAACGGAAGATTTAACCGGGTGAACTTTGTTTTTCTCCCGATGTAAACGGGATTCTTTCTTAATCGCTGTTTCCGCCTGCTTTGTTTTCTTTTTACCGGCTGTTTCTTTCTTAGCGGGTTTTTTTTCAATTATTTTTGTTGTCTTTTTTTTCATAGATCCAGATTGTGGGTCATTTATTCTATTTTTAATCTTTTCATTTGTTTGGCTCGCAACTTATTTTTCGGAAGCATCCCGGAAACCGCTTTTTTTAAAATCTTATCCGGGCTATTTTCAAAAATTTTTTTAAAAGGAACTTCTTTTAACCCTCCCGGATAACCGGAATGATGATAATAAATTTTATTCTCTCTTTTTTTGCCGGTCAAAAGAATTTCTTTAATATTTTTTACAATAACGAAATCTCCTCCGTCTTTATTGGGAGCAAAATCCGATTTTTCTTTGCCACGCAAAAGTACAGCTATTTTTACGGCTAACCTACCTAATATCTTCCCTGTAGCGTCAATTGTGTGGGTATTTCTCTTGATTTCCATTTCTATATCGTTATATTGCTACATTGTTAAATTGCTAAATTGCTAGAAGCAATATAATAATGTAACAATGAGCGATCCCGCCTTGGCGGGAGAGCGGTAACAATTTAACAATTATTAAACAAGTTCAATAATAGCCATTTTGGCTCCGTCTGATTTTCGCTGTCCTAATTTTATAATCCGGGTATATCCTCCTTTTCTGTTTTTATATTTTGGCCCTGTTTCATCTATCAATTTCTTAACCAGGTCTTTGGAAAAATACTTAAGTAGAGTTCTCCTTGAAGACAAATCCCCTTTTTTTGCCCGGGTTATGCATTTTTCCGCAAAACTCGAAACTTCTTTAGCTTTCGCTTCAGTAGTTTTTATTTTTTCAACTAAAAGTACGGCGCGGGCCAGTGATTTTAACAACGCTTTGTTTTGGTCTTTTTTTCTTGAAAACTTTCTACCCTGTTTAAGCTTTTTCATAATAACGACAATTAACGAATCCTATTCGGGACGAACGGGTCTAGGACGAATTTATTGCCTGTCCGCAGTGTTACAGCGTTACAGGCAGGCGAATTTACAAATATAAACGTTGTTATGATTTCTTTTTTAGACCTTTCTTTACTTTTTTCTTCGGCTCTTTTTCCGGTTTCTTTTTCCCTTTCTTGATGTTTTTTTTCACTTTTTTCGCTTTTTCTTTAGTTAAAATAGGTTTAGCCGCAACGGGTTTTTTTTCTTTAGATGTCTTCTCTTTTTCAAAAGTTTTAAGATTTTTCCAAAATAAAGAAAAATGTTTAACTAAAATATCTGATGCCCGCCAAAACGCTTCTTCTGGCGTAATTGTGCCATCGGTTGTAATTTCTAAGTATAATCTGTCAAAATCTGTTCTTTTGCCTACTCTCATATTTTCAACTCTATAGTTTACTCTTTCTATCGGCGTAAAAATAGCGTCTATAGGAAGCACTCCTATTTCTAACTTATTCTGTTTTTCATATTGTTCAACAGGTTGATAACCGATGCCTTTTTCAATTTGAATCTCCATTTCTAATTCCCCTTTTTTGTCGGTGACAGTGGCAATGTGGCAAGATTTATTAACTAATTCAACTTGGGTGGGAAATTTAAAATCAGAACCTTGGACATCCTTTTCTTTTTTAATATCAAGAGTCGCTTTTTGAGGTTCATCTGTATAAACTTTAAATCTCATCTTCTTTAGATTCATCATAATATTAACCACATCTTCCAAAACTCCAGGAATAACTGAAAATTCATGTTGCGCGCCTCTAATTTTTACATAAGTAACTGCTGCTCCCGATAGGGAAGAAATCAAAACCCTCCGGAGCGAATTACCAATAGTTATTCCGTATCCTGGATATAACGCTTCTATTTTAAAACGAGCCCAGTTTTCTTTTTTATCAACAATTTTGGGTGGTTTTGGCAAAAGAATCATATTTTTCTTAAAACTTATAACCCATAACTTATAACTCAAGTTCCAAGTTTCAAGTTTCAGGTTCTAAGGTTTTATCTTGAATAAAACTCAAAAATTGATGAAATTTCAGCAGGAGGAGCCACTTCTTCTAAAGACGGTGTTCCAATAACTTCTCCCTCTAATTTCTTAAGATTAAATTTAAGCCAGACAGGCGGTTTGTATTTTTTCAAAATAGTAGGAAGATTCCGAAACATACTTTTTCCCTGAGACCTTGGATTCAAACCAATATTGTCCCCTTCCTTCACTTGATAAGAAGGGATATTAACTACCTTCCCGTTAACCAAAAAATGATTATGGCTTACAAACTGTTTCGCTTGAACGCGCGAAGAGGCAAAGCCAAGGCGAAAAATTACATTGTCTAAACGACTTTCTAATTTTTTTATTAATAAAACGGCGATATTTTCTGTCCCGCCGCGCTTTTTAAAAACTTCTTTTACGTATTTTTTGAACTGCCTTTCTCTAAGACTATACCAGTTTTTTATTTTTTGTTTCTCCTGTAATTCCTTCCCATATTCGGTAATAATGCTTTTTCTTCTCTTTCTGCGCATCCCTGGAGGATAGATTCTTCTTGTCATGGAACATTTAGACGACAAGCACCTTTCTCCTTTAAGAAAAAGCTTTACTCCAAGCCGTCGACAAATTTTACATTTATTGTTTTTCATTTTGTAAATCAAGTCAGGCTCTTCTTGCTTTTGGCGGCTTGCAGCCATTATGGGGAATTGGCGTAATGTCTTTAATTGAAATTATCTTTAAACCATGGGAAGCCAACGATCTTATAGCTGATTCCCGGCCCGAACTAACCCCTTTAATAAAAACATTTATTTTTTCTATTTTTAATTTCTCAGCCGCCAAACATATAGCCCCCGCTACTTTTGAAGCGGCAAAGGCAGTAGCTTTTTTGGTCCCCTTGAAACCGATTGAACCTGCGCTAACCCAAGTTAAAGTATTACCCTGAAGGTCGGTAAGAGTCATTAAAGTATTATTATAACTAGAAGCAATATAAATATTCCCCTCTCTCGTTTTCAAAGGAGTTGTAAATTTAACTTCTCGCTTCATTTTAGATTCAATGTTTTCTTTTTCTTTCAATAATTCTTCTTGGCTTTTTTGAATAATTCGTTTTTTTCCCATCTTAACAGATTTAAGATTTAAGTTATAAGATTCATCTTCAGATTTAAGATTTAAGTTGTCAGATTTAAGTAAATCTTTTTCTTTCTTAAATCTTTAATCTTTAATCTTTAATCTTACTTCGGCGCCGGAGCCACTTTTTTCCCCGAACTAACTGTTTTTCTTACGTTTCCTCGAACAGTTCTGCTATTACTTTGAGTTCTTTGCCCGCGAACCGGCAAATTTCTAATATGCCGCAAACCTCGCCAAGAACCAATATCCTTTAGCCGTTTAATATTCATCATCTTTTCTCTTCTAAGTTCTCCTTCAATCTTATATTTATTTTCAATCACATCTTTAAGTTTATTAATTTCCTCGGTAGTCAATTCAGACGCTTGACGTTTAAAATCTACTCCGGCTTCTTTTAAAATTTTCTTACTTAAAGACAACCCTATTCCGTATATATAGGTTAAAGCCGTTTCTATTTGTTTTTCCTTCGGGATATTAATCCCTGCTATACGTGGCATATTCCTTGCAACTTGTAACTTGCAACTTGGAACTTAGATTAGGTCTTTAAGTTATAAGTTATAGGTTATAAGTTATAAGTTATAGGTTATAAGTTATAGGTTATAGGTTTCTATCCTTGTCTTTGTTTATGTCTAGGATTCTTTTTACAAATAACATAAATCCTCCCTTTCCTTCGAACGATTTTACAATGTCTGCAAATTTTTTTTACTGAAGAACGCACTTTCATAAACCAACATATAAATATATAAACAAAAAAACAGTGTTTAAATGTTTAACCTTGAATTACGAAATGCTTTTTAGGATAAAATTATTTAGCTTTGTTCAGATGGTCGTCAAATTTTTTGAAGCGATATTGGAAATATCGTTGAGAAAAATTTGGCGGACAGATGGGCAAAGATAAAAATTTTAGGCAAAAATCGATTTCGCAATTCAAGATTATAATCAATTAACGGCCTCTATATACTATTCTTCCCCTGTTTTCGTCATAAGGACTAGTTTCTACCGTGACTCTGTCCCCAGGCAAAATTTTAATTCTGTGAATCCTTAGTTTTCCGGCAATGTGGGTAATTATTTCCTTTCCGTCGTCCAGCCGGACCCGAAAATTAAGACTCGGCAGGGTTTCTGTAACAATGCCAGTCTTTCTATACTTATTTTTATTATCATCTATCATTAATTTAAGAACTGTGGATTCAAATTAGAATCCCGCAGTTCAAAGTTTAATCTAACAAAATTTATTAAATTAGTCAACCCAGTTAGAAATTTGCCAAAATTTTGCCGGCGACAGAGTGTCTATCGACGCTCTGTCGCCAAACTTTAAAACTGTTTAACAAAATACAAGAAAAAACGTATTTAATTAAGGCAAATCTCTAACGGGGTCAAGATTCAATCTCAATTCAATTTTGTTAATATCATCTGGGACGTTTCCTCTTAAAAAAGGCCAGGATTTTATTTTAACTCTTTCTATTTGAGACAAATCCCCTAAAAACGTTTTTACTTCTTTTAATGATTTGTCGGCAAGCGCTTTTTTAAGTTTAATTAAATTTATATCTTGATAAATTTTGGCTATAATTTTTACGCCCAAAGTAATTTTTCCGGATTTTAAAAAATCTGTCTTATCTCTCTCTGGAAAAAGAGGCGATTCGAGAGAATAATTTACTTCTAACGACTCTCTTTGGAACTTTTCATCTTCTGAAATATTTGAAACAATAAATTTCTGAACAAGTCCATCAATTTCTGATTTTTTGAATCCTACTCCTTTAGAGTTTATTTTTATTTGAAGATTAAATGATTCTGCCTCAGACCCTGCTTCCACTGAGCTATTGCTCTCTGCAACATCTTGAAAGACGGTTTCATCTAACAAAATATAATCTGGAGGGATAATTTCCTTTAGTAAATTTTTACTTTCTTTTTTCAGTTCGTTGCTTAAAGTTAATTCAGCTTTCTTTATGTCTTCAGCAACAACCCGAGAAACTTCCTCTTTGAAACCGCCTGTCATATCAGAAAATGATTTTCCGTAAAAATATGTATATTTCTCTGTCCCTTTAAATCCCGGAATTGAAAAAGTGGAAGGAGAAATATTATAATCCCCTCCGGACTCAGCGGCTATAACCGCGATATCGGCAAAACCTGCCACAAACTTTCCTTTTTCATAATGCCCCCCGGGAATAACTTCCCTTTTTAGAGAACGAAACAATCTTCCTTTATCGGAAACAAAACGAGTATTAGGAAGCAATCCTTGTAAAGAAGCGGAATATTCATTAAATACTCTAATAATACCCTTCGCTTTTTCCTCTTTCATCATTTTACCGGAAGCGGGAAATTCTTTTGAAGCAGTTTTCTGATTTTCAAATACTTTTCCGGGAATAATTTTTGCCTCAAAATCCGGCCTAATATTCCCTAATTCTACGGTAATATTTGTCTTCAGGTCTAATGTCCTTATTTTTGGCCAGATTTCAATTTCTACTTTAGAAAAAACTAAAAAGATAAAAACTCCCGTTAAAATTAAAAAAAATAAACAAAAAAATAAAGTTTTTGCCACTATTGACGCGCCTGCCTTCTTTCCCCGCCAAAAACCCCTTCTTCTTCCATTTCTGCCTGACTTTAAATTAAGGAGTTTGTCTTTTCTCTCCTCTATTATATTGCCGTCAGGTTTAATTTTTTCCGGAGAAATAATATCAAAAAATTTTTTAGGCATAATGATAATTTTACCGGTCTGTTGATATCTGATATCAACAGACGCATAATTTTAGAGGTCGCACTTCTGTAAATTATGTTCCAAGTTATAATCTATAGGTTATAAATAATGGCGGGACGTCTTTCGGACTTTTTAAGGACATTGTCATATCTTCAATATTATCTAAATTGTTCGGATAAATAAAACTTATATTTAATGGTTGAGAAGTCGGCGAGCCATTTAAACCAATAATTTGTTTCTCTTGTAAAATTTCTTTAATTTCCGGAAGCAGACTCCCTCCGCCGAAAAGAAAAATAGGTACCCCGCCAAGACGAGGCAGGCCAATTTTCTTAATTTTATCTTTTAAGGAATTATACCAAACCTCTCTTTCGGGACGAAGTATTTCTTTGATTCTTTTCATAGTCCCGGCGCTCAAAAATTTTTCAGAATACTTTTCTTTTAAAATCCTGGCCATTTCTTCGTCAAGCCCCAAAACATCTGCTATCTGCTGAGAAAATATTTTTCCTCCGTTATTGAATTCAGATATTTCTTCTAAAAAACCAGTTCTTACTGAAAAAAATTGGCTGATTTCTCCGCCAGAATCAATAAAAACTCCCTCCTTTCTACTTTCATCAAATATAACCGGCAAAACCTCTGCTAAATGAGTTATTTTTAAAATTTTGAACCCAAGTTCTGCGGATATACTTTTAATCTTCTTAAGGTAATTTTTAGGCAGAAAAACTGTTAAAATTTTAATTCTCAAATTTTTTCCTTCATACCCGGAAAAACCCGCTACCGAATACCCGTCAATTTTTGTCTGAATAATTCTCAAGGCGGTCCAATGGATTTCAGCAGGCAGAATGCCATATTCTTCTCTAAATTTTAGAGAAATTTTCCTCCGCGTTTCTCTAAAGGCCTCTTCGTAAATATTCTTTTCTTCTAATTTAGAAATTTTTGAGTGACTGGGTTTTTTTCTTAAAAAATCGGTTAAAAAAATTCTTCCTCTTAAAACATTAGGCGGTAAACTCATTACAACTGGCCATTTAGTCCAATCTTGCTCTATTTTTTTCTTATTCTCTGTCTTGGAAAGAAAAACAAAATTTTGATAAGCGCCCTGAACAGCTTTTAAAATAGCGTTTTTCAAAACATCTTTTTCAAAGTCGTTACTGTTAAAAATACCGCATTTTTCAAAATATTGAGTAGAATATCCTAATATAACGCTCTTAAAACTTTTTTCGGCAGACAAAAATTCATCCTTTTTTTTATTTTTTAATTCTCTTTTAAAAATCAAAGCTTTTACCGCTTCCGAGCCAATATCCAATGATAGAAATTTATCACGCTGAATTCCTCTTTTAAAAAAATTAGGGCTCATTATTTTAGACTGCGGGATACGAACCAGAATCCTACAGTCTTATTCTACTAAATTTTGACTGCTTTTGAAAGTTCAAACTTTCCGAGGTCGCGCCTCCGAAAATTCAGTCTTATTTTAAAACTGCTCGAATTCTTCGAACACCGGCTCCAGACGACTCTTCTTTGATAATTTTAAATTTACCAAGTTCTGAGGTGCGTTTTACGTGAGGTCCGGCGCAGATTTCCTTTGAAAAAACTTGCCCAAAAAGAGCTTGCCCTGAGCCTGCCGAAGGGCCTCCAATTGAATAAACCGTCACTTTCTCCGGATATTTTTCTTTAAAAAAAGCCAAGGCCCCTGATTTTATTGCTTCCCCGTAAGGCATTTCCTCTTTTTTAATTACAAGGTTCTCTTTGATTTTTTGATTAACAATTTCCTCAACTTTCTTTATTTCTTCTTCTGCCATTTTGCTCGGATAGGAAAAATCAAAACGAAGGCGTTGAGAAGTAATATCAGAACCCATTTGCCCGACATGCTCCCCTAAAACTTTCCGTAAAGCGGCATGCAATAAATGAGTAGCGGTATGAAGCTTTATTGATTCATAACCAGCGCCCTTGCCCAATCCTCCAAATTTCTTTTCTGCTCCTGCCCGAGAAATTTTTTGGTGTTTTTTAAGCGCTTCTTGAAATTCCTTTCTATCTACCTTAATCCCTTTCTCCTTTGCAATTTCGTCAGTAATCTCTAGAGGAAAACCATAGGTTTTATAAAGATAAAACGCATCTTCACCGCTTATATTTTCAGCCCCTTTTAGCAATCTATTTAATTGTTTCAGTCCATTATCTAACGTTTTTACAAATTTCTCTTCTTCGTTTTGGATTACGGCCAGAATATTTTCTTGATTATGCCTAAGTTCTGGATAAACATCTTGATAGATTTCTATCGCTTTTTGAGCCAAAGGAATTAAAAAGTTCTTTGGCATTTTTAAAATTTTCCCATAACGAATCACTCTTCTCAAAACCCTCCTTAAAATATAACTCTTTTCAATATTACCAGGCAAAACACCTTCGCTTATTAAAAATACTGCTCCTCTAATATGGTCAACAACAATCCTGAAATCTTTTTTGTTGTCCTCGTATTTTTTATTGCTGATTTTTTCCACCTTTCTGATAATAGGCGAAAACAAATCTGTTTCATAAGCCGAATCCTTGTTTTCTAATATGGCAAGCAAACGCTCAAAACCGATTCCGGTATCAACATTTCTTTGAGGAAGTTTAAGGTAAGAGCCGTCTTCATTTCTTTCATATTCCATAAAAACTAAATTCCACAGTTCAAGAAATCTATTGCATCTCGGGCAATTCGGGCCGCAATTCGGGCCGCCGCATCCGTACTTCTTTCCCCTATCATAATGAATTTCAGAACAAGGGCCACAGGGGCCGGTATTCGCTGTCGGTCCCCAAAAATTATCTTCTGAACCGAACTCAACAATTCTTTTCTCGGAAATTCCGTATTTCTGCCAGATTTGACAAGATTCTTCGTCGCGGGGAATATCATTCTCTCCCTTAAAAATTGTTATCCAGAATTTATTTTTGTCCAAACCCACTTCGTTGACAAAAAAATCAAGAGCTAATTTAATAGCGCCTTCTTTGAAGTAACCGTTTTCAGAATCTTCTCCAATTGACCAATTCCCGAGCATCTCAAAAAAAGTATGATGGATATCATCGCCAACTTCATCAATATCAGGAGTTCGGAAACATTTCTGGACAGAGCATAAATGCCGCGTTCCAAAATCTTTCAAAACATCTTTTTCTCCGGAAAGATAAGAAGTAAACTGCTGCATCCCCGCCGAAGTCAAAAGAACTGTTTTATCTTCAGGAACCAAAGAACTGGAAGATACGATTTCGTGTCTCTTTTTTTTAAAATAATCCAAAAAATTTTGGCGGAGTTTTTTAGAAGTCATAAAATTAATTTTCAATTTTCAATGACCAATTTTCAATAAATTTTCAATGATTCAATTATCAAATAATAATAGAAAAGAGTATGATTTTTAAAAAGTTTGAAAATTTGAAAATTGGGATTTGATTGAAAATTGAAAATTGAAAATTTTAACTGTATCTATCGGCTAATGTAGTGGCGATACAAGAGTCCGGTTTAATTTTTGGTTCAAACCCGTTTCCCCTGATAAGACCGGTAAGCTCCTTTATCATATCCTTCGTCTTTCCTTTTTCCCCAATATCAGCATGGATATAACGGAATTGATAAGACACCTGACTGTCCGATTCTTCAACCTTTTTCTTTAAAGCGTCTCTAAAAGACAAAGCCAAATCGCAGGATATCAATACTTCTTGTAAAATTCTGTTCCTCCAGTTGATAAATTTTTTATTAAATTCGGAAGGATATTTTATTTTTTTTAAAAAAAATCTCCCTCCCTGTCCAATCCGCAAAATTGCTATCGCCACCGGAAAAGTAGGATTATCCTCGGAAGAAGAGTCGCAACCAACAATAATATCGTAAGAACTCTCCAATTTCTCCTTCATATATTCTATCATTTCTTCCATTACCCTATCTATCGGGATATTGCCGCAGGTCGGGTTATAGAAATTATTTTCTAAAATTTTATTCATAATTGATTGATTTTGTCCTAATTCTAATAAAAAAACAAGCCGTTAATGAAATGTAATTATATATTTAGATGTCAGGTTCCAATATTCTTGACTACTTTAATAAATTCCTTTGGTTCTAAAGAAGCTCCCCCGACAAGAAGACCGTCTAATCCTGCTTCTTTAATATAAGATTTAGCGTTTTTACTGTTTACACTCCCGCCATAAAGCAGGCGAATTCTTCCAGCGATTTTAGGACTATAGATTTTTGAAATAATTTTTTCAATGAGTATTCTTATTTTTTGGGCTTCTTTGGGCTCGCAAGAATTGCCGCTCCCAATGGCCCAAATCGGCTCATAAGCGATACAAAATCCTGAAACTTGTAACTTATAACTTGAAACTCTTTTTAGAGCTGTTTTTATTTGTTTTTTTAGAACATTCCTGGTCTCCCCTTTATTTTTTTGTTCTTCTGTCTCTCCTATACATAAAATAGGAATCAATCCTGCCTCAAAAACAGCTTTCAGCTTTTTATTTATTATTTCATCTGTTTCTCCAAAATATTTCCTTCTTTCAGAATGGCCGACAATAACATATTTACAACCAGCGTCTTTTAACATAAGCGGCGAAATTTCTCCTGTGTAAGCGCCTTTTTTCTCCCAAAATATATTTTGAGCGCCCAGTTTAAGATCTAAGTTGTCAGATTTAAGATTTAAGTTTTCCCGCTTGAAGCGGGAAAGATTTAAGAGATATAAAAAAGGGGGACAGATTACTATTTCCGCTCTTTCAATATTTCTGACTCCTCTTTTCACCAAATTAAAAAGCCCTTTAGCTTCACGTAAAGTTTGGGGATTCATCTTCCAATTAGCAACAATTAACGTTTTCATAGTGTCAATACCCTGCTAATTTTACCGAGGGTCGCCCTCGGTTAATTATTTCTGCGCTTAAAATTTATTGTTTTCTTAGATATTCTGCCGCTTTTTCTGGTTCAATGGTCGATATCTCCATCTTTGCTCCCATCTCATAGCCGGCCCAAGTAGATGTTTTTGGCAGAATTGTCCAGTGCCAGTGATAGTATTTGTAATCTCCTTTATCGCAAGGAGCTGTATGAAGGTAAAAATTATAATCGGGATTCTTCAGCCCTTGATAAAGTTTGCTCAAAGTTTTTTGAAAGACCTCGGCTAACTCCCATTTCTCTTCTTCGGTTATCTGTTCAAAATAAGAAAGATGTTTTTTGGGAGAAACAATAACCTGAAAAGCGGTCTTAGAGGCAAAAGGACAAACCGCCATAAATCTTTTGTTTTCAAAAACAATTCTTTTTTTGACTTTCTTTTCCCACTTATTCATTCGGCAATAAAGACACTCCTTATTTTTCTTGAAATAACTTTGAGAGCGAGATAAAGCATTCTTAAGGTCAGTATCAATAAGGGGAGTGGTAATAATCTGAGAATGGGGATGGGATATGGAAGCGCCAGCAGTTGGTCCATGGTTATGGAAAATGAAGATGTGATTTACGAATTTTTTATTCATTAGGTCTAGATATCTCGCCTGATAAGCATCAAACACTTCCTTTAATTCTTTCTCTGAGAATTGGCCCATATGTTTCTTATGGTCGCGGGTTACAACCACTTCATGGAATCCAGCCGCGTTCATTCTTTGATATATGCCTCCTGCTATCCTTTTGTCTAATTTAGGATATGGCAAAAAAGCGGGATACTTATTTGGAACTATAATAATTGTCCATTCCTTGGGAATATTTTTCCAGCCATTAAAAGAAAACCTTTTGCCTTGAGAGAAAATAAGAGTCGGGTCTTTCTGAGAGCTAATCCGGCAAAAAGGACATTTCTCCGCAGAAGTTTTTTCAACTGTCTTCTTCTCTTTTTTAAAAGTTTCCGGCCTTCTCGCTCTGCCGGTAGCAATAACTACCCAGTCATTGCTGACTAAATCCTGCCGCAATTCAGAGGGAAACTTTATATTCTTAATGTTGCGAATTTTATTTTTTTCTCCCATATTTATAAGCAATTAGATTCCGCCTTATCCTAATTAAATCAAAAGCCATTCTTATCATCCCTTTTAATTTCACCTTGCTCTCTATGTCGTTTACCCAAATAACCGGAACCTCTTTAATTTTATAACCTAATTTTTTGCCGATTATTAAAATTTCAGGGTCAAACGCCCAACGGTCAATCCTGCATCTCGGTAAAATATCATCTGCCGCTTTGGAGGTAAACGCTTTAAATCCGCATTGGGTATCCAAAATTCCCCAAGTGCCACAAATAATATGAGTAAGCAATCTAAATCCTTTACCTAAAATCATTTTCCTTAAAAACGGCTGAGGAGGGTCTAAAACCGCTCCTTTTATGTCCCGTGAGCCGATTACAACATCAAAACCTTCTTTAAAAAAAGGTAATATCTTTTCAATCTGGTCAATTGAAGTGGAATTGTCGGCATCAGTAAATAATCTTATTTCCCCTTTCGCCGCTAATAGTCCCTGTCGCACAACAAATCCTTTGCCATGATTTTCTTTATTATCAATTAATTTCAAGTTTCTAATTCTTGGCTCTAATTCCCTGACCGTTTCAACCGTTCTATCTTTTGAACCATCGCTGACTGCAATAATTTCATATTCATAATTCTGTTTTCTTAAATACTTATCAATATCCAAAAGCGTTTTTGGCAAACGCTTTTCTTCATTATAAGCAGGAATGACGACTGAAAGATACATAGATAAAATTTAAAATTTTTAATTTCTAATAAAAATCTAATTATCCAATGATTAAAAAAACAACAGAAAATCAAAAATCAAAATTATTACATATTAGGTTTAATATAGCATAAAAAATCAAAATAAAAAAACAGGTGCTTCTAACACGCTTTGAAGTGAACTTTTTCTATTCCAATTTATTTTGAATTTGCAAATTTACAGAGACCCGATCCCTGCAAACTGTTAAATATTAATCAAATACAAAAAGTCCCAACCTTATTACGCTATATTGGTCGGGACTTTTATTTTCTTTTTTTGCTTCAATAAGAAGCTAAAAAGATTGAAGCAATTTTTTAGCCTTCTCGTCAAATCTATCTTTGATAAAAGAAGGTATCGGCATTGTTCCTTGAAGCATTTTTTTAAACCACTCTGGGGTATTTCCCAGGGTAGTTTCTTTTAACACCTCGCCCATCCTGGCTTCAATGAGTTTTCTCGGTTCTGGGACAAAGGAAGTCGCTCCCCGATAAGATATAAGATTATTCATGTCGGCGATAGATGGCAATGTTTCTTTTAACACTTCACCCATCCTGGCTTCAATGAGTTTT
>CAYLWZ010000002.1:43560-112021 GCA_964387825.1 uncultured Candidatus Saccharibacteria bacterium
AGGAAGTCGCTTCCCAGTAAGATATAAGATTATTCATGTCGGTGATAGATGGCAATGTTTCTTTTAACACTTCACCCATCCTGGCTTCAATTAGTTTTTCTGGTTCCGAGCCAGAGGAAGTCGCTTCCCAGTAAGATATAAGATTATTCATGTCGGTGATAGATGGCAAATCTACTGGTCCCATCGGGTTTAAGTAATCCTCTAATAAACGCTTTAAGACACTTCTTTCCTTTCTCATCTTTATACCTCCTTTAAGTTTATAAATAATAAAAACTTACTTTTCCCTATTTAGTTTTTAGTGAACAACATCTGTACAATAATATACTACTTTACTTCAATTCTGTCAATACCTTGCAGCCGTCTTTAGTTGCCGCTATCATGTGCTCAAAATGAGCCGCTAAAGAGCCGTCTTTGGTTTGATAGCCATAGCCGTCTTTGGCTGTTTTTAATTTCCAATCCCCTGTTGAGACCATTGGCTCAATGCAAAAAACCATACCTTCTTTTATTTTGGGTCCCTGTCTTCTTTTCCCATAATTTTGAATTTGAGGGTCTTCATGAAGTTCTCTGCCAATTCCATGGCCGCCAAGGTCCCGGATAACACTAAACCCCTGTCCTTCAATATATCTTTGGATAGTATTTCCTACATCTCCGAAAGTATTCCCCGGCCTAACTTTTTTTATCCCTCTTTTTAAAGCTTTTTTTGTTACTCTGACTAATCTTTGAATTTCTAAAGAAATTTTTCCCACTGGAATTGTCACAGCCATATCGCTGTGAAATCCGTTTAAAATAAGGCCTCCGTCTAAAGTAACGATATCCCCTTCTTTTAATTTTCTTTTCGAGGGGACGCAATGGACGACTTCCTCGTTTATACAAGTACAAAGAGTGGCTGGAAATCCTTGATATCCTTTAAAATTCGGCTTGCCGCCGTATTTTAAAATAAGGTCTTCTGCAGCCTTATCTAAATATTGGGTAGTGACTCCGGGCCTAACTTTTCCCGCAACTTCTTTTATTATCTGAGCCAAAAGTTTCCCGTTCTCTTCCATTATTTGAATTTCCTCCGGCGTTTTTATAATTATCATTTTTATTTTAAAAAAACCTGACTTATTAGTTTTGAACTGTATTTATTATTTATTTTACAGAAATATTAAAAAAAATCAAGTAAAAACTTTAATTTAAAAATAAAAGGCTTCCTTTTTTTAAAAAGAAGCCTTTAGTTAAATTTACTTTTAAATTCGGTAATTATTTCTTTCTTCAATCTATCGATTTCTTTATTAGAAACCTGTGATATTTGAATTTCTTTATTTATTTTATTGTAATATCCATGAAGATAATCTGTCCTTAGCTCTTTTTCTTCTTCAACGTCTTCTTCGTAAAATATTTCTTCAGGTTTATATCCTTGCCCCATAAGGTAACCATATAGTTCTGTCCCGGGATAAGGCCTAAAAGTTGCTAAACTAAAATACTCCATTCCTATTCTCCCGAGTTCCATTATAAGGTTTTTAGTATATGTCATCTCCCGATATGTTTCTGTTGGAAATCCTAGTATAAAAAAACCCTTTACTTCAAATCCAACTTTTCTTAACTTAACGACACTTCTGACTATCATCTCTCTATTTATTCTCTTGTGTATCATTTCTAAAATTCGATCTGATCCCGATTCTATCCCCAAAGATAATCTTTTCCCTCCACTTTCTTTCAAATCTTTTAGTAAAATCTTGTCAAATCCTAATATTGTATCTACTCTCACCATTCCTCTCCATTTTATTCTCCCATAGAGCCCTGACTTCTTGAGGCTATCAATAAACCAATATACTCTCTTTCTATACACTAACAATTGATCATCTAAAAAGTAAAAACATCTTATGCCATTAGTGTAAGCATCAACCATTTCTCTGACAACAATTTCCATTGAAATGAATCTCACAATCCTTCCGCATAAAACAGGTGAAGCGCAAAACGCACAATTGTGCGGGCAACCCCTTGAAGATATTAAGTGAAATTCTTTCCTAATGGGCTCAAAAAAATTCCTGTCAATTATTGGTAATAAATTCAAATCCAGAAATTTACCCCTAATGTTCGCTACTACCCTTTTTCCCTTTTTAAATGCTATGCCCGGAACATCTTCAATGCTCATTCTTTCTAATATACATCTCGTTGGGTACTCTCCCTCGCCATGTACCACAGCATAAAGAAATGGGTATTTCTCAGCAGTTTCTTCGGGCATAAGCGACGCGTGAATTCCTCCAACAATTATTTTCTGAGGAAAAAGTTTTTTTGCTATTTTTATAGCAATACTAATATTCTCTGATGTAGCGTTAAGACCAATATAGCCCACCTTAATTCCTCTTAAGCACTCTACGATCTCATCTATAGATAATGTTAAAGCATCTGCGTCAAGTATCCCAGCGGTAAAGCCATGTCTTTCTACATAAGTCGCTATGCTTCCTAATCCTATAGGAGCAATAAAGTTTTCATCGTTTTTATTAAATCTAGAATAATCTCTACTAGGAGTATTAACTAACACTAAATCGTATTTATCTTTTTCCGGTCTAATCATTTGTATCACCCCCTTCCTTTTTTAAATTTTTAATGAACTTCAATTTTATTTAAATTGATATCCATCTACTTTGTCGAATATTTTTGTTTTCTTATCAAATTTTCTTGCTTCGCTATACTTTATCTTTTTCTTAAATACTTTTGATAATTCTTCCGCTTTATGAAAATCTTCCGCGATATTTGCAATTTTTAACGCAAAAACAATAACATCGCAAACCTCTCCTTGAATATCTTTCCATTTTTTTTCGTGAAGTGCTTTTGATACTTCTCCAACTTCTTCAACGAGCTTCAATATAGACATTAATATTAATTCTTCTTCCGGAAATTCAATTCCTTTCTTTTTTGAAAAATCTCTATCCCAATCCTGGACACTTTTAATTGTAATTTTTTCCTTCATAATAATTTGTTTCTAACTTTAATTTTATTTTTATTATCTTAATTAATCCTATATAGAATAAACATTACATTATAAAAATAATCTGTCAAATTATTTTATATCGCTTTTAAAATATCCTTAAAGACATTAGCTACTGTCTGTTCGCCATTTATCTTTTTGGCTTCTATCCCATGTCTTTTAAAAACATCCAAAACAGGATATGTTCTCTCTTTATATTCTTTGAGCCGAACTTTGATTGTCTCCGGGTCGTCTAATCCCTTTCTTCTTATTAATTTTGAGCCGTCCAACGGACAAATTTTAAGATTTTTTGTCTCTTCGTTATACAGAATCGGATGACGCATCAGTTCGCAAATTCTCCGGTGGGAATTTCTGAATATCGTTTCTTCGGGACTAATATCAATTAAAATTACCTCTATATTGTCTGGGTTATAAAGTTCTTTTAAAAGAGGGATTATTTTCTCGGCCTCGTAAACGCTTCTGGGAGAACCGGCCATAACTAAGTTTTTTCCCTGCTCAGCTAAATCATTTATTTTTTTTCGTATTAAATTAACGACAAAAGGAGGGTCGCAAAGCACTCCTTCCTTCCATAGTTTTTTTTCGTCTAAAATATCGTATTTTTTCCCATCCTCTTCAATAAATCGTTTATCTCCTGAAACTCCTTCTGCTTCCTGAAAATTTTGCTCCAAAATCTTGCTAGTTTCAAGATAATACAAACTCAGCTTATCTGTCAAAAGCTCTGATTGAGTTCCCTTCCCCGCCCCCGGCGGCCCAAAAAGAATAATAACTTGTTTCATATTAGATTTAAGATTTAAGATTTAAGTTATTTTTTATGTTTTTTTTTGCAAGCGATTGTTCAAGGCCATAAAGCATCTTAGAGCATTTTTCGTAATTTTCTATAAAACAACTTAATTTTTCTTTCGCGATGTACTGTTTTTTGTAAGCCATAAATCAGATTTAAGTTGGAAGATTTAAGTTGTAAATTTCTTTAATCTTAAATCTTAAATCTTACAACTTAAATTTTTAATCTAAAAGGTTTCGTATTCCCTCATCTGGAGTTGAGCTTTAATTTGCCGCATCGTCTCCAAAACCACGCTCACTACAATCAATAAAGAAGTGCCTCCGATTAAAAAACTAAAAACCATCACGCCGGTAATTCCTCCGGCAATAGAAGGCATCACCGCAATCGTTCCCAAAAACAAAGCGCCGATTAACAACACTCTGTTTAAAATATATTGGATAAAATTGGCGGTTGACTCTCCGGGCCTGATTCCCGGAACAAAACCGCCCATCTTTTGCAGATTTTCAGAAATAGACTTGGGATTAAAAGTTACTGCCGTATAAAAATAAGTAAAAAGGGCAACTAGTATAAAATAAAGAGAGCCATGAACCCAGACATTTTTGAGAAAATCAGCCGTATTTTTAGCGATTGCGCCTATTATTCCGGCCGAACCGGCAAGAAAATTAGCAATCATTCCAGGAAAAAGAAGGATTGACAATGCAAAAATTATCGGCATAACTCCGGCCGGGTTAACGTTCATGGGCAAATAAGTAGATACCCCGCCGTACATTTTCATTCCTCGAACCCTCTTAGCGTAAGAAATTGGCACATTACGCCTAGCTTCATTAATTAAAACAACTCCGGCGATAATAGCCAGAGACATAGCAAAAAAGAGCAAATAAGAAGGAATGCGAGTCGGGTCCCAGGTAATAGCCATCTGGCGTATATCGCTTGGAAAACGGGCAATGATTCCGGCAAAAATTAAAAGCGAAACACCGTTGCCAATCCCCTTTTCTGTTATCAACTCTCCCAGCCACATTAAAAGCACGGTGCCAGCGGCGATAGTTGAAAGCGATGTCAAAAGGGCAATCGGCGAAAGATGAGAAATAACATTTTGACGCTGGAATAAAGCAAGCATTGCATATCCCTGAAGAATAGCCAAAGGAACGGTCAATATCCTTCCGTATTGATTAAATTTCTGCCGACCGGCTTCCCCTTCTTCTTTATATATTTTTTCCAACTGAGGAAAAATCATAGTCAGAAGTTGTAAAATAATAACAGCCGTAATATAAGGACCTAAACCAAGCATAACAATAGAAAATCTATCTAATGCCCCTCCGGTAAATACGTTTAAAAGACCAAACATCTGAAATTGCTCAAAAAACCTTCTTAAATTATCGGCGTTTACTCCCGGCATCGGAATATTCGCCATCAAACGAAAAATAGCAAAAACGATCAATACAAAAATAATTTTCTTGCGTAAATCGCGAATTTTAAAAATTTGAACTATTTTTTGATACCACATACCAATAAAGAATTACGAATTAAGAATTAAGAATTAAGAATACAATAATAAATAAATTCAATAACTAATGAGAAAATGTAAAACATAAAACGCAAAATAAAAATTAGGGACAAAAAATACTTTAAATTTTAAATTGTCGTTTTACGCTCTTCGCTTTAAATCTCCAGAATATTCATAATTCTTAATTCTTAATTCTTAATTCTTTTTACTTCGCCTCCTGCTTTCTCAATCTTCTCTTTCGCCGTTCCTGACAATTCACAGCCTTCAATAATTAACTTCTTTTTTATTGTCATTTTCCCTAAAATTTTCACTCTCGGCGTCCTTCCTTTTATTTTAGAAATTAATCCCCTTTCAAGCAAACTTTTAGGATTCACTTTCTCTCCTGATTTGAACTCCTCTTCTAATTTTTCCAATTTTATTATAACTTTTGATTTTTGATTTTTGCTTTCGTTTACGAGGAACTTATTCTTTTTTGACCTTTGTCTGTAGCCCCTTAATTTAGGATGCTTTTTTATCAATTCTCGAATAACCGGAGCAAATCTATGGCCAGCGCGCGATTTTTGTCCCTTTAGTCCCTTTCCCGAATAAGTGCCTCTTTTACCGCCTCGTCCAACACGTTTTTTCTTTCCTAGTTTATGGACTGATTTTAATTGATGTAATTGCATGTTTAGATTTAAGATTTAAGTTAGATTTTAGCCTTTTTAAGGCTAAAATCGTTGCTTTAGCGTTGTTGATTTTATTACTGGTTTTTCCGATAACTTTTGAAGAAATATTTTTAATCCCGGCTAAATCGCAAATAACCCGAACCGTTCCCCCTGATACCAATCCTCTTCCTTCTTTTTGAGGTCTTAGTAAAATTTTAGCCGCTCCAAATTTTGCTTCAATTTGATAAGGAATCGTTCCCTGAACAATCATAACTTTAATTAGGTTTTTCTTAGCAACCTTTGTCGCTTTCTCAATTGCTTGAGCAACATCTGCTCCTTTAGCTACTCCAAATCCAACTCTTCCTTTTTTATCTCCTATTACAACTCCCGCCCGAAAGCGAAAACGGCGTCCTCCAGCTGTCATTCGCATAACCCGAGACAAATCTAAAAGCTTTGAGTCAAATTCTTCTTTCTCCTTAAAATCTGTTCTTCTTGTTTGATTTCTTTTAATAAACATAGAATCTTATAACCTGAAACTTGAAACTTATAACTTAGAACTTGGAACTTGGGTTACGGGTTACGGGTTACAAGACTAGAACTCTAGTCCTCCTTCCCTCGCCCCATTTGCCAAGGATTTTATTCTTCCATGATATTTATACCCCCCTCTGTCAAAAACAACCTTTTTAATTTTATTTTTTAATGCTTTCTCGGCAAGTAATTTACCGACCCTATAGGCAATGGCAACTTTCCTTGAAACTTGTTTTTTCTCATCTTCTGCTTTTTTATCTTTCGGTTTTGAATTTTGAGTTTTGATGGTTCGGCTTTGTTCACCATCAACCCCGAATTTGTCGAACGAGTTGAGCTTTCTAAGTTTAATATCGCTCAAACTTAAAATTATATTTCCTTTCTCGTCATCAACAAATTGCGCATATATATGGTTTAATGATTTAAAAACAGAAAGGCGCGGAATCTTGGCTGTACCTTTTATTTTTGCTCTAATGCGCCGATGGCGCCTATATCTTTTTAATTGTTTTTCCAACATATTATTAGATATTAGATATTGGATATTGGTCTATTTTTTACTCTATTTTCTATACAACTACTTTCTAATAATTATACTTCCATTTTCTACTTTCTACTTTCCAATAATTAAGCCCCTTCTGCCCCCATTACCTTTTTTCCTGTTTTTCTCCTGACATATTCTCCTATGTATCTTATTCCTTTTCCTTTATAAGGTTCGGGAGGACGTATCTTTCTTATTTTAGCGGCAACCTGACCAACTAACTCCTTATTAATACCTGAAACAGATATAATGTTCTTTTCTACTGAAAATTTCACCCCCTCCATTTTTTTTATTAAAACCGGATGGGAAAATCCTACTTTTAAAATTAAGTTTTCTCCTTCTAAGGCAACTTTATAACCAATTCCCCGCAACTCTAATTTTTTTTCATACCCTTCTATCACTCCTCTTGTCATATTAAAAATAAGAGTCCGCTCCAAGCCCCAAAAAGCGTTGGTTTTCTTTGTTTCTTTTTGAGGAGAAATAAAAATCTTGCCGTTTTCTTGTTCGGCTTTAATTTCTTGTCGAATCTCTCTCTGGAGTTCTCCCTTCGGGCCTTTAACGATTACTTTTTGCCCTTCTATTTTTACTTCCACTCCCTCAGGTATTATAATTGGTTTTTTACCTATACGCGACATAGCTCTTATAACTTACGACTTACAACTTATAACTTATAACTTACAACTTATAACTTATAACTTACGACTTGGGTTACAGGTTACACGTTTTAAGTTTCAAGAAATTACCATATTTCAAACAAAACTTCTCCTCCTAAACCCTGCTTCTCTGCTTTTTTGTCTGTCATTATACCTTTTGATGTTGAAATTATCGCTATTCCGCAACCTTTCTTCAGTTTTTTTATCTTTTTAGCGCTACTATAAATTCTCTGCCCGGGTTTTGAGATCCTTCTTAATTTAAGCTCAACGTCTTTTTTAATTATTCCAGGCTCCATTTCTTGCTCTCGCTCGTAATTTAGATTAAGCTCAATTATCTTCTTCTCTTTTCTCCTTTTCTTTTCTGTCTTTCCAATAAAATTCTCTTTTTCTAAAATTTTAGAAATTTCAAATTTTAATTTGGAAAAAGGAATAACCACTGTCTTCTTGGAAACAGCTCGAGCATTTCTTATTCTATTTAACATATCTGTAATTGGATCAACCATAATATTAGAATTAAGAATTATGAATTATGAATTATGAATTAATATCAACGAATTAAACCCAAGTTCTTAATTCTTAATTCTTAATTCTTAATTCTATTTTACCAGCTACTTTTTTTGACTCCAGGTATTTCTCCTTTATTTACCAACTCGCGAAAGCATATTCTGCATAAACCAAACTTTCTTATATATCCTCTTCTTCTGCCGCATCTAAAACAGCGCCGGACAATTCTCGTGCTAAATTTAGGTTTTCTCTTAGATTTTACAATTTGTGATTTTTTAGCCACAATTCCTTATAACTTATAACTTATAACTTATAACTTGGAACTTGGAACTTGGATTAGGGTTTTAAGTTATAAGTTATAAGTTATAAGTTTTAGGTTATAAGTTTTAGGTTATAAGTTTTAGGTTTCAAGTTTTAGGTTTCAAGATTTTATTGGTAGTCCTGATAATTTCAACAATTCAATCCCCTCTTGGCAGGTTTTGGCCGTAGTTACAATCGTTATCTCAAATCCAAAAATTATTCTTGCATTTTCCGGCATAATCTCAGGGAAAGAGATGTGCTCTCTGACGGATAAAGTAAGATTTCCTTTTTTATCAAATGATTTTGGGTCAATCCCCTGAAAATCACGAGACCTAGGAAGAGCAATATTAACCACCCTGTCTAAAAAATCATACATCTTCATTCCCCGTAAAGTAACAACCGCGCCAACAGGCATCCCTTTTCTTAATTTGAAAGATGATATTGACTTTTTTGCTTTAGTTAAAATCGGTTTCTGTCCGCAGATTAAAGCTAAATCGTTTAGGATAGCGCTGGTTATCTTTTTTTGCTCATCAGAGGTCTTACCAGAAATTATTCTACCAAAACCAGTATTTATTACAACCTTCTCAAACTTAGGAACGGTCATAATGTTTTTATAACCGAATTTTTCTATCATTGCCGGCACAATCTTTTTTATATATTTTTCTTTTAGACGCATACTTCAGATTTAAGATTAAAGAATTAAGATTAAAGAAAATTCACTTAAATCTGAAATCTTACAACTTAAATCTTATTTTATATCTCTTGTCCGCATTTTTTGCAAATACGATATTTTTTCTTTCCTTCCTTTTTATAACCTATGCGGGTTGGCTTCTCGCACTTCGGACAAATAAGTTTCACGTCAGAAACATCAAAAGACCCGGGTACTTCTACAATCTGACCCTTTTCGCCAGATTTCTTCGGTTTAACATGTTTCTTCCTCAAATTAATTCCTTCAACCATAATCCTGTTTCTCTTAGGAAAAACTGTTATAACTTTGGCTTTTCTGCCTTTGTCTTTCCCGGAAATCACAAGAACCTGGTCGTCTTTTCTAATTTTCATTATATCGATGCTAATATACGAATTATACCAATAAAACTAATAAATTATTCGTAAATTCGTAATGAATTCGCATATTAGTTGATTACACTATGTCTTTGGCCAAATTAATTATTTTACTAAACCCTTTTTCCCTCAACTCTCGCGCTATTGGTCCGAAAATTCTTCCCCCCTTCGGGTTTTTTCCTGACTCTAAAATTACTACCGCATTTTCGTCAAAACGAATATATGAACCGTCTTTCCTCCTGAAGGCCTTTTTTTGCCTAACTATCACTGCTTTAACCACATCATGTTTTTTTACCGGCCTCCGGGGTTCAGCAATTTTAACCGCTCCCACAATAATATCGCCTAGAGCGGCGTATCTCCGGCGAGTGCCGCCTAAAACCCGGATACACTTGACTGTCCTTGCTCCGCTATTATCAGCGACTTTTAATAATGTTTCTGTTTGAATCATATTAAAATAGAATTAAGAATTACGAATCAAGAATTAAGAATAAAATAAAAACTCAAAACTCATAATTCTTAATTCTTAATTCTTAATTCTTAATTCAAAGTTTCTTTATCACTTTCCACTTCTTATCTTTACTCATCGGCCGGCTTTCTTCAATAACAACCCTGTCCCCAATTTTATACTCTCCTTCCTCGTCGTGGGCCTTATATTTCTTATGAACCTGATATCTTTTTTTATATTTAGGGTCTTCTTTTATTCGTTCCACCTCAACCACTACTGTTTTTTCCATTTTATTAGATACTACAGTTCCTTTTAATTTTTTCTTTGGCATATGCCGCACAACATAGAACATAGAACATAGAAGATATTGTTCGATGTTTTATGTTTTATGTTTTATGATTTATGATTGTTAGTATTCTTGCTATATCTTTTTTAACCATACGAATCTCACGCACATTTTTTATTTTGCCCGAAGCTAAGTCAAAACGAAACCGCCTCAACTTTTCTCTATTTCTCTCCAAGGTTTCTTTTAATTCTGTTCTCGGTTTTTGTCTTAATTCTGACGCTTTCATAGACACAGATTAATACGGATTTCAGCGGATTAATACTGATAAATTATCTGCATAAATCGGTTAAATCCGTATAAATCAACGTTTTATAAATTTTGTTTTTATTGGTAATTTATCTGTCGCCATCTTAAATGCCTCTTTAGCTTTCTTTTCCGATATCCCTTCCAGCTCAAAAATAATTCGGCCCGGAGTAATTGGAAAAACATAATGGTCCACCGCCCCTTTTCCACCGCCCATTGGAACTTCCGTTCCTTTTTTAGTTACCGGTTTGTCTGGAAAAATTCTAATCCAAAGCTTACCTCCTTTTCTCAAATATCTAATTATAGTCCGCCTAGACGCCTCAATTTGACGCGATGTTATCCATTTTGTTCCAAAGGACTTAAGACCATAACTTCCAAAACAAAGTTCGCTTCCTCGAACTCCAATGGTCTTTGAAGCTCTTTTTCTCCATTTCCGATGTTTAACTTTCTTTGGTATTAACATTGCCATTTTTAAAAATTCCTAAATCCTAATTTCTAATGTCAAACAAAATGTCAAATTATTAAATGTCCAATATCAAATTTTTCTTTTTTAGTCATTTGGCATTTAGCATTTAAATTTTTGTTAGAAATTAGACATTAGGAATTAGTCATTCAAACTTCTCTCCCTTGTACATCCAAACTTTTATTCCAATTACTCCGTAACTGCAATGGGCTTCAGCTTTGGCATAATCTATATCAGCCCTGATAGTTTGAAGAGGAAGCCGGCCTTTCCTAAGCCATTCTCTTCTGGCGATTTCAACACCATTTAGCCGTCCGGCTACTTCTATTTTTACCCCTTTAATCTCTTTATTTGCCAAAACCTTGCTCATCGCTTGTTTTAACACTCTTCGGTGGTTAACTCTCTTCTCTATTTGTTGAGCAACCCACTGAGCGCAAAGACTAGCAGAAATCCAGGGCTTTCTAACTTCTCTTATTTCAATTTTTATTCCTTTCTTCTCAGAAATCATCTGGGCCAAAGACTGTTCTTTCTCTTTTTTATTAGTTAAATCATTAGCGACAACAAGTTTTTCCTTTCCTCCCGTTATTTTAAATTTAAAAACTTTTTTTAACAATTCTCTCCTTAACTGTTCAACTCCTTCTCCTCCCCTCCCGATAATAATGCCTGGCCGATTGCTAAAAACAATAATATTTAACTTATTGGGAAATCTCTCAATTTCAACTTTTTCCACCCCGCTTTTTTTAAGCTTTCTATTTAAAAATTCTCTAATTCTAAAATCTTCCTCTAATTTTTCAGCAGCTTTTTTATAAAATCCTCTCGAACTCCAATCAGATATTTCTCTTGTCCTATATATTTTTGGATGAACTTTGTGAGACATAACTTCTTGAAACTTGAAACTTGAAACTTGAAACTTGAGTTATAAGTTGTAAGTTATAAGTTTCTTTAATCTTTCAACTTTAATCTCTCAACTTTAATCTCTCAACTTTAATCTTTCTAGAACGCTTTTCGTCTAAATATCCTTTTTAATCCTCCTATATTTTTCGGTTTTGGTCCTTTTGGTTCTATCTCAGGGCGCGATTTCGGCTGTCTAATTTTTGTCCCGCCTTCAGCAAGGCCTTCTACAAGAAATTCCTTATTGCTTTTAATAACTTTTTTCTCTTTCTTGTCTTTTAATTTCTTGACAGGAGAAATTTCTTTTCTTGCCTTTTTTATGCGGGATACCCTCTCTTTTCCTCCAATTGCCTTAGCTTCTTTTCCCGGTTTAGTTTCTTCCAAAACCAAAGTTATATGAGAAGTTCTCTTTTTAATTTGATTAACCATCCCTCTTGACCTAGGTCTCCATCTTTTATATTTCGGACCTTCATCTACGGTAATTCTGGAGATATATAAGTTGTCTGGATTAAGGTGAAAATTATTACGAGCATCGGCAACAGCTGTTTTTAAAAGTTTGGCTATTGGTCCAGCTGCTTTTTTAACAGTGAAATTCAAAATCCGTTCGGCATGCTCAACTTTATTCTTACGGATAAGGTCAGCCACAAGCCGGACTTTTCGAGGGGATATCCGTAAATATCTTAACTTAGAAACTACCGCCATGTTTTTGAGAATTGAAAATTAAGAATAAAAATTCGTAATTCTTAATCCTGTTTTATTTCTTTTGATTTTACTTCTTGCTCCCGCTGCATTTTTCCCCCGTGTTTTCCAAATTTTGTAGTAGGGGCAAACTCTCCTAATTTATGGCCAACCATATCCTCTTTTATATTTACGGAAATATGTTCTTTACCATTATGGACGTTAAAGATAAAACCAACCATTTCCGGAACAATAGTGCAGGCGCGAGACCAGGTCTTAATTATTTTTCTATCCTCCGGTTTCAAATCCCTGATCTTTTTTAATAATTTTTCATCTATATATGGACCTTTTTTGATGCTTCTAGACATAAATTAAATTAATTTTGAATTTCTAATTTTTAATTTTGATTGAATTTTTAATTATTTAATGACTTAATTTTGAAGTAAGATTCTTTTTTTTTGTTTTTTTGTTTGTTTGTTTATTATTCAAAATTCTATTATTCATAATTGATTCAAAATTCAAAATAGAACAAGTTCCTCGCAAGCGAGAGCAAAATTCAAAATTTTTATTATTTCTTTTTCTTAGATTTCCTCCTCTTGATAATATATTTATCGCTTCTCTTTTTTCTCCTTGTTTTCACTCCTAACGCAGGTTTCCCCCAGGGAGTTTTCGGATATTTTAAGCCAATTGACGACCTTCCTTCTCCTCCTCCATGAGGATGGTCAACAGGATTCATAGCCACGCCTCTAACGGACGGCCTGTGTCCCATTAAACGATTCCTACCCGCTTTTCCAATAATTCTGTAACGCCATTCAGAATGTGAAACAGCCCCGACGGTCGCATAACAATCCCCAAAAACCATTCTTATTTCGCTGGACGGCATTTCTAAATTAACATATTTTCCTTCCTGTGCCAAAATTTTGGCGCTACTTCCCGCAGACCTGACTATTATCCCTCCTTCCCCTGATATAAGCTCAATATTATAAACCATAGTTCCTACCGGAATATTTTTAATTTTCATTCTGTTTCCGGTTTTAATCTCAGCTTTCTCTGCCGAAATTATCTCGTCTCCTATTTTTAAGTCCTGACCGGCTAATCTATAACGTCTATCTCCGTCGCTATATTCTAAAAGAGCGATAAAGGCGGTGCGATAAGGATCGTATTCCAGAGCAATAACTTTAGCCGGGATGTCAATTTTTTTCTGATCAAAATCAACAATCCTGTATAATTTCTTACTCCCTCCTCCCCGATGACGGACAGTTATCCGGCCAGAATTATTCCTTCCCGCCCTTCTTTTAAAAGACAAAAGCAATCGTTTCTCGGGTTTTTTCTTAGTCAATATTTTTGTCGCTGATATTTTTTTTTTCTTCTTCATAAAAACAATGATTTTTCCGCATCTATTTAGAACCGTACGGGCGGGCGACCCACGGGTCTCCCCTACGATTTTTTCAAATAAATATTGCCTATTTTCAGCGCGATTCGTATTTTGAAAATTGGCTATATCAATCCCGCACATAAATTATGGGCGGGATTGATATAGCCAAAATTGTTATCATCTCGACAATAACTCTATCTTCTGCCCCTTTTTTACTTTTACTATCGCTTTTTTATACCCTTTCCTCCAGCCGATTTGCTTCCCTAATCTTCTTTTCTTTCTATGGACATTAATAATTTTAACATCAACCGCATCAACTTCGTATATGTCTTTAATTGCTTTCTTAACTTCAATTTTATTGGCTCCGGGCCTGATTTTGAATACATACTTGTTTTTCTCGTTCAGGTCGGTTGCTTTTTCGCTAATATGAGGAGAACCTAAAACTCGGTAAGCCCTGTCAGAGATTTGTCTTTTTTGCGCTTTTCTTTTGCCTTCAGAATCTCTAACGGGGTAAACTATTTTTGAAACCTCTTTCTTCTTTTTGGTTCCCGCAACCCCGGTCTTTTTAATCTTCTCTGTCTCTTTTTCTATCTTTGGTTTAATTCCTTCAATCGGAGCAAAATATGGCTCTTTCGCAACTTCTCTTTCCTTTTTTTTCTCTATTATTTTCTTTCCCGGTTTTTTCTCTACTTTCTTTTCAACTTGTTTCCTTTTTTTAAAAATATTTAATAGACCCATATTCCTATAACCTGTAACTTGTAACTTGTAACTTGTAACTTGTAACTTGAGATTTAAGTTTTGAGTTTTGAGTTATGAGTTCTAAGTTGTAAGTTCTAAGATTTAAATGTTTCTTTAATCACCCCTATCGCCTCTTTCGGTATGATTAAATATTTATAAGAAAGCGCGTCTAAAACGTTTAGGTCTTTCGCCTGGATTGTGGCAATTCTCGGAATGTTTCTAAGGGCTAAAATTGCATTTTTGTCTATTTCCGGCAAAGCAATTAACCCAGAACCTTTTTCTAAAAACAATTTATTCAATATTTTTTTTGCTAATTTCGTCTTTGCCTTTTCAAAACTCAAACTATCTATGACCAAAAGCAGATTATCTTTTGCCTTGGCTGATAAAACCATAAACAAGGCCTTTCTTTTCATTTTCTTGGCAATCTTTTTTTTAAAAACTCTTTCTGCTGTCGGACCAAAAGTTACTCCCCCTCCTCTCCAAATAGGAGAACGGTTTGAACCTACCCTCGCTCTTCCGGTGCCTTTTTGCCTCCAGGGCTTTCTTCCTCCTCCTCTAACTTCGCTTCTGTCTTTCGTTTTAGCGATATTTCTCCTCTGATTCGCCCTTTGCGCCAAAACTACCTGATGAACTAAATCAAGATTCATTTTCACTTCAAATATCTCTTTCGGCAAATCTATCTTTCCGACCTCTTCTCTATTTTGATTATAAAGTATTGTTTTCATGAAACATGAAACATGAAACATGAAACATTTTTTTAATTTAGGTTTCAAGTTTTACGTTCCAAGTTTTAAAATCATCCTCTAATCTCTAATAGCGTTCCCCTTCTTCCGGGAATAGCCCCTTTTACTGCTAATAAATTATTTTCCAGGTCAATTTTTACTATTTTTAAATTTTTCACCGTTACTCTTTCCGTTCCCATTCTGCCGGGCATCCTTCTGCCCTTAATCACTTTCTGGGGAAACATTGAGCCGATTGAGCCGATTGTTCTTTCCGTATGTTTCGTTCCATGGGTGGCTGTCTGGCCGTGAAATCCCCATCTTTTTACTCCTCCGGCAAATCCTTTTCCCTTAGAAATACCAGAAATTTTTACTTTCTCCCCTTTATCAAAAATTGAAACATCAATTTTATCTCCCATCTTCATTTTTTGTTCGCTGTTCGCTGTTCGCTGTTCGTTGACTCTAAACTCTCTTAAATGTTTGTAGGGCTTGTCCCTAAGCGGTTTTTTAATTTTATTTTTCTTATTTATCTCTTCAAAACCAACCTGAATCGCCTTATAACCGTCTTTTTCCTTCGTCTTAATTTGAACAACATAACAAGGGCCGGCTTCAACCAAAGTCACTGGAATAACATTCCCTTCTCCGTCAAATATCTGGCTCATTTCTATTTTTTTTCCAAGAATGAATTTCACCCCATTAGAAGTCTGTCCTTATATAGTCAGTAACTAATTTCAAACAGACTTTTATTTTCCAACTATACTCCGTTATTGCTGAGCAGAAAAAATTTTAAAAATTTTTTTCTGCCAAAGACTTCTAACGGGGTTCATACAATACAATCCGAATATTCCAAATTCTTATCTGAATACTCCAAACAATGAAAAACTGGGCATTGCCCAGTTTTTCGAGGCAATTTAAATTATTGTATAATTTTTTAAATTTTAATAAAATACATAGTTGATCTTATTCGTAGATCCGGATGTTATTCGTCCTAGACCCGTTCGTCCCGAACGGGACGGACTAGGGTTATTCGTCAATTTCTATATCTTTACTTCAATATCAACGCCCGCGGGCAAAGTTAAATTTATTAAGGCGTCAATTACATTCTGATTAGGATTTAAAATATCAATCAATCTTTTATGAATTCTCATTTCAAACTGCTCCCGGCTGTCTTTATGGACAAAAGATGCTCGATTAACTGTATATTTGTGAATTTCGGTCGGTAAAGGAACTGGTCCCACAATTTTAACGCCGTATCTTAAGGCCGTCTCAACAATCTGCCGAGCGCTATTATCAATCACTTTATTGTCATAAGCCTTCAGCTTTATCCTGAGCCTTTGCTTAAATTCAGTTTCTTCCTTAATTACTTTCTTGGTAGGCATTATTATATTGCTAAGCTGTCCCGCTAAAAGCGGGGCTCGTTTATTATTGCATCGTTGTTTAATTCAATAATTTAACAATGCAATAATTCAGCAATTACTTTATATCTTGACTACTACTCCGGCGCCAACTGTTTTTCCGCCTTCCCTTATTGCAAATCTCTGTTTCTCTTCAAGAGCGACTGGAGACATTAACTTAACGTTTAAATTGACCGTATCGCCTGGCATAACCATTTCCGTCCCTTCTGGCAAAACTACATCTCCAGTTACATCAGTAGTCCTAATGTAAAATTGCGGTTTATATCCTTTAAAGAAAGGGGTATGGCGGCCGCCTTCTTCTTTGGTCAAAATATAAATCTCGCCCTCAAATTCGGTATGAGGCGTAACTGTTCCCGGTTTGGCCAAAACCTGGCCCCTTTCAACTTCTTCTTTTTTTAATCCTCTGAGAAGAATTCCAACATTGTCTCCTGCTTTCCCTTCATCAAGTATTTTATTGAACATTTCTATACTCACTGCTACTGTTTTTTTTGTATCTTTTAAACCAATCAACTCTACCTCTTCATTAGATTTAATTATTCCTCTTTCAATTCTTCCGGTAGCAACTGTCCCTCGTCCTTCAATAGAAAAAACATCTTCAATTGCCATTAAAAACGGCTTAGCTGTATCTCTAACAGGTTCTGGTATATACTCGTCTAACGCCTTAACCAGGTCTAAAATCGGCTTAGCTGCTTCGTCATCGCTTGATTTACATCCCAGCGCTTTTAGGGCAGAACCGCGAATTACCGGAATTTCATCCCCGGGATATTCATACTTTTTTAAAAGTTCTCGAATCTCTGATTCAACCAAATCAATAATTTCCGGGTCGTCAACCATATCGGTTTTATTAAGAAAAACAACAATTGAGGGAATACCAACCTGGCGGGCAAGCAAAACATGCTCTCTTGTCTGGGGCATAGGGCCGTCAGGAGCAGAAACCACCAAAATGGCGCCGTCCATCTGAGCGGCTCCGGTAATCATATTTTTAATATAATCGGCATGCCCGGGACAATCTATATGGGCGTAATGCTTTTTTTCCGATTCATACTCTAAATGAGAAACAGATATCGTAAGACCCCTGTCTCTTTCTTCTGGAGCAGCGTCAATCTGGTCAACGCTTTTTTCTTTACTGTTAAAACCCTTCAAACTTAAAACATGAAGGATAGCGGCTGTTAAGGTAGTTTTACCATGGTCAACATGGCCAATAGTACCAACATTTATATGAGGTTTTGTCCTTTCAAATTTTTCTTTAGCCATAATTATTAAAAGAATTACGAATAATGAATTACGAATTAAGAATATTATATAATTCCTAATTCTTAATTCTAAATTCTAAATTCTAATTTATTTATTATTATCTTATTACTTTTTAAAAAAATGTCAATGTTTAGAGCGCGAAATTATCGTCTTTTCCCTTCTATGATTTCCTGGGCTATATTACGAGGGACTTCTTCATAATAATCAAATTCCATTGTAAATGTTCCTCTTCCTTCTGTCAACGACCTTAATCCAGTGGCATAACCGAACATTTCCGCCAAGGGAACGATAGCATTGATAATCTTTAAGTTTAATCTATCTTTCGTCTCCTCAATTCTGCCCCGTCTCGCCGATAAATCACCAATAGTATCCCCAAAAAACTCTGAAGGCACAATAACTTCTAACTTCATAATCGGCTCCAATAAAACTGGTTTTGCTCTTTTTGCCGCCGCTTGAAAAGCGATAGAGCCGGCAATTTTAAAAGCGTTCTCGGAAGAATCAACCTCGTGAAAAGAGCCGTCATATAAAATCGCTTCTAAATCCATCATCGGGTAACCGGCTACAATTCCTTTATCTATCGCCTCTTTTATTCCTTTCCCCACTGCCGGAATAAATTCTTTGGGAATAACTCCTCCCTTAATTTTATCTATAAAATCAAATCCTTCCCCTCTGTCTTTTGGCTTAATCCTCAGCCAAACATGACCATACTGCCCGCGGCCTCCTGATTGTCTGATATACTTTCCTTCCGCTTCCGCTTCTTGTTTAATTGTTTCTTTGTAAGCGACCTGGGGTCTGCCAACCTTGGCGTTAACATTAAACTCACGCTTCATCCTATCCACAATAATCTCAAGATGCAACTCTCCCATACCTGAAATAATCGTTTCGCTGGTTTCCAGATCTTCTTTTACTTTAAAGGTCGGGTCTTCTTCTGATAATTTCTTAAGAGCTAAACCCATTTTTTCTTGGTCGGCTTTTGACTCGGGTTCAATACGAATAGAAATAACCGGTTCTGGAAATATTATATTCTCCAAAACAATGTCCTGACCTTCTTCACAAAGGGTATCTCCGGTTTTAGTATTCTTTAAACCGACCGTGGCCGTAATATCTCCAGTAAAAACCTCTTTTACTTCTTCTCTTTCGGATGAATGCATTCTCAAAATTCGGCCGACTCTTTCTTTTTTATTTGTTGTTGAATTCAAAACATAAGAACCTACTGCCAAAGAGCCTGAGTATACGCGGAAATAAGTTAAAGTCCCCACATATGGATCGGTCGCCACTTTGAAAGCAAGAGCGGAAAATTTCTCTGAATCGTCGGCTTTTCTTTCAATTTCCTCGCCTGTTTTAGGATACACCCCTTTTACTGGAGGCAAATCTTGAGGGCTAGGAAGATAATCACAAACGGCGTCAAGCAAAGGTTGAATTCCTTTATTTTTTAAGGCAGAACCGCAAAATACCGGAATTAATTTATAACTCAACACAGATTTACGCAAAATACTTTTTAATTCTTCGTTGGAAATTTCCCTATTAGCCAAATATAGGCCTAAAATTTTCTCATCTTCCGCAACAATTTTCTCAATCATTTTCTCCCGCCATTCTTTGGCTTCGGCTAATAAATTTTCAGGAATTTCCTCCTCTTTTACTACTTGGCCAAAATCGCCTTCAAATTTCAGCGCCTTCATCGTAAAAAGGTCAATTACTCCCTGATGGTTATCTTCTTCTCCTATCGGTATTTGAAGAGCAACGGCATTAGGAGAAAGTTTTTCTAAGATAGAATCAAAACTCTTTTTAAAAGAAGCGCCTGTTCTGTCCAGTTTGTTTATAAAACAAATTCTGGGCACCTGATATTTGTCCGCCTGACGCCAGACGGTCTCTGATTGCGGCTCCACTCCGGCTACTCCGTCAAAAATAACCACTGCTCCGTCTAAAACCCTCAGAGACCTTTGAACTTCTGCAGTGAAATCAATATGTCCCGGGGTGTCAATAATATTTATTCTGTACTCGTTTTCTTTTCCCTGTTTTTCCGCGCCGCTATCTGCGTTTTTCCGCGTCTTCCAAAAACAGGTAGTAGCGGCTGAAGTAATAGTAATCCCTCTTTCCCTTTCCTGCTCCATCCAATCCATAATTGCCTGGCCATTATGGACTTCACCGATTTTATGGGAAATTCCGGTGTAAAACAAAACTCGCTCGGTTACAGTTGTTTTACCGGCGTCAATATGGGCAATAATTCCGATATCGCGAATTTTCTCAATTGGATAAATACGAGGCATAAATTTTCAATTAAAAATCCTAAGCGAGGCAATAATTCTTGAAAGTAAACCCAGTTAGAGATTCCGAGGACAAAGAAAAAATAAAGAAACAAGATATCTCTAACCGGGTAAACTTCGGAGGCAGTTTAGCATGGTTCCCGCTTTTAGCGGGATAAACTGCCGAGAAATTAGGCCCCAAAATCTCGCTGGGATCTTGAGGATCGGTAATCCCTAACCGAGCGGCTCACCAGGCGAAATGGGCAAAAGCGCGATTTGCTTCGGCCATTCGGTGGGTATCGCTTTTCTTTTTAATCGCCCAACCTGTATTATTAACGGCGTTCATCAATTCTTCCGCTAATTTTTCTTTCATCGGTTTTCCTTTTTTTTGTTTGGCTCCTTGAATTATCCAGCGCATAGCTAAAGTTAATTTCCTGCTTCCTTTTACTTCTACCGGAACCTGATAAGTCGCTCCGCCGATTCTTTTTGATTTTACTTCAAGCAAAGGTGAAGTGTTTCTTAAAGCCGTTTCAAAAACCTCTAACGGCTCTTTCTTCGTCTTTTCTTTAATAATATCAAAAGCGCCATAAACAATCTTTCTGGCTATTGTTTTCTTGCCCCGTCTCATAATTTGGTTAATAAATTTAGCGACAGTAATGTCGTTATAGACAGAATCGGGGTTAACGGGATATTTTTTTATTTTTTTTCTCCGAGCCATTTTTTCTTGAAACTTAAAACTTGGAACTTAAAACATAATCATTTAAAAAGTTTCAGGTTTTATTACTTCTTTTCTTTCTTTGTTCCGTATTTGCTTCTTCCCTGTTTTCTATTCTCTACTCCCCCGGCGTCCAAAACGCCTCTTACCACATGGTACCTCACTCCAGGTAAATCTTTAACTCTTCCTCCGCGAATAATCACAACCGAATGCTCCTGCAAATTATGCCCTTCTCCGGGAATATAAGCGGTAACCTCCATCCCGTTAGTTAAACGAACCCGAGCCACTTTTCGAAGAGCAGAGTTTGGTTTCTTGGGAGTAGCGGTAAAAACTTTAAGGCAAACGCCTTTCTTAAAAGACGAAGGATACTTTCTCGGCCTGTTTTTAAGCGAGTTAAAGCCAAAACTTAAAGCAGGCATATTAGAACGCTTCTTTTTTTTCTTTCTATTCTTTTTTACAAGTTGATGAATTGTAGGCATAACAAAAGATTTAGGATTTAAGATTTAAGTTAAAAATTAAAAATAATAATAAAAAGATAGCGATAACCGCTATTTCATAATTTAGCAAAAAGTTTTCAAATTGTCAATTAAACAGGTAAAGAAAAACCGGTGATTAATGAAAAAATCACATTAATAATAAATATTATCCAAGGAAACAAGAAAAAAATAATAAAAAGTAAAATAATAAAACCAAATTGCTGTAAAAATATTTTTGTCTTGAGCATAGAAGGAGGCAAAAAAGTAAAAAGAATATGAGAACCGTCTAAAGGAGGGATGGGAAGCAAATTGAAGATTGCTAAAAGAAGATTGATATAAACAATATAAGAGAACATCAAAACAAGACCGGAAAAAGAGAACGATAAAGGAAGAAATCTCAGTAACAAACCAAAAAAGACCGCTATGGTTAAATTCGCCCCGGGACCGGCTAAAGATACTTTTAATTCTCCGTATTTCTGATCTCGGAAATTATAAGGATTAATAGGCACTGGTTTGGCCCAGCCGAAAATAATTCCTCCACCGGTTAATCTCGCCATAGCAATTAAAAAAATCGGGAGAATAACCGAGCCGACAGGGTCTAAATGTTTAAGGGGGTTCAAAGTAAGACGGCCGGCGTATTTAGCTGTCGGGTCCCCCAAATAATACGCCATCGCTCCATGAGAAACTTCATGAATAACAACAGAAAAAATCAAAATAATAATCAAAAAAATATATTCCATATTATTAGTGTAACAAAAAATTTTACAAAAGTAAAAATTTCTGATAAGATAACTTAAACGAATTTTCAATTATCAATTTTCAAATTTTCAATCAAATCCCAATTTTCAAATTTTCAAACTTTTTAAAAATCGTACTTTTCTATTGTTATTTAATAATTGAATCATTGAAAATTTATTGAAAATTGGTTATTGAAAATTGAAAATTAATTTTATGTCTAAACAATGCGCGATCTGCGGAAAAGGGTCAATAATGGTCCAACATCTAAAAAAACTTCGGGGAAAATATAATCCAACAGGGAAAAAAAGAAAATACCCTAATCTACAATGGGTAGTTATCCCAAAAAATGTAAGACATCCAAAAAAAGCAATCCCCTTGCGGGGAAAGCGAGTTTTGGCTTGCACCAAGTGCATCAAGGCATTCGGAAAAAGTAAATAAAAAAACGGGGTGTAGTATAATGGTAGTATTTGCCCTCGGGGAGGGTAAGACCCGAGTTCAATTCTCGGCACCCCGACTATCCAAAAACCACCGCGCTGGGCACGGTGGTTTTTGTTGGTAAATTAAAGCCCTGCAATTTTTAGAAAGAATTCTTGGATAATCATTCAAGTCGGTATCCGCACATATTCGCCAAAGCGAATATAAATAATAGGATTCCTTAAAAAATAATTATAGTCCAGAATCTAGCTAAAAATTAACAGGGCTATCTTTAATATAGCGTTGACTGACGCTAATGTCAATAAGCAAAATATCGAAATTGTCCAATTTATCTTTTCGCCCCATTTTTAGTAAAAATTGTGGGATTCGCTAATTTATCAGACCTTAAAGCCCTAAGGCCGTTACTATTTGCTTAATCAAAGAAACCACTACCGGAGGAGGCATTAAACTGTAAGAAGAAACTCCTTCGTCGTCTAAAACCTGCCAGGGTTTTTTGATAATCTTTACTTTATTGGTTTCTTTATCTAATTGATAATTATACTCCGGGGTAATTTCATAATCCTCAACAAATTCTTTTGCTTTTTCTATTGGCACAGAGTTCCTTAAAAGAACTTTTGGAATACCATAAAGAGAAAAAGCCTGCTCTATCAATTCTTCGTCTGTTTTTAATCTGTTTTTTATCGGCTCTATCCCAAACTCATCTCCTTCTTTTTGGACCATCCTCGCTCCTCGGCCTGTCTGCGCAGACGGGCAATCAGGGTTGTCGCATAATAAATAAAATTTATCTTCTTTTTTATCATATCCGGTTTTTTTTGTCGGAAAAAGCTTCAAACTCCTTGATGTCTGACAAAGAGGGCAAACCACTCTGTATTTTATCCTCTCGTCAATAACTGACTCAGGGACGTCAATTAAAACAAAAATATCAGGATCGTTCCGATAATTAATCAAATCCCGAAAGAAAAGGGAATAAGAAATTTGGTCTAAATCCCGAGGGAAACCATCAATAAAAAGGGCTTTTCTGCCCTTTTTCGCTATCTCTCTTTTCGCCAAAACCAAAATTAATTCAGAAGGCAAAAGAATTTTTGTGCTTCTTTTTTCCAAAAAGCTGATTATTTTATCCAGGGATAAAAATCCCCGATAATTTTTCCTTAAAAAGTCAATCAGCTCTTTTCTCTTATTCTTATCTACTATTGTCTTGTCAAATTCGCGAACCATATCCCCTATTGAAAAATGTTCTATCCTGTCCTTATCAACCACTTCTTTAAATATTTTAGCGTAAGTTCCTTTGCCAGAATTTTTTTTGCCTAAAAAATAAGCGATAAAAGTATTTTTCTGCAAATACTCTCTTAATTTTTTTATCTCTTTTCCCGTTTTTAACTCAAAATATGCCTGTCTGTCTTTAGGGTCTGTTAAATCAAAATCCCTTGAGCTACCATCTAATTTTGTTTTAAAAAGAGGAAAAGCCATAAAATACGAATGATATGCAAATGCTCTAAATTACCTTTTTGACAAAATATCAAGATTTTCTCCATCGGAGAAAATCTTGATATTTCCATTTTCGTCTGTTCTTAAAACCTGTATAGCAAATTTTTCAAGATTTGCCAAGGTTGTATCGTGGGGATGGCCGTAATTATTGTCTTTGCCGGCTGAAATAACGGCGACTTTTGGCAAAACTTTCTCTAAAAACCTTAAAGAACTGGATGTCTTGCTGCCGTGATGGCAAACCTTTAAAACGTCTGACTCTAAGTTAACATTTTTCTCGATTAATTCCCTTTCTACCTTTTTCCCAATATCGCCGGTAAACAAGAAAGAAACGTCCTTAAAGAATAAATGAGCCACGATAGAAGTATTGTTAGTATTCTTAGTTTGCTGACCCTCTAAATTTTCAGATGGATGCAAAATCTCCATGAAAATCAAAGGGTCTTTCTGAAGTACTACCTTTTGTCCAGACTGGGCTATTTTTATCACTGCTTCTTCTTCCTTAATCAATTTATCCCATTCTTTCCATTCAGAATTTTGCCTGACAATTCCTGTCCACAAAATGTTTTTAACTTCGTATCTTTTTAAAACTTCAAATAATCCGAAATAATGGTCGTGCTCCGGGTGGGTGAGGATTATCAAATCAATAGTTCTGTCATAAAAGGGCATCTCTGCCGCCAATTTTTCCAAGATTGCGGAGGATGGACCTCCATCAATCAAAATTTGCTGTTTTTGAGGCGTTTCAATAAAAATACTGTCTCCCTGCCCTATGTCAAAAAAAACCACCTCAAGCGGTTGAGAATTATTTATGTCATAAATAACAAACCAAGCAAGAATATTCGCGGAAACAAGTCCGAATAATATAAAAAAAACTAATTTCTTGTTTCTCATTTTCTATTTTTCATACAAGCATTATGATAAAAATATTGCTATCCAAAAATGAACTACCTCGCCCCAAAAGGGCGAGGTGTCCCTCCGGGCGAGTTCTTTCGGTAGATGTATCCTCGCCGCGGAGCGGCGAGGTATTTATGTTCCGAAATAAATTCTTTTATTAACCGTTCGGTTTATTAAAAATAACCCCCACTTTTTTAAACTTTTTAAAAAAGTGGGGGTGGTTAAAACCGAAAGAGAATTATTTTAATTGTTCTGCCTGGTCTTTTGAAAGCACTCTCCAGCATTCATGCTCGCCAACCTGCGATTTGGCAACCGCAAAATACCTATCTCTTCCTTTTGCTTGTTTTTTAACAACTCTGTAATCGTCTGTAATAAATTTCTTCTTTGATTTTACATCATAAAAGCTTAATTTTTCTTTTGTCATAATAATATGAATAATAATACAAACTAGTTTTAGAGCGCGGGATTCAAACCAGAATCAATTTAGCTCCGTCCGTAGGGAAACGAAATAATGGGTCAATTTCTTCGTCACTCCTCCTCAAGGTATTAATTCTTAATACCTCTTCGTCGTTCTATACCCGTCCGGGACGGACTAGGATCGTTCCTCGAACTTAACCCATTCTTTCGTTTCTAAACTTGGTTCTGGTTTGAATCCCACGCTCTTTACCGACCTTTTAAAGAATCTAAAAAGTTTTCCACACCCTGATTATATTATTTATACCTTAATTCAAATGAAAATGGTAGTCAAGGGATAAAAAGCCGCCTATTTGTTTAAGACTTAGCTATTTGATTTGAATCTTGAAATTCACGTCCTTTTTATGGCGGGCTTTCGCAGAGTAATATTTCGTTAGAGATTTTGCTTTTTCTAAAACTTTTTTTGGAATTCTTGCCTTTCCGCAACTGCGAACCAAAACAATAGGTCCGGGATAATTTTCCATCTCTATTAAAATATCGCCTTTCTTGGCTAACTTTTCAATTTCTATATCTTCTTTCTCGTTTCTCCCTGCAATAATCTTTACCCTGATCTTGTCGAAGGGCCAAAAATGCCGACCGAGTTTTAAAAGCGTAATATCGTTTTCGCCGCACCGGGGATGTTTTTCAAACAACTCTTTTAGTTTCTTCCCAAATTCCAAGTCCGTGAGCAAACAGCCGCCGGCAGGGGCAGGATACCAATTAATGCGCCATTTTTTTGCCAGCTCTATCTGCTTTTTCCTTGAACGGCCAGACATGCTTAAAAGTTTCTTTCTGTCTATTAGTCCTTCTTTCTCTGGAATAGTCAAAGGCAACAATCTTGCCGAAAGAGGCCTTAAAAGATAGCCGGAAAGCAGAGACTCTCTTTCTGTTATTTCTAAAGATTTTTTGTTTTGAGTCATCGGCCTTTCTCCTAATACTTCCCCTGTCGCCACAAAATCAAAATGGCGATTTATAAAATATTGTCTGGCTTTTTTAAGCATCAAAATGCGGCAATCAAGGCAGGGGTTCATCGCCGAGCCATATCCGTATTTTGGGGATTTCACTATTTTCAGATGCTCCCTTGAAATATCAACAACCTTTAAGTTTATCCCTAGGCCGTCTGCTGTCGCAGACAGCGGGTTAGGCCTCAAACTTTTAGCAGAAGATTCGGCTTGTCTTGCGTCAAAAAAATAACTAAAAAAAGCAATGCCGAAAACATTGATTTCCTGCTCCATTAAAATCTTAGCCGCTAAAATTGAATCTAATCCTCCAGAGAATAATACCAATGCTTTCGGTTTCTTTGTTATTTTCTCTGATGTCAAAGCCATATTATTCCTCCGCCCAAAACCTCCTCGCCCTTACTTGCCTTGCCAGCAGGCAGGTAAAAGACAACCGACTGACCAGCAGTAATTGCTCTCTGAGGTTTTGCGAACACTACTTTAATCCTACCTTCTTTTTGCTTATTAATCACGACCAAAGCCGGCTTATGCCTATATCTTATTTTTGCCATTGCTTTTAAGGGAAATTTTGGCGTTTTTCCTGAAATCCAATTAACATTTTCAGCAATCAGCTCTTTTTTATACAGAGATTTCTCATTTTTTGTAATAATCAAAAAATTTCTTTTTAGGTCCTTCCTCAAAACATAAAATGGTCCGCCTGGAAGTTTTATTCCTTTTCTTTGGCCAATAGTATAAAAAGCCAATCCTTTATGTTTCCCCAAAACCCGGTATCCCTTAGGCATTCTGATGTTCTTGAGAACATCAGAACGTTTATCAGTGCCTGTTATTGTTGTCGGTAAAACTTTTTGCCCTTTATTGCTAAAAATTTTTTCTACTATTAAACCAGGATTCGGCCTTAAATATTTTTCTAAAAAATCATTGACAGTAGTTTCAATAAAACAAATCTCCTGTGATTCCAGAACATTAAGAACCGGCAATTTAAATTCTTTTGCTAATTCCTTAACTTCGCTTTTTTTGTATCCGCCCACGGGGAATAAAACATTATTCAGGATTCTTTGATTTAACTGCCATAAAAAATAGGATTGGTCTTTTTCTTTGTCTCTCCCTCTTAGTAATTTACCCTCTCTTGTTCTTGCGTAATGGCCAGTGGCGACAAAATCCGCTTTTAACTTTTTAAGTTCTTTTAATAAAAAATTAAACTTAACTTCTTTATTGCAAACAACACAAGGGTTTGGAGTTTTTCCTTTTTTATGCTCCCTGACAAATGGTTTTATCACTTTTTCTCTAAACACCTTTCTAAGATTTAAAACTCGAAAAGAAACGCCGAGTTTCTTGGCGACTATCTTAGCCCTTCTCTCGTTTTTTATAGAAGACTTCAAGTCGTCTAATTTCATAAAAACTCCGATAACATTATAGCCGGCCTCTTTTAAAAAGGCGGCTGCTACCGAACTGTCCATTCCGCCGGACATTGCTGTTATTACTTTAATTTTATCTGGCTTTCTCTTAATTCCTGTTTTTTTAGATTCTATTTTTTTAATTTTTTTATTCATAAATCAGCTTGACAGAAATCTCACGATCGTGAGATTTTTGTCAGGACCATAATTTCATTTTGGAAGATATTTTCTGTACTCCTTAATGATAAACCGCCATTTACGGCGAGACCAATAAGGGCCGGCGTAATCAATGCCAATTCTTCCGGTTGTTAAAACTTGAGAATCTTTTGTCTCTTCGCCCCGATTCTCCAACCAAATTTTCTTACTTTTAGTCAAATCTTCCCCGTAAAAAGATTTATCTAATTTTAAATAACGGCAGACCTTTCCCGGTCCGTTGGCAAGGGACAGTCCCTTGACTGTCCCTTGACTGTCCCTCAACTCCGGCTTGATTGCGCGGATAAGGACGCACTCCGGCTCTCCGGCGCCGGCAGTGGTAATATTCAATTGCCAGTACATTCCGTAAACCAAATAAATATAAATATGGCCGCCAATTAAATATTCAACCTTGTTCCGAGGAGTTATCCTTCCTTTGTAAGAATGAGCTGCCTTGTCTTGAGGCCCGACGTATGCCTCGGTCTCTATGATTTTGCCTGCTATTTTCTCGGTAACAATTTTTTTTACCCCGTTAGAAATCAAAGATTTTCTAACGGGGCGAACAATATATTTTCCTAAAAGTTCTTTGGCTATTTTTAAAGTCGGCTGAGTATAAAAATTTCTAGATAATTTTTTTCTCATTTACAGTTTTGTTTTTTACTAAATTAGTAAAAAAGCGCTCGCGCTGATTACAACAATACTTAAACGCCTTTCGCCTAACATCGCAACTATTACTTTCACAATTTCAAAAAACCGCCAACAATTAAATTAATTGCTTCTTTTTCCGATAAACCCCTCATTCTTAAATACACCAGTTCCTCTTCTGAAATTCTTCCTATTGAGGCCTCATGAGTAAGCTGAGCATCTTTATTCCGACAAACTAATTCTGGGATTAAGGAAATATTAGCTGATTTATTTATCAATAGGCCCTGACAATCTAAATGGCCCTTTGACGGAGCTTCCGCCACAATTTTAGAAATTGCCTCAATTTTACTTTTCTTTCTTCCGACTAATCTTATTCTAAGCACTCCTTGAGAATCCCGGCCCTTAAGAAAAATAATATCTTCCACTTTAATCTTTGAATTCAAGGAATTAATAATAAAATTTAAATTTGAAGAAGAATTTTTTCCGCTAAATATAACAGTCTTCATCTGAAGATTCTTTGGGGAAAATAAGTTCTTATAAGAATAAATTAGTTTAGAGTCCTTCCCAAGAATAAACTCATAATCTGTGCCAACAAAGTCTTTTTGTCCCCACTTATGAAGATTTCTATATTCCAGGGTCGCATTGTCTTTAAGGATAATCTTGCCTTGAGCCAGGTGGGTTCCGCATAAATTGTTTTTAGTTGCGTTGCAAGCCGCGTTAACTTTTGCTTTTACTCCTTTCTCAACGATTATCAGGTTCTGTAAATTTTGAGAAGTTTTTGGAGAAGCAATGGTGATACAAGTTGCCAAAGGAAAATCTGTTTGCCTTTTTAACCAAATAAAGTAGCCTTCCTTTGGCTTTTTCTTGAACCAAACTCTTGACCACTTATACTTCTCCCAAGCTTTCGGACTGGAAAGAATAATAACTTCTTTCAGCTTAAAAATATCTTTTACTTTATGGTCTACTTGCCAATAATTTACCCCATTAGAGATGTTCTCTTTCTTTGATTTATCCACGTTCTCAAAATCTCTAACGGGGCTTACATTTTTTACATTTCTCATAACCATATTTCTTTATGGCTCTTAAAACTTTTTTAAAATCTTTCTCGCGGCAAATAAGTTTTCCGTCAAGTATTACATTGGTAAAATCTGGTTTCAAAAAATTTAAAATCTGTCCCCAGTGAGTAATTAATAAGATTGAAACGTTTTTATTGACCAATTCTTTTTTTATTATCCCCGAAACTTTCTTTAATATTTTAATATCTAACCCGGAATCTATTTCGTCAAAAACTACAAACCTTGGCCTTAAGGCTATTATCTGAAGAAGTTCTGAGATTTTTTTCTCGCCGCCTGAAAGATTCAAATTCACTTCTCTTTCTAATATATGAGGAGTTATTTTCTCTTGAGATTCTGTTTTAGCAATTTTATTTATAAGTTTAGAAAGCGTCAAACCCTTGATAGCCGGCGGTGATTGCCAAGCCATTGCTATTCCAATTTCTGCTCTTTTTTCTGGAGAAAGTTCGGTGATTTCTTTTCCCTGAAAGAAAATTTTTCCTTCGCCTACTTTATATTTCGGATTTCCTGAAATTGTCTGCGCAAAACAGCTTTTTCCGCTTCCGTTCGGACCCAAAAGCACTTGCACCTCTCCCTCTCTTATTCGAAAATCCATCCCTTTTAGAATTTCTTTTGTACCGACTTTAACTTTTAAATTTTTAGTCTCTAAAAGCATAGTAATTTTTGTGGATGTTGATGCCTGGCGCTAATAGGCCATCAAAGCGCTAAAACTTCTTAGAATTATTTAATTAAACTTTTTAAAGTAATTGAATTTAAGATGGTATTTAAAGAATTCTGGACCTTTTTCCAGACATTTCTTGTCAAGCAATTTCTGGTTCTCTTACATTCCCGGCAAAAAAGAAAAACGCTTGTTTTGTCTAAAGTCCTCACCACATCTCCGATAGTAATTTTTTGAGGATTATGAGCTATAAAATACCCTCCCTGAACGCCTTTTTTTGCTTTAACTAAACCTGCTTTTTTCATTTCCAAAATTATTTTTTCTAAAAAATTAAAAGGGATATCTTCTTTTTCAGAGATTGTTTTCAAAGAAACAACTTTTTTTTGAGGAAAAAATTTTGCCAAATAAACCATTGCCCGAAGTCCGTATTGCGCTTTTTTAGAAAATCTCATATTCTAATAAAATATAAAACCCGACAATTTTAGTCGGGTTTACTTTAACAAAAATAAAAACTTATATCAATGCACAAACTGTGACTATAAAAATAGCGAAAGATTGTCCTCCGCTAAATTAAGGGTTTTTTGATATTTATTATTCATTTCTTTCTTCTTTTTTTTAATTGGTGGATACAAACACCGCCTTGTATCCTTTTGCTCATATTACAGTTAAAACACATAACTTGCAATCTTAAATTTTTTGGATAATTATTAACCTTTAGCCATTTTAAAAATGAAGTTCCGATTCCATGTTTCTTCCGCTGTTTATTTCCATTGTTATCGATATGGTCTAAACATAAAAAATCTATTTCTGTTTCCCCGCAACAAACACATTTTGGTTTCTTGCTCCCATATGATTGCAATGCTTTAATTTTTAGTCCTTTCCTATACCTTTTACTCTCTTCAATTACCTTTTCTTTATTCTTTTTCTTCCATAATCTACTTCTTTCTTTAAATTTCTCTGAACTCTCTAAATAATATTGGTGAGCTTTTTTATTAGCACATTCTTTACATATACGGAACTTAACAAGAGTACCATCTCTATTTTTAGTTGTTCCGCATAAATAACATTTCATACATGTTTCAATTTTGCTTTTTTATAAACATTAGAAAAAAATTAAAATAAAAAACCGATTATTTAACCGGTTTTAGTATATCATGGAACAAAACGGCTTGTCAATGTATTACTTATTTAAAGCACAACAGCAAAAACAACAAGATAAAAAAAGCGAGACCCATCCTCGTTGCGAGGCTAGGTCTCGCAGAAACCTCCTTACCACCATCTACTATTTCTTTATACTGCAAGCTTCGTTTAAATCTTTAAGAATATTTGCAATATCGATGCCGTAGAGTTTGCAAATATCTCCGATTTTTAAGCTCTCCATTTCCATTTTGGCTAAAGAGCGTGGGATTCGAACCAGAACCAAATTTAGAAACGAAAGAATGGGTTAAGTTCGAGGAACGACCCTAGTCCGTCCCGGACGGGTATAGGACGACGAAGAGGTATTAAGAATTAATACCTTGAGGAGGAGTGACGAAGAAATTAGCCCATTCTTTCGCTTCCCTTTAGGCGGGTGAATTTTATCCACCTTCTTCGTTGCTCGTCGCTAATGTATCCTGCGGATACATTACGCTCCTCGCGCCTTGAATCTGAATAAAATTCGCTCCGCTAAATTGATTCTGGTTCGAATCCCACGCTCTAAAGGGCAACCAAGACAAGGCAATTTATATTTTTCCAATATTTTGTCTGCCCTGGGATATTCCAAAATTTTAGCCAAAGTTGTGTTTTTTGTAATCTGAACCATATTAGGAAGCCAGCCAGCCGCCGTCAACAACCATTGTGTGCCCGGTAATATATTCGCTTTCGTCTGAAGCCAAAAAAGCGGCCGCATTGGCGATATCCTCGGGTTTGCCTATTCTTCCATAGGGCACCTTTGCCAAAAGACCTGCTTTTACGTTCTCATCTGCCAGTAATGGCTCTGTCATCGCTGTTTTTATCACGCCGGGAGCAATGGCATTAACATTAATTCTGTGCTTCCCGAGGTCTAAAGCAAGCTCTTTGGTTAAGTTAATAATCCCTCCTTTGGTCGCGCAATAAACACTGGACATATCAAAGCCGACGAATCCGGCAATGCTTGCGATACTAATAATCTTTCCGTATTTCTGGGATTTCATCTCCGGTATGACATACTTTGAACAAAGAATAACGCCTTTTAAGTTCACATTGAGTATCTTCTCTATTTCTGAGGTCTCCATCTGGTCTAATTCTTTTTGAATAAAAATCCCGGCGTTGTTCACCAAAATATCTATCCTGCCGAATTTATCTTTTGTTGTCTTCACCATTCCTTTGATATCTTCTTCATTAGTCACGTCTAATTTTAAAGCTAATCCTTCACTTCCTTTTTCTTCAACCTTTTCTACCACCGCCTCGCAATCTTCTTTGTTAATGTCGGTAACAACAACTTTGGCGCCGCTTTCGGCTAACTTTAAAGCAATCGCTTCTCCAATTCCCCCCCCTGCTCCGGTTACTACGGCAATTTTACCAGTTAAATCGTATTTATTCATAATTTAATTTGTTTAATTTATTTTTTGCCGATCCTATTTTAAATATTCGAAATTCAAAATTTGGCTATTCATATCTCAAAGCATCAACCGGATTCATCTTAGCGGCGCCTCTGGCAGGCAGACCCGCCTGTATCGTTATGCGAAGCATTGCGGGCAGGTATCCGGAAATACAGCCTATCAAGAACGAGAAAACCAGACCAAATTTACAGGCTTAAACTAAATTTTACTAATTCTTTTTTTATAATTTTTTCGTCAATCTTAAACCTCTTTTTATAAATAATTTTTTCTGAATAATCAATATCTTTAAAATAAACAAGCTGGCTACGGAACATTTTTTCATTGAATTCATCTCCAAAAATCTCTCTTGCTTTTTTCGCTATTTTCCCCAAAGAATAATAATTCTTCATGATAAAATATAAATCAACATAGTCCTTCCATTTGGGTCTTCTACCCAGAACGTAAGCCTTCATCGCCGATAATGTCAGTAAATTCGGCAATTTTATAAAATTATCAAATTTTTCGGAAAAATTAATTTTGAACGGAAAATTAAAAAAAGTAAATCCTACGCTATTTATTAATAAAGTAAATTGTCCTTCTTCGTCGCGAATTACGCGCTCAATTTTTTTTAATCCTGTTATTTTTTCGCGAATATAATAATTATTGAATTCTTTGTTTGTAAATAAATCAAAATCAATTGACTCCCGGTGACCGATATAAAGCGCAATCGCGGTCCCACCAACCAAACCAAAATTTTTCTTAAATAATTCAATTAAAGGCAATAATTCAATCTGTTCTTTAGTTAAAATTTCTTTATGCATACTGTTTGAAATATAGATCAAAATAATTTTTTATCTTATTATCATAATTAATTCTTTTACGATTTGTCTGTTTTTCAAAAATCCGCGCCATTTTTTTTATCCCCATAATCGCGATGAGTTTTTGCACATCATCCCAATCGCCATAATTCAAAGTGTGCTCCATAATTGATTCATCGGAGAGTTGTTTTACGTCTTTTACATACCATATTAAATACGGCCTCTTTTTTATAAAATTTTTAATTTTTTGCCTGTTTTTCATTTATTACGCATTAGGTTTATTGTATTTTAATTATAGCATATTTTGTATATTTTGTTCCAAAAATAAAATCCGGCCCTTCGGCGGATTCTAAAATTTAAGTGAAAAGTCGGAAACGTCCCTACTTTTCACTTTTCTACTTTTCTACTTTTCCTTTTAAAAACAAAAGATGCTTGAGAATAACTCATTCATATCTCAAGGCCTCGGCCGGATTAAATTTGGCGGCGCTTCTGGCAGGCAGATATCCGGAGACACAACCGACTAAAAATGAGAAAGTCAGGCCAAAAAGAATAAGCTGGGGAGTAATTGACGCTTCTAAGAAAAAAATGGGATGTATTTGAAAATAAATTTCCACTGCCTTAGCCAATCCCAGTCCTAAAATTGTTCCTCCTATTCCTCCAAACAAGCCAAAGATGCCTGATTCAACCAAAAAAATCGCGACAATGCTTCTATTTCTCGCGCCAACCGCTTTCATAATTCCAATTTCCCGAATTCTCTCCCGTACTGAAGTATACATCGTATTCATTATCCCTATCCCCCCAACCACAATGGCTATTGAGGCGAAACCAATCACTATTAATTGCACTAAGCCCATTATGCTTCCCACTATGTCGCCCATTTTTTCGCTGCTAAGTACGGCGTAAGACGGAAGGTCTCCTTCCCCTCTTCTCCTTTTTCTGCTTTCTTCAAGTTTTTCTTTTATATTTTCTGTTACCTCATCCGCTGAATATCCGGATTCAATCTTAGCCATAACAACTTTAGCCCCTGTCCGCTCTCCTGTAATCTGGCGGAAAATATCTAAATCCAGATAAACCTGGGAATCGTCTTGCTTGCTTCCCAGAGATTTTAATATTCCTGTAACTTCAAAATTCCTGCCTCTGAGATTAATCTGAGCGCCTATTCTCATTCCTCGAAAAATTTCTTCAGGGACCAAACTTCCAATACAAATTTCCCTCTTCCCGGAAACAGGCCAGCGTCCCTGTTTCAAGTCCCACCCCATATCAGATTTCAAGACCTTTAATGTTTCTTCCCAAGGAACTCCTGTAACTAAAACTGTTTTCTTTTCGCCTGCATATCTGATTGCTTCTCCTCTGTATGTCATGGGAACGACAACGCTTACTCCTTCTGTTTTTTTTATTGCCTCAATATCGTCTTCAGACAACTCCATTCCACCGGCCATAGCTGTTGTTATGTCGGTAATATCTCCAGGCATAACAATAATTATATCTTTTCCCATCATTCTCAGCTGCTGCAAAACCGCTTTCTCTATGCCCTGGCTCAAAGAAAGCAATGACATAATCAAAAAAATACCGATAACAACGCCTATCATAGTCAACCAGCTCCTAATTTGCCTTGTCCTCAAATTTCTTATGGCGATTTTAATATATTCCTTAAACATTAGATTTAAGTTGTAAGTTGAAAGATTAAAAATATCAACCGATTTCCTTAAATTTAGCAACTCTAATCTTTGGTCTTTAATCTTATTTCTCCCATAGAATCTTTTCTGCCTGAAAATGGTTATGGATTATTTGTCCATCCTTAATATGAACTACTTGCTTGCTATAACCGGCTATATTCGGGTCATGAGTAACAACAATAATCGTCTTTTTTTCTTTTTTATGAAGATCGGTCAAAATCTCCATAATTAATTTTCCGGTGGTAGAATCCAAATTACCTGTCGGCTCGTCAGCAACGATAATTTCCGGGTCATTAGCCAAAGCCCGGGCAATTGCTATTCTTTGTTTTTCTCCTCCGGAAAGTTCGCCCGGCCTATGATGAATCCTGTTCTCCAGATTTACAGAGGCAAGAAGTTTTTTTGCTCTTTCTCTTCTTTTTGTATCTTTAGCTCCTTGAAAAATCATAGGAAGCATCACATTTTCTAAGGCGTTAAGGTTAGGCAGCAAATTAAACTGCTGGAAAACAAAACCTATCTTTCTGCCTCTAATTAAAGCCAGCTGATTTTCGGAAAGGCGAGAAATGTCCTTGCCTCCTAAGAAAATTTTTCCTTTAGTCGGTACGTCCAAGCAGCCAACAATATACATAAGAGTTGACTTGCCGGAACCAGACGCCCCCATTATAGCCACAAAAGATCCGGATAGAATTTCTAAGTTTATCCCTTTCAGAACAGTAAGTTCTAATTTCCCTAATTGATAAGTTTTCCAAATATCCTCAAGTTTTATTATAGGAAGATTATCCATTTTTTATTAAAGTTTATTAAATCTAAACCAAGCTCCGGCAAAAGAATAGGAAGTAGGATATAACGGAAAGGATATCCTTATAATACTTTTTCTCCTTCTTCAAGGCCGGAAGTAATCTCAACAAAGTCTTCGCCTTCCAGCCCTGTTTCTATTTCCCGGGGTTTGACTTCGCCATTTTCATAAACTCGGACTATTTTTTGCCCGCTCGTCTTTTCTATCAATTCCTTAGGAACGCGCAAAACATTATCTTTTTCAGCGGTTTTTATAATAATGTCGGCCGTCATACCGGGCTTGATGCCTTCTTTTATTTTCAGAAAATCAATAATCACCTTATAATAAACTACTCCTTCAATTAATTTTTCTGCGGGGTCAATTGAAATGACTTTTCCCTCAAAGGCTTGGCCGGGGAAAGGAGTTAAATCAATATTTACCGGATCTCCAATTTTTATTTTAACAATATCTTCCTCGTAAATATTAACTTCTACTTGAAAAGGAGCAGCCGGAAGAAAAGAAATCACAGAATCGGCCGGTTGAGCCATTTCTCCTTCCCTTTTATTAATATCTGTTATTTGGCCATTTTCAGGAGCTTTCAAAACTGCTTGGGTAATCTTATTTTCTAAAAGTTTAATTTTGGCCTCGCCTTGCTTTATCTGCGCCCGATATAATCCTTCTCCTTGCAATTTATTCTCAAGAGAAGAAATTTCAGCTTGAGCATTATTGATATTCGTTTTATTGGTAATCTTGACCGTTGAAATGTCTTGTTGGGCGTTAACAATATCGGCAGTAACGTTATTTATATTCGTTCTCTGGGTATCTAAAGACGTCTTATCAGCGCTTGAAACAAGAGCGCGATAAGCTTCACTTTTTGTATCGTCTCGAATTACTTCCAAAGAATTGCTTACTGCCTCTAATTGCTCCTTTACTTTAAGAAGAACTGAATCAATATTTTCTTCTTGGGAATTATTTTTAGCGTCGTTAACATAGGTTTTAATTCTTTCCAAATCACTTTTGATATTATATTTTTCATTTACCACTTCCGTTGATTTTTCATCAAAAGAAGTAAAATAATCGCGCTGGATTTTATAAACCACATTATAAGCGTTATATGTTTTTAAGTAAGAATCATCTAAAACAGTAAGAGCGTCGTCATAAGCGTTATCCATGTCTTCGTCCGCTTTAGATTTAGCGTCTTCCAAGCTCTGTTCCGCATTTTGGAGAGAAACATCGGCATCCGTATTCTTTGCTTTTGCAACTTCTGAATCGGCTTTTGCTTCATCTAACTCAATGTAAAGCTGAGTTGTGTCAAGTTTGGCCAAGAATTGTCCTGTTTCCACATTATCGCCGATATTAACATACATTTCTTTAATTCTTCCTGAATTCTTAAAACTGAGGTCTCTTTTTTCCGAAACCTTAACCGAACCTGTTTCGGAAACCTCCTGAGTAATCGCGCCCCTGACTACTTTTTGGAAAACAAAATTTGGCTCTTTGTTCTTAAATAAAAACCAATAAACGCCAAAACTCAAAAGAGCCGTGATTATAATGATGACTGAAATTATTTTTTTGCTCTTCCCGTTAAAAATTTTCATAAATTTTTACCCATTAGAATACCATAAAAATTTCTAATAGGGCTTATATTTTTATTAATCTGTTATCTTCCATTTTATATTTTTTTTACTAAAAAAGCAACGAAAAAAATCCCAATTTAAAAATTAGGTCTATTTTTCGCCAAAACCTAAAATTATTTTTTCCTCAACTTGATTGCTTTTCCTTCAATTAAAGCGCCTGAAACTTTTTTGCGGGCGGAGGTTAAAATTCGCTGAAGAGTACTTTGGGAAATTCCCATTTTTTTAGCCGCTTTTGCTTGCCTCAACTCCTCAAAGTCGCAAAGCCGCAAGGCCTCCACTTCGTCTATCTTTAAATTTACCTCTTCTAACTCCGAAAGAGGGACTGCTCTTGGTTTGAAATAGGTTACATTAGGCTCAAAAGAAATTTTTCTTTGTTTGATAGGTTTAGCCATAAAAAGATTTAAGATTCAATAATTAAGAATTTTATCAGTTTTTTAAAAATATTTTTAATCTCATTTTTTGCTTTTAAGTTTGTTTCCATAATCGGAGTTAAATTAGATATTGATTTAAAAACATTTTTATCATAAGAGATTCTTCCTAAAAATCTGCCTTTTACCTGCCCTGATTTTTTCTGAAGGGCCCATTTTTCTATTTTATCGCTCAATTCAAAATTAATATCATATTTATTTATAACCACGCCCCAGGGAATCTTAAAGTATTTAACAACTTCTAAAACTCTTTTTAGGTCGGAAAAACCGGAAAAGGTCGGTTCTGTGACCAATAAAGCAAAGTCTGCTCCCTGAAGAGAAGCGATTACAGGACAACTCGTTCCCGGCGCCGAATCAATAAGCATTATGTCTCCGTCAAACTCTTCTCCTCGCCGCTTAATCTCAGTAACTATTTTTCCAGAACCTGTTTCCCCTGGATAAAGCTGTCCGGAAACGAGAAAAAACCCATATTTTGTCTTTTTTGTTCTTATCTCTCCGTTTTTTACTGGTTCCATTTTTATTGCTCCAGCCGGACAAAAAACTTCGCAAGCCCCGCATCCTTCGCATAAAAAAGGATTTAATTTTAACTTTTTCCCCTCTTGGCGAAGCTCGCCCTTGACGGCCTTTTCCACACTTAACGCGCCAAATCTGCATTTTTTGGCGCATTCTTCCGCTCTTCCTTCTAATTTGCTGTTGTCAATCACAGGTTTCTCCGAAACGCTTATTTCAAGAATATATATTTTATTCCTTAACGAATCAAGGTTCTGCGAGCGAAGCGAGCGGGTTCTTATTTTTTTCACTTCTTCCCATCCCCCAATTTCGTTTAACCAAACAGCTAAATTAGGAGCGTCAACGTCGCAGTCAATCGCAACGATTCTCTTTTTCTCTTTTGCGAAAATTATCGCCAAGGAAGAAGCCAACATTGATTTTCCCACTCCCCCTTTTCCGCTGGCAATTACTATTTTTTTCATTTCTCACTTTGAATTACTAAAAAATTCTCCTTTCTTAACCCGAAAAGACAAATCATTAATAATTTTCTCACCGTCTAATTCTACATTTAAGTTTTCAACTTTTAAAATTAAATCTTCTGGTATTGCAAAGATAGCTCTAAATTTAATTTTTATAATCCTAATCCATCAGAAATTTTTTGCATCGCACTTAAAGTAATCTCAATAAATTTTTCTAAAGACAGACCTAATAAATTTTCAGATTTTTTTATTATTTCCCTATTAGCCCCTCTGGCAAACGCTTTTTCCTTAAAACGCCTTAAAACATTTTCCGTTTTTAAATCGTTTATTTTTTTAGAAGGCAGAACAAGAGTAGCGGCTACTATTAAACCGGTTAAAGGGTCAACGCAATATAGCGCCTTTGCCATTTTTGTTTCCGGTTCAATGTTATGAATTTCATTATGAGACAAAACCGCATTACATATCTCTTCGTCAAATCCTAATTTTTTCAACATTTCGGCCCCTACCCTAGAATGCAGTTTGGGATCGCCTTCTACTTTTTCATAATCAATATCGTGCAATAAACCGGCAATCCCCCATTTATTTTTGTCTTCATCAAAATATTCGGCAAAATCCCTCATTGCTGCTTCTACGGCTAAACAATGTTTAATGAGATTTTTATTTTTAATATTTTCTTTTAATAAATTTAATGCTTCTTCTCTTTTCATTTTATTTTAAATAAAAGCCATTGTTTTCCCCGGCCTTTCCCGCCTGCAACGCTTTGCGTAGCATTGCGGGCAGGCCCGCCTGCAACGCTTTGCGTAGCATTGCGGGCAGGCATTTTAACTAAGCAATAATTTCCTTTTAATTTTTTACCTTTTAATCCAAAAATAATCTTATCCTTTGTTTTCTCAACTAATTCGTATTTTCCTTTGTCATAAATCTTGACAATGCCTGCTCCATAATTTCCTTTGGGTATTTTTCCTTCAAAATTAATATAGCCGATTGGGTGGTCTTCAGTTTGAATCGCCAGATGTTTCACTCCCTTCTTTCCCGGCACTCCTTTCGGCACCGCCCAAGATTTTAAAACTCCATCCCCGCCTGCATCGCTATGCGAAGCATTGCGGGCAGGCCCGCCTGCATCGCTATGCGAAGCATTGCGGGCAGGCATTTCTAACCTGAAATCAAAATGATGCCCCGCTTTCTCAGCAAAATGTTCTTGAACCACAAACCTATTTTCTGAAGTTCTCAAAACCTTACCTTTTGGCTCGGGAGTTTTATCAAACTTTCTTTTCTCCCAATATTTTTTTAAGCTCATCTCAATTTCTTATCCAATTATTATTTTATCATCTAAATTCTTCAATGATTTAAAAATCTTCTAACTATTTTTTTCAAATTGACGATACTTGTCTGGCCTTTGAAATTGCGGTTTTTATTCCGGGAGGATGCAAAAAGTATTATTAAAGCGGTTAATATAATTAAAGAGGCCAACGATTGATATAATTTCAACGATCTCTGGCTCTGAAAAATCTTTTTTCATTTTTCCAAAAAACTCTGGAGTGCAAACATGGGCTTTTAAAGTTATCTCTTTAACCAATTTCAGTATCTCTTTTTCTTTTTCTGAGAGGTCTTTCGTTTTTTTGACTTTCTTAATTTCCTCGTCCGTAGCCCCCATTTTTTTTAACATTTTGGAAGTTACATCAACGCAAAAAGGACATCTCAATGTCTCTGAAACTGTATAAGCTATTTTCCATTTTAATAATCTTTCTATTTTCCCCTCGCCCATAACCGTTTGAAAGAGCTCAAAAAACTCTTTTAATATTTCCGGCCGATGAGCCATTACCTTAACCCATTCAGGCGTTTCTTTCCCTTCTTTCTCAAATCCGTCATAAATTTCTTTTGCTATCTCTGAAACTTGATTTTTTTCTAAAGAAGAAATTATGGCCATAATTTTAATTTTCAATCTTTCTTTAATTTTAATTGAATAACTTAATTTTTAATCTCCTAATGGATAAAATTTGTCTAAAGATTAAATCGTTTAAAACTCATTCAAAATTGATTCAAAATTGATTCAAAATTAGAAATTAGTAATTGCATATTTAATAATTGACCTTTTGAATATGCTTCTGCTATTTTTTTTGAATAAGGAATTTCTCCTTCAATTTTTATTCTGAATTTTTTAGCAATTTTTTGAATCATTTCTTTATTTCCTAAATTTGCCTGGTTTAAAACTATTTTAGCGGGAACTTTAAGTTTTCCGCATAAATCTAAAATTAAATTCAAATCATAAGCTCCCATTGGAGTTGGTTCGGTAATACAATAAGCAAAATCGCAATCAAGCAAAGCAGAAATTACCGGGCAGTGAGTCCCGGCTGCCGTGTCAAAAAGGATATAATCTGCTTTCTTTTTCTCGGCAAAGCTCAAAGCAAACTTTTTTGCTTTGGCAACCACCGGACCTGTTTCTTCAATGCCCGAATTGGCCAAACCGGTAATCAGCCAGAAATTTTCTTTAATTCTACTAGTATAAATTCCCCCGTTTTTTTCTTTTTTTGTTTTAATGGCTCCGAAAGGACAAACAGTCCAGCAAGCGCCGCAACTTGAACACAGGTTTTTAATAAAAACCGGGTAATCTAAATCCCCGTTTTTATCCCTCGGTTGAAAAATGGCGTTTTGCCGGCAGGTCTTAACGCAAATTCCGCATTTCTTGCATTTTTTTCTAATTAAAACCGGATATTCGGTAAAAATATTTTTGACAGGTTTTTTAAGTTTTTGATTTAACAACAAATAATCATCGGGACATTCAACATCGCAATCGCAAAGAACAACTTTTTTCCCTTCCTTAATTAATTTGAGAGCTGATAAAACCGCGAAAGTGCTTTTTCCCGTGCCTCCTTTACCGCCTGTAATTCCTATTTTCTTAATTTTCTTCAACATCTTTTTTCTGTATTTCCTCTAAAACATTATTTATATTTTTTTCTGGAGCAACAATTTTTATTTCAATGCCGAAATTTTCTAAACTCTTTTTGGCGTTTTCTCCGATTTGCTTGACAAAAATCTCGTCTGCTCTTATTGCTTTGGCAAATCTTGAACCATGCGGCAAATTATGCTTGAAATACGGATTCTTAAAAATCTTTTTCAAAAGAATCTCCTCGCCTTTAGTATCAATTACTAAATATTTATCTGCGCCGAAATCCTGGCTAATTTCATTTTCCTTAAAAGGAATAATTATCCTTTTGCCTTTCTTTTCCGGACCAATCTGCTCAAATCCCTCAAGTTCGCCTATTTTTTTACCAAGCTTAGGCAAAATAACACTCCTTGCCATCTGATAGGATTTAATGGAAATAACTATTTGTTTCAATCCAGGAATATTTTTCAGCAATCTATCTTCTAAAGTATCGGTTATTTTCTGAACATCTCCAACTTTTAATTTGGGCGGAAGTTTAATTTTAATTTCGGCGAAATTAGCCGAGCCAATCTTTCTGGTTTTTAGCTCAGATATCCCAATTTCATGGCTCCGGCAGATTCTTTTTATTCTCTCTTCAATGTCTTTGTTGGCAACATCTAAAATAGAATCTGTGATTTCCCTGCCTAATTTAAAAGATTCAAAAAGAATATAACCCCCGATTAAAAAAGCAATTATCCCGTCAATAGGAGCAAAATATCTAATTAAAAAAAGAGAGAGCAAAACTCCGGCCGAAGACAATACGTCGGCTCTTGAATGCTCAGCATCGGCTATTAAAGACAAGCTTTCATGTTTTTTTCCGTAATAAAATTTTAATCGAGCCATTAATTCGTTAATGACAATAGTGATAACAACTAAAATTATCGCTCCCAAGCTAAAAAAAGTTTCCTGTGTTTTCCCAAGAAACTTTTCTACAGCTTCGTATATAATCCAAACACCGGAACCGGCTAAAAAGATTGTTACAAAAAGCCCGGCTAAACTCTCTGCCCGATAATGACCATAAGGATGGTTCTCGTCTACCGGCTTTTTAGCGACTTTAATTCCTAAATAAGTCCCGAAAGAAGAAATGATATCTACTCCTGAGTGGACGCCGTCGGCGACTAAAGCCGCGCTTCCAATCGTCAATCCAAAAAACAACTTAGAGGCAGATAAACCGAAATTAACAAAAGTGCTTAGAATTGAAACTTTTTCTTGGTTCATATAAATGAGAGTGTTGAACAATATCCTCTATACTAAGACGCATATTATTCAACGCTCTCATAAATCTAATTTATCTTCTTCTGCCTTGACCTAAACCTCTGCCACGGCCTAAACCTCTGCCTTGGCCGGAAACTCCAAAACCTGCCCCGACAGATTGGGTTATTTCTGGCAGTTGACTTTGTTTAAAAGCGGATAAGGCGTCTTTTATTTTCATCCCCGACATTGCCTTAAAAATCCTTATTCCTGAACTATTTAAAACCTCAAAAGAATTAGGGCCGACATTGCCAGTAATCACTACCTCTGCTTTCTGGTCAACAACGGCCTGAGCAGATTGAACTCCTGCTCCCCTCGCCGCGTCTATCCCTTTATTAGGAAAAGCATTTATTTCTTCCAAATTTCCATCATCAACAAAAATAAAATAAAGGCACCTGCCAAAACGCGGGTCTATTAAAGAATCTAAATTAGGACCTGAACTGGTAACACAAATACGCATAACTTAAAAAGTCGAGATTTGTCGAGATTATTTTTCTCTTATCATCTGACTACCGCATTTCGGGCATTTTTCTTCATAACAAGGAACTCCTGTTTTATGGGGAGTTGTTGTTCCGCATTTAGGGCAAACACATTCGCCTCCTCCTCCCAAACCAAAACCGCCGGGTTGGCGACTTCGGCCGATTCCTCTGCCTAATCCTCGACCCGCGTCCCTGCCTCCGCCGACAGGTCCTGTTCCGTTTCCAAATGGCATAATTTTATTGTTTTATGATTTTCTTTACAACGACCTTTTTACTTTTTCTTTTTTGTTTCCAATTCCTGAATTCTTTTCTCAATGGTTTTCATGCTGTCCTTTAAGTAATTTAATTCCTCATTTAGTATCTCTTTCTCCTCTTTTTCTGTCATCTGCGGCTCTGTTTGAGGATAATACCCATAACCGGCGCGTCCCCAATCATACCGACCCATTCCTCTGCCATAACCTCTGTCATATCCAAAACCTCTCCCCCAGCCAAAATTTCTTCTGCCAAAACCTTGTTTTACGTAACCGGGAGAAGAATAACCGGCGCAACGGCCCAATCCTCTTCCGGTCATCGGGCCTGTTCCCATAGGCCCTGTTCCGTTTCCAAATGGCATGATAATTTGTTTATTAATTATTACTTTATTAATTTTAACATTAAATCGACCTTTAGAATAGCTTTAGAGCACAGGATTCGAATCCCGCAGTCTTTAACCTTGATTGCAAACACTAACTGTTATGAGTATATACCCATAACCATCGCTTGTCAACTCTCGTTTTCAATAAGGGAAGGGGCGGGAATTATAATCAAAAAAACCGAGGAATAAATCCCAGCTTTAATTTTTTTTAATCAATTGTTTTAGTTTTCGCCTATCCTCTCATTTGGCAATCATCAAAAAAAGGCGAGATTTTCTTGACAATAGTTAAGATATATTCGTCGGGATAGGGTTTCAGTTTTTCAAATTCAGGGGCAAGGGTTTTCCCGGAACCAAATTGCTGTAAATAATATTTTTCTCCCTTTTCTTTCCCGCCGGAAGAAATCCAAGCGGCAATTTTCAAAATATCTTTTTCGGTTAACAAGGTAGGCACAACTGTCGTCCGAAATTCATAACCTACTTTATTCTTTTTTAAAAAAGCGACGCTTTTTTCAATTTTCCCGATATCTATCTTTCTTCCAATCATTTTTTGGTATTTCTCTTTCGGCGCTTTAATATCCATCGCTACATAATCAATTAATTTTTTGTCAATTAAATTCTTCAGCGCGTCTGGATTTGAACCGTTAGTGTCTAATTTTACCGCATAGCCAAGGTTTTTAATCCTTCTGGCAAATTTTTCTAAATCTTTGTTAACAGTCGGTTCGCCGCCACACAAAACACATCCTTCCAGCAAATTTTTTCTTTCACTTAAAAATTTAAAAAATTCCTTCTCTGATATTTTTGGCTGAATTTTAATCCTCTCGGGCAGAACAAGCTCTGGAGAATGGCACCAAGGACAACAAAAATTACATCCTGTTAAAAAAACTGTGCAAGCAAGTTTGTCCGGAAAATCAATCAAAGTCAATTTTTCTAATCCGCCGATAACCATACAAAAATCACTTTTTCTCCAGTACTTTAAATTCTTTCCGTTCTTTGTATTCTTCCTGTTTTCCGACATTCCATTGGGTCACCGGACGAAGATACCCGACAACTCTTGAGTAAACTTCGCAGGGTTGCTTAATAGTGCATTTTGGGCAGTAAAAATGCTCTCCCGACAAATAGCCATGAACAGGACAAATGGAAAAAGTGGGAGTTAAAGTAATATAAGGAAGACGAAATTTCTCAAAAATCTTTTTAATCAGGATTTTAGAAGTCTGGATATCAGAAATTTTTTCTCCTAAGAAGAGATGTAAAACACTACCCCCTGTGTACTTGCATTGAATTTCATCTTGGAGTTTTAAAGCCTCAAAGGCGTCATTGGTAAATCCGACCGGAAGCTGGGAGGAATTAGTATAATAGGGATTTTCTTTTGTCCCGGCAGTGACAATGTCTGGATATCTTTCTTTGTCTTGCAGAGCCAAACGGTAACTTGTGCTCTCGGCCGGTGTTTGTTCTAAATTGTAGATATTTCCAGTGTCTTCTTGGTATTTAACTAATTTCTCTCTCATAAAATCCATTATTTCTAAGGTAAATTTTCGTCCCCGAAGCGAGGCGATGTTTTCTCCTAAAAAATTCAAAAGGCTTTCATTTATTCCTAACGGTCCGATAGTGGAAAAATGATTAGCGAAATACTTCCCCCGCATTTTCTTTACTCCGGATAAATAAAATTTAGAATAAGGATAAAGTCCTTTCTCAATGAAATTTTCCAACACTTTTCTTTTTATTTCTAAACTTTCTTCCGCTAAATCCATTAATTTGCCTAATCTCTCAAAAAATTCCTTTTTTGTCTTTGATAGATAGCCAATACGAGGAAGGTCAATCGTTACCACACCGATACTTCCAGTTAGAGCCCCGGAGCCGAAAAGTCCTCCGCCGCCTCTATTCTCAAGTTTTGTCAAATCGATCCGAAGTCTGCAACACATTGACCTTACATCTTCTGGTTTCATTTCAGAATTAATATAATTGGCGAAATAGTTTATTCCGTATTTTGCCGAGGCTCGAAAAATTCCATCAAAAACTGGGTCATCCCAAGGGAAATCTTTTGTAATATTGATTGTTGGAATGGGAAAGGTAAACGGCCTCCCGGATTTATCGCCTTCTAAATAAACTTCGTATAAAGCCTTGTTAAAAATTTTCATTTCTTCCTCAAATTCTCCATAAGATTCTTTTTGGGGCTTCCCGCCGATTATTATCGGCATTTTAGCGAAAACAGGAGAAGGTTTTAAGTCAAGAGTAATATTAGAAAATGGCGTTTGGAAGCCTACTCGAGTAGGCACCGCCATATTAAATAAAAATTCCTGTAATGATTGTTTTACCTGCTGATAATTTAAGTTGTCATAGCGAATAAAAGGCGCTAAAAGAGTGTCAAAGTTCGAAAAAGCAACCGCCCCGGCCGCTTCCCCTTGAAGAGTATAAAGGAAATTTACCATTTGGCCCAAAGCGGCCCGAAAGTGTTTTGCCGGCTTTGATTCAACTTTTCCAGACACGCCGCCGAATCCTTTTAATAAAAGATCGTATAAATCCCAGCCACAGCAATAAGTGGCTAAAGCATCCAAATTATGAATATGAAAATCGCCATTCTCATTGGCTTCTCTAATCTCTTTAGGGTATATTTTGTTCAACCAATATTTTTTAATAGCATAGGTAGTCGTATAATGATTTAATCCCTGCAAAGAAAAAGCCATATTGGCGTTTTCTTTAACTTCCCAATCCAGTTTTTCTAAATATTGGTCAACTCTGTCAACTGCTTCTTCGGAGGTCTTCACCGCTTCCCTAATCCTCCTTCTTTGCTCCCGATACAAAATAAAGGCCTTAGCAGTTTCTACCAGACCTTCTAAAATTAAAACTTCTTCAACAATGTCCTGAATTTGTTCAACGGTAGGAATTTCTTCTTTCTTAAATCTCCTATTTAAAATTTGGACTACTCTGTTAGAAAGTTTTTTTGACTTTTTTCCATCGCCCTGTTCAACCGAAGTTACGGCTTTAAAAATCGCTTCGCTAATTTTACCTTCTTCAAAATCTACAACTTGACCATTTCTTTTTTTTACTTTGCTTAACTTTTTCTTAGAAGATGCCTGAGAATAAGTTTTCGTAATGTTATTTTTCATTTTCTAATAAAATTAAATTATTTCATTTTAATGCTTCAAGAAAATTAGTCAAATTTGCTTAACCTGTGGATAACTCTTTCAAAATCTTAAAATCTTCTTTTAGGGTTTTCTTCATATTTATATTATAAGCGGCGACTGCCGGGTGATAAAAAGGAATGATTTTGATTTTTTGGCTAAATTTTTCGGTTTCAAAAATTTTTCCGTGGATTTTGCTAATTGGCTGAATCTGCTCTTTCAATCCAAATTTTTCCATTAAAAAATTCATTGCGTATCTTCCTAATGGACAAATTATTTTTGGTTGAATAGCTTCAATTTGTCTTTCCAAATAAGGAGAGCAAGCGGCAATTTCTTCTTCTTTAGGATCGCGATTTTCCGACGGACGGCATTTTAAGATATTCGCGATATAAACATCTCTTTTCTCTATTCCGGTCAAATTTAATAATTCGTCCAAAATCTTCCCTGCTGCTCCGCAAAAAGGACGGCCGGTCATATTTTCCTGCGCTCCCGGCGCTTCCCCGACAAATATAATTTTTGCCTGATGATTTCCTTCCCCGACTACAGGATACTTCCTCATTTTATACAAAGAACATTTTTGGCAAGCTATAACTTCTTCTTTAATTTTTTTAAGCTCTTTTTCTACGTCCATTTTTAATTTTTTATCTTATTTCCATTTATCGCTTATTTTTTTTCTTCTTCCAATTTTCTTATTTTTTTGCAACAGTCCTTATTATTTGAAGTTTAATTATATTCAAATTATAAATCGCGATAAGAATGACAAAAAAGAAATTTCAAACCTAAAATTAGATCATAAGCGCGGAAAGATAATAAAAACCAAGGAGGAAAAGAATAATTGATTCGCTTAAAGCAATCCAAATCATTGCTTTATTTGAAGCCAACCAAAGTTTCATTGTAAAAAGGGCTATCAAAAAAACAATAATTTCGTCTAACATATAAAAGGCAAGGTAAACAGAAATATACAATAAATAATAAAATGTTGGCATCTGGGACTGAGCCAAAAGGCCGGCAAATATTACTGGTACGGCAGCCGAGCAGGGAAATTCTACAATAGTGATTATGCCGGCAAATAAAATAATGCCTCCAATTAATAAAAAAATACTGCCTGACTCTTTAAAAATTTTTTGAAATTTTAAGGAAAATCTTGAAAATAATTTCTCCCCTGCTCCTGATTCGCAAACAAGGCCTCTCCTCTTGAATTTAATAAATTCTTTTAGAAAATAAATTCCCCCTCCAAGCCCCAAAAGACCTATCAAAAGATTCATTATCTTCAGATAAGGGACAAAGAAAGAGAAAATTTGGTACCAGAGGATTATTAAAAATCCGTAAATAAGAGAGACAATCAAGATATACACTCCGCCGAAAATCAGAATTCTCTTTTTGGAACGCAAAGCCAAAACTAATCCTAAAATTAAAACCAAAGCTCCTAAAGAACAGACATTAAAGCCATCCAGAATTCCTAAAATAACAGTTAAAAAAGGCAGAGAATATCTGCTGGTGTCTATCTTGCCAATAAAAGGGATATTAATTTTTCCTTCCAGATTTACCGCTGTAACACCTCCTTTTTGAGATTCTTGTTCTGACACGCAGGGCTTATTCAAAACGTTCCCTCTGATTTCTTTAACACATTCCTCAATATTCTTGCCAATTTTCTCGTTAAAACCAATAAAGTACCTATCTTTAATAAAAGTAGCCGGAACCAAACCATAAAACTTTGAAGGCACCTTATAATCCTCGTAAAGGCTTTTTAATAAATCAATATTTTTTCTCTCAGAAATTTCAAATTTATTAATTTTAATTCCTGGATACTCTTTTTCCAATCCTCTCAGAAAATTTTCCTCTCTGGAGCAGTGAGGACAAGTGTTGCCATATAAAAAATTAATTTCCCCTTTTCCTTCCTGAGCAAAAACAAAACTAAAATTAATAAAAATTGGAAATAAAATAAAAATGGCAAAAATCCATTTCTTCATACACCTAAAGAAGGCTGTTCTGTTGATTCCTACTTGCCTCAAGCAGGTTTCTCCTCAGAAACTTTTTCTATTGCCCCGAAAGGACAAACGCTTTCTCCCCCGCATTCCTTTAATTTCTCTTGGTCAATAATCCTCGCCTTTCCGTCATCCCCTATTTCCGTCGCCCCAGGACAGGACTGAACGCAAACCCCGCAGTTAATACATTTTTCTTTATTTATCTTTAACATTTTAAAATTAGACCCACTTAAATTTCTATTTTTTTGAAATCGACCTTGTTTTTTATCTTTGACCCCGCCCGGCGGGACAAATTTTTAAGCAATTCCTCCTCGTAAACCGGCTTTTGGATTTTATAAAAAATACCGATGGGGATCTGATTGTCGTTTTTGTCATAATCCCATTCCTCAATTTTTTTCAAGGTTTCTCTTTCTGAATTTTTCGCCTTATAAACCTTGGCGTTATAAAATTGGAAAGTGTTGAAAAAAGAAACACAAGGCTGAAGAATCTCAATAAAAGAAAATCCTCTGTGTTGAACCCCTTTAATAATCAAATCTTTAAGATGTTCTGTTTCAGCCGAATACCCCCGGGCAATGAATGTTGCCCCGGAAGCCAACATTAATTTCAAGGGATTGAAAGGCGTTTCAATACTGCCTTGAGGAGAGGACTTTCCTTTAAAGCCTCTTGGCGAAGTGGCCGTAAACTGGCCGGCAGTCAAAGCGAAATTTCTGTTATCGTGAACCAAAACAGTGATGTCGCTATTTCTTTTAGCAGCATAAATTAAATGAGAAATTCCTTCATTGTAAGTTCCTCCGTCTCCGACAGAAACTATAACCTTTAGGTCAGGATTACCTAATTTTATCCCTTCAGCCGAAATAACCGGCCGTCCGTGCAAAGAGGAAAAACTATTTATATCAAGATAGTCAATAATCTTTGAGGCGCAGCCGATTCCGCTAACCGCCACTAAATTTTCCTTAGCCAACCCTCCCGCCACCAAAGAAGAAATTGCCTTTTTTAAGGCGGCTAAAATACCGAAATTACCGCAACCAGGACACCAGGTATTTTTAGCATAAGTAGATAGATTCATAATAAATTTCTAATTGATCTAATTATTCTAATTAACCTAAACAAATCCCAAATCCCAATTTTCCAAAAGAATTGCTCAGGCATTGCTTAACCTGGTTAAGCAATAGCCTGATTGAGAGAAATTTTGGGATTTGGAGTTTAGGGCTTGGTCATTATTTAGAAATTAGGTCAATTAGGTCAATTTCTCTTCAATCTCTTCCGGTAAGAAAGGTCTAGCGTTGTATTTTAATATTTTCTTATCAACTTTAATACCGTAACAATTTAAGACCTTTTCCATTTGTCCCAAGCCGTTTGTTTCTATTAAGACAAGTTTTTTAACTCCTTTTAACGCGTTTTTCATCTGTTTTTCCGGAAATGGTTCAATAATAATCGGCTGGACCATTCTCATCCCTAACTTCTCCGCCACCTCTTTTGCTGGTCCTTTCGTTGAACCCCAAACAATAAGCGCTTTTTTAGCTGTTTTCTTCCCGTAAACCTTAACCGCTTCTAATCTATCAACCTCTTTTCTCATTTCCTCAAATTTTCTTAGCCGCTTATTTTGCATTTCTTCTACCTTTTTTCCTTCTTCCACTGTAATTCCGAACTCGTCATGTTCATAACTGTTTGCTTTGACAATTGCATTTTTCTCCCCCGGAAAAGCAAGAGGAGAAATTCCATTTCTTGTTTTTTTGTATCTCAAATATTCACCCCCGCCTGCATTGGCTATACCAAAGGCATTGCGGGCAGGCTTTTTGTTCCAAAGCAAAGGTTCTTCACGTTTAATTTTCTCTAAAATATTTTTATTAAAACTAAAGGTACTTTCGGAAACTTCCTTATCAAGTAATAAAATTGACGGTGTTTGGTACTTCCAAGAAAGATTTAAAATTTCTCCGGCCCAATAACAAGCCTCGTCAGCATCGCCGGGAGCGATAACAAACCTTACAATATCGCCATGCCCGGCTCCTAAAACAAAAAGTAAATCTCCCTGGCCAGTATAAGTAGGTACTCCGCTAGCAGGAGACATTCTTTGGCTTTCTACTATTACCAAAGGAGTTTCATTCTGGGCAGCCAAACTAAACCCTTCTACCATTAAAGCAAATCCTCCTCCCGAAGTTCCAACTATTGTCCTTGCTCCGGCATATGACGCCCCGATAGCCGCGTTCACCACCCCTGTCTCGTTTTCCAGTTGGGCAACGGCTATATTAAAATCTTTTTTGCGCTTGGCTAAATAATGCAAAATCCCGCTGGCCGGGGTCATCGGATAAGCAATGTAAAGATCTAAACCAGCTTTAACAGCGCCCAAAGCAACCGCTTCGTTCCCGGTTAAAAGAAGAAACTGCTTTTTCCCGCTTTTGTTCCCGCTAAAACGGACATTTAGCGGGACAATTTTAAATAAATTAGGGCTATCTTCAAAAGCGGCTTTCGCTACTTTTATATTTATTTCTTGAAATTTTTTAAATTCTTTTTTTAAAACCTCTTCTAATGTTTTCCAGTCAAAACCGATAATTTTTGCAAAAGCGGAAACAAGAGCGATGTTCTCCATTATCGGCTTGCCGCCCACCTTTTCAACGATTGTTTTTATCGCCACCCCAATTCCTTTTCTTTTTCTAAAAGAAATCTCATCGCTATTGTAAATAATTATTCCTTTTTTGTCTAAATCGCTTTCGTGTTTTTTGATGGTGATTGCGTCCAGGGCTAAAAGAAAATCTATTTTTTCCCGATGAGATAAAACTTCTTTTTCCGACGCCCTAATTTGAGAAAAATCATGGCCCCCTCTAATCAAGGATTGATAATCATCGTAAATAAAAATTCTATAACCAATCTGGGAAAATAATTTGGCAATTATAAGACCGGCTTTCTTGGAACCGCGGCCGGCGGCGCCTCCTATTAAAATTGAATAATCCTTAGCCATTTATATATAATCGTTAATTAATGCAAAAAAGTTATATATGTTATCATAACAAAAATTTTTTCTTTAGGACAGGTTATCAACCGTTAAATTTCAATTATTCTTCCTGCTCCGCCTTCAATGTATTTTTGAGGATAGAGTTTTTTAAGTTCTATTTTATGCTGAGTACAATGAGTGGGACAGATTAATTCTAAATCTCTGAATAACTCAAATTCAGAAAATCCATGCAATCCCCCAACGATCCCATAAATTTTGCCGAATTGTTTTGCCGCGTCTAAAATATGCTTCATCTCTGGATGGGAACATCCAACAATTAAAACTATTCCTTTATCGGTCTCAACCCCCATACTCTGTTCAATGCCTTCCAATTCTCCGGTAGAAAATACATTTTCATGAATTTTTGTCGGTCCTTTTATAATAACAACTTCTCTGTTTCTAAATCCATGAAATGAAGGAGGAATGTAAATTTTAACCCTTTTATTCACGTTTAGAAATTCAGAAAGCCCGCCGGTATGGTCAAAATGAGAATGGGAAATGAAAATTTCATCAATTGAAACCGGGTCAATTTTCAGTTTTTCCATATTACTAAGCAAAATTTTTCCGTTTCCCCCGGTATCAAACAGAATCTTCGGAGTATTTTTTATTTCAACCAAGGCAGAAAAACCCCAATCGGACTTAAGGTCTTTTCTATAGGCGGTGTTGTCGTAAACAATAGTAATTTTTACTCCTCTCGCCCTGTTAGAAATTACATTTCCGTTAGGGCTTGGTGATTGCTCCATAATTCTTTAGCTCTTCCAATTTTCCTGCTCTTTAGCCAAAAAATCTTCCAATTCTTTTTTATCCATTATCGTTGTCTCTATTTTTATATCCATCTTTAATTTAGTCAATGGCTCTTTTATTAACTCTATTAACTGGTCTTTGATGGGAATATTTAGAAAAGGAAAAGCCAGAACAATAATTGCCTTATTGCCTTCAACTTTTATATCCTTAATCATCCCAAGATTCAGAAGGGTCTCATCAATAGCAGGATGTTTTATTCCTTTTAATAATTCTTTAACGTCCTCTGATGAAGTATTGTTGATCATTTGGCTAAAGGAATTTTTTTAGTTAGTTTAATTGCTCCCGTGGGACAAACAGATTGGCACAATCCGCAAAAACAGCATTTATTAATATCAATTCGGGGTTGCTTTTTTATAGTTCCGTCTTTTTGTCTAACTTCAACCATTGTAATCGCTTTATTGGGACAAGCCTCGGCGCATAAGCCGCATCCCAAACATTTATCCGGAGAAAAGCCAGGAATCCCTCTATAACCGTCGGGAATAGAAAGAGATTCTTTAGGAAACCTAACCGTAAGCGGCTTTTTAAACAGGTTCAATACCAATTTTGGAATAATCCTTAATTTCATATTGCAAAAATACAGATATCTTTAGAGTTAGCTACTTTTATTTTTTTCACAAGTATTTTCTAATTTATTTTTTCTCTAATCTTTCAATAATTTTTTTTACATCGTTAAAAGCTCTACTTTTATCTGGGAAATTCCTTTCTAATCCTGATTCTATTATTTTGGAATCGCATTGAACTGTGCCAATAATTTTACTTTTCAATTTCCCCAATTTATTTATCATCTGGGATTCTATTTCTTTTGACTTAATTTTGTTTAAGGCCAACCAAAAATTTTTCATTTTCATATCACTACAAAAATCATTTACTCTTTTAGCAATTGAAATAGACTCAAGGGTAGGGTCGAGAATAAGCAAAACGATATCCACGTTTTCTGATATTCTCCTTCCAAAATGTTCAACTCCGGCCTTGGCGTCAATAAGATTTACGTAATCTCCTTTTACTATAAAATCCCTAACTACTTTTTCTACTGGTCCATCGCAACCTTGACCATATTTTTTAATCTTCCCTGCCTGAAATAAAATTATTCGTTTCCTTTTAACAAAATATTTATCTGGAATCTCTTTAAAAATATCTATCTTTTTTTCAGGCACGGGGATAGAATCGTTCAATCTAGTAAGCGGAGAGGGATCGTCTACGGGACAGGTAACCACCTTAGTTCCACCAAAAAAATCTATCAAGGCTTTTGGAAAGTCCTTTTCTTTTTTTAATCCGAGCATCAATCCGGAGAGTCCCCGAGGATTAGAGGCATCACCGTCTAAGGCAAGAACCTTGTATCCTTTTTCCTTTAATACATTTGAGATTAAAGTAACCAGAGTACTTTTTCCGCTTCCTCCTTTTCCAGAAATTAATATTCTCATTCCTTTTAGTTTTTTGTTTGTTTTTGGCATTTTAACGTTTTGACAATTTTTATTTTAATATTATTCCTTTTCTTTCTTCCTTATTGTATTCCTCTACTATCTCGTTTACATTTTCCTTGATTATTCCAATTGCATCTTTGATTAAAGGTTCCCTTATAATTACGGGAACAAATTTAGTTTTCATCCGAACAATATTTGGACCAATCATTTTTCCTATAATTACATTAACATTTTTCAGGACAGATGAAACTGCTTTTGCTTTTTCAGGATCTCCATGGATCCTAGATTCGTCTTCTTTATACTTAGTGTTTTCTCTTTTCTCTTGAAAAACTAAGTTTCCATTTGAGTATTCCCATATTGAATAATATTTAGACATTCCGACATGGTCGTCTGGCTTTATTCTTTTACCATCGTCGGTTCCGATAGCAAATATTAATTTTTGCCCGATATCTTTTATCGCGTCCTGGGGACAACCTTTTATAGCATTTCTTAAGCAGTCAGCTTTTTTGTCTTTTATTCTCGCCATCCCGTTTACTAGTTCTATCCCCTCCGGACATATTCTTGCGCAGATCCCGCATCCTATACATTTATTTTTACTTATATTTATCATTTTTTTTATTTAGTTGAATAATGGTTATCTATCCATATCCGCAGGACAACCGTTTAAGCTCCAATAAATTACGGGTATATCCGCTACTTCCGCTCCCTTCAACAAAAATTCCAAGACCGGAATTAAATGCAGAAAAGAAGGGCCTTTAATTTTAACCCGTTCAGGATTGATCCCTCCATTGCCCCTTACATATATAGCTCCCTCTCCCCGGGCTATTTCATTTCTAACATATGCTTCTTTTTCCGGCAGGGCAAAAGGCGTTCCGACTCTCATTTTTTCATTAAGATAGAAGCCCAAAGGAATTTTATCTAATAGTTGCTTGATAATTTTAACACTTTCTTTTATTTCTAACAATCCAATTTTAAATCTTGAATAAGAATCGCCTTCTTTTAAGACAGGCGCGTCAAAATCTACTTCTTTGTATATTTCATAAGGTTCGTTCTTTCTTATGTCCTGTAAAAATCCGCTGGCCCTTAAAACAGGACCGCTGGCCCCCAGCCTGACAGCCTCTTCCGATTTTAGAACCCCTATTCCTTTGGTTCTTGAAGCAAAAACAGGATCTTCTTTTTTAAAATAAGAAGTTGCCTCTATTATTTTGCCTAAAACTTTTAAAATTTTGTTTTCAATGCCTTCAGGCAGGTCCTTTCTCAAACCGCCGGGACAAATATAACCGGCTGGATATACTCTCCCCCCGGTAACAGCGGAAAAAATATCTAAAATATAATCTCTATAGCCAAAAGCTGTTTTAAAACCGGTGTCAAATCCGGTAGCAGAAGAAAGAGCTCCGAACCAAATAAGATGGGACTGAATCCGAGACAATTCGGCTAAAATTACTCTAACATATTTTGCTCTTTCCGGAACTTCAATATCGGCTAATTTTTCCACTGCTTCCGCAAAAAGCAAATTCCAAGCCAATGGCTCAAAAACGCAAATCCTGTCTGATAAAACCGCGTTCTGCCAAACATTTCTGTATTCCATTAATTTTTCAAATCCCCTGTGCAAGTATCCCGGGTCCGCTTTCGCTTCAACGACTTTTTCCCCGTCTAATTTTATCCTCACTGAAAAATTACCCGATCCAGGATGAGCCGGCCCGAATAAAAATTCCTGATATTGTCCTTTATTTTCTTCTTTCATTTTTGTCAATTTAATCCCGCTGAAAGCAGGAGAAAATTGAAAATTTAGATAAAGTATCCTTCTTCATTTTCTTTTTCTCTGTTATAAAATTTTTCTCTTACATGCGCTCGCCAGTCAAAATCCTTTAAAAACGGAGCCGGTCCCGGCCAATCTTCTAAAAATAATTCTGATAAATCCGAATTTCCTAAAAAATTCACCCCAAAAAGTTCGTGTATTTCTCTCTCATGAATTTGAGAAGAATCATATGTCTTTGAAACCGAGCCGATTTCCGGATTAATTCTGGCAATTTCTATTTTGATATTTAAACCCATTTTCTTTTCTTCGCTCCAAATATGATAGATAAGTTCAATGACATTTTTTTCCAAAATATCAACCGCCGTTAAAAAGGAAAAGAAATTAAAACCCTCGCCTTTTAAAAAATCGCAGACATTTGGCAAATTATTCCGGCTGACCCTAAGCCAAATTTGGTTTTTCTCTTTTTTCAAAACTTCTGTCTCAAATTTTGATTTTAGAATTGAAATTAAATCACTCATATCTCTTTATTAACTTACTAATTCCGTCAAAAATTGCTTCCGGCCTCGGAGGACAACCGGGAATATATAAATCTACAGGTAAATAATCTCCCAATCTTTTTATAGTGTTATATGAATCCCAATACATCCCTCCGCTTACCGGGCAGGACCCCAAGGCAATGACAATTTTTGGAGAAGGCATCTGTTCGTAAATCATTTTCGCTCTTTTAATTGACTTCATTGTCTGATAACCGGCAATAATCAGGCAATCGGCCTGCCTGGGGCTGGAAACCGGAATCAAGCCAAACCTTTCCATATCCCACCTGCTTCCCACTACCGGCAAAATCTCCATAAAGCCGCAGGAATTAAACCAATTAAAAACCCAGATAGATTTTGCTACTTTTTTTAATTTTCTTTTTGATTCAGGCATAATTAAAAATTTAAAACCGTGTCTATCCACACTGTTAAAAATCCGATGATAGACAATAAAGTAAGTCCCCCCCAGTAAGCTCTGGTTAAACGGCTGATTTTGAACCTTGAAGTAACTGTTCTAATTAAAGTTAAGCCGATAAATATTATTAAAAACAGCTTTAGAAGATAAATAGAAAGCATTGCGGCAAAATTTGCTTGGATATTCCAAGGAAAGAAAAGAACAATAAACAAAGAAGCGATTGCAACCGCTTTTACCGCTTCGGCCACATAAAACATTGCCAAATTTCTCCCGGAATATTCCGCTAATGCTCCGCCGGCAATTTCCGAACCAGCCGCCTCAACATCAAAAGGAGTTTGGGATAATTCGCCGGCGATGATAATAAAAATAACTATTGTTTCTATTGAAAGCCCGATAATCCCGATTGGTCCAACCAAATTCCAGATATTATGGCTATAGATTGTATTCAAAGAGAAAATATTTGGAAACCCATTTTTGTAAATCAGCCAGACAGGAGCAAGACTGACGACGGCCAAAGGAAATTCGTAGCCCAGCATATTGATAATCATTCTTTGACCGCCAAGGTTGGCATAGGGAGAATTAGAAGAAAATGCTCCTAAAACTAAACTCAAACCCGGAAATATAAACAGATAAATTACTAAAATGAGGTCTCCGGAATTTCCTAAAACAGATTTCCCGGCAATAGGAATATAAAACAAAATCAAAATAGAAACTGTCAAAGAAATCAAAGGCGACAGTTCAAAAATCCATTTCAAGGAATGTTTCGGGATTATACTCTCTTTAACTATCAGTTTCTTTAAATCATAAAACGGCTGCAAAATAGGAGGTCCAACCCTTTTCTGCATTTTAGCGCTTAAAATTCTGTCAATTCCTTTAAAGAGCAAACCTAAAATCACGCTTCCAAAAATTATCGCAAGAGTCATTAAAAATTTTAAAATCAGGTTGGGCATATCACTAAAAGAAAGATAATTAAACCGAAAATAAACAGAAAAATATAGTCGTTAGCGTTTTCTTTTTTGGTCTTTTGCAAGAAATTATACAGTTTCTCAAAATCTTTAAAAAATCCCCAATAGATATTTTCCAGTTTAACGTCTTTAGGAGGCTCTTCTCCGGAAAAATAAGAAACTGTTTGGGACGTTCCTTTATGGTATCTCTTTTCTCCAAGCAAATAAAAAAGGTAAACTACAAAAAGGATAAAAAAGAAAAAAATTAGAGCGATTTTTGGCTGCCAAATTATATGCATTGTAAGTTTAATGGATTACGTTATTGATATAAACTTGTTGATTGATTAGCGCTTTTGCCGCCGGATTGACAAAAGAATCTACAAATTGTTTTGGGAAAAGGCCTATCAAAATCATCAAGACCGCAAATATTGAAACGATAGCAACCGCCAATTTAGGAACCGGCTGGCAGTTTTCGGACTGTTTTCCAAGAAATATTGAGGCGAAAACTTTAACCAAAACCGCCAAAATCAAAATGCTTCCCAGGATTCCGACAACTGCCAAAGCAGGATTTAAACGGAAAACTGATTCGTAAATCATTATTTTTGAAGCAAAACCATTCAACGGCGGCATCCCGGACACGGCTAAAATTCCTAAAAGAAAAAACCCTGATAATAATGGCTCCTTATGGGCAAGTCCCCGAATTTTAAAAACATCTCTGGTTTTGCTAAGATAAACAATAACGCCGGCGATTAAAAACAGCAGGCCTATGTCCAAAACATCATTTATCATATGGAATAATCCTCCTTGGATTGCTTTAAATCCAAAATCAGTATTTGAGCTCGCCATACCGGAAGAAATCCCTAAAACTACATAACCTAATTCGGAAATAGCTAAATAGGCCAAAATTCTTTTAAGATTATTTTCTTTTAGTGCCAGGAAAACTCCGACAAAAATTGAAAGGACTGAAAACAAAATTAGAATCCACCCTAAACTAATATTTGCGCCGAAAACATCAAAGGCGATTCTGAACAGAACATAGACAGCAGACAAGGAAGAAATTATAGACAAAATAATCACCGATATAGGAGATGCCTTATATGCTTCCGGCTTCCAAAAATAAAAAGGAAAAACTCCTACTTTTAACAACAAGCTGGAAGCGATGAAAGATAAGGCAACTTTGTCTATAAAAGAGAACTGAAGATTGTTGGCGATAATAGCCATATTCAAAAATCCGTATTCGCTATAAAGAAGCCCTACCCCAAACAGCAAGAACAGAGAACCGACGGCGAAAACAGCTAAATAATGAAAGGCTGCTTTAAAACACTCTCTATCTCTGAAAAAAGCAATCAAACCGGCAGTAGCAATGGAACTTATTTCATAAAACACAAAAAGGGTGAAAAAATCTCCGGTAAATAAAAAGCCTAAAATTCCCGCCATAAGCAAGAAATAAAGAGCGTAAAATTTGTCCAAAGAGAAAGAGGGACTTAAAATTTTCCGGGAGTAAAGAAGAACTAAAGAGGCGATAAAAATGAAAACCAGAGCTAAAAATCCCGACAAAGCGTCTGCTGTCAAAATAATTCTTACGGGAAATCCCTGAGGCGAAGTCATTGAAGGAAATTCAGCTCCTACGCTATAAACAAATGTTCCTCCTCTGAAAATTGAACTATAAAGAAGAAAAGAAAAAACATTGACTGACGCCAAAACCAAAAAAACCCAAAAATCTCTTATCTTTTTACTTAACTTGCTCAACAGAGGCAATAAAAATGCGCCTAACAAGGGAATAGCTATTATCAAAATAATAAAATGAGAAGACATATTATTTAGAATTTTCGGATGATTTATAAATCAAAATTGCCAGAGAAAGCAAAAAGGCGGTTATGGCTAAATTAATAACAATACTGGTAAGTATCAACGCTTGCGGAGTTGGAGAAACCATATTTAAATTTGGGGCATTGGTAAAAATCGGAGCTATCCCTCCTTGCCTGTATCCCAAACCTATTAAAAACAAATTTACTCCGTTGCCGATAATGTTAACAGCCATGGCTATTTTAATTAAATTCTTTCTGAATATCGCCCCGAAGATTCCTATTATTACTAAAAAAATTGTAGTTAGAAAAACAAAACTAATCATTTTTTTTCGTCATTAATAAAATAACAAGAGACAAGGCCGAAGCTACTTCTATTCCTACAGCTAAATTCATTAAAAGAATAACTCCGCCGCTGTTGAGATAACCCGAGTTTATTCCAAAATGGATTGTTTTACCTAAAATTCCGGTTGTATTTGCCAAGAAATTATAAAAAAATGTGTTTTTGAAAATGGCCAAAAAAGCTAAAATAATAAAAAATATAAGACCCAAAGATTCAAATAAAGAAAATAGGCCCTTTGACAACCTAATATCATCTTCAAAAACAACCAACATTAATACGGTTGCTCCGGCGATTATCACCCCTCCCTGAAATCCGCCACCAGGAGTCAAGTGGCCATGAGAAATGACATATAAACCAAATATAATTATTGGATTTAAAATTATTAAACTAACGATTTTAACTATTTTGGTCATAAGTTTTCTTCTTGGTATCTTTGGTTAGAAATTTCGCTTCTGAGGGAGAAAAGATTAAAAAGATTCCCATAACGGCGGCGAAAAGAACCGTTGCTTCTCCCAATGTGTCCAGCCCGCGATAATCAAAAACTATACTGGAAACAATATTATTGCTTCCAGTCTGTGTTTGAGCATTCTTGATAAAATAGTCGTCCATTTTTACTGTTTCAGGTTTTCCAAAAGGATGGATAAATAAGAAAACCAAAACAAGAAAAACAGATAAAATTAGAATGGTTGTTTTTTTAATCATTGTTCCCAACGCCCGGTTTTTTTAATGGCAATTATATAAATAGCCGAAGACAAACCCGCTCCGACGGCCGCTTCGGCAATAGCTACATCAGGAGCTTGGAGAATATAAAATTCCCCTGCCAGCATTAAACTCATTGCCGCAAAATAAATAACTGAAACAAATAAATCTTTGCTTTTTATTAATAAAAAAGCCGAGAGAATCATACCGGTTAAAATTAAGCCCTGAATAATTTGGATTAGAGAAAAATTCATACTGTTTTAGTCCTATTGTTTAATTTATCTATTATTGCTTCTTTTGGCTTTACTCCATTTCTATAAGCCGCTCTTGAAATCGCATGGCCTATGCAAGGTTGGATTATTAAAAGAATTAAGGCAATTATAATCATACGTGCAGGCAAAGAGAAATTAAAATTTTCAACAATTAAAAAATATATCAAAGAAGTTAAAGTAAAAAAGAGAAAGCCAAAAGTGGTGGACAAGCCCGCGGAATGCAACCGGGTATAAACATCGGGAAACCTGAAAAGGCCTAAAACGCTCAAACTAAAAAAAATTAAACTAACTGAAATAAATAAATAAACCAAAAACATAATTATTCAACATATTTAGTAAAATAAAGGATGCCTATAAGAGAAAGCAAGGCGTAAACAATGGCTATATCCGCTAAAATAACCTCTTTCCAAATAATAGAAAGCGTTATCAAGAGGGCGATAACTAGCGTATTTGCAACATCCAAAACAACCAATTTGTCAAAAATAGTCTTTACCAAAAAGACCCTTGCTAAAGCAATAAAAATAAGTATTGAAAAAATTAGAGCGGTTATTTGCCACATAGCTAATTCAATTATTCGGTAATTATTTTGATCCACTTGGCGAAATTTCCCGCTACCTGCTTGATATCCGGTTCCTTATTCTCGGTCCAAAGCCAATGAACATAAAGGTTATTTTCCTGGTCTACATCTACTGAGAGTGTTCCTGGAGTTAAGGTGATAGAATTTGCCAACAAGGTTGTCCCGAAATCAGTTTTTAATTTCGGTGATATTTTTACAATTCCCGGCCTGATTCTTTTGGTAAGAATCCTATAAGCGACTGTCAAATTCGCCTTAATTAAACTGAAAAAAAAGGGACCAAAAATATAAATCAAAAATAAACCCCACCTTAAGGGACTTAAAAATTTTCGGCTGATTTTAATTTCAAGCAACCGGAAAATTCTCTGAATTATCAATCCGGTCACAACAGATAAGACGCTCCCTAAAATAATTTCTTCTTTGCTCCAATAGAGAACATCTCCTGAGCCAATAGTTAAAACAAGGTAGATGACTAAGGAAAAAATAAAAGAAACGATAAAGTTCATTAAATTTATTTCGGAATATAAATTATCTTACCCCCGCACATAAATTATGTACGGGAACAGGATAGTTTATTTTGCGAAAAGTCCGCAATAACAACGGCCGTCTTTTTGAATTTCCTGCTTATGCCAAACGCAGGGACAAATCTTCGGCCTATCATCCTCTATATCTCCGGTTACTCTTCTGCAGGGACAATATCGAGCCCCATATTTTTTCTCGTTTGCCAAAAGTCCTTTTATTAATCCTTCAACCGCCGCTTTATCGGGATTTAATCTAAATCCGTTCTTTTTAGCGTAAACCTCATACTGTTTAATTATCTCTTCAATTTCTCCTCTTTTTTCTTTTTCCTCACTTTCTCCTTCTCTTTTATTTCCTTCTTCTTCCTTACTCCCTTCTTCTCTACCTCCTTCTTCCTTATTTCCTTCTTCCGTTCCATCGCTTTCTTTTCTTACCCCCTTAAGACCTTCCTTCTCTAACACTCCGTCCAACCACTCTTTTACAATTGGTTCTGGTCTCGCTCCGATAAATCCGCTAACCGGCTTTCCGTCTTTAAACAAAACTACCGTAGGAATCTGATTAATCCCAAATTTTTGAGCAGTCTGGGGAGTCTCGTCTACGTTAACTTTAGCCAAACTAATTTTATCTTCATAATCTTGGGCTAATTTTTCCAAAATCGGCGACAATACAAGACAGGGACTGCACCATGTAGCCCAAAAATCAACTAAAATCAGCTTATTGGCTTTTTTAATTTCTTCCTCAAAATTTTCATCGGTTAAAATTATTTCTGACATAAGTAAATACCTCGAATTGCGAAATGCAGTTTTTGCCTAAAAAGCATTTCATAATTCAAGGTAAATAGCAAAATTATTTTATTTTATAAAGTATATACCCCAAAGAATATTTTGTCAAAACCGCGCATATCTCTCAAATATATTACTTGCTTCGTTATCAATAAAAACAATGAGAACTATTCTCATTGTTTTGGTGTTTTAGTCAACCAGCGAGAGAGAATATATTTATAGCATCGACTGGAATTTTTGGGCCATACTTGATTTAATCTTCTCTACCCCCTCGTTAAAACATTCGGCTAAAACTCTTTCCTGTTCTTCTTTTCCTAACGCCGGATTTAAGCTAATACTTATAATTTTAAAATTTCCATTCAAAACAACCCGGGTTCCATTTTTTTCTATCTCAACATTTTCTTCTTCCAAGGACTTTTGAACCTCTCTTAATTTTCCAATTTGTTTTAATTTCTCAAACATTTTAAAATAATCTAATTTTATAAACTACAGAAAACTGTTCTCTGCCATTTTTCTATTTCCATCTAATTAGATTAATATATTTTTACTTCAAGTCGAGAGTTAAGGGCTTTAGAAACTTTTCGCAAAAAAACAAAACTGGGATTATAGCTTCCTGATTCAAGCCGAGAAATAGCCGATTGTTTTGTCCCTATTTTTCTAGCCAAATCCGCTTGGCTTAAGAAAATTTGAATTTCCGTAAAATTGTAAAATAAATTATAATATTCATCTATTTTTTTATATCAAATTTTCGGCGAAATTACCGGCTTTTGCTAACTGCAATTATTAAAAAATTCCCGGAAGTATTTTTGCTAAAGTAATCTGAATTTATTTATTATTAAGCCGAAATCGTATCCCAGGGATTCGGCCGCTTTGCGGCAAAAAACCATTCTGGCGGTGAAAATTTCAAAGTATTCCATTATAGGAACAAAATTAGTGTCAATTCTCAGGGTCAGAGTAATCCTTTTTTTCTTTTTGTCTGCCTCCAATCTGCTCATTTTAGTGGCGTAATTAACCCTATCATGAATATCTGTTTTTATTTCTTCAATATCTTTGACAAGCACTCTTGAGCGATGGACGTCTGATTTGTCCGCTAAAACAACTATAGCGGAAACCGCGCTAGCAAAACTCATATCCTCTATTTTCTTATCATGATTAGATATCGCCTGCATAATTGTAACTAATTTTTGAGGGTCAAAATCATTTTGGAAAACCTGATGGAAAAGCAAAGCGCCAAAATAATTATGGAAGCTCCTGCTTAAAAAATTTCCCATATCATGGCAAAAACCGGCGATAGCGGCCATTTCTTCTTCCTCTTTCTTCAAACCAATCTCTCTGGCAATTTTCCTTGCCCGGTCAGCCACTAAATTACTATGCCTAAACCCATGATCGGTGAAAGAAAGAGCGGCTAAAACTTTTTCCGTCTGGCTAATGAATTCCAAAATTTGAAGATTTTTTTTGATTTCTGCTAAAGTAAGCATATTATTATATCTTATCATATTTATCCACAAGAGAAAATTTGACAAGATTCTGTGTTCTGTTATACTTTAAGTATTCACTACGAGAAAGACCCTTATAGAGTTCCGTCTCTATCGGGGGCTTTTTCTTTTCGAGTCAACTAAATGAGAACGTTGGTCGTTAATATAGGCTATTCTCGCTCCTGTTCGTTTAAGAAGAATAGAGCACTTCTTCTCATTACTAGGAGATAATATTGTTATTAATTTCTTCTCTTCTTGCAGAAACTTGACCAATCCCGCGTAGTCGCCATCACTTGAGACGACAACAGAATTATCAAATTTATTTTCATATGCATCACGAGTTGCTTGTAATACTAAATCGGCGTCACAATTTCCTTTAGGCTTGCCGTTTCCATCATAAATTACTTCTTTGAATATCAACGTAAAACCGGATTCTTGCAGATATTTATAAAGCTCCTTGTATTTTGGTATTAAACCTAAAAATAAGTAGGCTGATTTTACTTTATATTTTTCAGAAAGCCATATCCTAAATCTTTGATAATCCATATTCCAGCCCAAGCTTTTTATACCTTTGTGTAAATTCGCTCCATCGATATACGCAAAATTGTTTGATTTATTATTCATGGATACGAATGACAGAGAACTGTTATCCTTAGAGGTGTGACCTCCGAAAATTGGATATTACTTATTAAATAAAATTTCTGCTTCTCTTTTTAAAACTTGGAATTTGTTTTTTGATATTTTTGTTCTTTTACTAAATTTTTCAACATCAATTGTCAGTAGGTCCTTGGCCAGCATTATTTTTCTTGAAGCAAAAATTTCAGCTAAATACCTATTTAAAGACGGAAGAATAGTAATCGGGTATAACTTTTGGCTTTCAATCAAATATTCTAATCCTTTTCCTTTGGGACAATTCCAACCTAAAAGTTTAACGCCAGAACAATTAGAATATTTAGTTGCCTTACTCGTAAATTTTCTGTTAGTAATAAGCAAGCTTCTAAGTTTAAACTTTTTTCCGGACAAGCTTCCTTTTTTAATGTCTAAAAAACGGGCGTAATTTGCCAAGGCAACATCTGAATGAACTTTTCCTTTAAACAGGTTTCGGTATTTGCATTCCCCGATATATAAAACATCGTTTCTTTTTGCTAAAAAATCTATTTCATAGTCACGGGAACAATAGCCGGGAACATGTTGATTTAATTTTACCTCAAAATTGTTTCTTGAAAAAATTTCTCCAATATATTTTTCAAAGTGAAAACCGGTAGGTCCTAATTTTTTAATTCCTTGCTTAAGGTTAAATTTTAAAGCAACTGTCGGCGTTTCTTGATTAAGCAAGTCCTTTACCTCTTTAAAAATCTCCGATGTCTTAATGCCGGGATAAGCTTTTCTTTCAATTTTTCGGCTGATTTTTTCAGCAAGTTGCTTAGAGGCCTTAACCTTTCTGGCCGATTGATATACTTTTTTTGCCGAAAAGGGCTCTTTTTCTCCGTTAAATTTTACGACAAATAAAGAAGACATATAACTTACAACTTATAACTTACAACTTATAAATAGATGTTTACCGTCCGATGTTAAACAAGATTTTTACTTTTCAGTCAAAATAGAATCTTTTTTCTTTTTACTAAAATAGAACATATAAACAATAGGCAGAATAGCCAAAGTATTAAACACAAGCAGGGAAATAAACCACCATTTTTGACTGTTTTTAGCTGATTTCCACAAAGCGACTCCTTTCCAGGGGAGAACCCAACAAATTATAAGCAAAAGAAGCCAAGGATTGTTAATTAGATACTGTTCCATAGTTTTATTAATTATTTTTACTTTTTTATTATAGCAAAAAATGGCCCAAAAAGCGATTTATCTCTGGCCAATAATCGCTATCATCGTCTGAAGCTCCTTATCTCTCCTAAAAGAAAAATATTTATTGGAAAGACAAAAAGTGCATTCCGGGCTAACTTCAATATTTTTTTCTTTTATTCCCAAATTAATTAACTGAATTTTAGCAATTTTCTTCAAATCCAAGAAATTCTTTCCTTTTTTCCTTAATGAACTACCTCGCCCCAAAGGGGCGAGGTATTCCTGCGGGCGAGTTCTTTCGGCAGATGTATCCTCTCCGCAGAGCGGCGAGGTATTTATATTCCGAAATAAAACATCCGGTAAATAATCTTTAAATATCTTTAATAGGCCATCTTTGACTTCAAAATGGCATTGAGAGATTCCCGGCCCGACTCCGACTAAAATATCTTCAGGCAAACTTCTAAAATTCTCGGTTATTTTTTTAATAACCGCCAGGAGGATATTTTTAGACAAGCCGCGCCAACCGGCATGGATTAAGCCGACAATTTCTTTTTCCGGGTCATAAATAAAAATCGGCAGGCAGTCGGCAACAGTGATAGTTAAAAACAAACTTTTGTGAGCGGTTATCAGCCCATCGGTCTTTTTCATTACGCTTCCTGCGTCACTTTTAGAAACTATTCTTACGTTATTGCCGTGAATTAATTCCGCGCTTAACGCCAAACTACCCTTAATGCCAAATTTCTCTAAAAACCTGTTTCTATTTTCTTTTATCTTTTTATCACGCAATAAATTCCCGGTTAATTTCATTGTCCCGTCATTTTTCGTTGAAACGGCGGCGACTATCTTCGGATATTTTTTGAAAAGGGCAAACATATTCAATCCTTAAGCACTGCTTTTAATTTCAATTACCTCTCCGTCTTTTACTAAATAATCTTTTCCCTCGGTCCGAATTAAACCTTTCTCTCTTGCTTTGGCAAAACCGCCGATAGAAACTAATTCTTGCCAGTCAACAACCTCGGCTTTAATAAAATATTTTTCAAAATCGCTATGAATCACTCCCCCCGCCTGAGGAGCTTTGCCCCCGTTTTTAAGAATCCAGGCGCGGGTTTCATCTCTTCCGGTAGTAAAAAAAGTTATTAAATCAAGCAGTTTATAAGATTCTTTTATTAAAGAGTCCAATTTTAATTCGGCTGGCAAGCCAAACAAACTTCTTTCTTCCGGTTTAATGTCCATCGCCTCAAATTCAGTAAGCAAGTCAATAATTATAAAATGCCAATTATTTTTTTTAAAAACTTCTAAAACAGATTGGGAAACTTCTCTGTTAGAACCGTTCAATAAATATAATCTTGGCTTTAAAGTCAAAAGTTGATAATTCTTCAGAATTTTTCTTTCTTCTTGATTCCATGACTTTTCCGCCAAAAGATTTCCTTTTTCCAACAAATCCCGCGTTTTTTCTAAAACCTCTGTCTCTAAAAGCGCTTCTTTCTTCCCTGCTCTCGCTTCCTTCTCTAAATCCTTAATTCTTTTTTCTATTGTCGTCAAATCTTTTAAAGCCATTTCCGTATCCAAAATCTCCTTGTCTTTCAAGACATCTGTTTCTGTCTGAGTATTAACAATCTTTTCATTTTGGAAACAGCGCAAAACATAAATTATTGCGTCAACTTCCCTAATCTGGGCTAAAAATT
>CAYLWZ010000003.1:0-67641 GCA_964387825.1 uncultured Candidatus Saccharibacteria bacterium
TGTGAGTTTTCCAGTATCTTGAAAACTCTGGCTGGTCTTTTTTATTGCCGATTGTTTGGACCGTTCAACTGCTTCAACGCCATCGGAGAAACTCTGAGATGTTCTTTCTGAAATCTCCTTAACTCCGCCGGCGATATTCCTGCCAAAAGAGGATATGGATTTTTCAGTGTCTTGAAAAACCCAGACAATCTTTTTTATTGCCGATTGTCCTGTTTGCTCAACGGCTTCAATTCCGCCGGAGAAACTTTGAGAAACGCTTTTTGGAATTCCTTTTATCTTCTTGACAGTTATTCTGTTAAAGTTAGAAACTCCTTGATTGAAAGTAAATAGTTTATTCTTGAAAGTATAGTTTAACCAGTGAAAGTATTCTCCAAAAGAATTTGTCGCGTCCTTGGAAATATTTTCGGTGGCGGAGAACGCGGAAGATAAACTTCTATGAACTGAGCGCAAAGACGATTGGATTTGTTGGGCGCTGACAGACGCGCTATTAGAAATTTCTCTGCCGCTTTTGACAACAACACCGGCAAAAGAATCAACGCCGGAAGAAAAGTTGTTAGAAGTTTTAGCGACAGTATTAACGGCAGTGTCGGCAGTGAAACCAAGGCCAGAAAAAAAGTTATTAGAAACCTCGTCGACAAAGTCAACTCCGGCAAATATATTATTAGAAACTTCATTAGAAATCTTTTCGCCGGTTGAAACAAGAAAATCGTTTCCATTAAAAAACGCTTTGGCAATCCCCTCATCAACCTTTTGAAGGGCAAAAGCCACTCCAGCAAACAATAAAATAATAGTTAGAACTGTTATAAAACCGAAACGAATTTCTCTGGAAACCTGAACATATTTTACTAAAGATAAAATTATTGTTTTTACTTTTTCTGAGAAACAGGAAAGCCACAACAAAGATATTTGTGAAAAGCTGATTTCCGCAAACTGCTTCTTCCCGTTAAAAGTGGGGCCTATGGGAAGATTTTCGGGAGGGTCTGACCGGGAAGTTAGTTGGATTAACCGGGGTCTTACCCCGACAGTTTCCCGCCGATATGGTCGGGGTCTTACCCCGACTGTCCCGGCGGTCTCTGGCCGTTCCGACCCCAGCGGTTCTGACTCCCTCATTTTAATAATCCGCTTCTTTGCTTCTTGGATTTTTTTATTTTTAAAATTATCTTTATGCTCTTCTGTTTTTCTTATATATTCTCCCACCCATTCTTTTTTCGTCACCCAGTTCTTGCCAATTTTTATCGCTTTAAATTTTCCCTGCCGCGCTCTTAACTTCAAATAATCCGGCGAATAAGAACAATATTTAGCGGCGTCGCGCAGAGAAATATATTCGGTTGTATTTTTATTTTGAGACACAAATTTAATTAATTTTAACGTATCCTTATTAGGATATATTAGAATATTGTCAGGACTTTAATGTTAGTGTATTTTCCCATATCAAAATTACCTGTCAAGGGAAAAACTGTGTAAAAACAAAAACCCCTTCTCGCGGGTTTTTACGACTAAATTTCCTTAATTTGTTAAACACGTAGTATCCTTATCGGGATATGCGCTTTATTTTCCTTTTATTCTTATCAACAAATTCAAATTTTAGCCAGAGAGCGTTTTTAGGGATTATTTTTTTGATTTTATTCGCCCACTCAATAGCGACAATATTTCCGGGGTCAGAAACAATCTTTTTAAAACCCAGGTCTAAAATCTCCTCTGCTTTCCTTATCCTGTAACAATCAAGGTGATAAAAATTCTTAAATTTTAAATTTTCCCCCGCTGCGGAGGAAACCCGTATCAAGCGGGAAATCTTGAATCTTTTTAAAATTACAAAAGTAGGGCTAAGAATCTTTTCCTTAATTCCCAGACCCTTGGCAAAGCCCTGCAAAAAGGTCGTCTTCCCTCCTCCTAACTCGCCTTCCAAAGCAACAACAAAAGCTCTTTTTGGAGGAAGTTTTCTTACCCTGTTAGAGGTTTGCTTTCTTTGTCTTTCTTTTTTGCCCTCAGTATCTCTAACGGGGTTTATAATTTCCCGGGCAAACTTCTTGCCTATTTTTTTTGTTTCTCTAAAACTGCCGGCGGCATATTCTTGTCTCATAAAAAATTTGACTAATCTTTAAAAATAATCTAATTTAAAGTAATTGGCTTATCTTAATGATAATACAAAATTCAAGATTTTAAAATCATGCTGGAAATAAAAAAAATAACCGGGGAAGTTGAAATCCCCGAATCCACAATCAAAGAGATTCAGTTGAAAGTTAAAACTATCTCCGATTTTAAAAAAAAGATTGAATCATCTCTGGGAAAAAATACCACCGAGATTTTAGGAATTATTTTAGCCGGAGCGATTAATCTTGATTCTTCGGACATCCACATTGAACCCGAAAAGGAAAAAATAAAAATGAGATTAAGGGTTGACGGAATGTTAGAAGACATATTGTTTTTTGACCCTAAAATACATCGTCTCCTTCTGTCCCGGATAAAACTTCTTTCTAAGCTTAAACTAAATGTGACCAACAGGCCACAGGATGGCCGTTTTTCTATCTTAATAGGCGATACATTAATTGAAATCAGGGCTTCTTCCCTGCCCAGCGAACACGGAGAATCAATCGTCCTTAGGGTCTTAAATCCAAAAAAATTAATCGGTTTGGGAAAACTTGGTTTAAGAAAAGACCTTTTTGAAATCTTTAAAAAAGAAATAAAAAAGCCGAACGGAATGATTATTGTCACCGGACCCACTGGTTCGGGGAAAACAACAACTCTTTACGCCGTTCTAAAAGAACTCAATAGGCCAGAAGTAAAAATTATTACCATTGAAGACCCGATTGAATATGAGTTAGAAGGAATTTCTCAAACCCAAGTTGACCCAAAAAGAGGTTATGACTTTGCCAACGGATTAAGGGCCCTAATGCGTCAAGACCCTGATATTATCTTAGTGGGAGAAATCAGGGATTTTGAAACAGCAAAAATCGCCCTTCAAGCCGCTTTAACCGGACATCTGGTTTTAAGCACCTTGCATACTAATGACGCTGCTGGAACAATAGCCCGGCTTCAGGCCTTAGGAGAAAATCCGGTCAATATCGCTCCGGCAATAAATATGGCTTTTGCCCAGAGATTAGTCAGAAAAGTTTGCGAAAAGTGCGGCTCCTTAAAAACAATTTCTTCCGAGGAATTAAAAACAATAAAAAAAGCCCTGGAAAGGGTCGGTTTGGATAAGATGGGAATTCCAATGCCAACGGAAAAAACCAAAATTCCTCAAAAAGAAGGATGCGAATACTGTAATTTTACCGGCTACAAAGGACGCCAAGCAATTTTTGAAAGTTTTTTAGTGGATGAAGAAATAGAAAACCTTATTTTGAAATCACCTTCTATATCTTCTTTAAGAGAATTAGCCAAAAAAAAGGGAATGGTTTCAATGCGCCAAGACGGATTTTTAAAAGTTCTTGAAGGGGTAACCACGATTGAAGAAGTAGAACGAGTAACTTCTGAGGACTAAACCAGCCCCGCTTTTAGCGGGACTGGTCGCCCGATCATTAAATCGCAAAGCGATTTGATGATTTAGGGATAAAAACAAACATAAGGCTGGGGGTTATATAACCTTGCAGGATTTATAAGTTTAGAATCAACGCGAGGTATGGTCTCGTCCCGCTAAAAGCGGAACCAAACCACCCATCCACAGAAAATTCCAAACCCCCAGCCCTATAATTGTTTTTACAATAGAATTTTATAATTTTCTATTTCTATTGTATTGTAATACTTTATGAAAAATTTGTCAAGCCCTTCAAGAAAAGAAGACCCTGTTGCGCCTGAGTTGAGCGAGGAAGATGAAAATCTTGACTTAACTTTAAGGCCAAAAAATTGGATTGATTATATTGGTCAGGAGAAAGTCAAAAAAAATATTCAGATAATTATTGGAGCGGCTAAAAAAAGAGAGGAAGCGGTTGAACATCTTCTTTTTTACGGAAATTCAGGGTTGGGAAAAACCACTTTGTCTTATCTTGTGGCTAGAGAGTTAGGAGCAAATATTCGGACTATCTCTGGACCTGTAATTGAAAAAATTGGAGATTTAGCGGCTATCTTAACTAATCTTTCAGAAGGCGATATTTTATTTTGCGACGAAATTCACCGCTTAAACAAAACAATAGAAGAATTTCTTTATCCGGTCTTGGAAGATTTCAAACTAAATTTGATTTTGGGCAAAGGCCCGATGGCAAGGACAATGGAATTAAAAATTCCCCATTTCACCTTAATCGGCGCTACCACCCGTTTGGCTCTGCTCTCTTCTCCTTTGCGAAATCGTTTTGGAGCGACTTTTCAGCTCAATTTTTACAAGAATGAGGATATTGAGAAGATTATCCAAAGGTCCAGCAAGCTTTTAGATATAGAAATAGAATCAAAAGCGGTCAATCTTATCGCCCAGTGCTCTCGTTTTACTCCTCGAGTGGCCAATCGGCTCTTGAAAAGAGCCAGAGATTTTGCCCAGGTAGAAGGAAACGGAGTAATCACGGAAAAAATCGCTAAGCGAGCTTTGGATTTTTTAGGAATAGACCAACTTGGCCTTGAGGAAGAAGACAGAAAAATTTTAAAAACGATAATTAAAAAATTCCAAGGAGGACCGGTTGGTCTTCAAACGCTCTCTGCCGCCGCATCTGAAGAAATAGACACTGTTTTAGACGTTTACGAACCCTATTTGATGCAACTCGGTTTTATTGAAAGAACTCCTCGCGGCCGAACCGCTACCGAATCCGCCTATCAGCATTTAGGAATAAAACACAAGAGTTCGCAAAAATTAATACATCTGTAAGAAGCTTGCGCGCGCGTTCTCCGGAAGGCACACGCTTTTCAAAGGCATGTACTACTATAAAATTAAAATAATGAAAATAAAAGCGCTTCTGTTTATTTTTGTTTCCGCCCCTCGCCGTTCAAGGGGCTTTTTCATCTTTAATTATCAACGAAATTGCCTGGATGGGAACAAAAAATTCGCCAAACGACGAATGGATTGTCCCTACAAAACAACATTTTCTGTGTTCGTAACTACCTGTTTAGTGCCCAAAAATGAAGTTAAGAAAAAGGATTTGGTAAGAATTTAATTTTAGAAGTTCGATCCTTACCACCAAATGTCTAGGGTATTTTTGCAATAAGAAGTAAGGAGTCTTGACAAAGATATATCTAATTGGATATAATGTCTACAGGGTCAGCCAACTACACAACTAACAAGGTAAAGCATGGAGGTTGTTTATTATTATGATGCAAACGCAGGATACTGCCCAGTTAAAACTTATCTTGCCAAATATAGAATAACCAAGAAAGATACTATTAAGAAAAAAAATTATAAAATTAAAATATTAAGTAATGTAAATGCGAAGATTGAACATGTCGTCCAAAATTGCGGAAACCCAACACCACCCATTTCTTCCAAATTAAGTGGTTATGACTATTTTGAAATTAAACATAGAAAAGATACAAATATTCTTATCAGAATTTTTTATTTTCGCTACGAGAATAAAACAGTGCTTTTAAATGCGCTCGAGAAGCCAGATAATTACGATACTAAGAAGGAAAAACGTAAGATAGATAAACAATTAGAAATTACAAAAGAATATAAAAATAAATTTATAAAGAACCCCAAATTATATGAAAAATATAAATAAGAAAAATAAGAATATAGATGCGATGGATGAAGCTAGAGAGAAAAAGAAATTTCAAGAATATACAAAAGACGCCAATTTAAGAATACGACTTGCTGTTGAGGTTTATAATGCTCGAAGGAGCTTAGATATTAGTCAACAAAAATTAGCTAAAGAAATTAGTTCTACGCAAAAAGTAGTATCCAAGATAGAAAATGCCGATGTAAATATAGGAATAGATTTACTTTTTAGAATTAGTGAAAAGCTAAACTTTAACTCTTCTATACTAGGAAGAATTTTTGCTCAGGACATACAAGTTTTATTTTTCCCTCTCAGGGAAAGTGCGGACAGTTCTCTATCAGAGACAAAAAAGAAAAATTCGATATTAAATAATTCCGTAATAATATGAAACATATTTGGACAGTAATTTGTGAAAAATCGTCTGTAGATAAAGAAACTAATCTTTTGAGCATGTTTAACTGTATTGAGCAGATGAATTTGACACTGGATAAGGAGAAAGTATTTAAAAAAGAGGGGCTGATTGTTAAAGTAGATTTACAATTGGTTAGCTTTTGGATTATAGAAAATCACAATAAAGAAAATATTTTGGAATTTAAAGTGGAAATAATAAGTCCTGACGGAAATTCTCTTAGTTCTTATATTAATAAAGTTAATATTGCTAAAGGGATTTTGAGGTTCAGAAATATAGTGAACATACGAACATTTAAAATTGCGGGGGAAGGTAGGTATAAAATCAAAATGATGTACAAAAAAGAAAAAGGGAAAGATTTTATTCCTGTTGCCGAATTACCCTTGGATGTTAAAATCTTATATAAATTACCTGATTTTTCAAAGAAATATAAATAACTTTATTTTACCAAATAGGTTCTAACATCCCTCCTTCGTTAAAACTACGGCCGGGCAAGCCGTCCGTCCCCCGGAGTCATTGGCCCGAGAGTACTTGTCCTAAGCTTGCCGAAGGATTCTCTCGGGCTTTTAGTTATAATTTAACGAGAACGATTCCGAATGGACTGTCCCTACAAATAAACTAAGAATTTCAGCATCTTTGCCACAACTTATATCCTCCCAAGAGAAAAAGTCCTTAGAAAATACTAATTTTAGATAATATAGTGCTAAAAACCCTAAAAATAGTCATTATATCTCTATTTCTCTTATTTCCTTTCTATTCAGTCTTTTCTGCCGAATCATTAAGCGTTGTTATCAATGAAATAGCTTGGATGGGAACGGAAACCAATAGTTCTGATGAATGGGTAGAGTTATACAATAATACTAATCAAGATATTAATCTTGCAGAATGGGGCTTGTATGAAGCCGGGGGGACAACCTTGATTGAATCTTTAACCGGAGTAATTAAAGAAAAATCTTATTATCTTATTGAAAGAACAGATGATACAACAATAAGTGATATCCCGGCTAGCCAAGAACCAAGTAGCTGGGGAGGTTATGGTCTTAAAAATAGTGGGGAACATTTACAGCTTTTGGATAATAATTCTCAAGTAATTGACGAAGTTAATTGTTCGGAAAGTTGGTTTGCTGGTGATAATAAAACTAAAAAGACGATGGAAAAAATAAGCCCTTCTCTTCCTGGGAATGGTTCTTCAAATTGGCAAACAAGCCAGAATGCAGGCGGGACACCAAAGGACGAAAACAGCCAAATCCAACAACAACTTTCTGAACCTGAACCCGAACCCGAAACACAGCCAGTTAAAGAACAACGAGAAGAACAAAAAGAAGAACCGATGCCTATTATTTATCCTTCTGGCATTTTAATAAACGAATTAGTTCCATCGCCCGAAGGAAAAGATGAGTTGGAGGAATGGTTGGAGTTGAAAAATACGGACAACCAAGAAGTTGATATTTCTGGCTGGAAAATACAGGACACTATAGGTTCTACCAAAACTTATATTTTTCCTGAAGGAACAAAAATTAAAGCTAATGGCTATTTAGTTCTTGCTCGTCCGGTTAGTAAAATTACTCTAAATAATAGTGGTGATGGATTACAATTAATACAGCCGAATGGAAATATATTAGACAATGTAACTTATGGAAAGGCATTACTTGGTCAATCATATAATCGCACAGAATCTGGTTGGAATTGGAGTACTATTTTAACCCCGGGTGAAAAAAACGCTATCCCCGAAAAAGAACCTTCCTTTATTGAATCTTCAAAGGATAAGAAACTAAAAACAGAGAGCGGGTCTCTGTCAACAGAGAGCGGGTTTCTTAAAAAGGAGACAGCCACCATCAAAGAGAAAATCCCTCGTCTTTTTAATTCCTCCTTCCCTTTAATAATTGCCTCTCTTGTCGCCGCTCTCTCGGCAATAATAATTTTAATTCTCAAAAGAGGACTTAAAAACAACCTTTAATTTCTTTTAGAAATTGCGCGAAGACAGAATTTTTAGGGATTTTTCGGAATTGAAATTAATACTTTATCTTCCAAATAATCTATTATGCCAATATATCCATTCAGAGCATGAGCAACCGAATCCGTCCTGATATATTTATTTTCCTTGTTCCAAAAAATACCGCCGATTGCTCTTTCAGGATTTTTGAGAAGAGAGATATTATCTTTTGAATAAGTATATTGGATAAGCCATCTTATTGTGTTAACAACAGCATTTTTATATTTTTCGCAATCGTTTTTTTTCTCTTCAAGGCAAAATTCATAAACGCTTGCCATTACCTCGCCTATCCAGCCGTTTCCGCTAGTTGAATAAGCGCCGTCTATGCGTCCGTAATTTAAAACATCATTAGGGTCTTTTGTTTGATGCGAGATAATTTGAGCGCTTAATTCAAAAACTATATCTTTATAATAATTATCTTTTTTCGTTTTGTAAAAATCCATCAAAGACATTACTACCCAGGAATTTGAAATTGGGTTTTTGGAGCGATACTCTCCTATAATATAATTTCTTCCTGCGTCTTCATACTTTTTAGTAAAGTATTGAGCAATCTTTTCTGCCGCTTTGTAATATTCTTCGTTGCCGGTAACCGTATAAATTCGGGAAAGGGCAGAAAGAACCTCGCCATTATAAAGGATAGATTCTTTTGTATCATGAACCCACTTCCCTTCTTCGTTATATCTTATGTACGATTTCATGCTTCCGTTCGCTTTTTGCATAGTCGTCAGCCAATCAGCGGCTAATTCGGCAGACTCTAAATACTTTCTGTTATCAGTTAATTTGTACAGTTTTAGCAGAGTATATATGGTTTTTGAGGTCGTGCCAACCACAAATTTCTTTTCTTTTTCCTTGTTGCCTAAATAATACGAATAGTAAAAAGCGCCATACCCTTTGCTTCCTTTCTCTTTGTTCTGCATAGAAAGAATAAATTCGGCGCATTTAAGCGCTTGATTCAAAAGCAAATCGTCTTTTTCTAAATCATAAAGCTCTAAAAGAGTAAAAGTAAGAGTTGACGTATAGGTGGTATGTAATCTATTTTCAAAAGTGTCATTTAGAGCATAATAATATTTATGGACTCCGTTTTCTTCTTTATCTATCATTTTAAATAGATATTCTTTCCCTTGTTCAATCTTCTGCTCAATCATCTCTTTGTCTAACTTACGGACTATTAACGCCCCGTTAATAAGTTCTTTTTGCTTTTCATTAATCTCTATGGAGGACGAAAATTGTTTTTCGGGAAATAAAAATTTATAACCGACTACCCCCGCGCCCAGAATTAAAATAGCCAAAACCCAATAAAACAGTTTTTTATTTCTTTTTGCCATTTAACTATATTAGCACTTAAAGCAAAATTGCCAACAAAGAGCGCGCCATTCTTGTTTTATACTCTCCAATGAGATAAAATAAATAAAACTAAAGAAAAAATTTTATTATGTCGGGGCACAGTCATTGGCATTCAATTAAATATCAAAAAGGCGCGGCCGATGCTAAAAAGAGTAAGGCCTTTTCCAAAATAACCCGGCTCATCGCCGTTGCTGCCAGAGAAGGAGGAAGCGACCCTGGCGTTAACTCCAAATTAAGATTGGCCATTGAACAGGCAAAATCGCTCAATATGCCAAAGGATAAGATTGAGCAAGCAATAAAACGGGGGACAGGAGAACTGACCAGTGAAAAATTAGAAGAATTTACTTTGGAATCTTATGGACCCGGAGGAATCGCCATTATTATTGAAGTAATCACCGACAATAAAAACCGAACGCTCAGTGAAATTAAACAAATTTTAAATCAAAATAACGGAAAGATGGCCAACGAGGGTTCTGTAAGGTGGCTCTTTGAACGAAAAGGAATAATTACAGTGAACAACGAACAGCGAACAACGAACAGTGAATGGCGAGAAAAACTGGAATTGGCCGCGATTGAGGCAGAGGCAGAAGATATCTCTTGGCAAAATGATATTCTTGATATTTACACTAAACCAAACGAATTGGAAAAAGTAAAAAAGAGCTTAGAAGAAAAAGGGGTCAAAATAGACTCTTCTTCTCTCGGCTGGTCCCCTAAAGAAACAATAGATACAGAAGAAACAAAAAAAGAAACTTGCCGAAAACTCTTTGAATCATTAGATGAAAACGAGGCGGTGCAAGACATATACTCAAACCTTAAAAATTAATTGTTAAATTGTTAATTATTAAAAAGAACTTAACATTGTAACAATAAGCGACCCCGTCTTGGCGAGAGAGCGGTAACAATTTAACAATTTAACAATTTAACAATGATTATAATGGGCATTGATCCCGGCACTGCCACGACGGGATTTTCAATCATTAACAAAACAAAGAAAGGCATTAAAGTCCTTGATTATGGATGTATTATTACCAGTCCGGATTTATCTCCGGGAGAACGTTTAAAAATAATAAATAACGAACTTAACAAGTTAATTAAAAAATATCGACCGGAAATAATGGCCGTTGAAAGTTTATACTTTTTTAAAAATTTTAAAACAGCTATGCCAGTAAGTCAGGCAAAAGGAGTAATTTTGCTTACTGCCGCCAAGAAAAAAATCCCGGTTTATGAATATACTCCTCTCCAAATGAAAATGGCTATTGCCGGCTATGGCAGGGCGGAAAAAAAACAGGTCCAGAAAATGATCCAATCCCTATTTAATTTAGAGGCAAAGCCAAAAGACAAAAATAAAAGAAAGGACGACGCAACAGACGCCTTAGGCATTGCTTTCTGTTACGTCCTCCAATCAAGAAACGCCACTGTTAAATAAAAACCCGGGTGGACACGGGTAAACCCCGTTAGAGATTCTGAGAACAGGGATAAATTAAAGAAAGAGAGTATCTCTAACAGGGTAAATTATTTTTATGGCAATCTTATAGTAATTTGGCGAATCTTCTTCTGCCAACTTGCAATATCGTTCCTTTTTCGGGAATTATAACTGCTTTCCAATCACTCTGAATTTTCCCGTCTATTTTTACTCCCTTCTGTAATATTAATCTTTTTGCTTCTGATTTTGAGACGGCTAATTTTGTTTCAACCAATAAGTTTAAAATGGAAATTTCTTTTTTCCCGGTCCTAAACGCCGGAATTTTTGAAGGCGTTTCTTTTTTCTTAAAAATCTTTTCAAATTCCTTCTCCGCTTTCTGAGCCGCTTTCTCTCCATGATAAATTTCAACGATTTTTTCAGCCAGCTCTATTTTTAAGTACTTCGGGTTCTTTTTGCTCTCTCTAATCTTTTTTATTTCAGGCAAAGAGGTGTTTGTAAGCAACTCAAAATAGTTAAAAATAAGATTGTCTGGAATAGACATAATTTTCCCGTACATCTCATCGGTAGAATCCTCAATCCAAACGCAATTACCGGATGTCTTGCTCATTTGTTTTCCGTCAATCCCGGTAATCATAGGAAAGGTCAAAACAAATTTTTCTTTATCTTCCATTTTTTTCTCCAGTTCTCTACCAATAAGCATATTAAAAACTTGGTCGGTTCCCCCTATTTCTAAATCAACGCCTAAATGGACGGAATCGTATCCTTGAAGCAAGGGATATAAAATTTCGTGGGTCCAAACCGTTCCTCCTTCTTTAATTCTTCTTCGGAAAGTGTCTCTTTGAAAAAGTTTTATTGCCGAAATATTGGAAGCAATATCAATAATGTCTTCCAATTTTAATTTTGAAAGCCATTCTCCGTTATATTTAATCTTTATTTTCGAAAAATCCAAAATTTTTGCCGCCTGTTTTTTCCAGGTTCTAATATTTCTCAGAATTTCCTCTTTAGAGATTTTCTTCCTCGCTTCTTTTTTTAAAGAAGGATCGCCGGCCAAAACTGTTCCTGTCCCAACCACTAAAAAGGTTTCGCATCCTAAATCCGCGAACTCTTGAAGTTTCTTTAAGCCGATGGTGTGGCCAAGATGAAGCTTAGATGCCGTAGGGTCAATCCCAAAATAAAGCCGTATCCTCTTTTTTTGCATTATTTCTTTTAGTTCGGCTTTGCTGGGAAAAATTTGTTCTACCCCTTTTGTCAAAACTTCTTCAATTTTTTGAGATTTACTCTTTATTTCCATACATTTTTATCGTAGAATAAAAATATAAAATTGTAAACAATGGCAGAAAGAATTTTTTATCGAAAAATTTATAAAAAAAAGAAAAGAAAAAAGATATTTATCCGAATTCTTATTTTTTTCAGCGTTTGCCTGTCGTTTTTTATTTTCTTCCCGCTGTCTGTATTTTTTTATTACGCCAAAGACCTTCCCCGGCCAGAGGATTTTAACGAAAGACAGCCCATACAATCAACTAAAATCTACGACCGGAGCGGTAAAGTCCTTCTTTACGAACTCTATGGCGAGGAAAAAAGAGAAATTATTCCCTTTGACCAGATACCCGAACACCTAAAAGAGGCGGTAATCGCCACCGAAGACGCTAACTTTTACAGGCATTATGGAATAGATTTTGACGGAATTATTCGCGCTGTTAAACTTGATTTAAAAATAAGAAAATTAACTTACGGCGGTTCTACTATTTCCCAACAGCTTATCCGTTCCACTTTTCTAAGCACGGAAAAAACTGTGAAAAGAAAAATAAGAGAAATTATTTTAACTTTAGAATTAGAAAGACGCTATTCAAAAGAGCAGATTTTAGGATGGTATTTAAACCAGGTTCCTTTTGGCCCCAACATTTACGGAGTTGAAACCGCATCAAAGACCTATTTTAATAAATCGGCTAAAGACATCTCTATAAGCGAAGCCGCTGTTCTGGCCGCATTAATTAAAGCTCCCAGTTATTATTCAAACAACGAACATAGGGACGAATTAATAGAGAGAAGAAACTATGTGCTTAAACGAATGGAACAGGAAGGATTCTTAAACCAAGAAGAATCTGAAAAAGCGGAAAAAGAAAAATTAATTCTTGCCGAAAATTTACAGTCAATTAAAGCGCCACATTTCATTCTTTATATTGAAGAATATCTTTTCAAAGAATACGGCAAAGATTTTTTAGAACAAGGAGGATTTAAAATCTATACTTCTTTGAACTGGGACCTTCAGCAAATAGCGGAAAAAACCGTCAAAGAAGGAGCGGAAAGAAATAAAATGTATAATGCCTATAACGCCGCTTTAGTTGCGATTAATCCAAAAACCGGCGAAATCTTGGCTATGGTCGGTTCAAAGGACTGGTACGCTTCAGAATCGGAAGGATGCAATGAAAAAACAGGGAAATGCAAGTTTGACCCAAAAGTTAATGTTGTTACCTATAGAATAGGGCGACAACCCGGCTCTTCCTTTAAACCCTTTGTTTACGCCACCGCTTTCCAAAATGGATATGATGATAAATATATTGTTATTGATGAAAAAACTAATTTTGGAATCTGGGGCGGGAAACCTTATGTTCCTGGAAACTATGACGGTAGATTCAGAGGACCGGTAACCTTAAGGCAGGCACTGGCTCAATCCTTAAACGTTCCTTCTGTTAAAGTATTGGTTTATCTGGCCGGTATATCAAAAAGCATAGAAAACGCTAAAAAATTCGGAATTACCACTTTAAGCAAACCCGATTCTTTTTACGGCCCTTCAATTGTTCTGGGAGGAGGAGAGGTTAGATTGCTTGATATGGTTTCTGCTTATAGCGTATTCCCAAACGAAGGATTAAAAATTCCCCCCGTTTCTATATTAAAAATTGAGGACTCCAAAGGAAATATTATTGAAGAATCAAAAATAAATCCTAAAAGGGTCTTGGAAAAAGAACCAGCCCGGTTAATTAATGACATTCTTTCCGACAACAAAGCCCGAACGCCAATGTTTGGTAGCCATTCGCCTCTTTATTTTGAAAATTACGAGGTAGCCGCTAAAACAGGGACAACTGATAGTTTTCGCGACGCTTGGACTATTGGATACACGCCTTCCCTGACAGTAGGGGTCTGGGCGGGAAACAACGACAACAGTCCGATGCGAGAATATCCGGCAGTAACTATAGCCGGGCATCTCTGGAAAATTTTTATGCTAAAAGCTCTCCCGAAATTTCCAAAAGAAAATTTACCCCGTTAGAGATTCTGGGGACAGGAAGAAAAGATAAAAAAAGCAAATCTCTAACGGGGCTTACCCCCGTTAAATAGTTACGAAGCAAATTTAACTGGGCTTGCCCCGCGCTCTAATAATAATTTTTATTCTTGTTTCAACTATGATATAATGAAAAAATATGGCAATGTAATTTTATGGCTAAATATTCAAAAGGACAACTCCAAGAGCTCTATGACGAACTTCCTGAGGAATTAAAAAAAGCTATTTTTTCAGGAAGAGTGTCTTACGATATTTATAATATCTGCAAGGAAAACGGTATAAAAAACGAAATTAAAATATCGCAAATTTCTGAAGATATCGGCCATCTCTTTCTTGGATTGATTGCTCCTGAAGAATTCAAAAAAACATTAGAAAAAGAAATTGGATTGAAAAAAGAAACAGCCAAAAATGTTTATTTCGGAATAACAAAACTTATCTTTCTACCCTTAAAAAAGGAGTTGGAGGGGCTTTATAAAATAAAAATTGAAATAGAAGAGGACCAAAAAACCGCTCAACTTAAAAAATCCTTAGAGAAAAAGTCGGTAAAAAAAGATGTTTACAGAGAACCAACCGAGTAGTTTGTAGTTTGTATTTAGTATCTTGTATTCGTGTGGAAAATAAAAAATCTAAAATTAAATCTTTTACCGATTTAAACACTTGGAAAAAAGGACATAAATTGGTCTTAACAATTTATAAAATATCAGAAAAATTCCCGAATAAAGAAATGTTTGGATTAACAAGCCAAATGAGGCGTTCTGCTATTTCAATCACCTCTAATATCGCTGAGGGCTTTAGTAGAAATACCAATAAAGACAAATGCCAATTTTATTCCATATCACAAGGTTCATTAACTGAATTACAAAATCAATTATTAATTGCTCGGGATATTGGTTATTTAAAAAATGATGAATTTCAAAAAATTGCCGAACAAACAATCGTTATTAATAAACTAATAAACGGGCTAAAAAGAATAAAATATACAAAATACTAAATACAAGTTTATGCAATTTACTATCCCTCAATTTATTGAAAAAGAACCAAAAATAATCGGGCCTTTTACTTTTAAACAATTTACTTTTATCGGCCTTGCCGGCGCTATTTGTATTTTTCTTTATTTTACGATTCCTATGTTCCTTTTCGTAATTGCCACAATAATTCTGTTAGGAGGAGCTCTCGCTTTGGCTCTTTTAAAAATTAAAAAAATTCCTTTGCCCGTTATTATAAAAAACTTTTTTATTTTTCTCTTCAAGCCAAAAATCTATCTCTGGGAAAGAAAAAACTTTATTTCTAAAATACTAAAAAAAGAAAAAAAAGTTAAAAAACTAAAAGAAACGATTAAAAAAGAATCTCCTTTAAAGCTCGCCTCAGGCGGAAAATTAAAAGAACTATTCTCTAAGTTAGAAACCAAAAAGTGAATTTTCAACAATAAGGTTCGTATCCTACGCCCTAAGATTTAGCAATATAGTAATGTATTTATGCAAATTCCTACTCAAAACTTTTTAGAGTTTGACCAAATCAGAAACGGCGTTATTATCCTAAAAAACAAAGGATTGAGAATGATTCTAATGGTTTCTTCTTTAAATTTTGCTCTAAAATCAGAAGAAGAACAGAACGCTATTATATATCAATTCCAGAATTTTTTAAATTCTCTGGATTTTTCCTGCCAAATTCTCGTTCAATCAAGACAACTTAATATTACCGGCTATCTGGACAATCTGAAAAAAATTGAAGAAGGAGAAACAAACGAATTACTCCAAATACAAATCGGCGAATACAGAAAATTCATTAACCAAATAATGACCGGCGGTTCGGTTATGCAAAAAACCTTTTATGTGATAGTTCCTTTTTCTGTTACGGAAATACGAACGACCCAAGGGAAAAAGAAATTACCCGGCATTTCTAATATAACCGAGGAAGCTTTCCAAAGAGCAAAAACCCAGCTTCTTCAACGGGTAGAATTTGCCTCTTTAGGATTAAGGGCTTGCGGGCTCAAATCCGTTCCCTTAAATAACTTAGAGCTCATAGAGCTTTTTTGGGCGCTCTACCACCAATCAGAGGCAGAACAGGGTTATTATCCCGAGTTCCCGCCGGAATTAAGCAGATAACATAAGGTTAAGTATTTATGAAAATTTCTTTGTTTGATATTTTTAAAAAAAAGGCGAAAATTTCCGAAGAACCTTTTCAAAAAGAGCCATTAAGGATCGCTGATATTGTTTCTCCTTCTTATATTGAGGTCAAACAAAATTACATCAAGATGGGAGAAAGCTTTACTAAAAGTTACTTCGTTTTTTCTTATCCAAGATATTTAAATACCGGCTGGCTCTCCCCGATAATCAATCTCAATATACCGATGGATATTTCTTTCTATTTTCATCCGGTCTCCAGTGAAAAAATTTTAAAAAAATTGAGAAAAAGAGTCACCGAGGTTCAAGCTGAGTTATCAGAAAGAGAAGAAAAAGGATTAATTAAAGACCCGACATTGGAAACCGCCTTTCAGGACTTAGAAGAACTTAGAAATAAACTCCAAACTGCCCAAGAAAGAATGTTCCATTTCAGTTTATATATCACAGTTTACAGTAAAACAGAAAAAAAATTAGACGACATAGAAACTAGTTTGAGGTCTATATTGGAATCCCGTTTGATTTATATTAAACCGGCCCTTTATCAGCAGAAAGAAGGATTTACCTGCACCTCTCCTTATAATCTGGACGTCCTAACAGTTTCTAACTTGATGAATACCGCTCCTCTTTCAAGCACTTTTCCTTTTGTTTCCCCTGATTTAAGCTCAAACGAAGGGATTCTTTACGGAATCAATAAGCATAACAATTCCCTTGTTTTATTTGACCGTTTTACTTTGCCTAACGCCAATTCGGTAATTTTTGCCACTTCCGGCGCCGGGAAAAGCGTAAGAGGAGACAGTCCTGTTTTGATAAAAGATAAAAAAGGGGAAATTCAACTTACGAAAATCGGCTCCTTAATTGAAAATACAATAAAAAAACAGGGACTTGTTCAAATTGACGAAGAATTAGAAGGAACAATTAATCCGAAAATTAAAGTTTTTAGCTTTAATAAAAACTTTAAAGGAGAATGGTCTAAAGTAACCGTAGCCGCCAGAAAAAAAGCGCCTAATTTTTTCTATGAAATTAAGACCAAAAGCGGCAGAGAAATTACTGCTACTGCCGACCATAATATATTAATTTTTAAAAACGGAAAAATAATTGCCGCTAAAAGTTCTGAAATAAAAAAAGGAGATCATATTCCTCTGCCCCGGAAAATATCTATTAGCCAAAAACCGTTAAAATATTTAAATCTGTTAAATCTTCTTAAAAATTCAAAAAAAGTTTACATAATCGGCGCGGAAAATTTTCTAAAAAGAAATTATGGAATTCTCAAGAAGGTTATTATAGACGAAAAATACGACCGCTATCTTTATCGGTATCGCGACAGCCGGCCTGTTCCTATTCAGTATTTTTGGAAAATTTTGAATCTTCTTAAAATTGATTTTAAAAATCCTGATTTTAAAAATTTGAAAGTTACTTCAAAAAACGGGAAAAGGCAATATTCGTTGCCCGTTAATTTTCCAGTCACGACGGCGCTTTTAAAAATCTTGGGGTTTATTGTCGCCGAAGGAACGACAAAAGACAAAATTATTATAATAAGCAACACAAATTCCGAGTTTCTCCAAGGCGCTAAGTCTGCCTTTGATTCCTTAGGCATCCCTTCTTTTTATATAGACCGAGGCGTTAACAGCGCCAGCCGGGTATTTATAGAGACGGTCAAAACTCTTGGAGGTTTTGGAAAATCCAAACAAAAAAAAGTTTGTCCTTTTATTTTTAATTTAGAGAAAAGACAAATTGCCTCATATTTGTCGGCTTACTTTGAAGGAAACGGGGGAGTGGAAAACCACGAAATAACGGCTTGCTCGAAATCTAAAAAATTGATTTCAGAGATTTCTTATCTCCTATATTATTTCGGCATTATTGCCAGAATTTCCAAGATTAAAAAGAAAACTCCTTACTGGGAACATAAAAAATCTTATTATAAATTAGTAATTTCAGGGCAAGATAATTTAAAAAAATTTATTAGCGATATTAATTTTATTTCAAAAGAAAAAGAAGATAAGCTTAAACAGACCGTTAAAAAACAAGGAAATACCAATGTTGATGTTGTTCCCGGAATACAAAGCATTTTTAGAGAAATTCAACAATTGTTTGGTTTTCAGTTATATGATATAAAAAATTTCCGGGCGCTAAAAAACGGGACGTTTAACCCTTCTCCCGAATTGCTTAAAATAATAATACTGAAAATCAAAGAAAGAGTGCAATACTTTAAAGATTTGACTTCTACTTTTGGGATTTTAAGCAAACTTCCTGAATTATCTGAAATCGTCAATCTTGGCAAAAACAATAAAGAGTTAAATAGAAAATTATGGCAAACATTAGGACAAAGCTGGCGAGTAATGAAAAACGAAGAAGTAAGACCGGGTTCTATTAATGCCTTCAGGGCAATTGAAACTATCTCAGGCGAAAAATATCAACTCCAAGAAATTAAAGAAGTAATTCATTCAGGATTTAAAGAAACAGGATTGGCAATAAAATACCTTAACCGTTCCTTACAACCTGCCCTAACTTATCGTTTCCAAAACAACACCGATTATAAAATGATACAAACTGCGGCTCAATTTATCTGGCAAAATTACCAAAAAATACTGAATAACGGAATTCCCCAAGTTGAAAAAAAATTAGAGCAACTCAAAGCATTGGCCGAATCTAACCTTTTTTGGGACCCAATTATAAAAATTAAAAAAATTAAGAATAAAAAAGAAAAATATGTCTACGATTTAACCGTTGACAACGAGGTCTTTCTAACAGGCGAAGGGGGAATGTTTGTCCATAATTCTTATACGGTTAAATTAGAAGCGCTGAGATATTTGATGTTGAATATAGATTGTATAATCATAGACCCGGAGAATGAATATAAATTTCTGGTTGACGCGGTTGGCGGCTCTTTCTTTAATGTTTCTTTGGCTTCCCCCAGCCATATTAATCCTTTTGATTTGCCCTCTCCAAGAGAAGACGAAAAGCCAGAAGACGTTTTGAGGTCAAATATTATTAATTTAGTGGGATTAACGAGAATTATGCTTGGAGGGCTCACTCCAGAGGAGGACGGCATTATGGACCGGGCAATTACAGAAACCTACGCCGCAAAAGACATTACTACGGAAAGCGACTCAAAATTCTGGGGCAAAGAACTTCCTTTCCCCATAATGTCGGACTTAGAAGAAGTCCTCTCGGGAATGGAGGGAACCGAATCTTTAATCAAACGGCTCCAAAGATTTACCAAAGGAGTTTATTCTAGTTTTTTCAACCAACCTTCTAATATTAACATCAGTAAAAGATTGGTTGTATTCGGCATCCGCGATATGGAAGACGAACTCCGGCCAATGGCTCTTTTTATAATTTTAAGATACATTTGGAAAACAGTTACTTCAAAAGCAAAGAAAAGATTATTAATTGTTGACGAGGCATGGTGGATGATGCAAAACGAAGACAGCGCTTCTTTTCTTTTTGGAACAGTAAAAAGAGCGAGAAAATACTGGCTCGGAGTAACCACTATTACTCAAGACGTCAACGATTTTATGAAGTCAAAATACGGCCAGCCGATAATCACCAATTCTTCTTTAGCCGTTTTATTAAAACAAAATGCAGCTACCATAGAAACGGTTAAAAAAACCTTTAACTTAACCGATGAAGAAAAAATGACTCTATTGGACACACCGGTAGGAGAAGGGATATTCTTCGCCGGAACAAAGCATGTTCTAATTAAAGTTGTGGCTTCTTACGCCGAAGACCAAATAATTACTACTTCCCCCGGAGAAATAGCTAAAATAAAAGAAGCGAAAAAAGAATTAGGAGATTAATATGCCAGAAAAAACGCCTACAATCCAAACTAAACCTGCTCCCGAACCTGCTCCCGAGAAACTAAAAAAAAACAAAAAAGGAGGATGGTTTAGTAAAATTCCCACCGATATTCTCCTTTCGCCAGGAGGAATAATTCTAATTTTTTTCGCCGTCATAATGGAAATTATTGACATTATTCCTATTCCCTTTGTTGACCAGTTATGGGAACTGCCTTTGGAAATTATCTTTATGTTATTATTAGTTATAATAGCCAAAGTTTCTATTAAAAGCTGCGTAATCCCTTTTCTTATTGAACGCATTCCTATTATCAACGATATTGCCCCCACCTGGATAATCCGAATGTTTACGTAGATAATTCAGTAACGAAAATTTTTAAAAAAAAAACAAAAAAAGGAGCTTAGCTCCTTTTTTTGTTTCAAAGAATTTAATTTAAGGTTTTGGCTTAATAACTATTCTTCTTTCTGGTTCCTGCCCGACGCTCTCGCTGATAATGTCAGAAATCTCGGCTAATTCTAAATGAATAATTCTCCTCTCGTAGGCCAGCATCGGCTCTAACGTCTTTTCTTTTTTCACTGAAGAAACCTCTTCAGCCGCATCCCGAGCTATTTCTTTTAAATATTCTGTCTTTCTTTTTTTATAACTATCAATATCCATATCCAGAAAAAAATTTTCTAAAAATCTTCTTTTTAATATTACCTTTAGAAGGTGTTGAATTTCGCTTAAGACACGGCCATTTTTGCCAATTAACACTTTTGGCTCTTCGCTTTTCAATCTCAAAAAAACCGTTTCTCCTTCAATAAATAAATCTTTGACCTCAATCCAAAAACCGGTTTTTTCAAAAAAATCCTGAACTATTTTTTCTATTTCTTTTAGTTTTTCTTCTGGTATCATGTTGATGATTTTTTAAAAATAAAATATTGCTGGATAATAGTGAATAAAGTGACTACTATCCAATAAAGGCCAATAGCCGAGGGTAAGCGAAAAAGAATTATTATCGTAAAGGCGGGCATAAAATATAGCATCTGTTTTTGCATTTGGCCGGAAAAACCAGAACTTTGCTTCTCTTTAGTTTTAGTTTTAGGAGAAACCATTTTGACTTGAAAAAACTGAAAAATTCCCGCCAAAACAGCTAAAACTAAATTTGGCTTGGCGAGATTTATAATACCTAAAAAAAAGGCGTTAATTAAACCAGGGTCAGGAACAAAACTATAAAGAAGCATCATTTGTTCCGGCTGGAATCCTTTCCAAAAAACCCGATACATAGCAATTAGGATCGGCAGCTGGATAAGCAACGGCAAACAGCCGGAAAAAGGGTTTATTTTTTCCTTTTTGTACAAGGCCATCGTTGCTTTTGTCTGTTCCTCTTTATTGTCTTTATATTTTGCCTGAATCTCTTTTATTTTCGGCTGAATTTCAGAAAGGGCTTTTTGTGATTTAACCCCCTGTGTTCCCAAAGGATATAAAATAAACTTAATTAGAATTGTTAAAATAATTATCGCTATGCCAAAATCATGGCCGGGAATATATTCATAAATTAAAATCAAGCCGTTCAATAACGGCTGGTATAAAACTACATTAAAAATAGTGATAAAAAAACTCATGGTAAATCTATTCCCCCGTCGCTCCAAGGATTACACCTTAATACTCTTTTAAATCCTCTCCACGACCCCTTAACAACCCCGTACTTTTTAATTGATAAATAAGAATATTGGGAACAGCTTGGATAAAAACGGCAATGGTCGCCTAAACTAGGGGATATAAAGAATTGGTAGAACTTAATGCTTTTCAAAATCAGTTTTTTATACATAACTTTTTTTAATTTGAGTTTCCTAAATTTACCTTGAATTACGAAATGTTTTTTAGGATAAAATTATTTAGTTTTGTTCAGATGGTCGTCAAATTTTTTGAAGCGATATTGGAAAAATATCGTTGAGGAAAATTTGGCGGGCAGATGGGCAAAAATAAAAATTTTAGGCAAAAACTGCATTTCGTAATTCAAGGTAGGTTAATCAGTTTTGCTTTTTTGAAAAGGGCATACAAGGTTTCTTTTATTGATTGGAAATTATTTTCTTCAAATCCGGGTAAAATTATTATTGCCACGTCAACCCCTTTTTTAATTTCGGGCAAACTGTCTTTAATCGCTTCCCTTAATCTCCTTTTTATTTTATTTCTAACAACCGACTTTTTAGAAATTTTCTTGCTTACTATAAATCCAAAACGGCTCTGCTTTAAATTATTACTGCCAATTTTTATATATACCTTAAATGAGGACAGGCTGTATTTTTTCCCTCTGTTAAAAAGATTCTTAAAATCTTTTTCTTTGTTCAATCTGTTGCTCTTAGGAAGCATAATTTAAAATTATACATTTTAGCCCTTTTATCAGCGCGTAAAAGGCGGAATTTAAATTGCAATTTTTTTCCTTTTTTTTCTTCTCCTTTTTATTAATATCTGCCTGCCTGTCTTAGTTTTTTGGCGACCTCTAAAACCATGGGTTCTTTTTCTCTTCTTTTTTTTTGGTTTATAGGTAATTGACATATATTTCAAAATAAAAAATTAAATATGAATAAGTTTCTCGCAAGCGAGAGAAAAAATAAAAAATAAATATTTAGAAATTCAAAATTCTTTCTTAATAATTATTCTAATATTAAATCAAATTTAAGTCAATTCTCTCATAATATTAATTTATTAAAAAAAGAAAGCGAAGAATCCACAGAATATCCACTTATTATTAACAAAACATAGATTTTCCCTTCATTTTCTTTATAATTTGACATGTGCTACAATTACAGATAAGGAAAAAAGTTGATTATAGTCCCATAATAAAAAATATAATAAAAAATTAAAAAATAAAATCGTGATTAACGAAGAACTCTGGCAATCGGTTCTTGCCCAAATCCAGTTGAATATATCCCAAGTAAATTTTGCGACTTGGTTTAAAAATACAGAAATTATTTCCCAAAAAAAAGAGAAAGTGGTTATTTCTGTCCCCAATTCTTTTGTAAAAGAATGGCTAGAAAATAAATACAACACGGATATTTTTAAAATTATCCATAAGTTCAATGATAAGATTAAAGAAATTGAATATACTATAGGAAAACCAAAGCTAAAAATCTTCAAAAAGAATCCTGTGGTATCGCCGGAAACAGACCAGCTTGAATTCCAGCAATTTAAAATAGATAAAAACAGCAATCTTAATCCCCGCTATATTTTTGATTCATTTGTCGTCGGTTCGTTTAACGAGCTACCCCACGCCGCTGCCATTGCCGTTGCAAAAAATCCCGGTTTTGTTTATAACCCTTTGTTTATTTATGGAGGAACAGGATTAGGAAAAACCCATATTTTACAAGCAATCGGCAACGAGGTAATTAAAAATTTTAAAAAAAAGAAAATACAATATATTCCCTCTGAAAGATTTACCTCTGAGGTAGTTTCTGCGATTAGAAATCATCAGATGGAATTATTTAAAGCAAAATATAAAGACGTGGATGTTTTAATTATTGACGACATTCAGTTTATAGCCGGTAAAGAGAAAACTCAGGAAGAATTTTTTAATGTTTTTAACGTTTTATACGAAAGTAACAAACAAATTATTCTCTCTTCAGACCGACCTCCCCGGGCCATACAATCATTGGCCGAAAGGTTAAAATCAAGATTTGAAGGAGGAATGATAGCGGATATAAGTATCCCTGATTTAGAAACAAGAATAGCAATTTTAAAAACAAAAGCTCAGGAAAAGAAAGTAGATTTTTCAACCGAGACTTATGAATATGTCGCTTCTATAATACAAAAAAACATTAGGGAATTAGAAGGCGCCTTAAATCATTTAATTGTTTACCAAAAACTTAACAATCAAAAACCGGATATTGAAATTGTAAAAAATATTTTTAAAAATTTATTTTCCGTTAAACAACCAATAGTTACTCCTAAAAAAATCATTCAAGAAGTTGCTGATTTTTATGAAATTAAAGAAAAAGATATTTTATCTAAATCAAGAAAAAAAGAGATTGTTGGGCCGCGCCAAGTGGCAATGTATCTCTTAAGAGAAGAATTAAAAAACTCTTTTCCTTTTATTGGGAGAAAGTTTAACGGCAGAGACCATACCACTGCTATTCATTCTTATAAAAAAATTTTAAATGAAATAATAAAAAATAAAAGATTAGAAGGGGAAATAGAATTAATAAAAGAAAAAATCTTAACCGGGTAATTAATTTAAGCACTTGTTATTAATTCTGTGTCTTATTAGTTGAAAAACATATAATAATATTAGGAAAAATAAAAACATCAACATATTAAGAGTTTATTCCTTTAAAAGGTCATACAATAAAACACAATTTTTTAAATTAAACACAATATAAAAAATATTACTTATCCCCTTTATTAATAATAATAATAATTTTAATTATATTAAAATTTAAAACTACTAAATTAAAATATGAAATCAATTATTTTACAAGGAAAATTAAAAGAAGGATTAAATATAACAGAAAGAGTTTCCTTTAATTCATTAACTCTTCCTATTTTAAATAATATTTTAATCAGCACTGAGAAAAATTTTCTCAAGTTATCGGCTACTGATTTAGAAATAGGAATAAATTGGTGGATTTTAGCAAAAATTGAAAAAGAAGGAGAAAGTGTTGTCCCGTCGCATGTTTTTTTTGATTTTATAAATCTTCTTCCTAATAAAAAAGTAAATCTTGAATTTAAAGAAAGTAATTTATTAATTGAGTGTGATAATTATAAAACTAAAATAAAAACCCTAAAAACAGAAGATTTTCCTATTATTCCTAAAATTACAAAAGATAAATTTATTTCTATTAAAGGTTCTTATTTTTCTCGTGCGTTAGATCAAATTAAAGATATAATTATACCATCAACAACTAGGCCAGAAATATCAGGTATTTATATTTTATTTCAAAAAGATTTAATTACACTTACGGCAACCGATAGTTTTAGATTAGGGGAAAAGAAAATTTTCTTAAAAAATCAATCTTCTTTAGATGAGGATTATTCTTTAATTATTCCTCAAAAAACAGCAAAAGAAATCATAAATATATTCAACAACAAAGAAGATAATATGAAAATATATTTTTCTCCAAACCAAATAATGTTTGAATATTTATTAAAAGAAACACCCCATCCTCAGGTTCAGCTTATTTCCAGATTAATAGAAGGCGAATACCCGGATTATAAAGAAATTATTCCTAAAAAATATACCACTAAATTGGTATTAAAAAGAGATGAGTTTATAAACCAAATAAAAAGCGCTAGTTTATTTAGCGGGAAAATAAATGAGGTAAAAATAAAATCCGACCCTAAAAATAAAAAAATAGAAATATTTAGCCAAAGCCCGGAAATCGGAGAATACCAGTCCTTTATAACGGGAGAAATTAAAGGAGAAATAGTGGATGTTTCTTTTAATCATAGATTTTTATTGGACGGGCTTTCTAATATAAAGAGCTCAGAAATTATTTTTGAATTAAACGGCGATTCAGGGCCCGGTGTTTTAAGGCCGGTTGGCGACGACAGTTATCTTTACGTAGTAATGCCGATTAAAGGGAGCTAAATTAAATATTAGATATTAGATATTGGATATTGGATTATCGGGGCTTGTCCTCGATAATTTTTTTAATTTTATTATCAAGACAATTTAGGAATATTATATTATATCGGGTTAACGGGTCTGCTTTATTTCGCCGAGATATTTTTAATTTTACTTGACAAATTTGTTCTAATGTAATATAATGTAAATAATTAAAAAGAAAAAATCTCTGGAGTTTTCCAGAGGTTTAAGCAATTTAACAATTTAATATTAAAAGAAAGGAGGTAAATAAAATGTTTACAATAGAGGTAGAGAAAAAAGGAAAGGATGAAGAATTTACGTTTAAAGATTTGGAAATGTTTCATCAAGAATGTTATGGAGGGAGAATAGAAATAACGCGAAGTAAACTGGGTGGTTCCCCTCCTGCGGGTTATCATTTAACCTGCCAAAGATGTAAGTGCGAAAAAGAGATAAACATTGATCCCGACGCGGTAGAGATTGTTAAAACAGCGATTGACAAGAAAGAAAGAAAATTAGAATTATCTAAGGCGCCTTATGTCAATCAACCGGATAATATTATTAAGATAATTTAGAAAGAGGCATAGAGAGAAATTAATTTTTTTTTAGCTTCTCTCTATAATAACGATTTAAAAGGAGGAAAAGAAAATGCAGAAAGCGAAATTATTGATGAAAGTAATTATCTTCATATTGGTTTTTTGTCTTTTGGGAATATTATTATTGCTGTCGCTGTTGTCACAACAGTGGTTGCAAGCAACGGGATTTGGAATAGGAATGATTGTTTTTCTTTTTGGGCTCAGACAAGCTCGCGAAGAAGAACGGCTTGTGGTTGAGTTTTGGGGCCGTTTTTGGGGGATAAAAGGACCGGGTCCTTGTTGGATTATTTTTCTAATTATGAGAGTCCGGGCAATTGTTTCTATTTGGGAGCAAGACGTGGATCTTTTTCCCGAAAAGCCGAATATAGATTTTAGAGGAGGAGGTACCGCGCAGTTAGTAAATCCGAAGGCCTGGCTAAAGGTTGAGGATATATATTCCGCCGTTTATAATGTTGCTGATTGGCGGAAAGCAGTGAGGGCGAGAACAGAGAACTTGATGAGGGATTTTTTAAGCAACCAGAGCGTGGAAGAGGTGATAGACCAAGAGTCTATTCATCCTTGGTGGCAATTAATAAAAGAAGAACTTGGAGGAAAAACGAACTCCGAAAATCCTGAGCAAGAAATTTTAGATAGTTGGGGAATTAAAATTACCAAGATTACTATTGAGGATTTTCAATGGAGCGAGGAGGTGGTGAAGACCCGGAAGGATGTTTTTGAAGCGCAAAGAGATATAGAACGACAGAAGAATTTAGCTGACGCGGCAGTGCATAAGGCGCATCAACAAGCACTTCAATCAGGTGGCGTTCACGGGGAAATTGTACGGCTTCTTACGGCGAAGCCATACAACTATACTCACGAAAAAGCTGAGAATATTGCTTCTCGTCTTGTTGAGTATTATAAGGGGGCTGAGACAGGAACACTCCGCGATTGGCGTGGAGGAGCGCTTGAGTCCGTAATTGAACGTTTTATTCAAGCGTTTAACTTAACAAAAAAGGAGGGGGAAAATAAAAAAGAAGTAATAAATTAAAATAAAAAGGGAGTTCTTAAAGGAACTCCCTTATTTCTTTTCTGTTTATTTTAAAGATATTATCCTCCCCCTGTATCACGAGGGCCGCCTTTTCTTGCCCCTGACTCTCCTGTGTCTTTATATTCCCTTGCTGTCTTTTCTTTTGTCGGAGGCTTGATTTTCATTTGTTCGCCGGTAGTAGGCATAGGCGGCATGTATTTTCCTTTTCTCCAGCCCTCTCCTGTAAATCCGGGATATTCTAAGGCCTTAAAATAACCATCAAGGTCGTTATGTTTCTTTTTAAAAGATTCGTGGAATTTTTCCCAGGCCTTGTCAAGATGTGGTCCTTTGTTGTCTTTAGCGCCTATTGCTGTGGCTTTATCTTCCAGGTTCTCGCTTTTAGATAATTCATCATTTATATATTCTGAGAAGATTGTGTCAATTGAACCAAGGGCGGTTTCCTGGGCTTTTTTAACCTGTTTTAAAGCGTTCCAATCTCCCCGGCCTTTTTCCATATATGTCTCTATCACATTTTTGTCTTCCGCCACTTCTTTTTCCCAATGGGCAACATGGGGGGACCTTGATTCTTTAGTCGCTTCCGCAACTGCTTCTTTTCCCGCTTGTTTTCCTGTCATTGACCCATATCCACCCGCCCATTTTTTACCGGCTACTAATTGGGCCAAACGAGGGTCTCTTCTCAAGACATTACTAGTTAACATTCCTCCTCCTTGGGCTATTTCTAAGGGCCTTATTATTCTTTTTTTGAAATTGTCGTCCTCCAAAATTTGCTGGTCGGTAAGTTGTTTTGTCGCCTCGTCTTTTTCGTCTTTTGTTAATTGGCCCGGCTTCTTTCCTATTTTCTCCCCATAATTTTTATAAGCCAATTCTTTGAACGGTTTTAATTGTCTTGCTTCTTTAAACAAATCCTCGGCATCTCCTCTTTCTAAAACTTCCATTAAATTGCCGGTAGCGTCGACTTGGGTGTCCGCTCCTTTTAAAATTCTGTGAGCCAGAGTTCCGGAGGAGTAGGATTTTGTTTTTTCTTGGGCTTGTTTTATAGCCGGTGTCATCTGGCCGTATTTTCTCACCGCTTCAGGTAAGAACCATCTGGCGACAGGGATTTTTTCCGCTACTCGGGATATCTTCCCCACCTTTTCTTTCGTCTTTATTTTTTCCAGGGCCGGTCTTATACCGCGTCGAGCTATATTTCCTCCTGTCCATTTTACCGCTTTTGTCCCTTTTGTCTTGGCGAAATTTATTACAGACGAAGCACCCATAGCGGAAGTGGCAAGCCCGAAGATAAAACCGAGGTCAAGAAGGGCGATAGTCACGAAGTAAGGAAAAACCTTGTCAAGAAGGCTGGCCGTGCTTGTTTCCAGCCCCGGCAAGGTCATTTGTCCTTGAAAGACGCTATTTATTTCGTTAAAAGAAGCCATTGCCAAATAGAGAAAAAAAGCCAGAGGTATGCCGATAATTGACCATTGAATTAACTGCTCCCACCATTTGTCCCAGAATTTTTTAGTTGCCGGGAGAATCCAAGCCACAAAAGCCAGAGGAGACAGAATAACTAAAACCCAAATAGCAATGTATCGCAATAAAAAAATAACGGCCAGAAGAAGAAAGATAAAAGCAATATTAAAATTCAACACTATCATCACTATTCCTTTTGTCAGTATTGATGTTTTCGTTGCTATGTCCCCGATAAAAAGTTTAAATAAATCGTTAGAGATAGAGCTTACATCAAGGCCTGTTAAAACGCCGGAAACCCCTTCCTTGATTCCGACCAAAAAATAATTCATCACAATGTTTGAGGCGTCAACTATCAGTCCGCAGACAATCGGAGCGAAATTTACCAGTAAGGCGATAAAAATTAAACGCGCCAGGGTTTTCTCGGTAGCGTATTCTTTTAATCGCAAAGCGATAGAGAGAGCGATGAAAACTAAAGCGGCCACTAACCCTAAATTCACAAAGTTTTTGGTAATGTCTAAACCAATTCTGATAATTTCATTATTGCTTGGATTGGTGTAGCTTAGGGTGATAAAACCAGGACCGGTTACCCAATCAAGTAAAGCGCCGGCAATCCATGCGCTGATATTGCTGATTAAGGCGATTATCCCGATAACGATTCCGATAAAACTGGTGGGGATGCCTAAAACAGCATTTACTACTGATTCTCCTACGTAAGCAGAAGAAATAAGCGGGAAAGAAAGGAAAAGAAAAACAGCGGTTGAAACAAGAAACAAGTGATTAAGATGATATTTTTTAAAATAATTCATAAAAATATTCAGCGCTACAAAACTTTCCCTTTAACGACAAACATTGAATTAATACAGGACCAACAATTCTTGATTTCTTTTTGTTCAGTTTCCTTTAAAACAAACCAACACGAACTACCGCATCTGCCGATTGGCTGGTCAAGAAGGTTTGGGTCGCTATTATGAATAATTTCGCATTTATCTCCCTTAAATTGGTCGTCGGAAAAAAGAACGGCGAAATAGGAACCTACCGGGTCAATTTTAATTGACCTCGGTCCTTGAGAGTAATCTTCTTCTTCGGTGGGAATCATATTCACGGCTTTTAAATCGTCTTTTGATTCCTTTGTATATAGTTCAGTTCCCTGCGGTTTACAGGAAAAATATCCGGGAGATGTTACGTCCTTAGGACAAAGGGTGGGTTCGTTGTAATGAAGGCATTGGTATAAAATTACTCCCTCATATCCTTCTGGCTCAAGGTTTGGTTTTTGAAAAAAAGTGATTGAACGGCTGGTTCCGAATTCGTCAAAACTGTAACCAATGGTTTCATTATTTTCAGAATAAATATTGGCTAATTTGCACTTGCCCTGGAAATTATTTTTTTCGTGAAAAATTATCCCAAAATTATATTCCCAATCTGTCCCACTTTTTTGAGGAATTATGAAAAAAGTATCATCATTAAGGTCAAAAGTAAAGTTTTTCAGATTTCCCGAGGAGTTTACCTTAAAACAAGTTCCTATTCCGTTCTCTTTTTTATCCATCACTCTTCTTAGGTCTTTGACTGCTTGTTTAACCGCGTTTGCGCTCCCGGATGTATAGTTCCCGATAATGACGTCTATATTAGATATTTTATAATCACAGAGATAAATTCCCGGAGTAACAACTGGCATAATAGCGGCTGGTTCCGGCGCTTCAAAGACAGTTAATTTAGGATTAATAGTATTGAAAAGAAGGACAGAAGATAAAAGTATCAGGGCTCCCAGAAGAGAGGAGGATATTCCTTTTTTTGCTTCGGAAAGTTTTTCCGGATTACCGGCCGAGGAAAGGTATTGAATGCCGTTATAAATCATAACTCCGAATACAATAAAGCCAATAATGAAAATAGAAAAATTAAAAATATATTTTATATAATCGGGCAGTCCGCTGGAAACGGTGGTGGGCGTGACCGTTCCGGGAATATTGGGATAGGCTATTTCCAATGTGCTGGTGTTAGCGCTGGCTTTAAGGCAATAAGGGGTCAGAAGTAATAAAAAGATGGCGGCAATTATTAAAATTCCCTTGACAGAATATATGTTCTCTTTTTTCTTTCTTTTCCCGCCTTTCATTTTTCTTAGAAATTATTGCAAAATTTCATTAATGTTTTCAGAGGCCTTGCTGATTTTATTGTTTACAATATCATTAATTTTTTCTAAATTATCTCCAATTTTATCCATTGGATAAGGATTTCCGCCGGAAGGGGCTTTTCCTTCAAAACTGGCGTAGTTTCCTAAAGAACTTAAACTTATAGTAAGAGAAGGAATCTGAAAACCTGGCAGATTGATTTCCACTTTTTTTGTATAACTTAATTTATCCAAAGGAATAGAGGGAAGCTTCATAGTAATAGGATTGCCAAAGTTGATTTGTTTTAAGTCCTCTGGCCAGGGGATGTTGATTTCTGTGGGGATTTGAGACAACAGATCATTAATTTTTTCTGTCGGTATAGGGATTTCTCCCCCCGAGATTTTTAATCTTTGCTCTTCTAACACCGTTTTTATTTCCGCTTTTTCTTTTATGTATTTGGCTATAGCTTCCGAAATTACTTCATTATAGATTTGGGCTAATTCGTTAAGTTTGTTTTGTAACGGTTCAATGGCTTCATTCATTTTGTCTCTGATTTTGTCTATTTTTTCTTTTATTCCCGAGGCATCTAAAGAATCTTTTATATCTTGACAGAACTTATTTACGCTTATATATTCATTGTTGCATAAATCGGGAATTTCGGGAAATTTAGGCCAGTAAAAATGATATTTTGGAAAACATTTAGTTAAAGGGACAAAAGAGAGACTAGCGCTAATGCATCCGCTGGGAATAGGAATAAAAGACAGTAAGTACCCCAAAAGAAGATTGAAAGCGTTTATCTTTACGCCTTCCATCTCTAAGATGATTTTTGGTTTAGGCAGCTTGATTTCCGGCAGTTCTATCTCTGCGTTAAGAAGATTGCTTAAATTGAACGGGGGGATATTGATCGGCAGAGAAGGAAGATTAATCTTATTTATTTTTATTTTCAAGCCTATGTCAGAGGGTATGGAAATTTGAGGAACTTCAATTGTTGGTATAGAAAGATAAGGATAAGGGATTTTTACATTTATAGAAGGGATAAGATTTTTACAATTGTCTAAATTACAAAGTTCCAGGTCGGGAGTGATTAAGTCCTCAAAAATGAAATCGGGAAGACAAACTTTGAAGAAAGGAGAAAAACTGAAATCAGGAAGGTCAATGTCGGGAATTTTTATGTCTGGAAGTTCTATTTTCGGAAAAGTGGGAAACAACGAAAGAGGGCAATCCATCCTAACTCCTGTTCCTGTGTTGTCATAAAAGGTCTGGGCAGGAATGGTAGTAGAGGGGTCTTGATATGTCTGGGAACCCGGATTTTTAAATTCTCCGGTAAAAAGAGGAAGGAATTTACAAGGAGCAGGCGCTTCTTTTTCCTCGCCCGCTGATTGAGCGTCTTCTTTTATCTGAGAACATTTATCTTCTAAAGTATTTAAAACCAGAGATATGCTTTCGGGTGTGGCGTTGCAAACTTCTTCGCCTGGAGGTCCTGAGCATACTGTGTCAATATAACAATCTCTGGGGGCTGTTTCTCCTTCTTCTTGAAACAAATTTATACATTCTGTCTGATACGCTCTATGATTTTTAAGGGTGCCCGACATTCCTAAGAAAGCGCATACAGCGGTTGGTTCTTCACAGTCAATAGGGTGTTCTGATCTAAGGCATTCGAAATATTCTTGCCAAACGGCATTGCAAGTACTCACAATATATAAATGAACGCTTTCTACGTAGAGGCATTGAACGCTAGCTATCCCAAATTGGTTTTTTGCTTGAGGGATTGCTTGACACTGTTCGGATAACCAGGAAAATGTCTGAGAATACCATTCAATTTCAACATAATGACTAGGGGATACTTCTCCTGTTGACCCTTCCCCAGAAGAGGCCGGATTTAATTGAGGGCAGGAGAATTTTAAACTGGGAAGTTTGGGCATTTCGGGAGAAGAAGGGTTAATGACAACTGGTTCATTTAAAGGTGTTTCTCCTATAGGAATATCAATATTAGGCAGGCGAATTTTAATGTTTTTTAAATTAGCAAGGTCTGCCAATTTTATTTTGTCCGGCAGATTAATCCCAAGTTTAATTTTTATTTCTCCTAAATCTAATTTTTCTAAAGTTATTCCTACATTAAATATGATTTTAATCGGTTCTTGTTGGCCTGGCAAAAGGCAGGCTATAAGTTCAATAATTGTTCCTTCTCCCCAATTTGCGCCGCCTCGCTTTTCAACAGAGTATAGGTCATTGTTTAAGAATCCAACATTATTTAGGGCTGAGGTAATAATATTTTCAGTAGATGATTCGTCAATAAAACCAAGCAAATCGTTTAGATTGATTTTTAATTTTAGCGCTTCGTCTGTCCTTAAAGTTTTCAATTCCGCTTCCAGACCGCTTTCTTTTTCTTTGACAAGAAGTTCTCTTAAGCGAGAAATTTCGTCAATTTTATTTTTAATTGCTAATTGAGTTTTTTCAATTTCTTCTCTGTTTGGACAAGCTTCTCCAAAAGCTTCGGGAGAGCCGGGCTTAGTATCTCCTGTCCCCTCTCTTTCAATTTTGGACTTGGCGTTTGAGCAGTCGCATTCCTCCGTCAAATCTTTCAATTTTTCACTATAATAAGCCAAATCTTTACTGGCTTGATTTATCTCGGAAACAGCGTATTTTAATCTTTCTGGATAACGGGGGGTATATCCTACTCCTTGCGCGGAGACAGTGTTTTTAAATCCAATGCTAAAAGGAAGAGCCGAACTAGACAAAAAAATTAAAAGTAAAACAATAACAACGATTTTTTTCCCTTTTTTTAAAAATTTGTTCATATTTGCAATTCGTATGTTCGTGCTAATTCGTAAATTCGTAAGGTTAAAATTCATTAGAGCCGCAACTATAAACTCCTCCGATATCTATATGGGCATAAGGGAGCGTGTCTAAAACATAAGCCCCGGGCGAACATTCTTTGGCTGCTTCTATTATCTTTTTTAAATAATTTTTTTGGAAATCCGAAGAAACGTCAAATTCCAGGGCGTAAGATTTATGGTCGTAACGGCAATAAGTTCCTCCGTAATGGGCGGAAACTTGTTCTTGGCGATAGTTTATCTCGTAGGGATATGAACACCCTTCCTGTTCTTCGTGTCCTGCTTCCCAGTCGCAGGTCCCTTGATAGAGTTTTTTGTCAGAAATAGAAGCGATTTTTCCTATAATTTCATCATCTTCTAATCCTTCTTGTTGCTGGGTTTTGTCTAAATTTGCCCGCATACAAGAAAGGAGTTGCTTTAAAGGTTCAGAGGCGTCTTCATATTGATTATAGTATTTTACGTCATAACTACAAAGCCATCCTTTTGGGCAGTTGTCTTCCGATGGCAAAGGTTGGAATTCTTCGGCCGGGACAATATAAGAAGGCGGTTTTTCGGTCGGAGGAAGAATCTCTCCTGTTTCTTCGGCAAGAGAACAGCAGTAAAAGTTTCTGGGATGGCAGGAATTGATAATTTGATTATCAGACCCGTAATTTCCCTTAACGTCTTCACAGGACAGCAAAGCCCAATCAGGGTTATCAATATCAGAACTATGGCATAATCCGGCCGATACGCTGAGATTATTTAAATTGTAGGGGTTTTCTTTATCGTTCAAGTAGAAAGAAACCATGGACAAAGTTTGTTTTATTTCTTTGATTGCGTCAAAAATTTTATCCTCGGTTTTTTTTATTTCTTTTGATTTTTTCTCAATGTCATCTGTCGGGCAGGCGTCTCCATTGCAACTGCCAATTACCTGAGTGCATCTTGTCAGGCAGCTGGGGACGCAAATAGTGCAAGGAATTGGCACGCAGCACATAAAACATAGGTTGGGGACACAATTGCAAGAAATATTACAGTTCTTTTTATTGCATTGTGAGACCAGTTCGGTCATTTCCTGTATTTCTTTTGTTTCTTCCTCTATTAGAAGAAAAACCCTATTTAAATTGACAATATTAATAATTGCTAATTCTCGGAGATTATCTAATATTTCCCCTATTGGCAATTCAACGGGGCAATTGATTTTTTCAATTCCGCTTAGTTGTTCGGGAATTTCTTGGGGAGTTAATTCTTCAGAGCGAACATCTATTTTTTCCGGAAAATAGGGATAGTCGTAAACAGTTCCTCCGCTTGAGCAATAGAAAGTAAGAGGGTCTCCTCGGGAGGGCCAGTAACTGGAAATTTTAGTTATCTGATTTCCCGTTTGTTCAAAATCTTTTTGCGTGGATAGATAGTCATTAAGAGTTTTCATATCTTTGTTTTCGTTTTGACAGGCAATAACTCTCCCTTCCACTATTTGAAACTTTCTAAGGCCTTCTCTTAAAATATCTTTTTGTTCTTTGATTTTTTTTTGGTAATCTAAAAAAGTTTTTATTTTTTCTCCGTTTATTTCCAAAATCTTATTTATTTTTGCTCTCGGGGAATCTTCTTCTACGCTATTGCCTTGGTCTTTCTGGCAAACATCGCCTACGCAGGCAACGGGCAAGCCGGTCGCCGGCTTAGTGCATAAAGGGGTAAGATTTCCGCAGTGGCATTCATCGGTTAAGGTTCCTAAGTATTTATTTAGGCCAGAAATTCGGTTGAAAGTGTTGTCTGTCAATTCAGAATCGTCTACTTGTTCCTCTTTTTCAAGAAAATTTTGGAAATCCGTAATCACTTGTTTAAAATTGTTGATTTTTGTTTCTCCCCAAAGTCCCTCTTTCGCCGCTTGCCCCAAAGGAAGTTCTTCCATAATCAAGGAAGGACTTTCTATTGTCAGGGGCGTTGATGTCTCTGCCTCTCCCGGAATGATTGCGTTTAAAGGAGGGAGATTGAAAGTCAATAATCCGGGATTAATAATATGTAATATTATGTAAGAAGAAAGCAAAATAACTAATCCTATCGTTCCCCCGAAAATTTCTTCCCTTGCTTCTTTCATTTTAGCAGGGTTGCCAGTTGAGATTAAATAAAGAACGCCTCCCCATATTAAAACGGCAAGGGCGATGACGCCGGAAATCATAATAGCAAAATTAAAAACATATTTCAGGTATTCGGGCAGAGTAGTATCGCTTCCCAGCGTCTGTCCGAAAATTTCCGGATAATTGATTTCTAACTGGGATGCTTTAATGAAAGAAGCAAGAAAGAGAAGAAAGGAGAAAACAAAGAGAAAGCCCAAGAATTTTTTTTTACTTTTCCACAACATTAAATTATTTTAACACTTTGGCCAACTTAATCCAGTCCTGAATAGTTAATGTTTCGGCTCTTTGGGATGGCTGGATGTTATTTTTTATCAACAGGGAGTTAATCTTTTTTTTGTTTAATTTTAATTCATTTGACAAATTACTGGCAAGTTGTTTTCTGGGATAGGAAAAACCGGCTCTGACAATCCTGAAAAATTTATCGCGAACCTGCCCGCATTGGCTATAGCGTTGCAGGCGGGAGCGAGGCGAAACAGGGATACGAAGCTGACGGGCTTGCCCGCCATGCTTCCCGCTAAAAGCGGGATGTAGGCGGGGGACTATTTTTATTATAGCCGAATCAATCTTTGGTTGAGGCCAAAAAGATTTTTTTGAGATGTAACCAAGAATTTTTGGTTTACTGTAAGATTGAACAGCGATAGCCAGAAAGTTTGTTTTTGGAGGCCGGGCGCATATTTTTTGGGCGACCTCCTTTTGGATTATTAAAATCATTTCTTTCGGCGGTTTTTTGCTTTCTAAAAATTTTCTTATTACCGGAGTAGCGATATAAAAAGGCAGATTAGCGATGATCTTGTAACTTGTAGCTTGTAACTTATAACGCAATATGTCTTCGTTGATAATTTCAATATTAGGAAGCCCTTTTAATATTTTCTTAAGAATTTCGCACATCTTTCGGTCTTTTTCTATTGCAATTACTTTCCTTACTTTCTCGGCTATTTCTTTTGTTAGGGAGCCAAGACCCGGACCGATTTCTAAGACAGTGTCTTTTTTTTGGAGAGCGGCTGCCTTGATGACTTTTTTGACAACTTTTTTGTCAATTAGAAAAGTTTGTCCCAGCCCTTTTGACGGCAGAATATGATATTCTTTTAATTTTCTTTTTAAAGAATAAAGCATATATTTACGGAGGTCTATTTTCAGAGGTCGCGCCTCCGAAAATCTTAACGGCTGTGGAAAAGTTCCTTGACCTTTATTCTTAGAATGATAATATAAAACCTACGAGGCTAAACAATATTATGAGCGCGGACGAATCTGATTCTCATCTTAAAAAAATTAATAAAAAGGCGAATATATTTTTTAGAAAACACTCTATTTTTTTAGGAGTAGTTTTAATTAGTGCCTTATTATTAGGATTAGTTGTTGTTTCCGGAAAGAAAATAACGTCTCTTTCTTCCCGGGATTTTTATTCTTCAAACGCCTCCGAAGAAAAGATTCCTTCTAATAAAAATACATTTATAAGTTCTGCCAGAAATTTTTTGAGCGATTTTTCGGAGATGAGCTTTCTCCAGAATGATAGTTTGGTTGGTGTCTCTTCGCCCGTAATGATTACTTCTAAGGTTTTAGGAAGTATAGGCATAGGCATAGGCATAGAAACAAGGCAGGAGATTATTAAGTATAAAGTTAAGGCGGACGATACTCTTTCTTCTCTCGCCGCTAAATTTAATATCTCTCTAGAGACGATTTTATGGGCCAATGATATAAAGAAGTCAATAATTAAAATAGGCCAGGAAATTACTATCTTGCCGGTTTCCGGGGTTCTTTACACGGTCAAGAAAAATGATACTCTGGGCGCTATCGCCGAGCAGCATAAAGCGGAAATAAAGGATATTATCGCTTTTAACGGGATTTCAGAAGAAGGAAATGTTTTTATTGGAGACCCTTTAATTATCCCCGGAGGGCAGATGCCTAAAAAAGTTTCCCAAATTGCCCAAACCCCGGTGGCTAATTCTTATTTCATTTTCCCTTGCGAAGGAAGGATAAGCCAAGGGCTTCATTATTATAACGCCATTGATGTTGCCAATAATTGCGGAAAGCCAGTGGTAGCGGCTTCCGGCGGCATTGTCCAAATGGCTGGCTGGATAAAGATTGGAGGAAAAAGAGTGACAATTTTACATTCAAACGGAGTGGCTACTTATTACGGACATTTGTCAACAATTTTGGTTGGTCCTGGCCAGAATGTGAGTACGGGCGAGGTTATTGGATATATCGGCAATACCGGATATACTTTAGGGGCTACAGGGTGTCATCTCCATTTTGCGGTTATCGGAGCAAGAAATTTTTTAGCTAACTATTCTGTAGGAAATTATATTCGCTGGAAGAAATAAGTGGAAAGTAGAAGGTAGAAGGTAATAAGTGGTAAGTATGAAAGCGCCTTATTAGGGTTGCTTTTTAAATTACTGAAATTAGTTTTCTCTAATTCTATACATTAAACCCTCTGCTATATGGTTATAGTTGATTTTTTCTGAATTCTCCAAATCAGCGATTGTCCTGGCTACCTTTAAAACTCGGTGAAAGCCGCGGGCTGAAAGTTTGCCTGAATCAACAAAGCGCTTCAGGATACTCTCGCTTTTTTGGTCAATTTTGCAGTATTTTTTGATTTGAGGAATTTGCATTTCCGAGTTGGTAAAAATTTTGTTTTCTTCTTGTCTTGCCCCGAATTTATTGAGGGGGTCGTTAAAAAACCTCTCTTTTTGGATTTGGCGGGCTTTTTCTGTTCTTTCTTTTATTTTGGCGCTGGAATTTTCTTCGTCAATAGAGGTTAATTTTTCAAATTTTAACTGAGGTACTTTGATTGAAATATCAATTCGGTCTGTAAGGGGTCCGGATAGCTTTCTGCGATAACCGGCAATCTGCGATTGAGTGCAGGTGCAATCTCTTTGCGGGTCGCCGTAATAGCCGCAGGGGCAGGGATTTGCCGCTGCGATTAAAGTAAATCGGGCGGGAAAAGTTAGATGGTTCCTGGCTCTCAAAATAGTGATTTTTCCTTCCTCCATCGGCTGGCGCAAAGATTCCAGGACATCGCGATGAAATTCCGGGAATTCGTCTAAAAAAAGAATTCCCCTGTGCGCCAAAGTTATCTCTCCCGGCTTGGGCGGGTTGCCTCCCCCGATTAAGGCCGGCTCAGAGCTTGTATGGTGAGGGGAACGAAACGGCCGATAGCTTATTAAAGGTTTTTCTTCTGGCAGGAGACCGGCAATACTGTAGATTTTGGTGACTTCTAATATCTCTTCAAAAGATAGGTCGGGCAAAATAGAAGGGAGCGATTTGGCCAATAAGCTTTTCCCGGCTCCCGGGGGACCTTCCATAATTAAATTATGGCCGCCGGCAGCGCTGATTTCCAGCGCCCTTTTTGAACTCTCCTGTCCTTTAATCCAACCGAGGTCTACTGGATAATTTGGTTTTTCCAAAAAGTTTTTAATATCGGTTTCAAACGGTTTTGCCTTGATTCTTCCTTCTAAATGAGAGATAACCTCTCTTAGCGTTCCTAAACCGATTATTCTAATTTTTTCGGAATTTTTTTCGTTTTTTCCCAGAGACGAAATCAAAGCCGCTTCTGGACCGTTTTCTTTTGGCAAAATTATTTCTTTCCATCCTTTTTCCTGAGTGGCCAGAGCAAGAGAAAGAGCTCCTTTAACCGGCCTTAACTTGCCGTCTAAAGCAAGTTCGCCGCTAAAGATTTTGCCTTCCGGGTTAAACCTGATTTGGCTTGAGGCGGAAAGATATCCTAATGCAATCGGTAGGTCGTATAGAGAGCCCTCTTTTTTCAGGTCGGCCGGGGCTAAACTTACCAGGACTCTTTGGGATTGCTGATGAGGCGACCGGAATCCCGAGCTTTTTATGGCCGCTCCCACTCTTTCTTTTGATTCTTCCACCGCTTTATCCGGCAATCCGACGATTTCAAAATGTCTTAATCCGCGGGTAACGTCTGTTTCTATCTCAATGATTCGGGCGTTTAGTCCAGCGATGGCGGCAGAAAATATTTTTGAAGGCATACCTTTATTTATGAATTATGAATTACGAATTAAGAATACAATAAAAAAATCCCAATTCCCAAATTCTAACAACTAATTAATTTTGAATAATAAGTTAATTAGTTGCTTAACTTAGTTGCTTAACCCGGTTAAGCAACTAAGCAATTTTATGGAATATATTGTTATAGTATATCTTAAACATTGTTAATGTCGAGATAAAGAGCGCGAAACAGGGTTTTATTAAAAATAAAAGGCGTTGAGAATGACAAGTTTGATTCCCAACGCTTTTTTTAGAAAGAACTTTCTGTAATTTTTCTTTTCCATATCTCAATTACCTCCTCTGTCTTTTCAAGTAATTTTTCCTTTTCCCTTCTTTCTTTTCCGTCTATATTGATAAGGTTCAGATACTTATTAAGTCCCAAGACCAACTCTCTAACCAAACCAATTATTTGTTCTAAGGTTAATTCGCCAAATATGGTTTCGCCTTTCTTAATAGTTTTCTCTTTATCCAAGCTTTCAAGGAGCTGAATCCATTCTTGGATATCCATTTCCAGTTCTTCTATCTGCCTCCAAAAATTATCCTGGCCGATATCTTTTTTAACAATCATCTTAACCACCCCCTTTCTATTATCAAATATTAAAGAACTATTTGAAAAGAGCTAAATTAATTTAAGCCGTATTTTTTTATTGTGATTTCCAAATTAGAAGAAAAAAGGATTTAATCAGGTTAATTACCGCCTTGTTTTCAATAAGCAGATAGTTTTTTGAGGAAGGCAGAATAATGATTTTATCACAAATAACAATAGTTCCTTTAAAGCGAAAAGAGCTCTGGTCAAAGAGTTTTCTTTGCAAATAAGCGAATGAAGATTTATTTTTTGTCAGAGAAAGTTCCTTGACCTGGATTTTCCCTAATCTTTTTTTGATTTTTTGGTATGTTTTTTCTCTTTGTATGCTTGGCCAAATTTTCTCGTCGGTTGTTAAGATATAAATTTTTCTGGAAAGAGTAGTTGAAAAATCATCAAGTAAAACTTCTAAGCCAGTTTTGTTTTGGTAAACTTTTATTCCTTTTTCATCGTTTAAATAATATTTAGTTCTCAAAACGGCGATAATGCGAATAAACTCTCTTTCTCTCTCTTCCAATTCTTTCTTCCGCCTTTTTAAAATTCCCAAAAGATAATCCGGCGACTGGGCGGTGAAGTACTTTTTGCCTTTTTCTTTTGTTTGGCTAATCAATTCTTTTTTTTCCAGACCCTTGATAGTCCCATAAGCGGTTGGTCGGCTAATCTGGGCTTTTTTAGCGATATTCTGAACCGAAGTATAGCCCAATTCAAGGGCAGCCAAATAAACCCGCGCTTCTTTCTCGGTCAACCCCAATTTTCTTAATTCTAAAGGCAAAGTTGCCGTATTTTTCATATATTTAATATCTAATTACTTATATTAGAGTAAGGGGAAAAATAGGGTCAGCTCTGTTTTTTCTTAGAAAAAACAGTTGGAGAAAATAGAGCTGACCCTATTTTTCCTACTTTCCCTTAGAAATACTGAAATAAGTTTTAAAATCCAACGCTGCGATTATAGCTAATGGGACAGAAACCCCCAACAAAAAATATTGTATTCCAGGAACAAATATCGGCGAACTCCCAATAAACAAACCTGTTAATATTCCACCCATTGCGATGAAACTTTGTGCCAACGCACCCTTTAATATTCCGTGTACATTCGTTGTCATTAAAACCGCAATACAGAAGATAGCAAACGGCATAAAAAAGTTTGGAAAAGCATTATTTACGACACATATAATACCAATTCCAAGACTAAGGACTGCGGCTATACTATATAAAACAATTCTCATATTTTTGATCGATAATTTTTATTAATTTTATTTAACCTTTTGATATCTTTCGATATCTTGTTTAAGTTTTTTTTCAAAAATAGGTCCTAATCCTATATCATAAGAATCGGCAATGGCTATCAACGGGACAATTACATCGGTGATTTCTTTCCCCAGTTCTTCTTTTGCCGATTCAATATCCATTTTGCCCTTTCTAGACCCGAGCTCCATTCTTACTAAAACATCGGACACTTCACCTAATTCTTCTTGCGCCTTTAAACAACGAACCAGGTTAGGATTAGAAAAATTTCCCATTTTTTTAACAATGAAGCTATCAACTTCTTTTATTGTTTTTTGGAGTTCTTCTATTGTCATATTATTTGTCCTCCTTTGTTGTCTGCCTCTAAGACTAAAATTTGGTAATTATATTTATTATAAATATTTTTTATAATATCTGTTTTATTTTTGGAAGTTAATGCGATTAAACCCGGACCCACAGAACTCATAAAAGCCATTTCTGCTCCGGCTTGTTTAAGTTCTAATAAGCACTCTAATGGTTTGACCGAACCAAAGGCAAGGATAGCTGGTACGCCCTTTGTCCCAGCAATTAACATTTCCCAGGAAAGAATTCCAACTTGTTTAAAGTTTTTTGCCTTAAGATCTGGGATCATTTTCATCAATGTCCAGTGACAAATTTTTGCTGAATTAATCCTATCATGAAAGCTCCATCTTTCCAAGATAGGCAGTTCAATGTCGGATTCTACCACACCCTTTGCCTCAAGAGGAGGAATTCCAACTATTACTTTGTAATTATTAGGAATTTCTTCTCTCAATACCAACTCTGCTTCAGCAGTCGTTATTATAAAACCACCCTTTAAAGAAATCCAACCAGACATTCCGGTTGATTGTCCGGGATAAAGATTACCATCTTTTCCCTCTTCAACATAATTAAATGCTTCAATTTTAACTATTTCTCTTTCATTAAACGGGTTACCCAAAGCAATATTGATTATATTTACTAGAGCACAGGTGAGACTAGCAGTACTGCCAAGACCCATATGAGGATATGAATTTGGTTCGGCCTCTATTTCAAAACCACCCTCATAATCAGTTATTTTTTTTATAATAATTGCGAAATGATTTAGTAGAGCACTGTTTTCTTCATTTTTGAAAACAATTTTGGATTCTTTTATTAATTTTAATTTTATTTTTGAGTACAACCCTATTCCAAATCCTATGCTTCCTGAATTACAATGCTTTCCGCCTAAATTCGACCTCATTTCAGTAAAATCCAAGATGCAAGAATTTACCCTGCTTGGTGATTGATAATGAAATTCTTTACCGAAAATGGGATTTGTTTTCCTAGGCAAATTACTTAAATCACTCCATAAGAGAGACCCCATTTTTACGAGTGGTAATTTTGGTTTTTCCATATTATTTTAATTAGCTTTAATTATATAAATTTTATTATTTTAAAGAAAAGGGCGAAAAATTATACTTCCTTTCGCCCTTTAATAGATATTAACCAATAATAAACGAAACCTTTTTGCTATTCCTTGCAGTCTTTTGAGAGAACCATTATTCTCAATTGTAATGTCGGCCATCGCGAGTATTTCTTCTAATTCCGTGATGTGTGTTTCATCCTGTTCAATACGGATAAATGCGTCATTATCAGTTCCGTCTCGCAGATTTAACCTATCGCTTCTCATCGAAACCTTAGCTTCAATTTTGACAATAAGAACATCTGAGTAGAGCTCCTTAAGGCGCTTCACTTCTTGCAAAGACCTTGGGCCATCAACAATAAGGAACTTTTTACTTTTTAGCGCCTCCAAAATATTGGGAATTTGCCAATACGGATTGACTATGTAGCGTTGATGCAGAATGGACTGCATGGTATCGTGATTGACTGGCAATCTATTGTTTCTTAATTCCTTTTTTACTTGACTGCTTATTTCATAGTGATTTTCGAGACAGTTTATCTCTTTGATGAATGTGCTTTTCCCCGCTCCTGATCTACCAACGAAAATTATCAGCATAATTTACTCCTTCCTTATTTAATTGTTAATCTTCAATATTGGTCCAAGCCGTCCTTAGGCCAATATTGAATAATACCACATACTAGCACTTTGTCAATTAAAAATCCTGAAACCAATATTGGGAAATTTGCTCCAGAGACAGAAAGTAAAAATATAAAAATAGGGTCAGCTCTGTTTTTTCTTAGCTAAAAATGGTGTCAGATCTATTTTTTCTAGCGAGGCAATAATCAAACCAGTAAGGAAAAATAGACCTGACACCATTTTTCCTCTTAATTCGGGCTCATTTTGCGTTGGAATCAAGTTTCATTCGGGGGTCTTCTTGTATTGTACAAGACTTTAATTTGACAAGGTTTTTAGAAAGCGTATAATAAAATTATATGGCAAGGCAATTTACAGCAAATTATAAGAAAAGCGGAAAATGGTTTTTGGGATGGGTAGAAGAGATTCCAGGGGTCAATACTCAAGGAAGAACTCTTAGAGAGACAAAACAAAACCTTAAAGAGGCTCTTTTGCTAATCCTTGAGACGAATAGAATTATTAGCAAGGGAGAAATTGCCAAAGGAAAGATTATTCGGGAACCGCTTTCAATTTCTGTAAAATGAAGCGGAAAAACTTAATTAAACACATTATTAAAAATAGATGTATTTTTATTAGGGAAGGCGCGAGACATAGCGTCTTTTTTAATTCTCAAACGAGGCGGAGTTCTACTGTTCCTCGGCATAATGTAATTGATAATTTTTTAGCAAGGAAAATTTGCCAAGATCTTGGCATAGAATTACCTTCTAAAAAGTAATCAATAAACGAAAAAATAGTGAGAAATAATATATCGAAAATTAGTATTTAACTATTAATAATTTTATCAAAAATAAAAATATGACTCAAAAACAAATCACTATTAGAGAAATTCAAAAATGGGAAAGGAATTTCTGTAAGAAGAAAGGCATTACTTTTAATAAAAACGAGCAAATGAGGATAGCTTTATTAAAACTAATGGAAGAAGTGGGAGAAACGGCCAAAGCTGTTTTGGAGAAGAAATGGGACGAGGTTTTGGCGGAAGTCGCTGATGTTATAGTTTTTGCTTCCAAGGTGGCGAATATCACAGAAGACAATTATACTAAAGATAAATTAGAGAATGTTATAGTCCGTAAGATGAATTATTCCGAAAGGAGGAACTATGACGCGAAAATAAGAAAATTTGACAAACCAAAGAACTCGGAATTTAAATAACAGAAAAATTTCCAGATAACTAATAATTGTTTTTACGGTTGTATTTTACGTCGAACGATTATTTTTTTAAGGACACAATAAATGCCGATCAAGGGAATATATTATTAATAAATAAAAATATGAAATTATCCGATCAAAAATTAAAAGTCGGGGTTGTAGGTCTTGGCCATCAATCTCTGGAAGACCATATTCCGGCTATCAAAGACTCTCCAGACGTTGAGCTATTTGGAGTAGTGGAACCAGAAAGAGATAAATTAAGTCTTTTTTTAAAAGAAAATAAAAAAGTTAAAGGATATACTAGTTTTGATAAATTAATAAAAAATCAAAAGTTAGATTTTGTTATAATCGCTCTTCCCCATCATCTCTATTATGAAATCATTAAAAAAGCGATTAAAAATAAAATCCATATTTTAAAAGAGAAACCTTTTGCTATCTCCCTAAGACAGGCTAAAGAATTAGAAGAAATGGCTCGAAAAAACAAGGTTCAAATTATGGTCACCCTACAGCGGAGATTCAATCCAATCTATTCAACTTTTTTTCAACTTATTGATAAAATTGGAAAACCATTTTTTGTTGAAGCCAAATATACATTCTTCACTGATAAATCTCACGAAGGATGGCGTGGCAAGAAAGAATTAGCCGGCGGAGGATGTTTAATTGACATGGGGTACCATATTATTGATCTTTTGATGTGGTATTTTGGTCTTCCAGACGAGATATTTGCTGAGATGTCCTGTTGGGCAAAAGAAGGCGCTGTATATGATGCTGAAGACACGACAGAGGTGATATTTAGGTATTCAAGGAAAAAAATCTGGGGATCCCTTCTTGTTTCAAGGGTGATTCCCCCAAAGCAAGAGTATATCAACGTATTTGGCACTAGAGGGATTATTCATCTTGAGCGGGGAAGAATTGAACGCCTTTCTCCTTCGGGAGAATTACAAGAATCCCTCCAAAGGAAACACTCTTGGCCTTCTGCGGCTCAAGATCAATTAGAATATTTCATAAAAGTAATTCGTGGAGAGAAAGAAAACATTAATAATCCCGAATTTCATTTTCGTCATCTGGCTTTTATTGAGGCGGCTTACGAATCAACTAAATTACATCGATATGTTAATCCCAAAAAATTACTTAATTTATGAAAAAACAAAAATCTAAATTAGCTATTTTAGGTGGGTTAAAAACTATTATTCAAAAAGAAGCACATTTTATGTGGCCCCCAATCACTAAACAGATAGAAAAAATAGTGATCCAACAACTTCATCAAAGTATTTCTATTTATGACCGTAGTGGGATTTTTAAAGAATTTGAAGATAGTTTTGCAGAATATCATAAAAAAAGATATGCTCTTTTGTGTAGTTCTGGGACGCTAGCTATTCATTCAATGTTTATTGCGGCTGGATTCAAACAAGGAGACGAAGTAATTTGTCCTGCCTATACTTTTTTCGCCACAGTCACTCCTCTTTTGTTTACTGGAGCTAAGCCAATATTATGCGACATTGATGAAAACGGGAATATTGACCCAGAAGAAATTAAGAGAAAAATTACTCCGAAAACAAAAGGAGTAATTATCACTCATATGTGGGGAGTTCCTTGCCAAATGGATGAAATTGTAAAAATATGTAAAAAAAACAAATTATTTTTATTAGAGGACTGTTCTCATGCCCATGGAGCAAAATATAAGGGAAAAGTCATTGGCTCTTTCGGCGATCTATCGGCTTGGAGTATCCAGGGAGCAAAAAATGTTACTGGCGGAGAAGGAGGTATTTTACTAACTAGTAATAAAGAGTTCTATTATCGAGCCTTACTTTTAGGACACTATAATAAACGCTGCAAACAAGAAATTCCTAAAAATCATCCCTTTTATAAATATGCAGTTACGGGAATGGGATTAAAATATCGAGCACATCCTTTATCCGTTACAATAGCATATGAAATTTTTAAAAATTTAGAAAAATATTTAGAAATAAAGAGATTATTTGCAAAGAAGATAATAAACGAACTTAAAAATCTTCCAGGGATCTCCCTACCTTCATCATTTTTTGATTCTAAAATTAAACCTTCTTGGTATGCTTTTGTCTTTCAGTATAAAAAAGAAAAGCTCAAAAATCTTCCTGTTGAGAAATTTTTTGAGGCCTTGCAATCCGAAGGACTGGAAGAAATAGATAGGCCATGCTCTACTTGTCCATTAAATCTTTTACCTCTTTTTCAGACTCCTGAAAAGTTATTCCCTATTTATAAAAAATATCCATTCTCTTATCGGCCGGGAGATTTTCCAAGAGCAGAAAAATTTTACCATAACGCTATTAAATTGCCTGTTTGGGGGCAAAAAGGGAATTTGAGACTTGTAAAATTATATATTCAGGGAATAAAAAAAGTAATTAAAAATTTTACCGACCTTCTATGAATAAAAAAATAATCCAAAGAGTAGTTTTGGCAGGGGTTATCTTTAAAGATAATAAGGTTTTAATTTTACAAAGAAATAAAAGTGAAAAAGTTTTTCCTAATATGTGGGAACTTCCTGGCGGAAAAAGAGAATTTTTGGAATCATCAAGGAATTGCTTGGTACGAGAAATAAAAGAAGAAACAGGCCTTGAAAACATAGAGATTATAATGCCTTTTTCTGTTTTTGATTATCAAATTGGAAAAGAAGAAGAGATTAAGGATTCTACCCAAATAAACTTTTTAGTTAAGATAAAAGGAATTGAAGAAGTAAAATTAAGTAGCGAACATCAAAACCTTGCTTGGATTGAAAGAAAAGAAATTAGCCAACGTAAATTATCAAAAAACACACAAAAAGTTATCCAGATAGCTTTCAAGTTAATCAAAAACTTTAACGGGAAAATTTAATAAAAAGAGTATTCCCTGTTAGGTGCCCAGTCGAAAAAATAAAGTGGCCGATAAAATTAAAAGTAGCCACTTTTTATTTTTGTCAGCAGTTGCTTTACAAGAGCGTAATGTGGGATAATCGCTTAGTTGAATTCAAATTAAGCGATTTTTTGTTGTTTTTTGGGATTAGGGATAACTTTTATTTGACAAAATTTCTAAAACATATTAAAAAGAAAATAGATATTTGACAATTAAATAATCCTAAAAAAGAAAAGAAAGGAGGTGAGAGAAATGAAAGAAGATATTAAACATTATCTTGAAAAAAGCGAAGATAGTCATTGGTTTTCTGTACAAATCAAGCCCGTAGGGAGTATGTGTAATTTGAGGTGTAGATATTGTTATGCAAAACCCTATCCATATTCAAAAGAGAAAGTAATGTCAAAAAAAGTACTTGAGCGTGTTGTTCAACAGTGTTTACAAGATTCTTTTTACCCAACCTTTAGTTGGCATGGAGGAGAGCCGACCCTTGCGGGATACGATTTTTTCCAATACGCTATGGAATTAATGGAAGAGTATAAATACTCTGACCAAAAGGTAAGAAATTTAATTCAAACTAATGCCACAAAAATTACGCCAGGATTAGCTAAATTGTTTAGGCAATATAATTTTGGAGTAAGTGTTAGTTTGGATGGCCCAGAACATGTACACGGAATTAATCGAATACTAATAGATGGCGAAAACTCATTCTCTGAGGTTATGCAAGGAATCAAAATTCTTCGAGAATTTGGAGTCGACCCTTCTGTTATCTGTACTGTTTCCAAAGAAACACTACCTTTCGCGGCAGAAACCTTTAATTTTCTGGTTTCGCAAGGATTTAAAAGAATAAAATATAGTCCAGTATTTGATTCGGCAAAAGATGAATTTAGCATCACAAACGACGAGTGGTTCGAGTATTTAAAAACAGTCTTTTATCAATGGTTTGAGATCGGAGATCCAGCAATTCAAGTGCGTGATCTAGACGAAGTGATTGTTTGGCTATCAGAAAAAACGTTGAACCTTTGCTCGGTTGACAGAACCTGTTTACATTGGGTTTCAATTAATCCTACTGGAGAGATTTATCCATGCGAATACCTAAAGGAGAGGTATTATTACGGGAATATCACTCAAATGGAACTTAGTGATGTTTTTTATGCTTCTGCATTCCAGGAGTTTAAGAAAGTTTATGAAACTATTCCTTTGAAATGTCAACGATGTGAATTTTTTAAGTTATGTGGTAATGGTTGTCCAGCAACAAGAATAAGAGATGGGAAGATTTCATCAAATGGCATTTACGCTTTTTGCGAGGAAAGACAATCTTTGTTCTGTGAAATTAAAAAAGTGTTTAACGCTACACTGAAAGGAGGTGATTAAGATGAAGAAGCGGGAATTTATCCTGACGGTACTCGCCAAAGTGGCGAAGGAAGCAGAAAACATGAAGCCAGATGACTGGCGAGGACTTCTGCACAATTGGATAAAGTGTTGATTAATACCTTTATCGTTGCGGGAAATTTCTTATTGGAATATTTCCCGCAACACTACTTAATGCAATGCGATAATAAATGTTCAGTATTGGATTAAAATTTGGTTATATTTTTCTAATCTGTTAAACTAAAGATAGCTAAAATAGGAAGGAGATCAAAAATGAAAAAAGAAACTAACTTACAAAAATCTTGGGATGAAATGTCGCTATATTATCAGAAAAAATATAGCGACTCTTTAATGTTTTACGAAAAGACAATCCATCTAAAGCTTTTCGGGAAGATAAAGGACAAGAAACTTCTTGATCTTGGTTGCGGTGGAGGGCAAACTTCTATTTTTTTTGCCGAACAAGGAGCTATAGTCACGGGAGTTGATTTTTCGAAAAGACAAATAGATTTTGCGAGAATTTTAGCAAAGAAAAAAAGAACAAACAAGGTTTTATTTCAACAAGGCAATATGGAAAACCTATCTATGTTTAAGGATTGTAGTTTCGATTTGGTTAACTCCAGCCACACTATTCATTACGTTAAAAACATACAGAGATGTTTTAACGAGATCTTCCGAGTACTTAAACCGAAAGGAAAATTTGTTTTTAGCGTTTCACATCCTTTAAATCATATCGTTGAAAAAGAAAATGATCAATTTGTAATAAAAAGAAGTTATTTCCAGAAAGGGAGGTATAGGTGGGATTGGGAATATCCGGCAGAAGGACTAAAATATTCTATGTATCTGTTTATAAGAAAAGTAGATGATTATTTTATTGCTTTGAGAAAATCTAGTTTTATTATTGAAGACCTGTTAGAACCCAAAACTTATTTGGACAAGAACAGCCCATGGCGTGAGCAGAATAGTTCAAAGGAAGAAATGATTCCTGGGGCATTAATTTTCGGGGCTAAAAAACCCTCCCAAAAGGCAAAAACCTAACCTAAAGAGCAGTTATCAAAATAAGATTCCTGCTCTTTTTTATTTCTTTATCTGAAAAAAATAAAAAAATTATTAAGTTATGAACTATTATATATTACTTTATTTTTTGGTAGGCGTATTGTAAAAAGTAGGAAAAGTAGGGACGTTTCCGACTTTTCTCACTTAATTTAAAAGTCGAAAACGTCCCTACTTTCTCTACTTTCCTATTTTCCGTCCCTACTTTTCTGCCGGTATATTTGCAATGCCAGTGATTGTAGAATTCTATAAGGAAGGAGTCCAGAATGTATCTGGCATTATGTAAAGAAGGGCATTCTTTAAAATCAGAATGCCCTTTTTATCCTTTAATATACACTTTTCCTTGAATTATTTTGTTGGCTGGCCGATTGTGATACAAGGCTTCTCTTGCAAAAGTTTGTTTGCATTTCGGACACTTTAAGTCTCCTGCCGTGTTATCTTTAATAATTTTGTCTTTGTAGCATTTTACCAAATGTCCTATTCCTTCTTTTCTGTATTTGTAGAGTAAAGTTCCACAATTGGCACAAAAAACTTTTATCGTGTATGCTCGGATTTTTTTTCTTGCCATATAAATTACCTCCTTATGGTTTTTAAATGTATTTTTTATAGAGCCTATGAAATTACGCTCTATCTGTCAACTATTTAGCCAGACGCACTTTTTAAGCAAAACCGGACTAAAGAAAAATAAAGTGGTCACTTTTTATTTTTGTCAGCAGTTGCTTTACAAGAGCGTAATGTGGGATAATCGCTTGGTTGGGTTCAAATTAAGCGATTTTTTGTTGTTTTTTGAGCTTGTGGATAACTTTTGTCGGAAAACACTTGACAAATGTTTTAGAGTAGAGTAACCTATGAACAGAGCGTGGAAAAGTAAAAAATAGATAACGCCAAAATATGGACAATAAAATTTTACTAATTATTGCCATAATAACGATACCAATATCATTAACCTTTTTGGTTTGGTTAATCAGCAGATATTACCGGAGGAAACAAAAGTAGTTTGTCAGAAATTGGCAAGTCGAATAAAGAGGATTGTATCTAATCTTTTTTCTTCGGTTCGGCAATTAAAAAAACCGAATGGTTCTTTAAAAATAAAAAACTTTTAAGTATAAATGGTGTCGGATCTGAATTTTTTTAAAGACGTTGAATTATAAGATAATAAAATGATTAAAATATCTACAATAAAAGTAAGTAATATCTGGGAGAACGATAAAAGAGTAAAAGAAATAAGAGAGAAACTTTTGCCTAAAATAAAAAAATGTAAAGAGTGGTTTGATTCTCAAGACTTAGAGCATCAAATACTTTTTAGATTAACGACTTATCATAATTGGAAACCTAAATTAGAAGAAGTTTTTCAGGAACAAAAACATATTATATTAGAAAGAATGAAAAATGCGAGAGTGAATCCTAAAAAACTATTCTGTTTTGGGAGAGAACGAACAGGTGCTTGGCAAATGCAATGGGGAAAAGATAAGAATAATTTATATTGTATTAATAATGATAATCGCAAAAGAGAAATCTTTTTTAGAGAAATTACATTAGAAGATGAAAAAGAAGCAGCAAGAAGCATTATTAATGATTATCATTATATTCACTGGTCAAGATGTAATAAAGAGAAAGGAATGATATTCGGGTTTTTTGTTAAAGGGCATAAATTACCATTCGCAATAGAAGAAATAGAACCTTGCGACATTTCAAGAAACTATAAAAAAGCTATATTGATGATGGCTGATATCAATTATCATACTACTTGCGAATTAACAAGATTTTATTCAGTCCCTAATACTCCTAAAAATATGATAAGTTTATTAGATAAAATGGTTGGAAGGGAGTTAAAATATAGAGGATATGAATGGATGATGACAGCGATGATGCCTGCTTTTGCTAAAACTAAGAGTTCAACGATTGCTGGGGGGATAGATATTCCTTTATTTGCCAAAGAATTGAAACTTGAATTCTTTAAAAGAAAAGATAATTATTATGAAGTTTGTGTCGATAGAAAAAAAGAAAAATTAAATAAAAAAACAATTGGTTCCGTTTGGAAATTATCTCCTGTTATTGAGATGATTAAATCTTTAAAACCAGAATTAAAACCAAACTTAAAAAAGAATATGTATTACTATGTTGAAAAGAATTGAAACAGAGTATAAGTTTAGGATTAAAAATAAGGATACTTTTTTCAAAAAGATAGAGAAATTTTATATAAAAAATGCTTATTTAGAAAGTTGTAATTTTGTAATAGATGAAATATATGGAAAGAAAAGAAATCGTTATAAAGTTAGGAAAAGAACATATTATGATTTATTTCATTTTGCAATTAATACTGAAATAGAGAGAACAAAAAATATAAATGGATTTTCAAAAGAAGAAAAAGCGTTAGAAGAAATACCTAAAGGATTTAAATTAGAAAATTCCTACAATAAAGTAAGAAATGTTTTTAGTGCCGATGGTTGTTCTATATCAATAGATTTTTATATCATAGGAGTATTTTGCGAAATAGAAGGAGAATTGAAGGACATAAAAAAAGTTGCTAAAAAATTAGGATTTAATCCAAAAGATAATATAAAAGAAGGGATAGATGAAATCTTCTGTAAAGAAATGAAAAAGAAAAATGCTGTACCTCCAGTACATTGGGGATTTTAATTATTACAGATATCATTAACCTTTTTGGTTTGGTTAATCAGCAGATATTACCGGAGAAAACAAAAGTAGTTTGTCAGAAATTGGCAAGTCGAATAAAGAGGATTGTATCTAATCTTTTTTCTTCGGTTCGGCAATTAAAAAACCGAATGGTTCTTTAAAAATAATAAATAAACTTTTAATTTAATAAGGGGGTGAGAAAGATGGAAGAGAGAAATTTTGCGTTTTTAGCACATAGAGTGGAATCTTGGAATTGGCTTTTAAACTTTGGAATGTTTAATCATTTGCATCGTAGACCGAAATTGCATTGGTTGTGGATTTGGATGGCTCCTATTTATTGGACTGTTTCGGCTGTTTCCTTGTTTTTAAGGAAAGGACATGAAACTGTTGATAGTTTCCAGTTTTTTGGGATGAAAAGCCAGACTATTCTCCTTCGTAATTACGCTTGGCATTTTCTTTTTTGGAGAGCCAGAAAGAGTATAAGAAAACGTATTCTGAAGGCGGTGCTTTCTGCGCAAAAGGAAAATCAAGTCATTGGCCTAGGCGCCTTGATAAAAGCGGAATGGCTTACAAAAGGAGGACGATGGATTGTGGATAAACTTGGAAATAGTCTTCATGCGGTTCTTGTCCACGGAGACACTTTGACGGCAGCGACCTGTCTCAAGCGGATTGATATGCTGACTAAAAAATATGAGATCAGTTCTCCTATATTTATTACCGGGGCTACTTCAAAGATAGGACGGGCAATTGTTCTTACCTTGGCCAAAAACAGGATATTAGTAAAAATGTACACGAGCAGTAAAAAGAGGTTTTTGGCGATAAAAAGAGAAGCCGGCGAATTCGACAAGTATATAATCATGTCTGTTTCTTTGGACGAAGGAAAGGACTGTCAAATCTGGCTTACTGGTAAGTCTCGGCCTGCCGGAAGAAAGTTGCTTCAAGCAATTCCCAAAAATGTTATTGTGGTAAATTTCTCTGTGCCGAATCCCTTGGGTGAAAACAACGAATGTCCTCGGAAAGACCTGTTGGTAGTAGATGGAGGATTATTGGCATATGATCCTGCTGTTACGGATTTACATTTTACAATGCGACTCAAGCCTGGTCTTACATACGCCTGTCATGCGGCCACAGCTGTTCACGCCCATAAGAGGTGGACACATCATGAGGTTGATAATGTTAATTTAAAAATGCTACGGCCAACCTGGGAGGCGGCTCAGGGGCTTGGTTTCTTCTTGCCCGCTATTCCAGAAATGGATTTATCTCAAGCAAGAGATCAAAGGCCATTTTGGAAAAAGTTGGCAGATATGCCAGCATCAATTGTTCTTTAAAATGTCCCCTGTAAATGTTTTAATAATTTACAGGGGCTTTTTTCGTCTTGAATTTACTTTGACAGTTTTTATTGGAATGATAAAATAATAATATGATAATAACTCTGCCAATAATTCTGCCCTTGATAAGCGCTGTATTAGTTTTCGGCTTAGGTGTTTTTGTTTATTTCAAGAATAAAAAATCACTGCTTAATATTATTTTCGGCTTGCATTCGTTAGTAATCACTGTCTGGTTGTTTGGCACTTTTATGATGTTTTTGAGCAAAGATGCCGAAGAAATGGCGATTTTTTGGGACAGGTTTATTTATATAGGAGTAGTTTTTATTCCTATTTTTTTATACCATTTTAGTATCGTTTATTGTAATATAAAAACTCAAGATAAGATCATTGTTTTAGGTTATCTTTTATCTTTTATCTTTTTAATATTAAGCCGTACGGATTATTTTGTCAGCGGTTTATTTAAATATCAGTGGGGTGTTCACACCCAAGCCAGATTATTTCATCATATTTTCCTTGCTTATTTTGCTTCCTATGTTTTTCTTTGGTTTTATAACGTCTATCAATATTATCGCAAGATAACAAGTTCATTAGCCAAACAACAGACCAAATATGTTTTTTTAGCTTTTCTTTTGTTGTTTACTATTGGTCCACTTGCTTATCTTCCTGCTTATGGTATTGGGATTTATCCCTTTGCTTATGTTTCAGGATTACTCTTTACCATTATCCTTGCTTACGCCATTCTTAGATACCGGTTGATGGATATTCGGGTGGCGATTAAGAGAACCACGGTTTTTTCGGCAATAGTTGTTGTCATTACAGCTGCGTATACTTTAGCAGCTTTTTTGTTGGGCTGGGTTATTTTCGGCGGCGTTTATACTTTTAGAACTCAAATCATTACCGGCTTGATTGTCGCTTTTCTGGTGGCAATTGGTTTTAGACCCCTTTACGACTGGATAAGGAGAACGACCGACACATTTCTATTTAAAGGCGAGTACAGGCCCCAAGAGTTAATGGCTGATGTTTCCGATGTTTTGTCACGGACATTGGATTTGGATACGGTCATTGACACTTTAAAAAAGCAAATCAGCCGGGCTTTGCGAATAGAGAATATGCGGGTAATTATATTGGAAGAAGACAGCGCGCCCTGGAGAGGATATTCGTCCAAGGAAAAACGGGATGCTCTTAGACAAATCATCGCTTATTTCAAAAAGCAGAGAGAAACAGTGGTTTTGGAAGAAATCAAGAGAAAGCAAGCCGAGAAGGTCAAATTTGAGAAAAGTTTTCTTTTAATCGCAGAATTAGAAAAGCTTAAAATGGCTTTAATGGTTCCTTTATTTCTTAAGGAAAAATTAGTCGGCTTGTTTCTTTTATCGTTTAAAAAGTCAGGCGATATGTTTACCAACGAAGACATTAAAACATTGGAAGGTATTGCTTCTCAGGCGGCTATCGCTATTGAGAATGCCCGGCTTTACGAGAAAATGAAGGATTTTTCCAAGACACTCCAAAAAGAGGTTAAACGTCAGACCAAGAATTTGAAAGAAGCCAATATTCGCCTCCGGCAATTAGATAAAGCCAAATCAGAATTTGTCTCTCTTGCTTCTCATCAATTAAGGACGCCTTTAACTGCCATCAAAGGGTATATTTCCATGCTTTTGGAAGGCACTTGGGGGAACCTTAAAGAGGAGCAGAAAAAGCCCTTGAAAAAGGTGTATTTAAGCAACGAGCGGTTAATTAAATTAGTTGAGGACTTGCTGACTGTTTCTCGGATTGAATCAGGCCGTTTAAAATTTGATTTTCGGCCATTGGACTTAGACAAATTAGTTGAAAGTATGGTTAAAGAACTTAATCAGATAGCAAAAAGCAAAGGGCTTTACTTGAAATATATCAAACCTAAAAAACCGTTTCCAAAAGTTAAGGCGGATTCCTTGAAAATCAGGCAGGTTATCCAGAACTTGATTGAAAACAGTATCCTTTATACTGAGAAAGGAGGGGCGACTATTCGGTTTCAAGCGGAAAAAGACAAGGTGATATTCAGCGTTGAAGACACAGGAATCGGTATTTCTCTCCAGGACCAGGCAGTTCTTTTTGAAAAATTCTCTCGCGGCAAAGGAATGGCTAAGATATATACCGAAGGAACCGGCCTTGGGCTATATTTGGCCGCTAAATTAGTTAAAGCCCATCATGGCAGAATTTGGGTGAAATCTGCGGGAAAAAACAAAGGAAGCACCTTTTACGTAGAACTGCCGGTGGGATAGTTTGACATAAAGTTAATTTTTGAATAAAATAAAAATAGAAAAAGTAGAAAAAGTAGGGACGTTTCCGACTTTTAAATTAAAAAGAGGAAGCGGAAAAAGTCAAAAACGTCCTTACTCTTCTTTCTTATGGCTGACTTAGGAAAAAATATTTTGCTTATTGAAGACGATTTGCCGATAATTGATGTCTACAAAACCGCTTTTGCCAAAGCCAGCCATTTTGAAGTGAAAGTGATAATCTCGGGCAGAGAAGCTCTAAAAGAAGTAAAAAAGATACGGGATGGCAAAGCCGAAAAGCCGGATTTGGTTCTGCTTGACCTTATCCTGCCTGATATAAACGGCATTGAGGCCTTAAAAGAAATAAGGCGATATAAGGAAACTAAAAATATCCCTGTCTTTATCCTGACTAATTATCAAAGCGAGAAATTAGAAAAAAAGGGACGCGAATTTAAAGCCGAAGAATATATCATCAAGACAAATTGCCTGCCCAGTCGGCTGGTGAAATTAATTAAAGAAAGATTAAGCGAAGAATAAAGAGAAAAATAAGTTTTACATAGATGGCTTCCAAGATAAATATTTTTATGGTGCAATACCAAAAGATACCAATATAATATAAATGTAAAAAGTATGAAACAAGAGGTATTAGAAAAGCGAATAAGAGAAAATTTAGAAATTCAGGCCAAAAAAATGGCTTTATTGTTATATGATTCAACTATGCCTGATGATATCAAAGAGGCCTGGATTGCTTTATTGCCCTGGATGTCCTTAGGACAGATGGATAAGTTGCTTAATATCCTGGAAGCGAAATATTTAGACGGACAGACCAAAGATATTGATGAGAAATATAAAGATAAACTGAAGGAAGTGGCGGAGAAATTTGAAAAAGAGCAATACGAGAATGATAAAAAATTATTAGAGCAAATCAATAAATTAAAAAAGATATTATGAAAGGAGCAAGCGCTGAAAAATTTGAGAACCAAGAAGAGGAGCCGAAAGAAGAGTTGGAAACGGAAAAAGAGCAAGAAATAGAAGAAACTCCTAAATTGGGTTTCGCGAAATTAGGTGTAAACGAAGAATTATTGGAGAGAACCGCTAAGGGGCTTGACGAAGAACAGGTAAACGTCATAGAAAAGAAATTATTAAAATGGCAGGATAGAAAAAAGGAGGGAAGTTTGAGAAAGGGAGAGGAGAATATTGAAGAGTTGATGGGAGAATGGAAAACAATACAAGAACGGAAGAGAGAAAGAGAGCGGTTAAAAAAGGGAGGGATGGCTTGGCAGATAGGTAAAACTATGTTGAGCACGGTCGGTTCTATTGCCGGTGTCAAAAGTTTTTACGATGTCCCGGAATATTTTAGAGAAAGGTTTAATGTCCGGGGAATGTTCGGGAAAGGCAAAGGAGTTGAGGGCTCTATAGAAGAATTGTTGTCTGCTTCGCAGCAAGCGCGGGAGGGATTTGGAGAGCCGGAAGAAAAAACAGAACATAATGAACCGAGACCTGCCCGCATTGCTACGCAAAGCGTTGCAGGCGGGCCTGAAACAAGGAAAGCCATTGAAGATTTAAACAAAAGATTAAAATTGACCAAAGAAGGCAGTCAAAAGGGTTCAGGGCAAAGAAAGTTAATCGCTAAGTTGCTGATGGAAAACAGGCAAAAAGAAAAATGGAGCAAAGAGGAAAGAAGCGGAGAAATAACCAAGATATTGGACGAATATACTACTACTAAAATAACCGGTGTTCAAGCTGCCCGCGAGGCGTTGAATAGTTTTTTCGTCGCTTCCGGCGCTTACGGCTTACGGGGCATTTCTTACGGCCTGATGGATGGGGTGGAACGGGCGTCAAGATTAAAGAAAGAGGCAAAAAAGCAGGGGGAAAAGGCGCGCTTATTTAGAGATGTTATCGCCGGAGGGGTCAAAGACACTTTTTTAGGGGCTTTTGGAAAAGGCAAAGAAAAAACAAAAAAAGAAAAGGCCTTGTCAGTCGTTAAATCTTGGGGCAGGATAGTCAGATATTTGGGCATAGCGGCTATGGTTGAGTGGCATCCGGAAACAGCCGGCAATGCGATTGATAAAGCCATTGACGCTTTTGAAGGCAAGGTTAGTTTTGGCGATGTGGCTGAGAATTTTAAGGGCAATATTGAACGGTTGGCCGGATTTTACGGCGGGTTGATTAAAAAAGGACTGGATTGGACCGGCGTGTCAAAAGTATGGACAGGCGAAGGAGAAGAAGGATTGGGGGGAGAAGTGATAACAATGCCAATAACAAAAGAGGGAGTAATTCCCGAGGCGCCGGAAGCAGAAATGCCTCCTGAGGCGCCGGCAGCGGAGCCGTTTCAGATAGCCGAAAACGTGAGTGTTAAGAAAGGAGATTCAATTTGGACCGTTGCCGAAAAATATCTAAGAGGCAATAAAACTTACGAGGAATTAAGCAAAGTCGGCGATAAAGATGCGGCCGAGGCGTTAGAGACATATAATATTGACAGAGTTAAGGATACTATTTTGGCCCATCCTCAGAATTATGGCTTGCCGGAGGACATTGACGTTGATAAGTTAACCGTTGGACAGCTTAAGGAAATTAACTGGGAAAAAGCGTTTAGCAACACTTATCCGGAAGGCAAGGGCCTGACCGTCGGACTGCCCAAAGAGAATATTGAAAATATTGTTAAAAACAATGAAACTTTAAGGACGTTTTTCCAGGAGCATCCAGACGCTCCCCGGACTGGCGAGAATTATGAAGCGATAATAAAGGGAAGCGGTATGACCGAGGCAGGAGAAGAGGTATCCTTTGAAGAAGCAAAAAAGTTAGAAGAAATAACCAATTTAACAAGAACCTATCAGGCTAAGGGAATTCTCTTAGGGCGCGGATTAACGCTGGGCGAAACAGAGGTCTGGCTGAATAAAGACCCAAGTCTGGAGAAAATATTAAGCGAAATACCCAAAGACGAAAATAAGGCCTGGGAAATATGGAGAGGAGATGAAACACCTGACTTGCCTCATCATGGGATGTATAGCAGCAGAGAATTTGGCCGGCAATTAGACCTGGCTCAATGGCTTCGGGAGCAGAACCCGACTGGAGCGGAAATGAAAATGGGCATTAAAGAATATTTGGAGAAAGTTGAGCCAACGGCCGGGGTGAATAGAGTAGGGGTTGCGGAAGTTCTTCCTTCCTCGGGAAAAATAGAGGGAGGGTTGTCCAAAGAAGGATTGCCGTTAGACCAAGAAGCAGCCAAGTCTTCATTGGCAGAACAAATAAACGCATTAAGAGAAATGAAAGCCGAGACCATAGCAGCGGAGAATTCTGGTTTGACTTCAAGCGAATATGAAGCAATCAAAGATGTAAAAGTTGGTAAATTACTTAAGGAGATTTCCTCAAAAGATAAGGCCTGGGAAATATGGAGAGGGGATAAAATACCCGACTTGCCTCATTATGGGACGTATGGCAGCAGAGAATTTGGCCGGCAGATTAAATTAGCCGAATATCTTCGCAAAGCATTACCCTTGATTGACAAAAGCCCTGAAGCCAAGGGCATGGCCATTAAAGATATTTTAGGAACAATTATTAGGCCAGAAGGCGAGGCGGGAAAAGGAGTTATTCATAACATTGATTTGCCGTAATAAATAAATTCTATGAAAAAAAGACCCCGAGAAGAGAAATTCTTCTCGGGGTTTGTTGTTTATTTTTTTGCCGCTAATGCCGCTGGATTGCGGCAGCCGATAATGGCTACCCTGCGGTTATTTTTATAACCGCCGAAACGGGATGTTTCTCCTCCGGAGACCGTTAGGACCCCGGTTAAGTAAAGACCCTTATTTTTCAGATAGATTTTAACCGACTCGGCCCTTCGTAGGGCTAAGGATTGGTTATACCCGCTTTTCCCCCGAACATCGGCGTAGCCGACGATCTTTTTGATACTTACACCCTCTTTTTTAAGCGCCTCTATTAAGACATCTAGTTGCTCCTTTACCTTTTCCGGCAAAGTGGAACTGTCGGTTGAAAAAGAGGCGGTCCAGAGAGCGTAAATCTGAGGAGCGGCAAAGGCCGTTTTGTCCTCAATTTCTCCGAGCCGGGGTCTAATCTTATTGATGGTGGCTCGCAGCCAGGAGATTTTTACTTCATGGCTTTTGATGACTTTCTCATCAAGAGTCAATCTCCCTTCAATCCTATTCAATCTGGTTTCTATCTTCTGAAACCTGCTTGTGCTGGCGCATCCAGCCGTCAGCAAAATCACTCCTATTACTACTACCATCATTTTTCTCATCTTTTCTATCCTCCTTATAAATTAAAGTTTTTAAAAAACTAATTTTACAAGATTTTGCAAGGCAAAACCTTACGCCTTTGTTCTTTTTCCTAAGAATAACATATTATATGAATTTTGTCAACTTATCAGGGGCTAATTAATCCCCCATTAACTATTTTGCTCTTTTACGTTGCGGTTATGCCGATTCATTTATATTCTCCTGTTTTCCTGTTGCCGCCTTTTGAAAATTAGGCTGTGAAAAATATTGTTGTCTGTCTGTTTTCATTATGATATACTTAAATCAAGAGCGTTGAATAATATGGAAGAAAAATCTTCTGACAAATATCAGGAACCGATTAAAAATAAACAAGAATCTTCTGTTTCGGAGGAGGAGATTCAAACAGAAAAAGAAAAACCTTTTTCAAATAAAGAGGAAATTTTAGAATTGGAAAAAAAATTGGCGGAGAAAAAAACAGAAGCGATAGAGGATGAAAAAATTGAGAAAGAACAAAACAAAGGAAGAGAGCCGGCGAAAAAAGAAGAGGGAGAAAAAGAATCTGCTTCAACCACGCCTCCCGTTTCGGCTCAAACTAAAGAAACAGTTAAACGGCTTAAAAGTTTAGACCGGACAAGCCAGGTCAAAGCGCTTTGCGGTTTAGCTTTTGAAAAAGGGTTGGGTTTTGCCATTGAAGAAGCCAGGCGCCTGAACAGCCCTTATATTTTAGATGAATTCCATGACAAATTGGTTGACGAATTCTATAAAAAATTAATTGAGGAAAACAAATTAAAACGATTTTGAAATATTAGCATTATAGTATTATGTATGAAGGAGAAGAAAGAATGCCAATTGAACAGCCAGTAGAAGAAATTGAAGAAGAAAAATCAGAGTCAATGTCTCCGGAAAATTTCGAGGGCTTGAAAAAATTTGTCAAAGAAACCTATCAAGATAAAGGGCCTAATCCGGAATTAATAGAAAAATTTAATGAGCATAATGAAGCGGTTTTGGATTATGCCCGGCAATTGGCTTCTCAGGAAGAAATAAGCCCTCAGGAGTCATCCGCTCTGAAAGCAGCTGTTATTTTGCATGATGTTTCTAAATTTGACGCGCCTCTTGTTAAACACGGCTGGGAAAGCGCCAAGATAGCCGAAGAAAAATTAAAAGAGATGGGAAAAGACAAAGAATTTATTAAGGCGGTTAAATCGGCTATTGAACGGCATATGGGGCCTATTCCCGGATTTATGGATGAGGAAGCAAAAAAGTGGGAAGAAAAAACCGGTGAAAAAATAGAGTTTCCCAGACCGGAAACAGAAGTTGACAAAATACTTTATGACGCTGATATGCTTTGTTTGATAGATAAAAAGGGAATAGAAAAAATATTGCGTCTTAGAAAAGATGTTGAGCAATTTATTAAAGAAGACAAAGAAAGGGCGGAAAAAGAAGGTATCACCCAGGAAGAAGCCGCTCTCCAGTCGGCTTTGAAGAGTGCCCGGCAGGCGGCAGAATCTCTCTACACCGAATCAGCCCGAAAGAAAGCAGAACAACTTTTAAAATTGAGAGAGTAGAACAATCGCCTCGCTGCGAAAAATATTAAACCTAATGCGTAATAATTTTTCGTTACGAAACGCAGAAATTTTGAGCGAAAATTATGAAGAACGAGGAAACGTATATGATAATATACGTTGACGAGTTCTGAACAATTTGCAGCCAAAATTTCAAAGTTGAGTAGAAAGGATTATTACGCATTAGGTTTATTATTCAACACCCTCAAATTATGAATTTTGAGCCTGACCAAATCTTCCTATTGGTTACTTTTCTTTTATCTGTAGGAATTATTGCTTTAGCCGGCTGGTTTCTAATCCGCTTTTTGCGTGGGAAAGGGAAAATTTCCAGAGCTCTTAATATGAGCTTGTTTTTAGTTACCCTGCCTAAGAAGGTAAAAAAAGGAGAAGGCGAAGCGCCTAAATCTGAAAAGGAAATTATCTCAATAATGGAGCAACTCTATGCCAGTTTAAGTAATATTAAAGAAGGCAAAAATATCTTCATTTACGGCCGTCCCTATTTGGTTTTTGAGATAGCCACTCCCCAAAATGGCCAAGAAATATCTTTTTATATATCTGTTCCTCGGGACCACGAAGATGTTGTTGAAAAACAAATCCATGGTTTTTATCCCGAGGCCTTGATTGAGAGAGCCGAGGATTATAATATTTTTAATCCTCAAGGGCCGGCAGCCGGCGCTTATTTGAAATTAGTCAGAGACCCTGTTTTGCCCTTTAAAACCTATCAGAATTTAGAAAGCGACCCCCTTAACGGAATTACTAACGCTTTGAGCAAATTGGAAGAAAAAGGAGAAGGAGCGGCTATTCAGATTGTTTTTAGTCCCAATCTAACAGAATGGCAGAAATCAGCCCTGGACATCGCCAAAGAAATACAGGAAGGAAAAAATTATTCTCAGGCCAAATCAGCGGCTGGGGGCAATTGGTTTTTTCGTTTAATTAAAGAGTTGAGCCAAGGCGTTGGTTCGTCTTCAAAAAGTCAGCAATTGTCCGAGCAAAAACAGCCAATTATCACTCCGGGACAGGAAGAAATCGTTAAGAGTTTAGAGGGAAAAGCCGCTAAAGTCGGATTTGACGTCAATTTAAGATTATTGGTTTCGGCCGGAAATAAGTTGAGGGCCGAACAGATACTTAGCCATTTAGAAGCGGCTTTTGTCCAGTTTAACGCTCCTCGTTTAAATCAGTTAAAATCAATTCGCCTGAAAGAGAAACGGGCTTTGAAAAAACTTATTTATAATTTTTCTTTTCGGCTCTTTAACAGAAAAGAGAAAATGCTTTTGAATACCGAAGAATTGACAAGTTTATTTCATTTCCCGACCGCCAATATTGAAACGCCTAAAATTAAATTTCTCAGAGCCGAGTCGGCTCCTCCGCCAGCCGATTTGCCGAAAGAGGGTATAATTTTAGGCAGGAGTTTTTACAGGGGAATAGAAACAATAGTTCGCATTCAGAAGAACGATAGGCGCCGCCATCTTTATGTCATCGGCCAAACCGGGACGGGCAAGTCCGCTTTTTTACGCAACATGATTATTCAAGACATTAGAAACGGAGAAGGCGTCGGTCTTTTAGACCCTCACGGAGATTTGGTTGAAGGAATTCTCGGTTTGATTCCAAAGGAGCGGTTTGAGGACGTGGTTGTTCTTGACCCGGCTAATTTAGAACGGCCGCTTGGCTTAAATATGCTGGAATACGACCCTAAATATCCGGAACAGAAAACGTTTGCCGTCAATGAACTGATGAATATTTTTAATAAAATTTATGATTTAAAACAAACAGGAGGACCGATGTTTGAGCAATATACCCGTAACGCCCTTTTGCTTTTAATGGATGATCCGGCGGAAAAATTTACTTTAATGGAAGTGCCAAAAGTTTTGGCGGATAAAGAATTCCGCGTTCATCTTTTGGCTAAATGCCAGAATATTGTCGTCAAAGATTTCTGGGAAAAAGAAGCGGAAAAAGCCGGCGGCGAGGCGGCTTTGGCCAATATAGTTCCTTATATCACTTCCAAATTCAATGTTTTTATTGCTAATGATTATATGAGGCCGATTATCGGGCAGTCGGAGAGTTCTGTTAATTTCCGCAAGATTATTGATGAACGGAAAATTCTTTTGATTAATCTAAGCAAAGGCCGTTTGGGCGATATAAACAGCTCTTTGCTTGGTTTGATTGTAACCTGCAAGCTGTTGATGGCCGCTTTTTCTCGGATTGATATGCCCGAAGAAGAACGCCAGGATTTTTACCTTTATATGGACGAATTTCAAAATTTCGCCACTGACAGTATTGCCACTATTCTTTCCGAAGCCCGAAAATACCGGCTTTGCTTGACCATTGCCCATCAATTTATTGGCCAGTTGGATGATAAAATCCGCGGCGCGGTTTTTGGCAACGTCGGTTCAATAACCAGTTTCCGGGTCGGAGCCGAAGATGCCGAATCTCTGGCTAAGCAATTTTCTCCTGTTTTTGATGTTCAGGACTTGATTAACATTGATAATTTTAACGCTCATATTAAATTGATGATTAACAATAAAACCTCCAGGCCTTTTAATTTTTCCACTTATCTTCCGGATAAAGAGGATTTGGCTATTGCCCGGGCAACCAAAGAGCTTTCTCAGTTGAAATACGGCCGGGATAAAAATCTGGTAGAAAAAGAAATTTCCGAGCGTTGGCAGACCGCTGCTTTTAGAAAATTTAATTAGGCGTCCGGAAAAATATTAGCAGGAAAAATGGTGTCAGGTCTGAATTTTTTTTCCCATTTTTCATCCGACACCATTTTTTTAAAAGGGTAAGCGTAAAAACGTTTTGCCCTTTTCTTTTTTTAAAATTTTTGCTAATATTAAGTTAATGAAAAAAACATTTCCAATTATTTTTTTCTTTTTTTTGTTTTCTTTTTTATTGCCGTCTCTCATTAAAGCCGATGGGCTTGTTCCTTGTGATATTTCGGGTCCAAACGCCTGCACATTTTGTGATTTTTTTGTGATGATAGACAGAATTATTGATTTTCTTTTAATCAAGATTGTCCCGGCTTTAGCCGCTTTGATGATAGCAATCGGAGGACTTATTTATATTTTTTCCCGGTCTGACCCGAAAATGCTTTCCTGGGCTAAAGATTTGTTTACCTCGGTAGTTTACGGTCTTTTAATAATTTATGGCGCTTTCGTTATCATCGGACTATTTTTCTGGTTTATTGGCTTAAATACTTGGACCAATGATATTTATCATAATTGGTGGGAGAACGGAATTTTTGAAATTAACTGTCATTAGACTGTAGAATTCTAATTATGAATAACGCCCCTATAGCTCAATTGGTAGTAGCATATCTCTCTTAAAGATAAGGTTCCAGGTCCGAGTCCTGGTGGGGGCACATTGCTAATTTTGAATTTTGAATGAATTTTTAATAATCCAATAACTTAATTCTGAAACAGCTTCATTCTATTTATTAGTTTATTCAAGATTCTGTCATTATAAATTGGTTCAAAATTCAAAATTCAAAATTCAAAATTAATTTTATTATGTTAGCCAAAGAAGAAAAAACAAAAGCTGTTCAGAAAATTCAAGACGATATTTTTAGGAAAATGTCTGCTGAAAAAAAAATTAGATTAGTTTCGGATTTTTCTTCGTTTTGTTTAAAATTAAATCAGTATGGAAATAGAAAACCTTTTAATAAAAGTAGCAAGCATTTTACGTAAATTTGATATTCCTTACTTGATTACCGGCGGCATTGCCGTGACAGTTTGGGGAAGACCAAGGGCCACATTTGACATTGACATTGTTGTTGAATTAAAAAAAGCAAATATTCTTCCTTTATTAAAATCTTTAAGGGCTTTTTCTAAAGCCGGTTATGTGAACGAAGAGGCGGCGAAACAGGCCCTGAAAGAGAAAGGAGAGTTCAATTTTATTCATCCTGACACCGGTCTGAAAGTGGACTTTTGGGTAAAAAAGGATACAATTTTTTCAGAAGAGGAGTTTAAAAGAAAGATTGCTAAAAAAATTAAGGAAGAGAAAATTTACTTTATTTCCCCGGAAGACCTGATATTAGAGAAACTTTTGTGGTATAAACAAAGCTTTTCTACCCGCCAGTTAGAGGATATTGAATCGGTTTTGAGAATTTCCAAAGTTGATTTGAAATATATTGAGAAATGGACTAAAAGACAGTCAACATTTAGTATTTTTAAAAAATTAAAAATTAAAAATTAAAAGTTAAATATTTTCGGAGGTGCGGCCTCGGAAAGTTGACAAAATTAAAATTATGTTAGCCAAAGAAGAAAAAACAAAAATTATTCAAAAATATAAAATTCATGAGGTGGATACCGGCTCTGCCGAAGTTCAGATTGCTTTGCTCTCGGAAGAGATAGGCAAATTACTTTCGCATTTAAAGAAACATCCAAAAGATATTCATTCAAAAAGAGGGCTTTTAAAAATGGTGTCAAAAAGAAGAAAACTTTTGAAATACCTGAAAAAGGAAGACGAAAAAAAGTATAATAAAATCGTGAAAGCGATAGGGTTAAAAAAATGACAAAATCCTAATTTCTAATTTCCCTATATGGGCGAGCCCATCGGGCTATAGCCAATAAAAATTCAAATGCCAAATGATAAAAATCAAAAATATGATTTAGAGGAAAGAACAGCTGTATTTGGAGAAGATATAATTCAATTTTCTAAAAAGATACCTAAAACACCAATAACAATGCCTTTGATTACTCAATTAATTAAGGCAAGTACAAGCGTAGGAGCAAATTATTGCGAGGCAGATTGCGCTGAAACAAAAAAAGATTTTGAGCATAAAATAGGTATTTGTAAAAAAGAATCAAAAGAAACAAGACATTGGATTAGGATGATTGCCAAGGCGGTTTCCGAATTAAAAGATGAGTCTAGGAAGTATTGGCAAGAGGCAAACGAATTAAATCTCATTTTTTCCTCTATAGTGAATAAGTCACGAAAGAAAAAATAATTAGACATTTGACATTTTGTTTGTCATTAGATATTAGGATTTAGAAATTTTATTCTATGATTATCAAACACATTGGCCAAAAAGTAGGGGTGTTGATAGATGTCCAGAACCTTTATTATTCTGCTAAAAATTTGTACCAGCGCAGAGTTAACTTTCGGGAAATTTTGAAATTAGCGGTAAGCAACAGGAACTTGATTCGCGTTTTTGCTTATGTGGTCAGAACGAAAAGCGGAGAAGAAAAGCCGTTTTTTGAGGCTTTGACTAAGCTGGGAATTGAAACGAGAGTCAAGGACCTTCAGGAATTTTACGGCGGGCAGAAAAAAGCCGATTGGGATGTCGGCATAGTTATTGACGCTGTAAGGATGACTTCAAGCGTTGATGCCTTGGTGCTCGCTTCCGGAGACGGCGACTTTATCTCTTTGGTTGAATATCTGAAGAACCAGGGCAAAAGAGTGGAGGTAATGGCTTTCGGCCGGTCAACCTCCGGTAAATTAAAAGAAGTTGCTGACGAGTTTATTGACTTGGGAACCTCTTCGGGGAAATATTTATTAAAAAAGTAACAACAAAACACGGAAAGAATACGAATTCACGAATAAGTTTATTTGCAAATGCAATTAGTCGCAGCTAACCTGCTCTTTGGTAAGTAAATTTATTCGTAAATTCGTAATTGATTCGT
>CAYLWZ010000003.1:67741-78652 GCA_964387825.1 uncultured Candidatus Saccharibacteria bacterium
TGAAGTTTAATTTAAAATTAGAAGATAAAGAACTTGAGGTTGAATTTAATAATTTAGCCGAGCAGGCGAACGGGAGCGTTTTGGTGCGTTCTGGAGAGACGATGCTTTTGATTACCTGCGTGATGACGGAGGAAAAACGGGAAGGGCTTGATTTTTTCCCCTTAACCGTTGAATACGAAGAAAAGTATTACGCCGCCGGTAAGATTAAAAGTTCTCGTTATATGAAAAGAGAAGGCCGGGCTTCTGATGAGGCAATCTGCAACGCTAGATTAATTGACCGTGCTATTCGGCCGCGCTTTCCCGAAGGACTGTCAAAAGAAGTTCAGGTCGTCACTACCATTCTTTCCTGGGACGGCAAAAACGATCCTGATATTCTTGGTTTGACAGGGGCTTCTCTCGCTCTATCTGTTTCCGACATTCCTTGGTCAAGCCCGATAGCGGTAGTTAGAGTTTGCCGCCGAAAGGGAAAATTTATTCTCAATCCGACTTACCAGGAAAAAGAGGAAAGCGATCTGGAATTTATTTTTAGCGCTGTTTCTGACGAAAAACAGGGCTTTCTTATAAACATGATTGAGGGGAATGCCGACGAAACTGATGAGGATTCTGTTTTGGAGGCGCTTGAATTTTCAGAGAAGTATTTAAAAAAGCTCATTGATTTTCAGGAAGAAATTTCAAAAAAAATCGGGAAAGAAAAAGCTATTTTCAAAACAGTTGAGCAGGATGTTTCTTTAGAAGAAGAAATCAAAGATTTTTTAGGAGAGAAATTGGAAAAAGCGTTTTTCCAGAAAGATAAAAACAAACGGGAAGAAGCGATAGAAAAATTAAAAAAGGAAATTATTGATTTTCTTGAAAAGAAATATCCCGGTCCTCCCGGGTATCCTGGCAAATCGTGGTGCGCAGAAAAAACAAAATATATCGGAAAAATTCTTGACAAAAAAATTGATAGATTATTCCACGAAAATATATTAAAATATAATAAAAGGCCCGATGGCAGAAAATTAGACCAATTAAGAGAAATTTCCTGCCAGGTTGGTCTTTTGCCGAGGACTCATGGTTCTGGTTTGTTTTGCCGAGGCAAAACAAAAGCGTTGTCTATTCTGACTTTGGGAGCGCCTGGAGACCAGCAATTACTGGAGGGAATGGAAGTTGTCGCCAAAAAAAAGTTTATGCATCATTATAATTTCCCTTCCTACTCGTCCGGCGAAATCAAGCCTATGAGAGGGCCTGGAAGAAGAGAAATCGGGCATGGAATGCTGGCGGAAAAAGCTCTCTTTCCCTTGATTCCTAATTCAGAAGAATTTCCTTATACAATAAGAATAGTAACTGAGATTCTTTCTTCAAACGGTTCTACTTCAATGGCTTCTATTTGCGGTTCTTCATTGGCCTTGATGGACGCCGGCGTGCCCATTAAAAGACACGTAGCCGGGATTGCTATGGGCTTGGCGCGAGACAAAGAAACAGGAGAATATAAAATTTTGACCGATATTCAGGGGCCGGAAGACCATTATGGCGATATGGATTTTAAAGTAGCCGGAACGAGTGAAGGGATAACCGCCGTTCAGATGGACGTGAAAATTGAAGGACTGAGCAAAAAAATTATCAAAGAAACCCTTCAGGGCGCTAAAAAAGCGAGAATGGAAATTTTGGGCTCAATGGAAAAAGTTATAGCAAAGCCAAGGACTAATCTTTCTTTATACGCTCCAAAGATTTTGACTCTCCAAATTAATCCGGACAAAATTGGAGAAGTGATAGGTCCGGGTGGTAAAATAATAAACGGCATTATTGAAAAGACCGGAGCGACAGTGGATATTCAGGAAACCGGCCTTATCTATATTTCCAGCGAAGAAAAAGAGAAAGCCGAAAAAGCAATTGAATCAATCAAAGAAATTGTTAAAGAGGTTGAGGAGGGAGAGGTCTTTGAAGGAAAGGTAAAAAGAATTTTAGAATTCGGCGCCTTTGTTGAAGTTTTGCCGAGAAAAGAAGGATTGATTCATATCTCCAAATTGGCTCCTCAAAGGGTGGAGAAAGTTGAAGATGTGGTGAAATTGGGCGACACTGTCCAGGTTAAAGTAATTTCCATAGACGAGAAAAAAAGAATTAATTTATCTTTAATAGAAAATCTTAGCAGAAGTAATTATGTCAAAAAATGAATCTGCCATAGAGATAAATAAAGAGAGTATTAGGACGATGAGAAAGGATGTTTCTCTTATTCAAAAGAAAGGAGTCAAGCCGTTAGGTTGGGACAAAGAAGAGAGTATAGAGAAGAAACGGGAAGCGGAAGAAAAGAAAAGACGGGAAGAAGAGGAAATGAAAAGACGCGCGAAAGAAGAGAAGAGAAAACAGGAAGAAGAGGAAAGAAAGAGGCGCGAGGAGGAGGAAAGAAAAAAGAAAGAAGCGGAAGAAAAGAAAAGACGGGAAGAAGAGGAAATGAAAAGACGCGCAGAGGAAGAAAGAAAGAGACGGGAGGAGGAAGAAAAGAAAAGACGGGAAAAAGAGGAAATGGAAAGACGCGCAGAGGAAGAGAGGAGAAAACAGGAAGAAGAGGAAAGAAAGAGGCGCGAGGAGGAGGAAAGAAAAAAGAAAGAAGCGGAAGAAAAGAAAAGACGGGAAGAAGAGAGGGAAAAAGACCCGGAATATATAAAATTATTGTTATTGGAAGAAAAGAAGAAATTAGAAGAAGAAAAGGATGAGTTCAGAAAGAAGTTTCTGGAACTAAAGCTTGAAAGGGAACCGTTAGAATCTCGGGAAGACCTGATTTTGGCTGAGAGAAAAAAAATTGAGAAGGATTTTCAAGCAGTTGCGGCAAAAGAGCGGAGGATTGAAGAAAACGAGAAATCGCTTGAAGAAGAAGGGGAAGCGGCGAAAACGATTGAAGAAAAAAAGAGGATAGAAAAGGAAAGATGGAAAATAGAAAAAAGGAGGCAGGAACTGGAAAAAAAGAGGTGGCCTTTTGATAAGAAATTAGAGGAATTAGGAAGTAAGCTTAATAATATTGAGGTTGCGATTTTAGGGGTAAAAAATAAAGAAGAAGATTTAAACAAAAAACAGGAAGAAATTTTTGAAAAAGAAAGAAAAATAGAATTTGGTTTAGAGAAAATTAACTTGGAGAAAGAACTGAGAAATTTAAAAAAATTAAAAGAAACAGCGGAAATTAGAAAAAAAGGATTCTTGGAGGAAAAAGAGAAATACGAAGTTAGATTAGAAGACGTTTCTGAAAAAGCGAGGGAGGTGAAAGAAAAAGAGGAATTGGTTGAGAAGAGAGAAAAGACAGCGGAGAGTTTAAGAGAGAGAAGAAGAGCGGAAAAAGAAAGATGGACAGTTGAAGAAAAAAGGAGAGAGATTGAGGGAAAAAGATGGGACATTCAAGGAGCGAGCCAATCCATAAAAGATAAATTAGCAGAAACAGAGGAAAGAATTCAGAATATTTCAGCGAGGGAAAAAGAGATAGACGCTAAGGTTAAGCAAATTAAACAAAAATTAGGCATTGTTGAGCCAAAAGCGGAACCGGGCTTGAATACTGGGGAAGAAAAGGAAATTCCGACTGTTTTGTTTAAAGAAGAATCTGCGGAAGAAGGAGAGAGGAAAGAGAAAAAAGAAGAGGTTGCAGAAAGAGCGGAAAGAGAAAGAGAGAGGATAGGAGAACCATCAAAGCCGGCTCTAAAAGAAGTTCTTGAAGAAGAAGAAAGGCCTTCTCTTGCTGAATCCGAAAAGGTGACTGGAGAAGGAAAGATAGATGAGAAAGAGAAAAGGGTTGAAGAGGCTAGAGAAAGGATAAAGTCCTTGATAAAATCTAAATCAGGGAAAGGAGAGCAGAAACAGGTTGGAGAAAAAGAAAGAGAGACAGAGGAGAAAAGAAAAGAGAACCGGGACATAACAGGTGAAGATATAAAGCGTCAAGAATTGTTCCATCGGCTCCGAGAAAACAAAGGAGAAACCAAGAAATCGTTTCCTCATCCAGTTGGGTTTCCGGAAATCGTTAAAGTTCTTCCGAAAAAACCGAGCTCAAAGGTAAAATTTTGGCTGAGAATTATAATTGTCGTCGTGGCTGTGATAATTCTGGCCGGCGTTGCCACTTTTTGGTATTGGTTTTTTCTAATAAGGAATCAGCCGCCAGCAACGGTTGGTTGCGCTAATGACACTGACTGCGCAACCGGCCAAACTTGCGATTCTGAAGGGAAATGCGTTAACGCTTCTCTAACAGCGGAGTGCGCTAATGACACTGACTGCGCGACCGGCCAAACTTGCGGTTCTGAAGGGAAATGCGTTGAAAAACTGGTTGAAGAACCTGTCAAAGAGCCGACTGTCTATCCTGCTTTGTTCTCGGTTGACGATACAATAACCCTGGAAATTTCAAGTTCAGAAGAACTTAATTCATCGCTTCTTCAAGCCTTAAACGAAAAACGGGACCAAGGCGCGTTTGTTCGTTTGGTGATAAAAAATTCAAAAGATAATTTTTTCCTCGGCTTAAAAGAATTTATTGAAAGATTATCAATAACAACGCCGGAAGATTTTTATCAAAAAATAGACAATGATTTTACTCTTTTCGTCTATTCTCAACCTCAAGGGAATCGGCTTGGTTTTGTGGCAAGAATTAAAGAACACGAAGGATTAGAAGACCTTTTGCGCAATCAGGAACTAACAATGAAAGATGATTTCCAAAGTTTTTTTGCCTTAATGGGCGTTAAGGGACCGCCCTTAGTTTCTTATTTTAAAAACGCTTCAGATGCTCAAGGATATAACGGCCTTAATTTTCGCTATCAGACCATTAACAAAGAGGATTTGGGCGTTTTATATTCAATAGTCGGCGACAGTTTGATTTTTACCAGTTCTTGGAAAAGTATGGAAGAAGTAATGAAAAAAATGGAGATTTTAGGAAAAGAATCAAGTCCAACGACTGGTTTGGAATCAACCGATAAAGAATTTGAAGAACCTTTATTTCAAATATTAACGGGAATTTTGAAATCCTTACCTGAAAGATGATGGGGATAATGATATTTTATGAATCTTATTAGAAGCATAAAATAAAAAGCTTATGAAGATTTTTGATGGGTTAAATAAAGAGCTTTTAGGAAAATTAAAAGAGAAACTTGAGAAATCAAAAAAGAGAATTGAAACAGAACTCGGCAAATTTGCCAAGAAAGATAAAAAACTTAAGGGAAATTGGAACACAAAGTACCCTGACCTTAATAGCGGAATCGGCAGTCAAGCATTAGAAGGCGCTGCCGACCAGGTAGAAGAATACGCTAATCTTCTTCCCGTTGAATACAATTTAGAGTTGCGGTTAAAAGACATCAACTCGGCTTTGGAAAAAATTAAAAAAGGCAGATACGGAAAGTGCGAAAAATGCGGCAGGAAAATTAAAGAAGAAAAGTTAAAGATTTATCCTGAAGCAAAATTTTGCAGAAAGTGTGAAAATAAGTAAACCCCGTTAGAGATTCTGAGGACAATAAGAAACAATAAGAATAACGCATCTCTAATGGGGTAAAATTTTGTTAATTTATTTATATAAAAATCCCCCGTTTTCAGCGAGGGAATTTTAATATTGGACTACACGAAAAATCTCTCCGTAGTGCTTGATACTAAATATCTTTAATCTTTAATCTTTAATCTTGTGTGCCCCTGCCAGGATTTGAACCCGGAATCTCCTGTTCCGAAGACAGGCGCTTTATCCAATTGAGCTACAGGGGCTTAATTAGGTTTATTTTACTAAAAAAATTGAAAAAAATCAATTTTTAGGATAGAATAAAGTAAATGTTCTAGTCTTCAGTTAAAATGTTTGAAAATTTAGCCATTGAAAATTATTATGACTATTCCCGCGGAAATACAATTTATTATAGAGCAATTAATGAAAAACAAATTTGAGGCCTATTTGGTCGGCGGTTGCGTTCGGGATTTGTTGAGAAAAGCCGAACCCCAGGATTGGGACATAACTACTAACGCCAAACCAAAAGAAATCGGCAAAGTTTTTCTGAAAAGTTTTGCCGACAATAAGTTTGGCACGGTAACGGTTTTAACCGATTCAAAAGACCAGAAATTAAAAGAGATTGAGATTACTCCTTTTCGGATTGACGAAAAATATACCGACAAAAGGCATCCTGACGAGGTAAAATTTGCCAAAACCCTGAAAGAAGATTTAAAAAGAAGGGATTTTACGGTAAATGCGATGGCAATAAAAACTCAAAGCTCAGAGCTCCGGGTACCCGCGAAGCGGGTGCAAAACCAAAACTCCCTAGGCCGTCTGCTGTCGCAGACAGCAGGGCAGGCAAAACTCAAAACCGGAAAAATAGAAATTATAGATTTATTTGATGGACGAGAAGATTTAGAGAATAAAGTTATTCGGGCGGTGGGGAAAGCTGAAGAAAGATTTAACGAGGACGCTTTGCGAATGATGAGGGCGGTTAGACTTGCTGCTGTTTTAGATTTTAATATAGAAAAGAAAACAAAGACAGCCATTAAAAAGAATTCTTCCTGGCTGCAAGCAATTTCCAAAGAAAGAATCAGAGATGAATTTTTAAAGATTATTATGACAGAGAAAGCGGCTCAAGGAATAGAGCTTTTGAGAAAATTAGGCCTTTTAAAATATATTATTCCCGAGATTGAAGAAGGTTATGGAGTGAGTCAGAACAAGCATCATATTTATGATTGTTACGAGCATTCTCTGCGTTCTTTAGATTACGCCGCCAAAAAAGGATTTAACAAATACGTAAGAATAGCCGCTCTGCTTCACGATGTGGGCAAACCTCGCTCCAAGCGAGGGGAAGGCCTTAATTCTACTTTCTATAACCATGAAATAATCGGAGCCAGAATGACGGCTCAAATATTGGACCGTTTAAGATTTTCTAAAAAAGATATTGAGAAAATCGTCAGGCTTGTCCGCTATCATCTTTTTTACTATAATGTCGGCGAAGTAGGAGAATCTTCGGTCAGGAGATTAGTCCGCCGGATGGGAATAGAAAATATGGAAGAACTTTTACAAGTTAGAATGGCGGACAGAATTGGTTCGGGAGTGCCGAAAGCCGAGCCTTACAAACTTCGCCATCTCAAATATATTATTGAAAGAACTGGTCGAGACCCGCTCTCTGTAAAAATGCTTAAAGTAAACGGAAAGGACATAATGGATATTTTGAAAATTTCTCCCGGGCTTAAAATAGGTTTAATTTTGGATATTTTACTTGGCTGTGTTTTAACCGACCCTAAGAAAAATAAAAAGGATTTTTTGGAAAAGGAAATTAAAAAATTAGGAAAATTTTCTGAAAAGGAGCTTAATGGCAAGGCTCGGGAAGCAAGGGCGGAAAGAGAAGAAATTGAGATGAAAAAAGACAAAATGACCAAAAAGAAATATTGGGTAACTTAGAAAGATTTAAGATTAAAGATTTAGGATTTAAGAAACTTACAATTTAAATTTTGCAACTTTTAACTTTAGTTACGGAGTGTAGTATAAAGGCAGTATACACCCTTCGGGAGGGTGCGGTCCGAGTTCGATTCTCGGCACTCCGACATAAAATAAAGTAGATAATTTTTTATTTTACGGTATAATAAGGGACAATGAAAACTGATATTATTGCTGGCATCCCATCGTATAATGAAGAAGAAAGTATCTCTTTCGTGGCGAGCCAAATTGATAAAGGGCTTGTTAAATATTTTCCAAACAAAAAGTGCATTATTGTAAACGCTGATAATCATTCTGCTGATGGGACAAAAAGAAATTTTTTAGCGACTGGAACAAAAAACAAAAAACTTTATCTCTCTACCCGCGAAGGAGTGAAAGGGAAAGGAAACAACTTCCATAATCTTTTTAAATTGGCGCTTGAACTTAACGCCAAGTCAATAATGGTGGCTGATTCCGATCTAAGAAGCATTACCCCGGAATGGGTTAATTATTTGCTTAGCCCGATATTAGAAGATAAATATGATTTTATTTCGCCGTATTACTGGCGCCATCGTTATGACGCTACCATTACCAATTTTATATGCTATCCTTTAATTTACGGTTTGCTCGGTTTTGATATTCGCCAGCCAATCGGGGGAGAATTCGCTTTCAACCAGGGAATGGTTAAATATTGGATGAGCAAGAAATGGGACAAAGACATTCGCAATTTCGGCATAGATATTTTTATGACCCTAAATGCTGTGTTTGGAAATTTTAGAATCGGCCAAGTTGAATTGGGGGTAAAAATCCACAATCCAAGCGGACCTAAATTAAACTCAATGTTTGATAATATTGTTGCCACTACTTTCAAAATTATCTGGCAGAACAAGCAGTTCTGGGATAAAAAAATAAAGAAACCAAAAAGTATCCCCCATCTTTTTAGAAGCGATAGCAAGTCCGAAAAAATATCTTCTCCTCCCGGTATTGAAGAAATAAAAAAAATGGAAAGCGTTTCTATAAACGCCGAACAATGGACAGAAATCGTTTATGAGACGCTGAAAGGGTTTAATAAATCAGAAAATATTGAGGAATTTAAAAAATTATATTTTAGCCGTTTTGCCTCTTTTGTTAGAGAAACAAAGAATTTATCCCAAAAAAAATCGGAACTTTTAATCCAAAAACAAGCCGAAATTTTCTTCAAAAAGAGGGACGAAATGCTGAATAAAATTAGTTTAAAGGGCCTATAGTTTAATGGCATAACACGGCATTCGTTCACCCGCCAAAATTTTGGGCCTGTCGTATAATGGTAATACACCGCATTCGCATTGCGGAAATGTGAGTTCGATTCTCGCCGGGTCCATAAAAAATTAGGCGGACAGGTTGCCGAGATGGTGGTTCAATTCCACTCAGGTCCACCAAATTTACAGAGAAACTATTTTACGATAGGCCTATGAATACGAAGAAAATAGGGAGTTTTGGGGAAGAGGTTGCCTGCCGTTATTTAAAGGGCAAGAGATATAAGATTTTGGAGAGAAATTATTCCAAGAATTGGTCGGCTGTTAAGAAAGGGGAAATTGATATTATCTGTAAAAAAGAGGATGTTATTTCTTTTGTTGAAGTTAAAACCATTCGGCAATCATTTGGCCGGCAAGAAATCCCGCCGCTTGAACGGCAGGATTTTTTGCCGGAAGAAAAAGTTGATTTCCGAAAACGAAGAAAATTGATAAAGCTTGCCCAAAGTTGGCTTACAGAAAATAAAATTCCTTTGGAGTCAAAATGGCAAATTGATATTATTGCCATTAAGGTTGATTTGAATGTAAAAAAAGCGAAAATCAATCATTTTAGAAACGCCGTCTCTTAAATCCAGTTTAAGTTATTAGGGACAGGTCTCTTTTTAAGGACCTGTCCCTATGTTTTGTATACGGGGTTGACAAAGATTTTTGTTTTGATATTCTTAAAATAGAGATTGTAAGATATTAATGTCCGTTTTCAAACGGACGTTTTTTTAAAGACAGGCTATTGATAAATGTTTAACGTTAAAAGTTAAACGCTCAAATGTCAGTCGTTGATATATGGATTTGAAAAATTTTACATCAGCAATTGCTCAAATTGCCGAAGAAAAAGGAATTCCTTCAGAGAAAGTGATTGAAAGCATTGAAACGGCTATATCTGCCGCTTACAAAAAGGATTACGGCAGAAAAGGCCAGCTCATCAGAGCGAAACTTGACCCGGAAACCGGACAGGCGAAGTTTTGGCAGATAAAATCAGTCCTTTCCGAGGACACGATTTATTCTGAAGAAGAATTAGAAAAATTAAAAGATAAGAAAAAAAGCGAGACAGAGAGGCAAAAATTTGAGGTCAGCAAAGAGGAGAAAGTTCGTTTTAATCCCGAAAGGCATATTTTAATAGAAGAAGCGAGAAAAATAAAGAAAGGAATTAAAATTGGAGACGAGTTGGAGATATCTCTAAAGAGCAAGGAAAATTATGGCAGAATCGCCGCCCAGACGGCAAAGCAGGTAATTTTGCATAAAATCAGGGAGGCGGAAAAAGAGACGGTTTTGAACGAATACAAATCAAAAGAAGGAGAAATAATTTCCGGAATTGTCCAACGGATTGAGGACAGGAATGTTTTTGTTGATATTGGCAAAACGCTTGGGGTTTTACCGAAAGAGGAGCAAATCTACGGAGAATTTTATAGGACTGGACAGAGATTTAAATTTTATCTTTTAGGAGTTCAGGAAACGCAAAGAGGTCCCCTTGTGATTTTATCTAGGATTTATCCGAAATTAATTTCAAGACTTTTTGAGTTAGAGGTTCCGGAAATTTCTCAAGGGCAAGTGGTGATTCGGTCAATCGCCAGAGAGCCGGGTTCCCGTTCAAAAGTTGCCGTGGAAACAAAAGAAGAAGGAGTAGACCCTATCGGGAGCGCGGTTGGACAGAGAGGAACCAGAGTAATGGCTGTGATTAATGAGTTAGGAGGAGAGAAGATTGATATCATTGAATATTCCGACGACCCGGAAAAGTTTATCGCTAATTCTCTTTCTCCGGCAAAAATTTTAGAGGTAAAAATAATACAGAAAAACAAAGCTCTTTGTCTTGTTCCCGAAGACCAGTTGTCATTGGCCATAGGCAAGGATGGACAGAACGTCAGATTAGCGGCTAAGTTGACTGGCTGGAAAATAGATATCAGGACGCCGGAAAAAGAAAAATCCGTTTCTGTTTCCGAAGGAGATAAAGACAGCGAAAACGCGACAAAGAATTCGGCGAAAAAAGAAAAATCCGAAAAGAAAAAAAGAGACGCAAAAGAGGAAAAAGATAAAGAAAAAGTTTCCGACAAAAAAGAGAAACCAAAAAAAGAAAAGAAAGAAGAAAAAGTTTAATTTATCGGCATCAGACATTGCTATGTTCGTTGATTTAATAATTTGTTATTCGTTTATTCGCAATAAATTCGTCCTAGACCCGTTCGTCCCGAACAGGACGGACTAGGGTCCTAGACCCGTTCGTCCCGAACAGGACGGACTAGGGTTATTCGTTGATTTATG
>CAYLWZ010000003.1:78752-82874 GCA_964387825.1 uncultured Candidatus Saccharibacteria bacterium
GTCCTAGACCCGTTCGTCCCGAACAGGACGGACTAGGGTTATTCGTTGATTTATGAAAACACTATTTATCATCGGGCATAAAAACCCTGATACGGATTGTATTGTTTCTGCCTTTGTTTTAGCTGAACTTTTAAAGAAAAAGCCGGGGACGATACCCTGGTTTTCGGATTTTATAATTAAGCCAGGCCGGGCTGGTTCTCTAAACAAAGAGACAAAATTTGTTTTTAAATATTTCAAACTCTCCCCTCCTCTTCTGATAAAAAGCGTCAAAAATAAAAATGTATTTTTGGTGGACCATAATGGGTATAATCAAGCAATTTCCGGCATCAAAGAAGCAAATGTTTTAGGGGTAATGGACCACCATAATCTTGAAGGGTTGGAAACCGCTTTTCCTATTTTCTATTATGCCGAACCTATAGGGAGCACGAGCGCCATTATAGCAAAAACGTTTCTGGAGAATCATATTAATTTAAATAAAAAAATTGCCGGGCTTTTATTAGCGGCGGTTTTATCTGATACCTTGAAACTTACTTCTCCGACCACTACCCTGGAGGACAAAAAAGTTGCTAAGATATTAGCCGGCATCTCAAAAGAAAACATAGAAAAATTATCCCAAAAAATGTTTAGGGCAAAATCTGATATTAGGGGCGTTTCTTTTCAGGAATTAGTAAGTAAGGATTACAAAGAATATGAAGTTAAGGGAACAAGTTTAGGTTTTGGGGTTTGGGAAACAACAAGCGCTGTTCAGCTGGAAAAAAAGAAAAAACAGCTCTTTTCCGCCATGGAGGAATCAAAGAAAAAAAGAAAGATGGATTTAATGTTTTTCGCCTTGGTGGATATTTTGAAAAAAAACAGTTTGGTTTTTCTCTTGGGGGGAAAAGAAAAATCAATCGCTGAAAAGGCGTTTAATAAAAAAGCAGAGGGAAATTTTCTCTTCTTGCCGGGGGTGGTTTCTAGAAAAAAACAGATGATTCCTCCCTTAAAGAATTTCCTGCTAAAAAATTAAACCCAAAAAGACTAGGGACAGTCAAGGGACAGTCCCTTGACTGTCCCTATTAGGCGACCTTGTAGGCGAGATAATATAAATGAATATGAGACAAAATAGAGAATTTCATAAAGGAGATATATGGCATATTATTAGTAGAGGAGTAGCGAAAGAAAAGATATTTCAAGAAAAAGATGATTTTATGTTTTATCTTTATAAAATTAAGGAATTTCTTCAAAAATATCCAGTTGCTATTTATGCCTACAATTTTCTTTTTAATCATGTTCATTATATAATTAAACAGACCTCTGATATTATGCCTAGCAGATTTATCGGTAGCCTTCATACTAGTGTCGGGATTCATATTAATCGGAAATATTCCCGGGTAGGACATTTATTCCAGGATAGATTTAGGGCAAAAAATCTTGATGAAAGCGCTCTTCTGTCAACATCTTTCTATGTTAATTTAAATAAAACTTTAGAGAAACTTGGACATTTAGAGAAATCAAATGTTTCAAAAAGAGACCTGGATGAAATTTTGAGAAAAGCCGAAAGAGATCCCTGGAGTAGTTATCCGGTATATCTTGGGTTAAGGGAAGATGGAATTACTCAAGATAAATTTATTTTATCTCTTATTTCAGATGATATTAAAAAAGCTAGACAAGAATATCGAAAGCTGGCCCGGGAATTTCTTGTTTCGGGATATTTTTTAAAAACCAGGGATTTATTCTTTGAAGAGTAAAAAATGAGGGACAGGGGAGGGACAGTCAAGGGACAGTCCCTTGACTGTCCCTCTATTTTTGGGAAAATGAAATTATCTATCAATAAACTGCCGAAATGCCAAGTTGAGGTTGAGATTGAGGTTCCAGCCGAAGATTTTGACGGCTTTTTTGAAAAGGCTGTTTTAGAGTTAGGCAAAGATTTGGAAATCAAGGGATTCAGGAAAGGCAAAATACCGAGAAATATGCTGGAGAGAGAAGTCGGTCAAGAGAAAATTTTGGTTGAAGCGGCAAATTTGGCGATTGAAGAAAATTACCGAAAGGCTATCCGCCGGCTGGCGGATGAGAATAAAATTGAGATTATCTCCCGTCCCGAAATTAAAATCCAGAAATTAGTTAAGGGAGAACCACTTGTCTTTTTGGCAAAATTTTCAGTCCTGCCAGACATAGAGTTGCCTGACTATAAAAAAATAGCCAAAGAGACGGAAAGAAAAAATGTTTCAGTAGAGGAAAAAGAAATTGAGGACGCCTTAAAATGGCTTCAGAAATCTCGGGCAAAGTTTACTCTGAAAAACCAACCGGCTCAAAAAGGCGATTTCGTGGAGGTTGAATATTCTTCCCTTCAAATTAAAGGATTAGAACCGGACAAGAAGACAAAAGACGCTTTTGTTTTAGGAGAAGGACATTTCTTCCCCGGCTTTGAAGAGAATTTAGCAGGGATGGATATAAATAAAGAAAAAGAGTTTTCATTGGATGTCCCAGAAAATCATCAATTGAGAAAATATGGGGAGAAAATTGATTTTAAAGTGAGAATGAAGTCGGTTCAAAATATGGAGCTTCCGGAGATAAATGACCAGTTCGCCAAAAGTTTGGGGAAATTTGAAAAATTAGAAGACCTCAAGAAAAATATAAAACAGGGCCTTGTTTCTGAAAAAGAACAAACAGAATCTCAACGGCTAAAGGAAGAAATTTTGGAAAAGATAAGCGATAAAACAGAATGTGATTTGCCGGATATTTTAGTGAAGCGGGAACAGAAACAAATACTGGATAACCTTAAAAAAAATGTTTCCGAGCGCTTAAAAATTTCTTTCAGTGATTATCTAAAAGAACTGAAGAAAAACGAAGAAGAACTCTTGGGCTCATTCCTGCCCCGAGCCGAGAAAAACATAAAAAAATTATTAGTTTTAAGAGAAATCGGGAATAAAGAAAAAATAGAGGTTTTGGAAAACGAGGTTTCAGAGAGAATTGAAAAAATATTAAAGCAGTATGCCAGTCCCGAGGAGGCCCAAAAAAATCTCGGGATTGACCCTCAAGAGTTAGAGAGTTATACTAAAGAAGCAATCAGGAACGAAAAAATATTTCAATTGCTTGAGAATTTAACATTACATAACATATAACACATAACATATAACACATAACAATATTGTTTTATGTTTCATGTTTTATGTTCCATGTTTTATGAATCTTGTCCCAAACGTTTTGGAAAAAACAAGATACGGAGAGAGGGCTTACGATATTTATTCCCGCCTGCTCAAAGAAAGGATTGTTTTTTTAGTAGGTCCGGTTGATGACGCTTTGGCTAATTTAGTCATTGCCCAACTTTTGTTTTTGGCCAGCCAGGACCCGAAAAAAGATATTCAACTTTATATCAATACGCCTGGCGGTTCGGTGACCGCCGGTTTGGCGATTTATGACACAATGCAGTATGTTAAATGTCCTATCGCCACTATTTGTTTCGGATTAGCAGGTTCAATGGGAGCCGTTTTGCTGGCGGCTGGAGAGAAAGGAAAACGTTTTACCCTGCCTAACGCCGAGATTTTGCTTCATCAGGTGGCTGGCGGAGCGACCGGGGCGGCAATAGAAATTGAGATTACGGCCAAGCAGATTATTAAGATTAAAAATAAGTTAAATAAAATTTTGGCCAAACATACCAACCAGCCATTGGCGAAAATAGAGAGAGACACAGACAGAGATTTTTATCTTTCTTCCGAAGAAGCAAAAGAATACGGGGTTATTGACGAAGTGATAGGAGGCAAGAAATAATTAAAGATAGCTGATTTAAAAATTGGCCAGCAGATTACCGTTGTGGCGGATAAAGACATTAAAAATAGCGAGAAATTTACAGCCGTTGAAATCTCTTGGCAAAATATGCCGACAATGCCGGTTATGACGCCTTCAACTGAAGCCAATCCGCCTGCGGAACCTTCTGTCCCGCCTGTCCAATAAGTAAAAATGTAGCCGATGTTTAACGTTGGCTACATTGATTATTATAGACAGCCATTAAGAGGATTAGGGAAAACAGCGCCAATTATGTTTTCCCCGAATCCTCCTGTTGGTCCAAGAATGCGAAGAAAAATTAGGGACGAAGAAAAATTAGGGACGTTTCTGAATTTTCCTGATTGGATTTCACCAAAAACA
>CAYLWZ010000004.1:0-56731 GCA_964387825.1 uncultured Candidatus Saccharibacteria bacterium
TCGTATGGGAGCAATCCCGTGTGGGTTCGAGCCCCACCCGCGGCACAAATTTAGGGTTCGCCTGTTTTGTTAAATCTTACGAAATAAAAATCTTTTCATAATCTTTTTTGATTTTTTGTCCTTTACTAATCCCTCGAATTAGTTTATTTTATATCTAGTCAGTAGAACTACTAAAAATCATCAATCGTGAAGGAGGCGCAAAATGATAAGGTATATCAAGGCTTTGCGATTACCGATTGTGGTTATGGCTAGTCTACTGGCTATAACCACATTCCGCATAAGCGTCTGGAGTGCGGACGCATATCTCGTAGCTCTTTTCATTGTTATCGCCGCTTCTGCGACGATAGCTCACAACGACTGGAGAGACAAAGAACACGACGCAAAGAAAGGGAAAACCTTTGCCCTAAATCACAGCAAATCATTTGGAGCAATGGTCGTGCTTCTTTGGTTTGCAAGTTTAAGTGGCGCAGTCGGCCTCTGGATCCTTAACCCTTGGTATGGAATTTTGTCGGGATTGATTGTCGTATCAGGGCTGATTTATTCAGAAACGAGACGGATCCCACTCTTGCCAGTATTGCTTGTCGCTCTGACTTCCGCTAGTCCAACTCTTTATGTGAATTTAAGAAATGATAAGGTACTGGCGATATTCGTCGTTTCAGCCCTGTTGATTTTCGGACGGGAGATTCTCAAGGATTTGGACGACTGCTCGCATGATGCTGGCTATAAATGGACACTGCCGCTTGCTTTCGGAAGACATGCAGCCAAGATTTTAGCTGGCTCAATCGTGCTGATTTTGCCTCTTGTGGCGACTTGGATTTCAATAAAGACATTAGCAGGAGCACCATTTTTCCTAATGTCTGCGTCATGTTTGATTCTCAACAAGAACCACAGACCAGCTAAGACCTTACTTGATATTGGTATGGTCACAGTCATTGTGGTGCTTCTCGCCAGCGGACCATAGGAGGCAATTGCCTAAAAAACAATGCCTCCTTCTTTTTTTAAAATTTCAAAAGAATTTGCCGCCAAGGGCAGGCATTTTTTATTCTTTGCCATTAAAGAAAATCAGAGGGAAAAACAGAGACCCGATCTCTGTCAGTTATCGGTCGTTATGCGTTATTTTATTCGTCATTTTTTTGGAAAATACAAAAACCAGCCAGCCGGAAAGAATGCCGACTATCGCGCCGGCCAAGATATCTGAAGGCCAGTGGATACCAACAAAAATTCTTGCCAAACAAATTAAAAAACTGCCTATTAAAAATAAAATCCCCGCTTTTTTGTTATAAAAATAAACGATGATAGAAAAAGCAAAAAAGAAAGCGGCATGTCCGGAGGGAAAAGAATTATGGATATGCCCTACATTTTCTAAAAGCAGATTGACATTATTGTTTTCCAAAAAAGGCCTTGGCCTCGGTAAAATCCAACGAATAATTTCAACAAATACCAGTCTTGCCAAAATGGCAGAAATAACCGCTTGAACAGCCATTTTCCAATATTTCCTAAATTTCACAACTAAAAATAAAAATAAAAAAAGAACTAAAACATATCCAATATATTGGGCGCAAAATTTGCCAAAAATATCCAGCCAAAAATATCGGAAAACCCATTGATTAATTTGATGAAATAAATATAAGTCCATAAATTAAATTGTTAGATTGTTGCGATATTATATGGCGTATACTGGACAGCGTTGAATTTTGTCTATCCCATATTTTTTACGATCGTAGAAAACATGGTATATTGCTACCCCCTTAAGTAAATTGTTAGCAATTTAACAATGTAACAATGAGCGAGTTCGATAGCACTGCGGGACAAGTAGCAGTAATTTAGCAATTTATTTTCGTCGTCAGCTTTACCAAATTTTCCAGCAGACAGGCAACGGTCATAGGGCCAACTCCGCCGGGAACCGGGGTAATATAACTTGCTTTTTTGGAAACGCTTTTAAAATTGATATCGCCAGTCAATCCTTCTTCTTTTCGAGAAACACCGGCGTCAATTACCGCCGCTCCTCTTTTTACCATATCCCCGCTAATAAGATTCGGTTTGCCTACCCCTGAGATTATAATATCCGCTTTTTTGGTAAAACAGGAAATGTTTTTTGTGAATTCATCAACCACGGAAATAGTCGCTTTTTCTTTTAAAAGCCATAAAGCCAAAGGGCGCCCAACCAACCTGCCGGCTCCCACTAAAACTACGTTTTTTCCTTTAATTGATATCTTATATCTTGCTAAAAGATATCTTATGCCTTCGGCGATAGGAAAAGAGATAGGCGAATTTCCAGTATAAAATCTCCCTATGCTTGCCCCAGACAATACATCTATATCTTTTTCTGGAGGAATAATGTCCAAAAATTTTTGAGGGTTAAAATTTTTAGGCAATGGCAATTGAATAATAATTCCTTTTATGCCAGCTTTCTTGGTAATTTTTTTTATTTCTCTTTCTAATTTTGCCGGCTTAATTTTTGACGGAAACTTAAACAGCTGAAAAATAATTCCTATTTTTCGGCAAGCTTTTTCCTTCTCCCGGACAAAAATTTTAGAAACCGGATTTTCTCCAACCAAAACCACGGCTAACTTTAATTTCAACCGTTTTCTTTTTATTTCTCTTCTAAGGCCTTCCAAAATTTCTTCAGACAACTTTTTACCGTCTAAAATTTTCATAATAAAATTTTACAGGGGGTCGCCCCCTGTTGGTTTTTCTCTTCAAAGAACACCTCGGAGGCATCGCTGGTATTTAAATGTCATATGAAATCGGCGCTTTGACAAGCGAGGTAATAACTCTTGAAAGTAAACTTCGGAGGCAGTTTAGCATGGTTCCTGCCTTTAGCAGGATAAACTGCCGAGAAATTAGACCCCAAAATCCCGCTGGGATTTTGAGGGTCGGTACTTTCAAGAGTTGTTACCGAGCGCTACGATTTCATCTGACATATAACCTCCAATTATTATTTCGGCAGAGGAAATCTTTTACTAAATTTTTCGACTTGTTTCCTAACCATTAAATACGCTTTTGGATTAGATATTACTTCTGAAATCCAAAGAGCGATTTTCTTCATTTCGTTTTCTTTCATTCCTCTAGTGGTAATAGCCGGAGTTCCCATTCTTATTCCCGAAGGGTTAAATGGAGGATTCGGGTCAAAAGGGATAGTGTTTTTATTAACAGTAATACCTGCTTTCTCTAATCTGTTCTGGGCTTCTTTGCCGGAAATTCTCTTATTCCGCAAATCAATTAAAATTAGATGATTATCGGTGCCGCCACTCACTAAATTAAATTTGTATTTTAAAAGTTCCGCCGCAAGCGCTTTGCTGTTTTTTATTATCTGTTTGCCATATTTTTTAAAAGCCGGTTTAATGGCCTCTTTTAAACAAACGGCGATAGCGGCAATATTATTTTCGTGAGGACCGCCTTGCAATCCGGGAAAAACAGCTTTATCAATTTTTTTAGGAAGCTCCGGATCTTTTTTTAATCCTTTTCTGGTTGCCATTACCATTCCTCCGCGAGGCCCCCTTAATGTTTTATGGGTAGTGGTTGTCACAATATGAACATAAGGAACCGGGCTAGGGTGAACTCCGGCGACAATTAAGCCGGCAATATGGGCAATATCTGCCGCGAGATAAGCTCCGACCATATCAGCGATTCTTCCCAATTTTTTCCAATCAAAAACGCGCGGATAAGCGGTAGCCCCGACCCATATAATCTTTGGCTTTACTTTTTTTGCCAATTTTTCGATATCCTCATAATTAAGGAGGTTTGTTTTTTTATCCAAATCATATTGAACCGAATGATAATACTTGGCTGAAAAATTTACTTTCCAGCCATGAGTCAAATGTCCTCCCTGAAGAAGAGACATTCCCATTACCGTATCTCCGGGTTCGCAAAGAGCGAAATAAACTGCTTGGTTCGCCGGCGAGCCGGAATAGGGCTGGACATTAACATAAGGAACTTTGAATAACTTTTTTGCCCTTTGCCGGCAAATTTCTTCAATTTTGTCATAAAATTCCAAACCGGCGTAATACCTCTTCTTTGGATATCCCTCGGCGTATTTATCGGTTAAAACCGAACCCAAGGCCTCGCGCACCGCCGGCGAAGAGTGATTCTCTGAAGGAATCATTTCCAAAGTGGTCTTCTGCCTTTCTCTTTCTTGAGCAATAAGTTTTCTAATTTGAGGATCAGTTTTTTTAAGTTTCATAATTAAATTATTTTGAATCACGAAATGTATTGCTAATTTAGGATTGACTTTATATTTCAAAAAAAATTATTTATTACTTTCCTTTTCTGACGATTTTCGGTTTTTTGCCGCTAAAATCAATCACCGTTGAAGGAAAGCTCCGCGGTAAGTTTCCTGCGTCTAAAATTAAATCCGGCCTAATTTCCTGTTTTTCAAATTGTTCCAAAATTTCTTTGATTTTTACCGAAGAAACCCTCCCGGAAATATTGGCAGAAGTAGCGGTCACCGGCTTGTTTATCTTCTTAATTATTCGGGCAATCAACTCATAATCGGGAATCCTCAAGCCAACCGTCTTTTTTCCGCCGGTTAATAGTTTTGACAAGCCGGATTTCTCTTTCTTTCTTAAAGCCACTGTTATTTTCCCGGGCCAAACTTCCTCTAAAAACCTTTCCATATTTTTATCCACATTAGCCACCTTTTTCGCCATTTCCATATCTTTTACAAAAATAGATATTGCTTTTTCTTTGTCTCTTTCTTTTATCTTAAAAACTTTCTCCACCGCCTTATCGTTAGTGGCATCCGCTAAAAGACCGTAAACAGTGTCTGTGGGGCAAACTACAACCTGTCCCCTTTCTAAAAACTTTACCGCCTCTTCCGCCGCGTCTCTCGCCCTGAAAGAAATAATTTTAAAATATCTTTCTTTCCAAAAAAGTTTTTTAAACTTCTGAAAAGATTTTAAAAAATAAGAAACTTTTATCACATCCGCAGGATTGCCAAAATCCAACCAATAATCTTTTATAATCTTAACTTTAACTTTCTTCTCTTTGGCTAAGAGATTTACAACATCGGTAATTTCATATTCGCCCCGGGGAGATTTAGAAATTTTTCCAAGTTTTTTAAACACTTCTGGAGTAAACTTATACAAGCCGGCGTTAATCAAATTTCCCAGAAAAATTTTCGGCTTTTCAACAATTTTTTTCAAAAATTCTTTATCAATCGCAAGAACGCCGTATTTTTCGGGATTTTTATCATAAACAGCGGACAGATAATTATATTTTCCATTGGCGTTCATCATCGCTTTCAGGTCTCTCGCCGAATAAAGATTGTCCCCGCAAAGATAAACAAACTGGCTTTTTTTAACAATATTTTCCAGGCACATTAAGGGACAAGCAGTGCCGTATATTTTATTTTTAGGCCCTAAAACATCATACTGGCTGACCATTCTAATTTTATACTGGCTTTTTCTCAAACTTTTAAGCGGTGGTTTGTATTTCGCCAAAAAATCTCTTATTAGCTCTTCTCTATATCCGACAACCAAAATTAAATCTCTATAGCCGGCCGAAAAAAGATTATCTAAAAGATAAGCCAAAAAGGGCCTTTTTTTAACATTAATAAGATGTTTTGATTTACCTTTTGTAAGATGAAGCATCCGCGTCCCCTGACCCGCGGCCGCTATAACCACTTTTTTAATCATAATATACTCGACACCAAAATGTATTGATGTCGTGGTTTTAAACAACGAAATTAATTAATCTTCCGGGAACAAATATCGTTCTTTTGATTTTTTTGCCATCTGTCCATTTTTTGATTTTTTCCAAGGACAAACCAATCTTTTCCGCCTCCTCTTTAGCGATATCAGTCCTTGTCTCTATTTTATCACGAATCCTGCCATTAATTTGAACTATTAAAATTATTGTTTCTCTCTCAATTAATTTTTGCTCATATTTCGGCCATTTTGCTTTAGAGCATATACTTTTAAAACCGGCTCTTATCCATACTTCCTCTGAAAAATGAGGAGCAAACGGTGATAAAATTTTCAGAAAGTTTTTAAAATCTTCTTTTTTCAAACTATCTTCATTCCTCGCCCAGTCATTTGAAAATTCCATCAAAGAACTTACAGCCGTATTAAATTTCAAGGAGTCAATATTCTCTGAAACTTTTTTTATTGTTTTTTGAAGAATCCTTTTCAGGTCTTGAGATTCCTTCTTTTTTTCTTCTCCAAGGGATTCTCGGCAATGAATTCTATTTTTTTGAAAAACGATTGTCTTGTCGGCTAATTTCCAAACTTTTTCTAAAAATTTCTTTGCTCCTTTCAAGCCCTTGGTGTTCCAGGGAATTGCTTGTTTGAAAGGACCTAAAAACATTTCGTAAAGCCGCAAAATATCTGCTCCGTATTCTCTTACAATTTCATCGGGATTAATAATATTGCCTTTTGATTTTGACATTTTGATTCCGCCTTCGCCAAGAATCACGCCATGGCTGGTTCGTTTCCGGTACGGTTCCGGTCCAACTAATTTTGGGACAACGCCGATATCCCATAAAAATTTATAAATAAAACGGGAATACAATAAATGCAAAGTGGTATGCTCCATTCCGCCGTTATACCAGTCAACCGGCATCCAGTATTTAAGCAATTCTGGGCTGGCTAACTTTTTATCATTTTGAGGGTCGCAATAACGAAGATAATACCAATTGGAACCTGCCCAATTAGGCATCACGTCTGTTTCTCTCTTGGCCGGCCCCCCGCATTTGGGACACTTGACATTCACCCAATTTTCAACTTTGGTTAAAGGCGATTCTCCCTCTTCAGTAGGTTTATATTCTTTAACCTTAGGCAACTTAATCGGCAAGTCCTTTTCCGGAACCGGAACCCAGCCGCATTTTTTACATTTAACCATTGGAATCGGTTCCCCCCAATATCTCTGCCGGGAAAAAACCCAATCTCTCAATTTATAATAAACCCCTCTCTTGGCAAGGCCTCTTTTAGAAAGCCTTTCGGTTATTTTTTCCCTTGCTCTTTCTGATTTTATTCCAGTGAATCTGCCAGAATTAATTAAAATCCCTTCCCCCTCGTAGGCCTGACTAACACCCGCTTTCCCTTCAATTAACTGAGAACTGTTCTCCGTTGCTGTCTCTGTAGTTTCTGTTGGCTTTATGACTTTGATAACCGCTAAATTGTATCTCTTGGCAAAATCAAAATCCCGCTGGTCATGGGCAGGCACCGCCATTATCGCCCCGGTTCCATAATGCATTAAGACATAATCCGCTATAAAAATAGGGATTTCCCTTCCATTGACCGGATTTATTGCTTTAATTCCTTTTAGTTCCACTCCTGTTTTTTCTTTGTCTTCCGAAATTCTCTCTCTTTCCACTTTTTTCTTTGATTTCTCAATATATTCCTCAATAAATTTATAGTTCACTATTTGATTTTTAATTTTTTCAATTAAAGGATGTTCCGGCGCCATTACCAGATAAGAGCAACCGAACAAAGTATCCGGCCTAGTGGTAAAAACAGGAATTTTGTTTTCTCCCGCCTTAAATTCTATCTCTATCCCTTCGCTCTTCCCTATCCACTCCTTCTGGGATATTTTAACTCGCCTTGGATAATCAACATAAGACAAATCATCAATCAATCTTTCGGCATATTTAGTAATTTTTAACATCCATTGCTCTTTTTCTTTTTTCGTCACCTCGGCTCCGCAACGCTCGCATTTTCCATCTACCACCTCTTCATTAGCCAAACCAATTTTACAGGACGGACACCAATTAATGGGCATTTTTGACTTATAGGCCAAGCCTTTCTTAAAAAGCTGTAAAAATATCCATTGAGTCCATTTATAATAATCAGGGTCTGTAGTATTAATTTCCCTGCTCCAATCAAAAGAAAGCCCCAGATTTTTCTGCTGACGCTTAAAATTAACCGTGTTTTTTTTAGTCACTATCGCCGGATGAATTCCCGTTTTGACGGCATAGTTTTCCGTAGGCAAACCGAAAGCGTCCCAGCCCATAGGAAATAAAACATTAAATCCTTCCATTCTTTTTTTTCGCGCCACTATGTCCAGTCCAATATAGCTCCGACAGTGACCGATATGAAGTCCTTTTCCCGAGGGATAGGGAAATTCAACCATAAGGTAAAATTTCCTTTTCTTTGACCGGTCTTTCGCCTCAAAAAGCTTTTTTTCTCCCCAAATCCTCTGCCATTTTTTTTCTATTCCTTTTGGATTATATCTTCTCATTTTTTTATCTATTTATTAGACAATATAACATAATAAATTTATTTTAAAAAGTTCCCAAGCAAAAAAAGGAGTTGAGCTCCTCCTTTTGCTTACTCTAATAATGTCCGATCGGACATTATTAGAGTAATATAAACGTTTGGTTTCAAATTTTAAATAATTTCTTCGCGTTTTGGGTAGTAGTTCTTGCTACCTCATCGTAGTCTATTTTTTTTATTTTAGCGATATCTCGGACAATATATTTTACAAAAAGGGGTTCGTTACGCTCCTTTCCAGCCTGAGGCGGCGTCAGATAAGGAGAATCTGTTTCAATTAAAATCTTCTCAATCGGCGTTTTCTCAATGATTTTTTTTAGGTCCAACTTGTAAATTATCCCGTTGAAGCCCAGATAAAACCCCATATTTAAGTATTCTTTCGCTTGTTTCCATTTGCCGGTAAAACAATGAATTACTCCTTTTATTTTTTCAAATTCTTTTAATACTTCTATCAAATCGTCATGGGCTTTTCGGCAATGAAAAATTACCGGCAAATCCAATTCACTTGCTAATTTAAGTTGCTCTAAAAGCAATTCTTTTTGTTTTTTCTTAAACAATTCTAATTTCCCTTTTGCCTTTGGCTTATAATAATAATCCAAACCAATTTCTCCAATCGCCACTACTTTTGACGATGATTGAGCCAAACTTTTATATTTTGAAGCGTGGAAATCCTCGCCTTCCGCCGTAAAACCGCCTTCCTCCGGATCCGCTTTAATTTTAATCAATCCTGTCGCCAAATGAATGGGGTGAAGCCCGATTGCCGCGAAAACTCCTTTTTTATATTTTTCGGCAATTTCTACCGCTCTTTTGCTTGTTTCATATTTCGTGCCAACATTTATAAGCCAAAGATTTTCCGCCAGACATTGTTTGATAATCTCGCCTAAGTCAGATTCAAACGCCTTAAAATTAAGATGGGCGTGGGTATCAACGCATTCAACTTTGCTCAGGGTTGACATTGAAATTGTCGAAGTGTCAATTAACATAAAGATTTAATCGAGGAAACAACGAGTTCCCTCTTTTTCTTTTTACAAACTTTCCCGTTCTTTTGTCTCTTTCTATTTCTTTTTTAATTCTTTCTGAAGTTTCGGGCAAAAACGGTTCCAGCATTTGAGCGATACTGTCTAAAGAAATCAGTAAATCATTAATGATTGACGGCTTATTTTTAACGTCTTCCCAAGGTCGGGTTTGTTCAATATATTTATCGCAAAAACTAATCAATCCCCAAATTGCTTTCAAAGATTCATTAAACTTAAATTCTTCTAAAGCTTTTTTATAATTCTCCAAAATTTTATCAACCCTTTTTTGAAAATTGGGATTTGAAAATTTATTGAAAATTGAAAATTGAAAATTGAAAATTTTAGCAAGGGTTATTACTCTTGCCACCAAGTTTCCCAAACCATTTGCTAAATCGCTATTATATCTCTCCTCAAATTTTTTATAAGTAAAATCGCCGTCCTCGGCCGGAGGGATTTCTCTTAAGAGAAAATACCTTACAGCGTCTGTTCCATATTTTCCAACAAGCTCAAAAGGGTCAACAATATTTCCTAACGATTTTGATATTTTTTGCTTGTCAATATTGATAAATCCATGGACAAAAATTTTTTTTGGAAGTTCCAATCCAAGAGATAAAAGTATTGCCGGCCATATTAAAGCGTGAAATTTCAATATATCCTTGCCAACGCAATGGACATCCGCCGGCCAATATTTTTTAAATTCTTTGCCATCGGGATACCCTAACGCTGAAACATAATTCAGAAGAGCGTCTGCCCAGACATAAATTGTTTGAGTTGAGTCGCCGGGAACCTCTATCCCCCATTTTAACCTTGACCTTGACCTTGAGAAACTAATATCTGTAAGTTTCCGTCTGATAAAACCCAGCGCTTCGTTTTTTCTTGTTTTAGGAATAATTTTTATTTTATCTTTTTCTAAAATTTTCTCTATTTTTCCCGCGTATTTTGAAAGACGAAAAAAATAATTTTCTTCCCTAACGACTTCCGGCTTTTTTTTATGGATAGGACATTTGCCTTTAATTAACTCTCTTTCGGCAATAAAGGCCTCGCAGCCCGAACAATAAAGCCCCTCATATTTTTTTTTATAAATATCTCCTTTGTTTTCTATCTTCCTCCAAATCTTTTTCACTGTCGGCCAATGCCTCTTTTTATCAGTAGTTTTGATAAAATCGTCATTGGAGATATTTAAAATTTTCTCTAACTCTTTAAATCTGTTTGAAATTTTATCAACAAGCTCTTTCGGCGTTTTCCCTGCTTTCTTTGCCGCTTCGGCAATTTTTATCCCGTGCTCATCAGTCCCGGTCAGAAAGAAAACATCATCGCCTATAATACGATGATAGCGGGCTAATACATCTGCCTGGACCGCTTCTAAAGCAAAGCCAATATGGGGGAAAGCATTAGCATAAGCTATGCTTGTTGTTATATAAAATTTCCTCATAGTTAGACAATATCCACTTTTTTATCTCTTCTTCTTTCTAAAAACTCTCTAAGAAATTCAAATAAAATCCCAAACAAAGGAATCGCCAATAATGCCCCTAAAATTCCCCAAATCTTTGCTCCTATAATTAAAGAAACCAGAACTAAAACAGGAGGAACGCCAATAATCTTTTTCATTAGATAGGGAGATAAAATACTATTTTCAATTTGTTGAATTATTATAAAAACAACTACAACAAAAACAGCTTTTAATATTTCGGCCGGGGCAATAATCACAAAAAACAAAAGCCCGGTAATAGCAGGTCCGATGTAGGGAATAAAATTAAAAACACCGGCGAATAAAGCTAAAAGAGCAGGATATTTTACATCAAAAACCAATAGAGAGGCATAAGAAGCAAAACCGACAAACAAGGAAGCTAGAATTCTTGCTCCGAACCAGCCGGCGATTTTCTTTTCGCATCTCCCCCATAAATCCAAGACGTAAGCCCCGTATTTTTTGGGAAAAAGAAGTATCAGGACTTTTTCAGTCGCTCTTTCTTCCAACGAAAGAAAAAAAGCGGTAGTAATAATAAATAAAAAAGAAAAAAATCCTCCAAAAATAGCAAACAAGACATTAAAAATATTACCGGCCATATTTTGGAGAATATCTCCAATTCCTTGTATAAAACTATTTATATTCTCAAACGCCTGAAAACCAAGTCCTTTTAAGGGAGGAGAGATTTTTTCAAAATATTGAGGGAAAGATTCTAAAAACTGACGAATTTCAGAATTGAATAAAGGGACCATTGAATAAATTAAAAAACTAAAAAGACTAAAAATACTAAAATAAACAAGGAAACCGGCCAGAAAACGAGGAATTTTCCTTTTCTGTAAAAAATTAATAGCCGGATTAAAAAGAATGGAAATCGTCAAAGCAAAAACAAACCAGATTAAAATATCTCTGATTAAATAAATTAAATAGAAACAAACTATGGCAATGGAAATTCTGAAAATTGTTCTCCAAGATATGTCTAATATTTTTTCGCTGTCCATGATAAATAAATTTTCAATTATCAATTTTCAATTATCAATAAATTTTCCAATTAACCAATTTTCAAACAAAGTCATAAAATTTGAATATTGAAAAATTGAGATTTTATTGAAAATTGGTCATTGAAAATTGAAAATTAAAAACAAAAATAAATAATCAACTAAACACTTAAAACTTTAGCAATCTCTGAAACTTTTCTTTATTTTTAAAGGGTCCTATTAAAGCTAAATTTAATTTCTCGGGCCGGAAAATATCTTGAGCGGTTTTCAGAACATCGTTAGTGGTAACTTTATTAATTTTAGCACAAATTTCCTTCGGGGTTAAAATTTTTCTCTCCACGATTTCCTGTCCGCCATAAAAACTGGCATTGGCGTCAGAAGTTTCCAGAGCTAAACTTATTTTACCCTTAAAATGGTCTTTCGCTTTCTCTAGTTCTTTTAAAGAAATCTTTTCTTGAGAAATATTTTTATATTCTTTCATGATAGCGGAAATCGCTTTTTCCGCTTTACTGTTATCTACTCCGGAATAAGTAACTAAGGAGCCGACATCGGGGTCAGAAGAAATTCCGGTTCTTATATAATAAGCAAGTCCCAATTCTTCTCTAATTTTAATAAACAAACGAGAGCTCATCATACCTCCCAAAATCAAAGCCAAAATTTCCTGAGAATATCGTTGAGGATGAAATAAATTATATCCTCTTACTCCCAAGCAAAAATGGGTTTGGCCTGTCTTTTTTTCTTTCAAAAGAAATTTTGGTTTTCTTTGTTTTTCAATCCTTCGGTTATTACTCAGGATTGAGCTGAGCTCAGTAGAAGCTTTTACCGAAGCGTCAACGACAGGAGGTTTTTTAATACTTTTTTTATTTTTTATTCCGGAAAAATATTTCTTAATTTTATCAATCGCTCTTGAACTGTCAGGGATATTTCCAGCCACGCAAACAAGAGTGTTTGAAGCGTTATATTGGGTTTTCATATAATCAATCAACTGTTTGCGGGAAATACTTAAAACACCTTTCTTTGTTCCAGTTATATCCCGGCCGGCCGGCTGGTCGCCGTATAAAATTTTATCCCATAAACTCTGGACGTAAACGGCGGGCTGGTCATAATACATATTAATTTCTTCAATAACTACCATTTTTTCTCTCTCAAGTTCCTTCGGGTCTAATTTAGAATTTAGATAAATATCAGAAATTATATCTAAAGCCAAATCAAAATGGCCGGAATCAACTTTGGCAAAATAGCCGGTATATTCTTCTCCGGTAAAAGCGTTATAATTTCCCCCTACCCTGTCCAAAGGTTCGGAAATGGCAATCTTATCCGGCCTCTTTTTTGTCCCTTTAAATAGCATATGCTCCAAAAGATGGGAAATGCCGTTAATTTTTTTTCTTTCGTATTTAGAACCGGTTGCCGCCAAAACCAAAACCGTCACTGCTTGGGTGCTTTTCTGGGGAACGGTAATGATTCTAAGACCGTTTTTTAAAATTGTTTTTTTGAACATATTATTAAAAATCTGATTTTGATTAGTTGCCAAATCATTTTTAGGCGATTTTTAAAACCTTTGACAAAACCCCATTTTTTTTCTTTTATTATTACGTCAAGACCTTTTAATTTAGAGTAAAACACCTTTAAATTTCTCTTTTGACAATAATAATTCAAAGCCGTTTCAACGGCGAAGCCCTGAATAAACCGTTCAGGTATGGCCTCAAATACAGAGCGATTCATCGCCCTTTCTCCTGCAATAGCCAAAAGAGGATCTATTTTAATAATAATTTCTGGCAATCCTTTATAGCGGTCCCTCACTCCTACAACCATTGACGCCTTTCCATTTAAAATCGGCTGGACCAACCGAGAAATGTGTTCTGTTTTTAATCCAATCAAATCAGCGTCAAAGAAAACTATTATTTCGGCATCGGTGCTTTCAATTCCTTTCTTCATCGCGTTTCCTTTACCGCTTCCTCCTTTTTTCGGTAATCTGATAACTTTAGCCCCAATTTTTTCCCCAATTTCCGCTGTCTTGTCTATTGACCCGTCATCCACTAAAATAACTTCATCAAGGTTTTTTGATTCTAAAAGTACTTTTAAAACATTCCCAACATTTGCTTCCTCGTTTAAGGCTGAAATAACGGCAGCCACTTTTATTTTATGACTGTTCATTTAGTTTTTCCCTTAAATAAGAAATTAAATTTTTGACTTTGACTCTTTCCTGCTTCATTGTGTCGCGGTCGCGGATAGTCAAATCATTATGCATTAAGGACTCAAAATCAATTGTCAAACAAATCGGAGTTCCTGTTTCATCTTGACGGCGATAACGCCGGCCAATTGAACTAATCTTATCATACTGGCACATAAAATAAGGTTTCAACGCCTGGTAAACTTCTCTGGCTTTTTTTACTATTTCCAGATTATTTTTCACTAAAGGCAAAACAGCTGCTTTTATTGGCGCTATTTTTTTATCTAATTTTAGAAAAATTTCCGCCTCTTTGGCTGATTTAGTAGTTTTTGTCCGGCCGCCTTTAATTTCTTGATAACTGTCGCATAATAAGGCGAGAAATGCCCTATCAACGCCGGCTGAAGTTTCTATAATATTAGGGATAAATTTCTTTTTTGAAAAAGGGTCAATATAATTAAAATCTTCTCCACTATATTTTGAATGGTTTGACAAATCCCAATCTCCCCTATCGTGTATTCCTTCTATTTCTCCCCATCCCCAAGGAAATTTATATTCTATATCTACAGCTCTTTTGGCATAATGAGCTAATTCATTTTTTTTGTGTTCTCTAAAACGTAAATTTTCTTTTTTTATCCCTAAACTAAGATACCAATTTATCCTTTTTTCTTTCCAAGAATTAAAGATTTTTTCCTTATTATTAGGACTGACAAAAAATTGCATCTCCATTTGCTCAAATTCTCTCATTCTGAAAATAAAATTTCCAGGCGTAATTTCGTTGCGGAACGCTTTTCCTATCTGAGCAATGCCAAACGGAATATTTAACCTCATTGAATCTTTAACATTTTTATAATTTACATAAATTCCTTGGCAGGTTTCAGCCCTTAAATAAGAAACAGAAGCGTCGTCTTCAACCGGGCCGACAAAAGTTTTCATCATTAGATTAAACTGTCGAGCTTTTGTAAATTCTTTCCCTCCGCAAAGAGGACACTGATTTTTTTCTTTTGTCTTACCTTCGCCAATAAATTTGCCTTCTTCCATATAGTCTGCCCTAAATCTTGAATGGCATTTTTTGCACTCAACCAGCAAATCGGCAAATCCCGCCGTTAAATGGCCAGAGGCCTGCCAAACTTTTGGCGACATCAAAATTGAAGCGTCTAGTCCAACAATATTTTCATTTTCCTGAACCATAAATATCCACCATTGTTTTTTTATGTTGTTCTTTAATTCAACCCCTAACGGTCCATAATCATAACAAGAGGCAAAACCGCCGTAAATTTCTGACGAAGGAAATATAAAACCCCTTCTTTTGCTCAATGAAATAATTTTTTGCATTAAATTTTCCATTTAAGTTGAGAACAGGTCCCAAAAAAGGATATGTCCCTTTCTGGTTCCCGTCTTATGTCTTGTTTTCTTGTTATTTTACAATTCCATTCTCTCCGGAAACTGTCGGGTCGTCGGGTAAATCGGTTCTTATCCCTGAAGCGCTTCCTTCAATATTTTTCTCTGTCCACTGGTCCTCTCCGCTAATTGTTGCCTTGCCAATAATTAAAGCGGCCTCTCCTCTCTGTCCAGTAGTTGGCGTTAAAGCAACTTGAAAAGTAATATTGGGAGCCAGGTTTAAAATTCCCGCGCCTCCCTCCATGGCCTCGCCGTCTCCAACCGACCAAACAATTTCCCTGCTCTGGATATCAAAAGAAAAATTGGAGGATTCATTCTCAGGAAAAATCTTGCCGGTCAATTTAACATTAAAGGGCAAAACCGCTTTCACTTTCACATTATTTACGTCATTATAATAATTTTTTGCCTGCCAGGTTATACTATAAAAGGTTTTTTCTCCCACTTTGGGCGGAATAGGCCCGGAATTGCCAAAAAGATTTTCCTGATAATAACCTTTCTGGGAAATAAATAATTTTGAATTCAGTTTTACTTCAAATTCCCGCTTTGTCTGAGAAATTAAAACAATGTCTTTTAAAACAGAATTTTTTTCTTGGGGACTCTTTATTTCCCAATCCTTTGTTTTTATCCAAAACTCAACTTTTCCTTCTTCGCCCTGGTCTAAAAACTGAAGTTTCGGAATATCTCTCCAATCCCAAACAATAGAATTGTCTCCCTTGCCGAACTGGCCATTATCAACTTTTAAGCTGTCTAAATCAAACGCTTTACTATTAAGGGTTACTGCCAGAAACAAATCTTTGAAAGGGTCTACGCCGATATTTCTAAAATAAATTTCGTAATGAAGTAAATCGCCGGGCTCGGCAACATATTCTCTCTGGCTATTTACTTCCTGGAAAATATAAAGATGAGGGTTGGAAATTTCCACTCCTTTTGTTATATTTTTCAGAGGAATAAATTTATTTTCTTGCCAAACCCCGAGAATTGCTCTAAAAATTTTCTGCTCTTTGGCTTCTCCCAATAATTTGCCCTCAATTTCAATTCTCCCTCCTTCCGCTTTATTCAAAATAGGAATATCCCACTCTGCTTTATCTAACGTTTTAGGGTCGCTTCCTATAAATTCAAAATTAGAGGGATATTCAACTTTTATCCCAAGATTAGTAAGAGGATAATCTAAATTAGAAAAATAATTTATATAAAACCTAAAATCTCTACTTGCTTCTATTTTTGAAGAAAGGTCAAAGTCAAGAGTCAAGGGAACGGATTTGATAGTGGCGCTTAAAGTAGTGGCCGATTCATAGCGAGCTTTAAGGTTTTTTGGACGATAATTAAGCCAGGCCTTGGATGTTTTTACTTCACCTTCTTTTCCTAAAAGGTGTCCTTTAAATTTAAAACTCTTCTCTTCGCCGGGATAAATGTCTCCTAATTCTTCAGGTCCAATCTCTATTCGCTTTGAAAAACCGTTTTCTAATAAAGTATTATCCGGAAATTCAAAAATAAGCCGGGGCTCTTCCAATTTGACATCACCGTTATTTTTATATCTCACCGTATATTCAATTTCCTGGGAAATTGACACTTGCTCCGGCCCTAAAATTTCCAGTTTGAGAATTTCTTTTGAATAAGAATTCCTGTTCCAATGCCAAAAACCGACCATCCCTACGGCTAAACCTAAAATTATGACAATAAAAATAAACTTCTTCATAAAAATCATCTTCTACTCCCTAAAATTAATTCATTCTAACAAATAATCCAAAAATTTAACAGGGGCCGTATAATGCAATCCAATTTTGGACTCTTGAGGTATTTAAAAAATAGATTATAACTCTTGCCGATTCACTATGAATTGTATCGGAGAAAATTTGTTTTGGAAAACGCAATAAACCCTCTCTGTGTTGTAGAAAATTAGGCAGTCAATCAGCCCATGGATAAACTCTTCCGGATTAATAAGATAGAGGTATGATAAAAAAAATCAGAAATGTCTCTATTTTCCCCAGCTTTCTAATATTAGTTAATGCCTTACTTCCTTTGATATCAATAAAAAAGCACCGACTGTCATTTTTCGACAGCGGTGCTCTTAGGGTGATATTATCCCTGGACATTCCACGTCTTATTGACAAGAAATGAAACAAAGGATGGATCCTTGGAAATGTGCTTATAGAAGGTTATAATGACAAGATTTTCAAATTGCTTATGACCTATGGGATTCTTAGATTGGTCAAAAAAAGGAAGACTCCGGAGAAATTTCTCGTTTAAATCAGTCGTCAGTTTTTGCAGTTGAGTAAAATCTTTGACATTGCTTAGAACAATCAACTGCAAGGCGCGCAGGATTATCTCTGGATATTCTGTCAAGTCATTAAGAATCTGACCATATCCTTGGTAACCAGTGGACTTAATTTTCTTAAAGAGTCCCCGCATGGTCTTTTCGTCAAGAGTAAATTCTTTTTTGACTCTTATCCAACCGGCTTGATATCTAGGTAAAATAAACATATTCCAGGATGGATGAGCGGCAACTGGTTGGGCAATCTTACTGGTTGGAACGGAAAAGATTAAGCTTCTTTTAATAATCGAATACCTTAAAACAACAATTGCCATTAGAAAGACCACTATTAAAATAGACACGTGGAGGGCTAATCTCTTTCTTCTCTCTTTCGATTTTGATAAGACAGCACTAATGGGTAAAAATTTATCAAAATCTATAAAGAACTCTAGGATAGTGCCTTTTTCCTCCTGCTCTCCATAACTCAAGAGAGCTTTACTCTTTAAAATTTTCAGCTGCTTGTCCAATTCTTGGACATCACCGCTGAATTGGCAATAGGCAAAACAATCTTTCTTATTTTTACGGAATATTTTAAACCCACCGAAAGACTGTTCTTTGAGTAATTCAAGAATTAATTCCTCCCGAGCCCGATCAAACTTGATAATAATCTCATGAGTAGTGATTTGAGATTCAGCTCTTTTTTCCAACTTAGTGGACTCCCGTAACAAAACAGCAAATTCTTTCTTTTTGACGCTTGCTTTCATGTTTCCCCCCTTTTACCTTCATTGGTTTTTTAGGTTTTTTATTTTGTTTTGAAGAACTATTTTAATAATAAATGATTTTTCTTATTTTGTCAACCCAATATAGGCTGAATTCAACCCTGAAGCGCAACACTAAAAACTTTTAAAGGAATTTTACAGCCAAGCTGTTTGTACGGCCTGTTGTTGAGAGCGTCCTCAACCTATTGTATTTCTTTATTGGATATTTTAGTAAAATCTGTTTTCTTTAATTTTCGGAGATACGACCTCCGAAAATCAACTAATCAAACTTTCAAATATTCTTCAGAGATTGACCTCAATAATTTTTCATAATTATTGGTTATTTTTAATTTTAAAATAGTCTGCCAGTCCTTTTTTAGAAAAAGACGGATAATTTTAATAATTTCCGGAGAAATCTTACTTCCTTTTTTGACCCTACCAAAACAATTAAAACAAATTATTCCTCCTCCCGGCTCAAGATAAATTTGTTGAGGAATTAACTTTTTTCCACAGAAAGCGCATTTATAGAGATTAATTTGATATCCCAAAATTGAGAGCAGGTTCCAAAAAAAATAATAGTAAATTAACGAACAGCGAGCAGCGAGCAGCGAACAATCGTTTAACCTTCCAAAAACATCCCTCAGTAAATCCCATATCTCTTTATCTTTTTCCTCACGCTTAATTAAATCGTCCGTAATCTTAATAATCTGACAAGCAATCTCAAATTTTTCTAAATTCTCTCTTGTATTCTTAAAGTTTTTAATCACAACCGCATCGGTTAAAGTTTTATAAATCTTTCCTTGAATAAATTCAATATCAGATAAAGAAAAAAGTTTTATTCCTCCTTTTAATTTTGATTTGATTTTTCTGATAGATTTTCCTAAAATTTTTATCTTCCCGAAATCCTCGGTATAAAAAGTAAAAATTTGGTCTGCCTCTCCCCGAACTTCTTTTTTGAGCGCCAAACCTCTGGTTTGATAACGAACAGCCATAAAATTATAACCTATAACTTAAAACTTACAACTTACAACTTACAACTTACAACTTATAACTTACAACTTATAACTTATAACTTAATAAGTCCCAGCCAAAGAACTTCCCCGCCGATTTTTATTTCAAGATTATATGATGAATTCTTTGGCGAATCAAGGTTCTGCCGAGCAGGGCGAGGTATGGTTCTTATTTCTTTTTCCGCATCAAGTTCCGCCTCTTTATTTTGGACCAAATTTTCTGCTTTTATTTCTCTTAAAATAAAATTTCTCCGCTCAAACAAAATTTTATTCAATTTTTCTCCTCCTTGATAATAAACAGAAATTTTATCTTCGGGCTTTAATCCTCTTTTTTTCCGCATTACCTGAATAGAATGAACTATTTCTCTCAAAATCCCTTCTTCTTCTAATTCTGGAGTAATTTTGGTGTCTAATTCTACTTCTTTTTTAATTTTAGAGTCAAAAACAATCTCCTTAACATTCACTTCTTCTTTTATCAACTCTAATAATTCCTCCTTGCTTCTTAATTCATAATTCTTAATTCGTAATTCTCCCAAGGGTTGGCGAACTTTAATTTCTGCTTTCGCCCTTTCGGCAAACGCTTGAGCGACAATCAACCTCACCTCCTCCATTTTTTTCTCAAGCGTTTTGTTAATCAGTTTTAAATTTGGCTCTGGAAAATCTAATAAATGAACGCTTTCTTTTCCTTTTCTCTCTTTTAAATTTTGATAAATTTCCTCGCTTATAAAAGGCAAAAAAGGAGCGATTAAAATACTTATTTTCTTTAAACTCTCGTAAAGCGTCTGGCTGGCTTCTTCTTTCTCTTTTTCGTTTTCCGGCCGTTGGAAACGCCGACGGGACCTTCTAATATACCAATTAGAAAGGTCATCAACAAAATCTTCAAAAAGCCGGGCCGCTTTGGTAAGTTCATAAACATTCATCCACTTTATTATTTCGCGATTCAGGCGATGCAATTTTGACAAAATCCATTTATCCAATAAATTTTTCGGCTTAAAATTTTTTTTCGGCTTAAAATTTTTCTCTTGATAAGTCCTAAAAAAAATAAAACTGTTCCAAAGAGTGGAGATAAGGCCGCGCCAAACACTGGCAATGGCTTCCTCTGAAATTCGGTAATCTTCGCCGATTGAAGTTGAAGCGAGCAAGAAATAACGCATTGAGTCAGCACCGTATTTATTAAAAATATTGCCAGGGTCGGGATAATTTCTCAACCTCTTGCTTAATTTTTGGCCTTTTGCGTCAAGGATAATTCCGTTGACAATTACATTTTTGAAAGCGGGCTCATTTTTGCCAAGCCCGATATTTTTCAGTGTCAGAGCGCCGGCCAAAATATGCAGAGTGTAAAACCAGCCTCTTGTTTGGTCAACGCCCTCGGCGATAAAATCGGCCGGGAAAGTTTTCTCCACCAAGTTTTTATTCTCAAAAGGATAGTGCCACTGGGCGTAAGGCATTGAGCCGGATTCAAACCAGCAATCAAAAACATCCTCTACTCTCCGCATCCTTCCTCCGCATTTGTCGCACTTCAGAAAAACCTTATCTATTAACGGCCGGTGCAAATCCTTCATTTCCCTCCCTAATTCTTTAACGGCCCCTATCGCTTTATAAGAGCCGCATTTCTCGCACCGCCAAAGCGGAACCGGCGCCCCCCAAAAGCGATTTCTGGAAAAAGACCAATCTCTCGCGCCTTCTAACCATTTTCCAAACCTGCCTTCTTTAATATGAGAAGGCACCCAGCGGATTTTTTTGTTGTTTTCTGTTAATTGCTTTCTAATTTCTGTAACCCTTATATACCAAGTTTCCAAAGCATAATAAAGCAGCGGCGTGTCGCATCGCCAGCAAAAAGGATAATTATGGAGAATTTTTTCGTTTTTATAGAAAAGATGCCGTTTTTTTAAATTTTCAAGAATTAGAGGGTCTGCTTTTTTGACAAAAATGCCGGAAAATTCCTTAATTTCTTTTTTAAATTGGCCGTTTTTATCAATCGTATGGTAAAAAGGGAGATTTGCTTTTTTCCCTAATTTAAAGTCGTCCTCGCCGTACATCGGAGCCATATGGACAATTCCTGTTCCTTCTTCCAGAGTGACAAAATCCGCCGCCAGAACCTGAAAAGCGTTTTCTATATTTTTTGGCTCTATTTTTAAAAAATAATCAAACAGCGGCTCATAGCGCAGTCCGACTAACTCTCTTCCTTTAATTTCTCCCGCTATTTTATATTCTCCCTTTAAAACCTGGCTTCTTTTTTTAGCTAAAATCAAGTTTTCCTTACCTTCTTTAATTTTTAGATAGTCTGCCCTGGGATTAATCGCCAAGCCGGCATTCCCCGGCAAAGTCCAAGGAGTAGTTGTCCAAACCAAAAAATAAGTATTTTTGAATCTCTGGTCCTTAATCTTAAACTTTAAATAAACAGAATCTTCCTTTATTTCTTTATATCCTTGATTCACTTCAAAATTAGAAAGCGGAGTGCCGCAACGCGGGCAATAAGGAGCAACCCTATAATCTTTATAAACCAATTTCTTGTCCCAGAGTTTCTTAAAAACCCACCAAACAGATTCAATATAGTCGTTGTCTGAAGTGGCATAAGCGTTTTTGTAATCTGCCCAACGGCCGACTCTTTTCAATGTTTCTTGAAAATCATTGACGCAACGGAAAACCGAAGAACGGCAAGCGCCGTTAAATTTTTCAATTCCCATCTCCTCAATCTGCTTTTTATTCTTGATGCCAAGTTCTTTCTCAATTAAGTTTTCTACGGGCAAACCGTGGCAGTCCCAGCCAACCCGGCGAGGAATATAATATCCTCGCATCGTCCAATAGCGCAAAACAGTATCTTTTATGGCAGTGGCTAAAATATGCCCGTAATGGGGCTTGCCGGTGGCAAAAGGAGGTCCGTCAAAAAAACTAAAAAGCGACGCTTTCTTTCTTTGTTTAATTGATTTCTCGAAAATTTTCTTTTTTTGCCAAAATTTTAATATTTTTTCTTCGTTTTTTGGAAAATCAAAATTCATAATTTGCGCAATTCTCCTGTTTTAATTCTTTTTCCCTTAGGATATTTCTTAAAAAATAATTGATTAGAAACGCCTTTAATTTTTGCCTCAAGCAAATCAAGAGGAGCTTCGTGGCTGACTATTAAAATATTTTTATTAGAATATTTCTTATCTATATCCTTTAAAAAATCATACATTCTTTTTTTAATATCAACAAAAGTTTCTCCTTTGGGAGGCTTAACTCTAAATCTTTTTATTCCAACTGGCAAAAATTTCCTGAAATCTTCCCCTGTCCTTCCGTTAAAAATTCCGACATTGTATTCTCTTAATCTTTTATCGTATTTTGGCTTAACTTCCAGTTTTTTCCCAACGATTTCAGCCGTTTGTTTTGTTCTTAAAACATCTGATGAAAAAATCAAATCAATCCCGTTAGAGATATTTTCTTCTTGTTTTTTGCCTCCATGCTCAAAATTTCTAACGGGATAAATTTTTTTGTTTTTTAGTTTTTCAGCTACGATTTTTATCTGTTCTCTTCCTTTATTAGTAAGAGGACTGGGAATTATTTCCGGCCAGCAGGAAATAATCTTTTTTCTGTTTGCTATTGATTCTCCGTGCCTCAAAATATAATATTTGTTTTTCATAATTTTTAAGATATTCTCTATTACATTTTCTCAAGAACTTCAATTCCTAAAAGAGATAATCCGTTTTTAATTACCTGAGTCGTGGCTTCAACTAAAGCTAAACGCCTTCTCTTTAAATCGCTTCTTTTCTCTTTCAAAACCGGAACGGCCTCATAAAAAGCGTTGAAATCCTGAGACAAATTAAAAAGATAATTACAAACTAAATTGGGGCTATATTTTTTTGCAGATTCCATAATTGTTTCCGGGAATTTAATTAGCCGCTTCAAAAGCCGAATTTCTTTTTCTTCTTTGCCCGCCGCCATGACTGCCGTCAGGCTGTCGGGCTGGCCCGCCGCAGTCCCGCTGATTGGGACGAAAGAGAATTCGCTTTTTCCTTTTTTAATTTTCATTGTATCTATTTTTGACTTTCCAATTATACTTTTAGCCCTGGTATAAGTATATTGCAGATAAGGCCCGCTATTCCCTTCCAGATTAAGAACGTCCTCCCACTTAAAAATAATATCGGTCAATGGCCGTCTTGATAAACTGTTATATTTAACCGCTCCGATGCCCACAATCTCGGCTATTTTTTCCTTTTCTTTTTGTTTCAATCCGGGATTCTTTTTCTCCACTATTTTCCTTGCTCTTTTAATTGCTTCTTTCAGGACATTTTCCAAAAGTATCATTTCTCCTTTTCTGGTCCTCATTCTGCCTGTCGGCAAGCGCGTCATTCCATGAACAACATGAATATAGTCATCTCTTTTCCCCCATCCAAAAAGCTCGGCTGCCCAAAACAACTGTTTAAAATGCAAAATCTGGTCAACACCGACTTCATAAATAATCTTATAGGGTTTGAATTTTTTCCTTCTATATTTTATTGCTGCTAAGTCGCGAGTAGAATAAAGAGTGGCCCCGTCTGATTTTCTGATTAAAAAAGGGGGAAGAGAGTCGTCGGGATAAGGAATCACAACCGCTCCTTGGCTTTTTATCGCTATCTTCTTGTCCAAGGCCTCCTTGATGATATCTTTCAGCATCGGCTCGTAAAAACTTTCTCCTAAAGCAAGGTCTATTTTTATCCCTAAAATTTTGTAGATTTTCTCAAATTCTTTCAAACTCCACTTTAGGCATTTTTTCCATAATCTTTTTGCTTCTTTGTCGTCTTCTTCTAATCTTTTAAACCATTTTCTCCCTTCTTCTTCTAATTCGGGGTTTTTTTCGGCTTCTTGGTGGAATTTAACATAAAGCCCAACGAGATTTTTAATCGGCTCTTTGGCTATTTCTTCCTCGTCTCCCCATTTTTTAATGGCGTATATCAGTTTTCCGAATTGAGTCCCCCAATCGCCGAGATGATTATCGCCGATTGTTTTATATCCTAAAAACTTGTATAAATTATAAATTGCCTGGCCAACAATAGTTGACCTTAAATGCCCTATGCCAAACGGCTTGGCAATATTCGCGCTTGAATAGTCAACTATCACTGTTTTTCCTTTTCCGAGTTCGTTCCGACCGTATCTATTTTTTTCCTTTAAAATCGTTGCTAATTCAGCAAATAAGATTTTTTGAGAAAGAAAAAAATTAATAAAACCGGGAACGGCAACTTCTATTTTTTTAAATAATCTTCCGTTTTCTCCCTTTCCTCTTTTTGTATTTTCTGTTTTTATTCTGTCGCGCAATAAATCCGCGGTCTTCCTTGGATTTTTTCCGATTATTTTAGCAATAACCATAGCGACATTTGTCGTATAATCGCCGTGAATTTCCTCTTTGGGACGCTCGACCAAAATTTCCGGAATTTCAAAATCAGGAAGTTTTCCTTTTTTCTGAAGAATCTTGATTAAATTCTCTATTAACTTCCTTATTTTTTCTTTCATAATTAATATCTTAACCTATTTTACCAGAAAATTAAAGTAAGATTACGCCTCCGGCCCCGTTTTCAGAGGCGCGTGTGGTTTTCAAAGGTCAGATTGAGGGACAGTCAAGGGACAGTCAAGGGACAGTCCCTCCCCTGTATCCCTCCCCTGTACCTAATTGGAAACAAGAATTAATTCCCCGTTTTCGAAGGCGCGACCTCCGAAAATCGGTTTTCGAAAATCCTTCTTCATTGGTTTTTATTATGCTAAAATAAAATAATGAAAGTTTTAACAAAAAGTAAAAAGGCCTATTTTGATTATCAAATCCTAAAAGAATTTGAAGCCGGAATGGTTTTAAACGGACAAGAAGTTAAATCAATAAAATTAGGCAGGATGAGCTTAAAAGGCTCTTATGTAGTTTTAAAAGGATCGGGTCGGACAGCATTGCCAGAACCTTATTTAATCGGGGCTTATGTTCCGCCCTATCAGCCAAAAAACGCCCCAAAAGATTACAACCCCGAAAGGTCAATAAAACTTCTCTTAAAAAAATCAGAAATTAAATATTTAATCGGAAAAATCAAAGAAAAGGGTTTGACTTTGATACCCTTGAAAGTTTATCTCAAAAATGTTAGAATAAAATTGATATTTGGAATAGCCCGTGGAAAGAAAAAAACCGATAAAAGAGAAACAATTAAAAAAAGAGATGCGGAGAGAGAAATCCGAAAAGCGTTGAAAGAATAAATTCTAACGCTATGTATTATACTTATGTTCTTAAAAGTCTTAAAGATGATAAGCTACTATATGTAGGGCATACTAATAATCTTGTAAAAAGATTTAGAGAACACAATAAAGGATTTGTAAAAGTTACGGCAAAGAGGAAACCCTTTAAATTACTATATTATGAAGCCTGCAATATCTTACAAGACGCAGTTAATAGAGAAAAATCTTTGAAAACAGGTTTCGGCAGAGCATATTTAAAAAGAAGATTGAGCGATATTTAGTTTCTCTTTTATATCAAATATACAAGGGGCCTCGCCCGCAACGCTTCGCAAGCGAGCTTGCTCGCGTAGCGATGCGGGCGGGGATGAAAGCTTCGACAGAAAACTTAACTGAAAGAACGCAAGTCGAGCATTATAGTCAACTCGTTCGCCCTGTTAAATGCCGCTTTGCGGCAATTTCGCCTTCGGCGAAATTATTTAACAGAGTAAAACTGCCTATAAAAAAATAAGTGCTAACTTATTTGAAAAACCTGCATTAGCTTTTGCTTAATGCCGCTCTTTCCGCCGATTCTCGATAGGTAGAAAAGAACGTCATTTATCGAGATAGATGGTTGTTTTCGCCCAAGAACAACTGTTGAATAAACAGGGCTATGGATATTAAGATTTTGCCTATTTCTCGCTTAATATCTAAAAATAAAAAATAGGACAAGCTTGTAGACCTATTTCAGTCAACTTTCTGGACAAGGGTCCAATCCCTTCATCTCCACTTATATTTAAAATTTTATAAAATTTTAAAATTAATTTATTTAAAAAACTTGAGATACAAGAAGAAACCACAAAGCAAAAGAATATACACTAATTACGGCATAAGGGTAACAGAGGTGAGATTAATCGATGAAACAGGAAAACAGCTGGGAATTATGCCTACAACAAGAGCGCTTCAGTTAGCTAAAGAACATAATTTAGATTTAATCCAGGTTACCGAAAAAATCTTTCCTCCGGTTTGTAAAATCGGGGATTCCGGAAAGTTCCTCTATCGGTTGAAAAAGAGAGAGAAAACAGTCAAGCCAAAAGGAGGAGAACTAAAAGGAATAAGATTAAGTTTTAGAATTTCTGACCATGATTTAGAGACAAGAGCTAAACAATCGGAAAAGTTTCTAAAAAAAGGAGATAAGATTAGAATTGAAATGCGATTAAGGGGAAGAGAAAAAGCGCTTCAAGGATTTGCCAGAGAGAAAATAAAAAAATTTCTTGATATTTTAGAAAAACTAATCCCCATTAAAACAGAAAGGGAATTAAAAAAACAGCCTAGAGGATTAACAACAATCATATCTAAGAAATAGAATATGAAAACAAGAAAATCAATTAAAAAACGTTTTAAAATAACAAAAACCGGAAAAGTTTTGAAAAGAGCTATTGGCCAGGACCATTTTAGGGCGAAAAAAACCGGGAAAAAAAGAAGAGAAACGAGGAAATTGGTTAATCTCTCTAAGGCTGACGCCAAAAAAATAAAAAAACTTCTAAGAGACTAATTCCTAAAAAGCTAAAATATGGTTCGTGTAAAAAGAGGAACAACTGCCCACAAGCGGAGAAAAAATGTATTGAAACATACTAAGGGTTTTCGCTGGGGAAGAAAATCAAAATATAAGGCGGCAAAAGAAGCTTTGCTCCATGCTTGGTCTTATGCCTACCGGGATAGAAGAACAAAAAAAAGAGATTTCAGAAGACTTTGGCAGATACGAATTAATTCCACCTGCCGAAAACAAGGATTAACCTACAGTAAGTTTATTAATCTCTTAAAGAAAAAGAATATTGCTTTGGACCGAAAAATCTTAGCGCAATTAGCGATAGAAAAAATGGAAATTTTTGAAAAAATTATTGAAAGAACAAAAGAAAAATAATTTTAATCAACGCTCAATTAATAAAAAACACGGGTCAGACCCGTGTTTTTTTGTTTCCAATTTACAATGAAAGAAAATCATTGGCTTTTTTAAGGATTTCTTTCACTTTTTTAAATGATAACTGTTTAAGGGCTTCTTCGTAAGGCAGCCATTTAAAGTCCGTATGTTCAAAAGAAATTTTTACTTCTTTGGTTCTCGTTTCAGCCAATAAAAAAGTGACTATTTTAAAAACCCAAGGAGCTTTTTCTTCTTGCCCGCCTCGGCTATGCCGAAGGCGTTGCGGGCGGGCCTGCCCGCCGCGTTTTCCGTTGGAAGCGGAAGGCAAGCGAGGATTTTTTTTTAATCCATAAATATCTCGAAAAGCGTATTTTGTATACTCTTTAAACCCTTTGAGCACTCTGATGTTCTCAAGCCCGGTTTCTTCTTTAACCTCTCTTCTTGCCGTATCTTCCTCTTTTTCCCCTCCTTCAATATGCCCTTTGGGAAAACCCCAATGCCCTGCCCCATAATGAAGAAGCAGATAATAAGTTTTATTATTCTCTTTTCTGAAAATAACGGCCCCAGCCGATGTTTCTCTTGGCATACTTACAAACCTCTTATTATTCTTAATAATATATTAAAATAACACAAAATTTTCCTAAAGACAATAAAATAGCCTTCTTCTAATAATGTCCGATCGGACATCATTAGAAGAAGGCAAAAAATCCCTTGTCGGGGTTAGACCCCGACAACCCCGGTAATCTCCCTTAAAAATAATTATTCAGAAAAATTAGAAACCCATTCAGGCGCTTGTGGCGGTTCAGAGCTTAACACATCCCGCCATTTTTCATCGGTTAACCGGTCTGACATCGGCTGCTTGAATTCGTAATAAGTCATCACCGGACCTGCTCCGATTAAAATTCTGCCATCGGGAACCTTGTAAGCAACAATGATTAAATTAACATAGCCAACTCCTTCTTCCAAAACCTGCTCGGTGTTGCCATCGGTATGAACATCGGCGATAATAGTGGTTTTTTTTGCTTTCTCGTCAACATCGGCAATCACTCCGCTTAAATTGTCGCCAAAATCCTTAATAAAATTATAGTCATCCTTAGTTAATTCTTCGTTTTTCAATTCTTTTGTTGACAAGTCAATTAATCTTTTCAGTATTTCTTCTAAATTCTCCAATCTTGATTTTGAGGCCTCGTCCAAAACATTCATCTCGTCTAAACCCTTAGTAGTCATTTTAGTTAAGGCAAGCAACCGGTTATAAAATTCTGGAACCGGTTCAATATATCCGACAACCGGTTTTTCAGGAGGAGGCACGCACTCTAGTACCATTGTATAACTCTGTTTGGCATAGAGTATGGTATCGTGCCTTAATTCAGCCCAGGAGGCCAAAGCAGTAGTCAATTCCTTGTCTAACCAGGCCTTATTCTGCATAAAAGTCGGATAACCAACGCCAAAATCTTTTAAGAGGGCCTTTAAAGAAAACAGCCAGCTCCAATAAAGATTTTTGTTCCAATCCGCTTCGTCAAATTTAGCAAATTCCTCTTTTAATTTATCAAAAGCGGTTTCATAAGTAATTTTATTTCCGCTTGCGTCTGTCCCTGCGTATTCAGTGTCGCCTAATTCTTTCAAAAGTTCTTTTGCTCTTTGAGAACCCAATAAAGACATTACATCCAAACCGCGAGGGAAAACCCTGGCCGGTCCCCCGTTTGTCATCTCGCAGGTAAATGCTTCACTACAATCTTGACCTGAATATTGCCCCACGTAAGGAGAAACCATATTGGAAAACATATAAGAATCGGGAATAAATCTCTGCCCCATCAATCTAAATCCCTTGGTGTTTTCCAAACATTCATCGGCCTGCTCCGGAGTAAATGGAGGCCAAAGCTTGGCTTTTCCTGTCCCTCCATATATTTTAGGCGACATAAATTCTGCTAATTTTGCTTTTAATTTTCCCATATTTTCTTCGCTCAAATCATTTGGGTCAAATTTTCCCTCAAAAACCGAATCCAGGGCCTCAATATATTCATAAGGGCCTAAATCATCAGACAATCCGACATAAAAAGCGGTTACCGAATAAATCCTATCCCATTTATCTTTTAATGCTTCGCTTTCCGCAAACCTGGAAGATATTAAACTGGCCCCCATTGTTTGAATCTTGGCGTCGTAATCAGAGATAAGGGCTTTACAGGGAGGAAAGTCATTACAAGCTTCTCCCTGTCCCACCTGGTCGGTTCCTTTCAAAAGCATGCTTATCCTGCCATACCACATAAACGCCTTGAAATAATTTTTTAATTTCTCGCTTCTCGTATAATGCCCTCTGGGAACATATTGGGAATAATCTTCTTTGTAAATAAAGAGGGGAGAATTTGAAAATTCCTGATGCTTTTCTATCAAACTTAACTCTTTTTCTACATCGTTTTTTGCAAAATCAGGAACAGCAAAAGTATATTCGTTTAATTCCTCTTTCGTGAAGAAAGCGGTTTTGTCTTGACCCTGACATTCCCAGTCGTCTTTTTTGCATTCTTCTGCAACCTGCTCAGATTTTGGCTGAAGCAAACTTAAACCAACCGCGAAATAAGCGGCATTCCTCCTTGAGGCCTCTTTTAAATCTCCCGTAGCGTTATTGTATTTTTCAACTGAGTCGTCTAAAAGTCCTTTGCTAATTTGCCATATTTTATCGTAAAATTCTCTTTCTTCAACCTGTCTCAAGGTTTCGTCAAACTGGATATGATACAAATGCAATAGAGAATCAGAAGTGATGAATATGGGAATTTTCTCATCTTTTAAAACTTCATATGGATAGGTAATACTTTCTTCCTTTGAATTAAAAATATTATTTACTACAACAAAACCGTTTTTCTCCAAAAGATTTAAGGTATCATTGCTTAAAGAAATTTTTTGGGAAAAATCTGAAAAATTATTTATATGGCTAGTCTTTAAAGGCAAACTATACCGGGAAACCTGAAGGGGAATATCCAGGGAAGGCAGAGAATAATATTTTGCTAAACTTATCTTTTCGGTTTTAACCCCGGACAAATCAATTGGTTCTGTCTTGAGAGTTGACTTTTCCGAGGGAGGTTTCGGCTGAATTGGCAAAAACGGTTTCAACCAACATTGATAGACAAGAATTCCTCCAACCAAAACGGCGCAAACTGTAATAATGCTTATCGCTACTGGAAAAGATACTTTTTTATTCACCCCGTTAGAAATTTTCATAAGTTTTTTTCTCCCCCGTTAGAATACCATAAAATTTCTAACAGGGTTCATATTTTTAGCTTGAACTAAACCAGTAAATAATTTGCTTACAAAAAATACAAGATTTAGTTTAACCCGGTAAATTGATAATCCTTTATTATTTTATTATTTTACCATAGATTTGCTTCAACTAAAAGGCTCTCTCTATGATCCGATATCCTCTAATAATGTCCGATCGGACATTATTAGAGGAAGACGAAAAAAACAAAAAAATAAGATTACTCTAAGTCAAAACATTTCCTCATGTCTTGGTCGTCATTTATTTTTTCTATTCTCAAAAATCTAATATCCCCTTTAAAATCTATTCTCCAAAGTTTCAATAACAGAAACAATTCTTTTTCTATATCATAGGGAAAAATCCAGATGCTTTTTTGAAGTTCTTGAAATCCCATCCACTTAAGCTCGTTCCTTAAAAATGCTCTTTCTCTTCTGTTTAATTCTGGAATATCAAAAATAATTGCCCTCCACCTTCCATCCCATTTTATTTTTTTATTTTTTTTCTCTTTAATAATGGTTCTAATAATTTCTATCCGTCCTTTGTGAGTTAGATAAAATGTATTATTTTGAAAATTAAAATATGGACTCTTTTTTAAATTAGAAACGTTTCTTGAAAAATGGGGGAAACTAGATATCTTGTCATTATAAATACCCATCCCTTTAGTTATCTCATAGGGATTAAAAATTATCTTAATGCCTACGTCGAAGAGATCTTTTGAGGTTTCGCTCAAATAATTTAAAATTCCCTTGCTTAATGAATTTTTTCCTGGTTTTTTCATAAAAATAAAAATGTTATTTCTTCTAATAATGTCCGATCGGACATTATTAGAAGATTGATCTTATTCGTTGAAAACAATTTATTCCCAAAATACTTGTTCTCAAAATTATCTAAAGAATTTTAAAAGTTGATTTAAAGACCAGGTATTAATAATATCTTTTTTTTCTGCCCAGCCGCGGCGCGCTTGAGATATTCCGTATTTAATATTCGCCAACTGGTCTTTATGATGAGAATCTGTATTGATGGCCATTTTCACTCCCACCTCCTTTGCTCTTCTGATATAAGAATCTTTCAGGTCTAATCTTCCCGGATAGGAATTTATTTCCAAAGCCACCCTGAATTCTTTGGCTGCTCTTAAAACTTTATCAAAATCAATTTGATACGCCTCCCTGCGTTTAATTATCCTTCCAAAGGGATGAGCAATGATATTGATATTCGGATTTTTAATCGCTTTAATTATTCTTTCGGTCATTTTGTCCTTCTTCATTTTAAGATTAGAATGAATTCCGGCAATAGCATAATCTAATTTCGCAAGCGCCTCGTTTTTTATATCAATTGAACCGTCTTTCAAGATATTAGTTTCCGCTCCCTGTAATACTTGAAACTTAAAACCTGAGACTTGAAACTTTTTATTCAATATATTAATTTCCTTGCGTTGCCGGGCTAATTGTTTTTCATTCAACCCGCGCTCAATTCTCAAAAATTTTGTATGGTCGGTAATCCCCAGATATTGGTAGCCCATTTTTTGGGCAACTTCCGCCATCTGGGTAATTGAATTTTTCCCGCCGTTCCAATCTGAATGGCAATGGAGGTCTCCCATTATGTCGTCATAGTCAATAATCTTTGGTAATCCAGGGAGCTTGCCCTGAGCTTGTCGAAGGGCGGCTTCAATCTCTCCTCTGTTTGTTCTCATTTCCGGAGGAATCCAAGAGAGCCCGATTGCGTTATAAACTTCTTCTTCGGTTTTCCCGGCTATCATCTTTTTACCCTGAAACACTCCATATTCATTAAGTTTTAACCCCTTTTCTATGGCAATTTTTCTGGTAACAATATTATGCTCTTTTGAGCCGGTGAAATATTGAAGAGCAGAGCCGTAACTTTTTTCCGGGACCACTCTTAAGTCTATATCAAAACCGTTTCTCATTCTGACAGACGACCTTGTTAAACCTTTTCCCCAAATTTTAATAACCCCTGGTTGGGAAACAAAAAAATCCATTATTTCAGCCGCCGACTTTTCAGATTCATCAGGTCTTTTGGATTCTTTAACAGTTATCAAAATATCAACATCGCCGACTGTCTCATTCATTCTTCTTACCGAACCGGCAACGCTTATTTTCTCAACCTCCTTTAAGCTTTTTAATTTTCCCAAAATTTCTTCTGCCGCCGGCATTATATCGCCTAAAAGAAATCTTCCCTTGCTCTTCTTTAAAAATTTAATCGCTTCTAAAATATTCTTTTCCGTTTTCTCTCCAAAACCAAATAAAGGAGCGATTTTACGCTCCCCGGCCGCTTTTTCTAAATCTTTTAAATTTCTAATTCCCAATTTCTGATAAAGAACTTTTGCCTGTTTAGGGCCCATTCCTTCAACGCCAATTATTTCCTCTAAATTAATTGGTGTTTTCTTTTTTAATTTTTCGTAATATCCAATCTTTCCCGTCTTAATGTATTCTTCAATTTTTGAAGCAATGCTCTTGCCCACTCCAGGAATATTTTCCAACGCCTCTATTCCTCCTTTTTTATAAATTTTTCCAATGTCTTCTTCTAAATTTTCTACCATAATAGCCGCCTTTCTGTAAGCAGATGGTTTAAAAGCGATTTCCTCCATTTTTAGATAATCGGCAGTTGCGTAAAAAATCTTTGATAACTCCTTGTTTATCATAATCCCGTTTTCAGAGATGCCCCGTTGGATCAAGGGACAGTCAAGGGACAGTCAAGGGACAGTCCCTCCCCTGTCCCTCTGAAACCTCTGAGGCCTTCGAAAACCTCTTAGTGATATTTCGGCATAGGAAATACTCCATCCTTTGAAGTTCTCGGCAGCATATCTTTTTTAATCAGGAAAAACAAAAGAGTGGCTAATAACCCAAAAACGCTTACTCCGACAAAGAGAGGTATAAAGCCAAAAACTTTTGCTATTGTTCCTCCTAAAACACCGGCCGCTCCGGCGCCCAATCCAACAGAAGAGCTGTCCAAGCTCCAGGAAAAGGCCTCTTTCCCTTTTCCAATATGACGGGTAAAAATAGCTGACCAGGAAGGAACGGCCATAGCCATACCCAAAGCATGAATCCCTTGAAGGACGTAAATATGCCAGGGCAGAACAGCAAAAATAAAACCAATAGGCGTCAAAGACGCCAAAAGAGTTCCCCCGATTAAAGCGTAATAATCGTCTTTCTCTCCGTGGTTCCTGTCTAAATAACGGGCAATTGGTATTTGAAGAATAGATTTAAACAACCAATAAACCCCCATGGCGATTCCAGCCACTTCAACGTCTCCGCCTTTGATATTTTTTATAATATAAATAGCCAAAATAGGAGCGATAAGACCCCAGCCGGAAGCTAAAAACAAATCAGAAAAAACCATTATTTTAATAACCTTGTTGATTGATTTAAGCATAAATAGTTATTGGTTGTTATTTTCTCTTTCTATTCTATCAAAGTTTCCATCTCAACTCAAATTTTCGCAATCTCGCAGACAGAAATGCCGATGTGTAATTTTGAATTTACTTTTTTTCATCTTATAATAAAAAGAGGGACGACTAAGGTTATTTCCCTTAAGTCGTCCCTTGAAAAGAAATTCCCTGCCGGACTAATTGCCATTTTTTATCTCCTTTGTCTCTTGAGAATTTTCTTCTAAATCTTCAGGCCCAAAAGCAGATGGAAGAAGCGCTCCAATGGTAGAGGCTTCTACTTTGTCAAATTTGGTAGTGGCCATAATAATTTTAAAGGCTCTCCTAATTCTTGACCTCTGAGCCGCTTCCAGAATCAGTTGGCGACAACTCCCGCAAGGAGAAGAAACCTCTTTGGTAGGAGAATTTTTGTTCCTAGTGACAATCGCAATCGCTACACACTCATCTCCATGGCCTTGGGAATTAGCTCTAAGCAAAGCGGCTCTTTCCGCGCAGATAGAATCTCCGTAAGAAGCGCTCTCAAAATTCGTGCCAGTGATTATCTTATTGTCTTCGGTTAGGACCGCAGCCCCGACTTGAAAGCCGGAGTAGGGAGAATAAGATCTTCTTAATACAGCCTTCGCAGCTTTCAATAATTTTTGTTCAATCTCAGAAAGAGATTCAAAAGATGTTTTAGCCATTGTTATCACCTCCTTTCATTTTTTCAACGACCTAACATCGTCTTAATCTGTCCAGCTTTTAAAAGAACTATATATCTTGCAAAAGGACTCGTATTACTTATACTATAATTATGATGAAACGCAAGCCCCAACGCCAAAAAACTAAAGTCAATCCCAAAAGAAAAAACTGGCGACGCCAATTTCGGTCGTTAGTTACGGGCAAACAAAAAAATTGGAATAAAGAAAAGGGAAGGGAATGGGGGAAAAATGCCGATTTTTGGATTAAAATCATTAGAGAGAAACTGGACCCTTTTCGGGAGATAATAACCAATCAAGCAATTTTGGAATCATTAAAAAGAGAAAAAAATCTTAAAATTTTTGATGCCGGATGCGGAGAAGGATATTTGTGCAGAAAATTGGCTAAAAAGGGACATCGGGTCTTCGGGATTGACTTTTCCAAAAAACTTATTGAAGCGGCTAGAAACTTGGAAAGAAAAAAACCGTTAGGGATTAAATATTTCCGGGGAGATTTTAGGAAAACAAATTTTCCTTCTTCTTGTTTTGATGTAATCTTGTCCCACCAAACCATCAATGAAATTAAAAACCCTGAAAAAGCGCTTAAGGAATTTTTCAGGGTTTTAAAAAGAAAGGGAAAGTTAGTTTGTCTTTTTTTACATCCTTGTTTTGATTCTAAAAAACCGAATTCTTTAAATTATTTTCAAGAAAAGAAGATACAAAAAGGATATTATCTGGTAAGCGGAATTAAATCGCCCTGGCCTTACTTTTATCTCCATTTGTCTCTTTCTAAATGGACAGAACTTTTAATCAAGTCTGGTTTTTCAATTTCAAATATCAAAGAACCTCATCCTCCTCTGAAATTTTTTCAAAAGAAATGGTGGAAAGAAAATTTTAATCGGCCCCGATTTATTTTAATTGAAGCCGAAAAGACTGTGCCTAAAAAGGATTAAGAGTGTGGGATTCAAACCAGAATCCCGCGCTCTAATCTTTCTTAAATTTTTTCTACCAGCCGATATTTTTTATAAAGAATATTAAGAAAATCGAGAGCAATAGGGTCGTCTATAAATTCTGCCATTTGCTCTATCCAACCCAGTATAGGAAAATCATTATTTTTCTTCCAGTACTCAAGGGCCTGCATCGTCATTGTGACCCAGTAAATTTGATTAACAAAATTTCCTTCAGGACTCTTTCTTTTCTTGCAATTATCCCATAAATAAATTATCTCCTCTCTTAAGTTTTTAGAAAGTCCCGAAGTAAGCAAAGACAAAGATTTCTTTTCTTCTTTGTAATCTTTAGCGAATCGTTTTATTTTTACGTTCTTTGAAAATCTGGGCCATCTTTCTAATATTTTTTTTCGCTCTGATTTTTTATTTGGAAGGATTTCCTCATAAGGGGTTTTATCTTCGGCGTAAACTTCACAAATTTCATAGACTAGGCTCATTTTGAGCATTTTTTCTAAATTTAATTTTTTTCTCTTATTTAAAATCCAGACGGTTATAGCCAGAAAAAAGGCATCCTCAGCAACAGTACTGCCGTTTTTCACTTCTCTCAAAGTCCAACCTTTTCTCACCATTCCTTTCAACTTTCCTATTTTTAAAAGAAAATCAATGTCTCCATTGATTTTTTTGTTATTCCTATAAAATCTTTGCTCAATTCTTCCCAGAAAAGCGCTCAGTGCCGGGTTATCAACTGCCTCTTCTATTTCTTCCCACCATCCGACAACCGGAGAATCTGGAACTGTTCCCCAATATTCTATTGCTTGAATCAGAGTTTCTACTTTATCGCCCTGTTTAACAAAAACCCCCTCCCGAGATTTCATTCCTTCATAATCAAACCAACAACCCATTATTTCGCTTTTTAATTCAGGAGAAAGGTGTTTAACTAACTTTTGAAGCGCTTCTTTCTCTTTTTTGAATTTTATTTTTGCTCTTTTCTCTTTTATCTTTTGAGGCAATCTAATCCATCTTTTTAAAATTTCTTTTCTTTTCTTTTTGTTTTTGGGCAATAATCCCCAATAAGGGCTCATGTCGCCGGCATAAACTTCGCAGAGGTCATGAACAAGGCTTATTTTAATAATCTTCTCCAAATTTAAAGAAGGCTTATTTTTCAGGGCTAAAATCCAATTTAATACAGCCACTCGAAAAATATGCTGAGCGATTGTTTCTGGATTTTTAACTCCTAACCAAAGAAAACCGCTTCTTAATATTTTTTTAAGTTTCCCGGCTTCGATAAGAAAGTTAATATTTTTTTCCATAATATTTATTTTTATCATCTTAAGAGAATAAATACACGGGTCGGACCCGTGTATTCATTAATTTTCCAGGATGATAGTTAACTTTCATATCTTATTTTTTTAATCTTGTAAATTACTTCTATAGGAGAAGAAATGACAGCCTCATCTCCAACTCGACGACCCAAAAGAGCCCTTCCTACCGGAGATTCATTGCTAATTTTTCCCAAAGAAGGATTTGCTTCTAATGTCCCAACAATCTTAAATTCGTCCTTGTTTCCGCCTACGTCCACCACCACATCAGCTCCCAAGCGTATAATATTTCTTTTTTCTTTTGAAGGAAATTTTATTAACTTTACATTTTTCAAGATATTTTCAAGCTCGGCTATTCTTTGGTCAAGCAAACCCACATCTTCACGAAAAGAAACAAATTCGGGATTTAAATCCTCCGACTCCAAAACTCGCGGGGCTTCCCCGTCTATCTTGACCGCTCTAAGCGCCCTCAATACTTTATATTCCTTCTTTATATTCTCCAATCCTTTCGCGGTTAAATAAAATTTTTTCTCAATATTCATATGCTTAAGACCTGATAAATTTAAGATTAAAAGTCCCCTTTTATTGAAGGGGATAAGATTAAGCTTTTAAATTATATGTCTTATCCCTTTCAATAAATTTTTTTAATTAACAAATAACTGGCAAAATCAAAAGCCGGAATAGCTTTTGTCTTGATGTTATATTTTTTAATATTTTTACTCTTTGTTAACATTAAAATCATCATTTTGTTTTTAGTTATCCCCGCGCCCTAAATGTAACTGTCTCCTAATTTATTATTATATTTTATTTCATTAAAATAATTTGTCAATAGCTTGGCGCAACCCTAGACCTCCAAATAGAGACCCGCTCTCTCCCGCTCGCAACGGGACATAGCGGGTCTCCCGCAATTTAGTAAGCAGAAGGCATTTGAGGCATTTGAGGCATTTGAGGCATTTCTTTTTCTTCCTTCTTTTCAACAACAACGGCCTCAGTCGTCAAAAACATACTAGCAGCCGAAGCGGCATTTTCAAGGGCTGACCTAACCACCTTAGTAGGGTCAACTATTCCTGACTTCATCAAATCCTCGTATTCCATTGTCTGAGCGTTAAAGCCATACCCGTCTCTGCTTTCCTCCTTAATTTTTTGAGCAACCACCGCTCCGTCAACCCCGGAATTTTGGGCAATCTGCCGAACCGGTCCTTCCAGAGCTCTTTTCAAAATATCTATCCCTATCTTTTCTTCCTGTTCAACTTCAACGTCTTTTAAAGAAAGTCCGGCGCGCAACAAAGCGACGCCTCCTCCAGGAACAATTCCTTCTTCAACCGCCGCCTTAGTAGCTGATAAAGCATCTTCTGTTTTATGCTGTTTTGCTTTTTGTTCAACCTCGGTAGCCGCTCCTACTTTAATCACCGCTACGCCGCCAGCTAATTTTGCCAATCTTTCCTGTAGTTTCTCTTTGTCAAAATCGGAATCGCTCTCCTTTAGTTCTTTTTTTATCTGGATAATTCTACTGTCAATTTTTTCCTTCTCCCCTTTGCCTTCAATAATAGTGCTGTTTTCTTTTGTTGAAACAACCCGTCTGGCCAAACCAAGCATATTCAGTTCAACGCCGTCAAGTTTCAGCCCTTTTTCTTCGGAAACGACTTCCCCTCCGGTAACAACGGCAATATCGTCAAGCATCTCTTTTTTTCTATCCCCAAAGCCCGGCGCTTTTATTGCCAGAGCGTTAAAAGTTCCCCGAAGTTTGTTAACCACCAAAGTGGCCAACGCTTCTCCTTCAATTTCATCGGCAATAATTACTAATTCTTTCTTTCCGCTCTGGGCTATTTTTTCCAACACCGGCAAGATATCGTTTAAAGCGGATATTTTTTTGTCGGTGATTAAAATATAGGGGTCTTCATATATCGCTTCCATTCTTTCAGAATCAGTAATCATATAAGGAGAAATATAACCTCTGTCAAACTGGAGCCCTTTGACAATTTCTTTCTGAATGCCGAATCCTTTTGATTCCTCAACCGTGATAACGCCATCTTTGCCGACGTCTTCCATCGCTTCGGCGATTAGGTCTCCTATTTCTCTGCTTTCGGCGGAAATAGTGGCCACCTGGGCCTTTTCTTCTTTGGTGGTAATCTCTTTTTTAATTTTCTTTAATTCCTCTACTATTTTACTCACTCCTTTTTCAATTCCTCTCTTAAGAGCCAAAGGGTTAGCCCCGGCAGCCACATTTTTTAAGCCCTCGGCAATTATTGCCTGGGCCAGAACTACGGCCGTGGTAGTGCCGTCGCCGGCGACATCATTGGTTTTCTCGGCTACCTCTTTGATAATTTCCGCTCCTAAGTTTTCTGTCTTATCTTCTAATTCAATTTCTTTGGCGATAGTTACCCCGTCGTTAGTAATGGTAGGAGCGCCAAAACCTTTATCCAAAACAACATTCCTTCCTTTGGGACCTAAAGTAACTTTAACCGCATCCGCTAATTTATCCGCTCCGGCTTTTAAATTCCTCCTCGCTTCTTCTTGGTATTTAATTTGCTTAGACATAAAATTAAATTTTCAATTTTCAATTAATCAATTTTCAATAAAATCTCAATTTTTTAAATTTTCAAAATTACCTTTTCTTCCAATTCGCAATTGTTTGAAAATTGGTTAATTAGAAAATTTATTGATAATTGAAAATTGGAGAAATTGATAATTGGCGATTATTCTATAATCGCTAAAATATCTTCTTGTTTTGCTATTAAATATTCTTTATCTCCGACTTTTATTTCGTTTGGACCGTATTTGGTAAAAAGAACCTTTTCTCCTCTCCTTATGTCAATAGGGATAATTTTTCCAGAAGAGGTTTTGCGGCCCGGGCCTACGGCAATCACCCTGCCCTGCTCAGGCCTTTCTTTTTCAATCGTTTGGGGAAGAAAAATACCTGTTTTTGTTTTTTCTTCCTCTTTTATCGGCTCAATTAAAATATAATCTGATAATGGTTTAATGTTCATTTCTCTTTTTTAAGATTAAAAATTATTTCATTGCGACCTTTGTTTGCTAATTTATATATCCTTATTCTAATCGCAAAGAAAAAAAAGTCAAGCCCAAAATTAAATTGTTAAATTGTTTCTATTAATCTAGCAATTCAGCAATAAGCGAACAAAGCGAGCGATAGCAATTTAGCAATTTAACAGATGGTTGACCTAAAATTAAAACTCTGATATCATAATAATATAGCAGGCACAATAAAAGTATGATAGGAAGATTATTCTTCAATATTATCGCCGGGATGCTGGGTCTTTTCTTGTCAATCAAGCTGAGTCAAATCCAGGCAATAAGTTTTATTTACGGAATAGAATATAGCGGTCCTGTCAGAACGGTACTGATAACGGGAGGATTTTTAGGATTAATTAATTTCTTTGTTAAGCCGATATTGGATAAAATCTCACTTCCTTTAAAAATTATCACTCTTGGATTATCCGGCTTAATTATAAATATGTTTATGATATGGGTGGTAGTTGATATTTTCTCTCCGATAGAAATTAAAGGAATTATTCCCCTTTTCTGGACAACAATTATAGTTTGGCTGTTAAGTTTAATCTTTGGGCTTTCCCGCTCTTCTGCTAAATGAATAAACCTAATGCGTAATAATCTTTTCTACTCAACTTTGAAATTTTGGCTGCAAATCATTCAGAACTCGTCAATGTATATTCTACCATATACATTTCCTCGTCCTTTATAATTTTCGCTCAAAATTTCTGCGTTTCCCTACGAAAAATTATTACGTATTAGGTTTAATATATGAAAAATATTTTAATAATCGCCCAACTTATAATTTCCGCTCTCCTGATTATTTTTATCCTTCTCCAACAAAGAGGGACTGCTTTGGGCTCCGCTTTCGGGGGCGGCGGAGAAGGATTTTACGCCACTAGACGGGGAATTGAGAAAAAAATCTATTGGGCAGCAATAATTTGCGGCGTCCTCTTTATCGTCTTAGCTATGGTGAATCTTTTTACATCTTAATGTCATTGTCAACAAAAATTAATCCCCTCAAATTTTTTCCAAAACGGGGTATCCCGCTAAAAACGGGGCAACCTAACAGGATAAAAAAATGGCCTGTCAAGTCCCAATGGAAGTATTTTTTCAGGGTCTTTTCAAAAAAAGAAAAAATTTTTTTTCTCATTTTTTTTATTTTGGCTTTTTGCTCCTTTATTTTTTTAACAAATAATTTTTATCTAAAAAACACCGAAGTCAAAGCCGCTTCCGGAGGAACTTATAAAGAAGGGGTAATCGGACAGCCAAGGTTCATCAATCCCATTTACGCCAATTCCGACATTGACAGAGATTTAGTCCAGCTTATATTCTCCGGTTTAATGAAATACGACGAGAATATGGAAATAGTACCCGATTTGGCTGAAAAATACGAAGTAAGCCCGGACGGTAAGGATTATATATTTTCTTTAAGAAAAAATATTCTCTGGCAGGATAAGCAACCAATAGAAGCCGACGATATAATTTTCACTATAAAGACAATTCAGAACGCGGATACCAAAAGTCCTTTGCGGGCGAACTGGGTAGGAGTAGAAATTGAGAAAATTGACGACCGGACAATAAAATTTAAATTACAAAAACCTTACAGCGCTTTTCTTGAAAATTGTGTTTTGAAAATCCTGCCAAAACATATTTGGAAAGATATCCCGGCTAAAAATCTTCCCCTGGAAAACGATTACAATCTAAATCCCGTCGGTTCCGGACTCTACAAACTTAAAGAATTGAAGCGCGATAGTTCTGGCAACGTAAAATCCATACTTTTATCCCAAAACAAGCTCTATTTTGGGAAAAAGCCGAATATCTCCAAAATTGAATTTCTGTTTTTCAATAATGAAGAAGAATTGAGCAAAGCGGCAAAATACGAAAAAATTGAAGGGCTGTCTTTAAATTCTCTTAATCAGCTCGGCGACGGATGGCAAAATTATTCCCTTTCCTTTCCACGATATTTCGCTGTTTTCTTTAACCAGAGTAAATCAAAGGTTTTGGCTGAAAAAAACGTCCGTTTGGCTTTGAACTACGCAACCGACAAAAAAGAAATAGCCAAAAAAGTTCTTGGTCTTCAGGAGAATTCTCCCAATATTGACAAAGCAATTTCCCAGTCGCCTGTTCTGCCAAAAGTTTATGGATTTAATCCTCCGTCGAAAATTTACGGTTTTGACCTTCAAAACGCCAAAGAAATTTTAGAAAAAGCGGGGTTTAAAGAAAATGAAAACAGTTTAAGGGAAAAACATATTCAAAAAGAAAGAACTTTTACTTTTAAAAAACGGCTCCAAAAAGATTCTCAGGGAGAAGAAGTAAAAGAGCTTCAAAAATGCCTGGCTAATCCCGCTTTAGCGGGACCGGAAATTTATCCCTTTGGAGAAGCAACGGGATATTTTGGCGAAAAAACAAAACAGGCGGTTATCAATTTCCAGGAAAAATACAAAAAAGATATTTTAGATCCCTGGAATTTTACCAATGGAACAGGGATAGTAGGTAAAACCACTCAGGAGAAACTAAATGAAATTTGTTTCCCGGCTCCAGAAGAAACCCTGCCTTTAAAATTTTCTTTAATTACCGTTGACCAACCTCAATTACTAAAAGTTGCCGAAATCTTGAAGGAACAATGGAAGACGGCGGGAGTGGAAGTGGAAATTAAAAAATTTCCTCTTTCTCAACTTGAACAGGATTTTATTAAACCAAGAAATTACGAAAGTTTGCTTTTAGGAGAAGTTTTGGGGGCTATCCCAGACCCCCTTCCCTTTTGGCATTCTTCTCAAAAAAACGACCCCGGATTAAATCTTTCGTTATACGAAAACGAAAAAGCCGATGAATTATTGGAGAAAAATCGAGAAGCGTCCGACCCAAAAACAAGAAGAGAGAAATTAGAACTTTTCCAAAATATGGTGATTGAAGATGCTCCGGCAATATTTTTATACAGTCCTGATTATATTTATACCATTTCAAAAGAAGTAAAAGGGGTAGAAGTCAGAAAAATCGTTGAGCCCTCAAACCGCTTTTCCGGGATTGAAAACTGGTACCTCAAAACTAAAAGACAGTGGAAATAAGATAACAGAGAGCGACCCTCTGTCAAAAATTATTAGAATATGGCAATCCCCTTAGCTAAAAAATTAAAAATGAAAATAAACCTAAAAGGTAAAATTCCCGACATTCGCCACTTAGACGATATGCGCGATGTTCTTTACGACCAAAAATGGTTAAAAACGGCTCCTGACGCAGAACTTTATTATATGTATAGAGGGATTAAACCCCCGCACCTGTTCATAGGTGGCGGGGATAAAAAGAATAATGATTTAAGATACGATATTACTATTATTCCAGCAAAAACGCTGGGCAAAGAATTTGTAAAAACAAAAGGCCACCAGCATATCGGAAATTACGGTGAACTCTATATTGTTCTCAACGGAAAGGCAATTTACTTAGCGCAAAAAAGAGAAAACAAAGAAATTACAGATATTTTCGCCATAAAAGCTAAAAAGGACGATATCGCAATTATTCCTCCGGGATATGAGCATATCACCATTAATCCTTCAAAAAAAGAAACTCTAAAAATGGCGAATTGGGTTTCTGAAAACTGCCGGAACAACTACCAGCCAATTCAAAAAATGGGTGGCGCCTGTTATTTTTATACTGAAGACGGCTGGCTCAAAAATAAAAACTATAAAAAAATTCCGAAACTTCGCTTTAAGAAACCGCGAAAAACAATGCCGATAGACCTTGACTTCCTTCGCGGATAATAATAATAAATAATTTTGAATTTTGAATTTTGAATCAATTTTGAATGATTTAATGATTTAATTTTTAGACAAAAAAGAATTAACTCCAAAAAAAACTTTTTTGTTTATTTCATTAAAAAATTCAAAAATTAAATCATTTATTCAAAATTCAAAATTCAAAATTATTTATTATTAGGGAGGGCGGACGTGGCGGAACAGGTATACGCCCTGGCCTCAGAAGCCAGGGGGCGCAAGCCCATGAGAGTTCAATTCTCTCCGTCCGCACAAAATTAAGCGCGCCAGAAATACCGGGAAATGTCGGGGGAATGTCGGGGTAAGACCCCAACAGTTCTTCTTATTTTTATGGATAAAAAAAATAAAACAAAAAAATATAGAAACTATGTCCAAGAGGAAAAGAACAATAATAGTCTTCGGATTATTCCTTTGGGCGGATGCGAAGAAGTGGGAAGAAATATGACCGTTTTTGAATACAAGAAAGATATCGTGATTTTAGATATGGGACTGCAGTTTCCCGAAGAAGATATGCCCGGCATAGATTATGTTATTCCAAATACTGAATATCTAAAAGGAAAAGAACGGAACATCCAGGGCGTCATCTTTTCTCATGGCCATTTAGACCATATTGGAGCCGCTCCAATATTGTTAAAAAAGCTCGGCAATCCCCTTGCCATAGGAAGGCCTCTTACAATAGAAATGATAAAACACCTTCTTGAAGATTTCAGCAAAGGAAGCTCAAAGACGCTTAAAACTATTTATGTAAAAAACCTTCAAGACAAGATACACCTCGGGTCTTTTACTATTTCTTTTTTCAGGGTAGACCACGCTATTATGGACGCTGTGGGCACAATCATAGAAACCCCAGTGGCAACAGTCATCCATCCCGGCGATTGGATGATTGAACATAACCCTGCAGGAAGAGCTCAAATAAACTACTCCTATTTGGAAAAATTAAAAAAACCAACTATTTTAATGCTTGAAAGTTTAGGCGCCATCAATTACAAAAAACCGGTCACAGAAGAACAAATGCTTAATAATCTCTATAATTTAATCAGCGCCGCCCCGGGGAGAATAATTATCGCCACTTTCTCCTCGCAGCTTCAAAGAATAAAACAGATATTAGAATACGCTTCAAAAATCGGGAAAAAAGTGGTTCTTGATGGCTTTTCTATGAAGATAAACGTAGAAATCGCCAAAAAATTGGGCTATATTAAACCAATAAAAGGGACCGCAATTTTGGTAGATAAAATAAAAAATTATCCCGATAACAAGATAATTGTAATCTGCACCGGCTCCCAAGGAGAAGAAATGTCTGCTCTCTCAAGAATTGTTACTGGAAACCACCGCTTTATAACCCTTAAAAAAAGCGATACCGTTATTTTTTCTTCATCGGTAATTCCGGGAAACGAAAGAACAATCCAGCGCCTCAAGGATAATATTTACCGCCTTTCCGATAACGTGTATCACAGTGAAATAATGGCTGTCCACACTTCTGGACACAGCAATAGAATTGATATCCAAGAAGTTATAAAGCAAATCAAGCCGACTTATTTTATCCCGGTTTATGCTAATTATTTTATATTAAAAGAAGCGGCTAAAATAGCCTATAATGCGGGATTTCCAAAAGATAAAGTATTTGTTCCTGACAACGGTTCAATTATCCAGTTTAATAAAGAAGGCATCAAAATACTTAAAGGAAAAGTGCCCACAAATTATGTTTTTGTTGACGGGCTCGGAGTGGGAGATGTTGGAGAAATTGTTTTGAGGGACCGTCAGATGTTATCCAAAGACGGAATGTTTGTCATTGTGGCCATTATGGACAGCCAAACTGGAAAAGTTAAAGGTTCTCCTGATATAATATCAAGAGGATTTGTTTATCTCCGAGAATCAAAAGACCTGCTCCGCCAGACCAGGCATAAAGTAGTTTCTATTATCAACGAAGCCGCCGGAAACAAAGAAAATATCAACCAGAGCTATCTTAAGAACGAAGTTAGAAATAAAATCGGCCAGTTTCTATTCTCAAAAACCGAACGAAGACCTATTGTCCTACCTGTAATAATTGAAGTATAGACAACATTGTTAAATTGTTAAACTAATGCAAATAATTTAACAATGAGCGAGCGTAGCAAGCAATAGCAATTTAGCAATTTAGCAATTTAATTTATTTTTATGAAAATATTCAGCGGTATCAGGCCAACGGGAGAATTACATATTGGCAATTATTTAGGCGCGATTAAGCAATGGTTTGCGCTTCAGGAAAATAATGAATGCATTTTTTGTATTGTTGACTTACACGCAATAACCACTCCTTATAGTCCGAAAGAATTGCAGAGAACTATTCTTGAAACTGCCGCAATTTATCTTGCCGCCGGCCTTGACCCCGAAAAATCAATCATCTTTATTCAGTCCAATATAAAGGAACATACTGAATTGGCATGGCTGTTGGGAACAATCACTCCCTTAGGCGAACTGAAAAGAATGACTCAGTTTAAAGAAAAAACGAAAAAACATCCGGAATACATTAACGCCGGCCTTCTAAATTATCCTATTTTAATGGCAGCCGATATTCTGCTTTACAAAACAGAAGCCGTCCCCGTAGGCAAAGACCAGAAACAGCATGTTGAGATAACGAGAGATATCGCTCGCCGTTTTAATAAAAAATTCGGGAAAACCTTTGAAGAACCGCAAGTATTACTGTCAAAGTTTGGCCAAAAAATTATGTCGTTGCAGGAACCGAGGAAAAAAATGTCAAAAAGCGACAATCCCAAAAATTACATTTCTCTTTTTGAGGAACCTAAAAAAATCAAAGAAAAAATTATGGCGGCGATTACCGACCCGGGAAAAAAAATAGAATACAACCGAAAAAGAAAACCTGGGATATCTAATCTCCTCACTATTTATTCTCTGTTTTCCGGCCAATCTATAAAGGAAATAGAAAAAGAATTCAAAGAGAAAAACTACGAAATGTTTAAAAAATCTTTAACCGCGCTTCTGACAAATTCTCTCTTTCCTTTTAGGCGGAAAAGAAAAGAACTTCTCTCACGAGAAGTTTACGTCCGGGAAACCCTGAAAAAGGGAGCGAAAAAAGCGGAAATTGCCGCTCAATTTACTATGCAGGAAGTCCGCAAAAAAATGGGCTTAATTTCGTAATTGCTTAACCTGATTAAGCAACGCCCGGATTTATCTGCTGACGGATTCAATAAAATTAACTAGTTCTTTTTTCTTTTCCTCTAAAAGTTTTTTGTTGTCGGCTTCAATTGTCAACCGTAATAATGGTTCTGTTTGAGAAGAACGGACGTTAAACCACCAATTATTATATTCTACGGTGATCCCGTCTAAAAAATCCTGCTTTCCCCCGATTACAGTCCCGCTTACAGCGGGAGAGAACTGTTCTCCGATTTTTTTTAATACGGTTTTTTTATTTTCAACCTTAAAGTTAATCTCCGGCGGTTTAAAGTAAGGAGATAATTCTTTCGCAAGCTCGGAAACATTTCTTTCTGTCTCGGAGATTATTTGTAATAAAATTAAAAAAGCGATAAAGCCGGAATCACAATAAAAATTATCCCTAAAACTGAAATGTCCTGATACTTCTCCGCCCATTATACCGTTATTTTCCATCATTCCTTCTCTGATATTAACAAATCCAACCTTAGTCCTAACTGACCTGCCTCCCCATTTTTCAATAAACTCGGGCACGGCCCGGGAGCAAATTAAATTATAAGCAATCCCTTTTCCGGGATTATTTTTTAAGAAGTATTTAGCCAAAATTAGAAGAGTAATATCTCCTCTCACAAGACTGCCTAATTCATCAATGAGAAAAATTCTATCAGCGTCACCGTCAAATATAAATCCAAAATCGGCGTTGTTTTTCCTCACAGTTTGGCTGATTTGGTCAGCCGCCCCCTCAATTAAAGGATTTGAAGGATGAGCGGGAAAATTTCCATCCAGATTAAAATTTAAAGGAATAATCTCAACCGGTAATTTTTTTGCCACAAGAGGAATAACCTTTCCGGCCATACCGTTTCCAGTATCTACTACTATTTTAAACGGTTTTATCTTCTCTACAGCAACGAAAGAAAAAACATGCTTTAAATAGTCAGCCCAAATATCTATGTCTTTAATCTCTTTATTCTCTTTGGATTCTAAAAAATCAGCCGCCTCAATTATTTTAATCAGAGATTTCCCCCGAACCGCCTCAATTCTTCCGGCAACTTTTCTTACCATTTTAAAACCATTGTATTCTTTTGGATTATGGCTTGCCGTTATCATAATCCCGGTGTCATAATTATAACTTCCGACCGCAAAATATATACATTCAGTCGCCACCTGTCCTAAATTGTAAACATTTGCTCCTTGAGACATAATGCCATTGGCCAGCCATTTAAAAAGAACGGGAGAAGAAATTCTCATATCACGACCAATAACCACTTTTTTTGCTTTTGTATGTTTAACAAAAGCGCGGCCAATTTGATAGACAACCTCTTTGTTTAAATCCGTTGGATAAATTCCTCTAATATCGTAAGATTTAAAAATTGATGGATTAATAATCATAAGTAAAAAATCTATTGATTTTTATTCAAATATATTATATCATAAAATATCTAATATCCACTATCTAATATTCAATATCCAATAAATATCTAATATCTAATATCTAATTATGAATTATTATGAAATCACTTGCCTGACGGCGCCTTCTCTCTCCGGGGAAGAAATTCGGGAAATTTCCGAGAAAATAAAAAATTTCATCAAAGAAGAATCCGGCACTTTAGAAAAAACCGCTTTTCCCTCAGAAGACAATTCGGTTTCTTTTGCAAGGATAGCTAAAAGAACTCCTTTAATCGTTTTAAGTTTTTTCTTGGAACCGAAAAATATAGAAAATATAGAAAAGAAAATTAAATCTGAAAATCAAATTCTTCGCCATATGCTTTTAAGTAAGAAAATTTATAAAGAAAATCCGGCAAGAAAAAATTTACTCAAAAAAACCGGAGACAAGCGCGAACGCGCCGCCTCCCCGGGAAAAAACAAAAAGGTTGAATTAGAAGAAATTGATAAAAAAATAGAAGAAATTTTAAAAATTAACGAATAACGAATCTTATACGAATAAACGAATTTGATTATTCGCAAATTCGTAACGAATTCGTTATTAGCTGATAGTTATTATGAATTTAAATAAAGCGTTTCTTATAGGCCGACTTACCAAGGACCCGGAAACGAGAAATACTCCTTCGGGCCAACTGGTATGTAATTTTGGATTAGCCACTAACCGGACCTGGAACAATCCGGAAACAAACCAGAAAGAAGAAAAAACCGAATTTCATAATATCGTTCTGTGGCGCAGATTAGCGGAAATTGCCTCGCAATATTTAACCAAAGGAAGCTTGGTTTTGATTGAAGGAAGAATACAAACAAGGTCTTGGCAGGACGCCTCGGGGAATAAAAGATACCGAACAGAAATTGTCGCTGATAATATACAGATGGGACCGAAAAATATTGCTCAAGCAAACTATGCAAAAACTCCTTTTAATTCCAAAGACCAAAACCAGAAAGAAACAGCCAAAGAAGATATTCCAATTATTGAAGAAGGAGGAAACGAAGAAAAACCCTCGGACGATAAACCTGCTTCTACCGCCGCTGAAGAAAACGGCGAAGAAGAAATAGACGTGTCTCAGATCCCATTCTAGAATTTCTAATTTCTAATTTCCCCGCCCGCAACGCTTCGCAAACGAGCTTGCTCGCGTAGCGATGCGGGCGGGTAATTTCTAAACTATGGACTGTTATTTTTGCCAGAGGAACATAAAAGAAATTGATTTCAAAAACATAACGACTCTCCAAAGGTTTATTTCTGGTCTGGCTAAAATCAAACCCAGAAAGAAAACCGGGCTTTGCGCCAAACACCAAAGACAACTGGCAAAAGCGATTAAAAGAGCCCGGCATTTTGGTTTGCTTCCTTATACAACAAAGTAGATGATAGATATTGGATATTAGATCTTAGTCTAAAAAACAAAAAAAACAGCTTAAAGCTGTTTTTTTATCATCTAATATCTAATATCTAATATCTAATATCTAATATCTAATATCTAATTAGGACTGTTCAAGAATAGTTTTTTCAATCTTTTTCGTTACCTCGGGATTCTCTCCCAAAAATTTTTTAGCGCCCTCCATTCCTTGTCCTAATCTCGTATTTTCGTATTGAAACCAGCTTCCTGATTTTTTGACAATCCCTTCTTTTAATCCGGCATTCAAAATGTCGGCCAGATAAGAAATCCCCTCATTATAATAAATATCAAATTCAGTAACTTTAAAAGGAGCGGCTACTTTATTTTTAACTATTTTAGCCTTAATCCGGCTACCGATAATTTCATCGCCGTGTTTTATCTGAGCAATTCTTCTCAAGTTAATTCTCACCGAAGCGTAAAATTTTAAAGCCAAGCCGCCGGAAGTCACTTCGGGATTGCCAAAAATAACTCCGATTTTCATTCTGGTCTGGTTCAAAAATATCACAGCCGTTTTGGTTTTAGCGATAACCCCGGACAATTTTCTCAAAGCTGAAGACATCAACCTTGCCTGAAGTCCTATCCGAAAATCACCCATATCTCCGGTAATTTCCGCTTTTGGAGCCAAGGCGGCCACTGAATCAACCACTACAACATCAACATCTCCTGAATGCACCAACGTTTCTACGATTTGCAGCGCCTCTTCTCCTGAATCCGGTTGAGAGATTAAAAGGTCGTTAACATTAACCCCTATTCTTTTTGCGTAATCCGGGTCCAAAGCATGCTCAACGTCAATAAAAGCGGCTACGCCATTTTGTTTTTGGGCTTCGGCGCAAATATGCAGAGCCAAAGTGCTTTTTCCCGTGGATTCCGGGCCATAAATTTCAACCACTCGTCCGCGAGGAATTCCGCCCACTCCTAAAATTTTATCCAAAGAAATAGAGCCGGTTGGAATGACATCAACATCAACAGCGCCGATTTCGTCAAGTTTCATAATCGCCCCCTCTCCAAAACGCTGTTTAATTTCATCTATCGCTTCAGCTAAATCTTTTTTCTCCCCGCCTGCATCGCTATGCGAAGCATTGCGGGCAGGCCCGCCTGCTGGCGAATTTTTATCTTTTTTCTTAGCCATAACCTCATTTTAACATTATTGAGTAAATTTGATAGGGCGGGCGACCCACGGGTCGCCCCTAAGATTTTTCCATAACAATGTAACAATATTTTTTATACCTTCTGCCAGCCATCGTTATTTTTTTCTTGGTTTTCTGGACGGTCTTCTTTGTTTTCAATATTCCCATACACTTCTCTCGGTTTCGCTCCGTCAGCTGGTCCAACCACGCCTTTTTCTTCCAGCATATCAATCAACCGAGCCGCCCGGGCATAGCCAATCCGCAATCTCCGCTGCAACAAAGAAGCAGAGGCCTTTTTTGATTCAACGACCAATTGTTTTGCTTCTTCGTAGAGAGAATCTTCCCCGTTAAAAAAACTTGTTGACCTTTCTTCTAAATTTCCCATGCTTCTTTCTAATTCCTGAGTTAATTCGTCATCCATTTTTATTACCTCGCCAGACTCCTCGCTCCTTGAAACAATATATCTAATTACCCCTTTAACCTCTTTATCGGAAATATAAGAGCCCTGAATTCTTTTTGGCTTTGGCGTTTGAGCCGAGATATAAAGCATATCTCCTGAACCAAGAAGTTTTTCCGCTCCTGCTGCGTCCAAAACCGTTCTTGAGTCAATTTGAGACGCAACCTGAAAAGTAACCCGCGAAGTTATATTTGCTTTAATCAAACCGGTAATAACTTCTACCGAGGGCCGTTGAGTAGCCACCACTAAATGAATGCCTACTGCCCTGGACATCTGGGCTAATCTAACAATCCCTGCCTCAACCTCTCTCCCTTTAGCGGCCATTAAATCGGCTAATTCGTCAATAATAACTATTATAAAAGGCAAAGGCTCTGCCCTGCTCTTCAAAGCCATTTCGTTATAGCTTTTAATATCTCTAGCTCGAACTTCAGACAAAACATCAAACCTCCTTTCCATCTCTCCGGTAAGCCATTTCAAAGCACCTATTGTTTTAACGGCATCGTAAATCACCGGACATAAAAGATGAGGAAGATTATTATAAACAGGAAACTCAACCCTTTTCGGGTCCACTAAAACAAGCCGCAAACTTTCCGGACCAGCGCTTTTGGTAAATGTGCTGGGCTGATAAAGAAGACTTAAAATCAAAGAATTAAGAAAAATCGTCTTGCCAGAACCCGTGCTTCCGGCCACTAAAAGGTGAGGCATCTTAGTTAAATCGGTATAAACAGGAACGCCGGAAACGTCCCTGCCTAAAACAATCAGGAGACCCGACAAAGATTTTTGAAAATTAGAATTTTCAATCAAATTTCTTAAGCGAACGCTGGCTCTAACTTTATTAGGAATTTCAATTCCGACCAAAGACCTCCCGGGAACAGGGGCTTCTATTCTGATTGGATGGCTGGCCAGGGCGAGAGATAAATTACTGGAAAGATTGGTTATTTTAGACAATTTTATTCCTTCAGCCGGCTTTAAGGTATATTGAGTAACGGTCGGACCGATGTTCACTTCTGACATCGCCACATCAATGCCAAAATCATGAAGAGTTTTTTTAATAACGGCTGAATTCATTTTGGTATTTCCGCTGGTAGGAACTTCTCTTTCCGGCTCTAAAAGTTTAAACGGAGGATGCTGGTAAGAGAAAAGCTTGGTTCCGTTTATCGGTTTAGTTTCTAATTTTAAAGGAACTGCATCACCCGCTTCGCGAGTACCCGCTTCCGGCAATATATCTTCTTTTTCAAGAAGAGTTTTTGCTTTAAATTTAGGCCTGAAAATTCTTTTAATAATAGAAGGCCTATTTAAAACGGGCTCTTTAATTTCTTCTTCTTCGCCGCGTTCCTCTTCTGATTTCTTCCCAGAGGGGGCTAAAAACTGCCAAAGAATCAAAGAACCGATAACAAGCAGGGATAAAAATGTAATTCGCGCCGCCAAAGAACCAAAATATTTTAAAAGAGGCAAGCATAAGGCATAACCAAGCCATCCCCCTCTTTTTATTTGAGGACTGAAAGTTCCCAAGATTCCGCTAATTCCGGAAATTAAAATTAAAATTCCTAAAATTATCGGCCAGAAAACTTCTTTCCTGCCTCCAAAAAAAATTCTCTCCCCTTTAATTTTTAAAAAAGCTAATCCCCCCAAGAAAAGGACCAAAGGAATTGTAAAAACCGACTCTCCAATTAAAAAACGGGCGCTATTTATAAAAAATTCGCCCGCTCTTCCCGCTTTTTCAAAAAAACTCAAGGCAATAAGAATTGCCGATAAAATCATTAGAACGCCTAATATTATCTGCTTAGTTTCCCCGGGTAAAGCAAAACGCCCTGGCTTTCCTTCCCGATAAGAACGGGACCTATCTTTAAATTTTCGCTTTTTCTTTTTAGACATACCTCTATTATAAAAAAGATATCCAAAACATTCAAGATATAAAAAAAGAATCACGCCCTGGAGAACGTGATTCAATTTTGAATTTTGAATTTCTAATCAATTTAGAATGATAGAATTTTGAATGAATTAATAAACGGAATAAATCTGTTTCAAAATTGAGTTATTAGATTATTCAAAATTTATTCAAAATTCAAAATTCAAAATTCAAAATTATTTTCTAAACCCTGTTCCCGCCGGTATTAACTTTCCAATAATAACGTTCTCTTTTAGTCCTCTTAATTTGTCTTCCTTGCCTTCAAGGCAGGTTTTAATCAAGACCCGAGAAGTTTCTTGAAAAGAAGCAGACGATAAAAATGAATCTGTTGTAAGGGCAACCCGCGATATGCCCAATAAAATAATAGCGGCTTTTGCCGGATTTTTTTTCTCCTTCTTCAACTTCTCGTTTTCTTCAAGAAACCTTGCCTTCTCAATAACCTCTCCGATTATAAAAGGGCTATCTCCCGGTTCCTTTATTTTAACCCGCGAAAACATCTGACGAATTATTGTCTCAATATGCTTATCGTGAATAAAGGCGCCCTGGGAAACATAAATTTTTTGAATCTCATTTAAAATATATTTTTGCGTTTCTTCTCTACGCCCTGTTTTAAAAATTTCTTTTAGGTCCAAACTCCCTTCGCAAAGCTGTTCTCCTTTTTTAACATCCTGCCCTTTTTTCACTAAAATTGCCGACTTGGAAGATATTTTATATTCAATAATGTCTCTTTTCTTCTTTGTTTTGGATTTTGACGCTTTGTTGTAAGCGTTTTCCCAGGATTGAGAATCTAAAATTTTCGGCTCTATTGTAATTATCCTTTCCTTTACCGTTCCGTTTGATAGTCTCGTTTCTATAATGTCTAAAACTTTTCCTTCAACAAAAGAAATTTCTGCTTTCCCGCCAGGCGTTCTCGCCTCAAAAACTTCCTGCACCCTCGGAAGGCCGAGAGTAATATCTCCTCCGCCCACTACTCCGCCAGTATGAAAGGTTCTTAACGTAAGCTGGGTGCCCGGCTCGCCGATTGCCTGAGCAGCAACAATTCCCACCGCTTCTCCCAACTTAACTAATCTGTCATGGCCAAGGTCCCAGCCGTAACATTTTCGGCAAACACCTCGAACAGATTTACAGGAGAGAGGAGACCTGGCGACAATCCTGTCAACCTCCTCTGCTTTTATCTTTCGCGCCACCGCCCAATCAATTATTTCGCCCTTTTTGACAATCACCTTATTTTTTGTTTTTTTTGATTTGACGTCCTCCAATACTATCCTGCCAATGGTCTTATAAATAAACTTTTGGCCTAATTCATCAGCGTCCTTTTTTAATAACTCAACTCCTTTTTGGTCTCCGCAATCCTCTTCCGACACCACTACGTCATGAGCGACGTCAACAAGACGCCTGGTTAAATAACCAGCCGTTGAAGTGCGAAGAGCAGTATCCGCCGTTCCTTTCCGCGCCCCGTGAGTAGAAATAAAATATTCCAAGACATCAAACCCTTCTTTAAAAGAATGCTTTACCGGCATCTCAATAATCTGGCCGGACGGATTGATAACCAGCCCTTTCATTCCGGTCATTTGGATTGGCTGGGTCCAAGAACCTCTGGCGCCGGAATCAATCATTGAAAATACCGATCCCGTATCAGACAAAGTTTTCGGAACAAGTTTTTCTAATTTTGTCTTCGCTCTTGTCCAAACCTCAACCACCTTACTGCTTTTTTCCTCTTTAGAAAGAAGTCCTTTCTTGAGATAACTATTAATAGAATCAATTTCTCGCTCGGCGTTCTTCATAATTTCTTTTTTTTCTGGAGGAACTATCAAATCATCCATACCCCAGGTTATGCCGGAAATGGTAGCCGATTCAAAACCTAAATCCTTAATTCTGTCCAATGTCTCTTCCGCTTCTTTCTGGCTATATTTATTAATAAACAAACTAACTATCTTTTTTATTTTTTTCCCGTTAACCGTCTCGTTAAAAAATGGATAGCCGAGAGGTAAGGTTTCGTTAAACAAAATTCTTCCAACCGATGTTTCTATCACGCTTTGCATTCGCACCCGGATGCGGGCTCTCAAATTTATAAAACCGGATTCGTAGGCTAAAATCGCTTCTTCGGGACCGGAAAATACTCTTTTCCCGTTAATGTCCTGGCCAATAATTCTAGTTAGCCAATAACAACCAAGAACAATATCTTGAGTCGGGACGATAACCGGAGTGCCGCTCGCCGGTTTTAATAAATTAAGAGAAGAGAGCATAAGTGTTTTTGCCTCTTCTTGCGCTTTCTCACTCAAAGGAAGATGGACTGCCATTTGGTCGCCGTCAAAATCGGCGTTGAACGCCTTACAAACCATCGGGTGTAAATGAATTGATTCCCCTTCCACTAAAAGCGGCTGAAAGGCCTGGATTCCCAAACGGTGAAGAGTCGGAGCCCTGTTTAAAAGAACAGCTTTATCTTTCACCACTTCTTCTAAAATCGCCCAAACATCGTCTGTCTGCCGCTCTATCAGCCTGCCAGCTCCTCGAACATTATAGGAAAGCTCTTTTTCTAAAATCTTTCTAATAACAAAAGGTTTAAATAATTCCAAAGCCATTTTTTTGGGAAGCCCACATTGGTGAAGCTTCAGTTTCGGCCCTACGACAATTACCGACCTCCCTGAATAATCAACTCTCTTTCCTAAAAGATTTTGGCGAAATCTGCCTCGTTTTCCTTTAATAATATCGGCTAAAGATTTTAAGAGCCTCCTCCCGCCGGTAGTAGCAGTCGTTAAAATTCCTTTCCTCATACTGTTGTCAATTAAAGCGTCCACTGCCTCTTGAAGCATTCTTTTTTCATTTCTGACAATAACTTCCGGCGCCGCGATTTCCAGCAGATATTTCAGACGATTATTCCTATTAATTACTCTCCGATAAAGGTCGTTTAAATCAGAAGAAGCGTAACGGCCGCCGTCTAATTGAACCATCGGCCTTAAATCAGGAGGCAGAATCGGCAGGACTGTTAAAAACATCCATTCGGGCTTAATTCCAACGGCAAGCATACCTTCTAACAACCTTAACCGCCTTAAAAGCTTCCGCCGAGTCATCGCTGTTTCTTTTTCCGCTTTTTTCTTTAGCGCCTTGATTTCTTTTTTTAAATCAAGTTGCTCAAAAATTTTCCTTAAAATTTCGGAACCGGTTCCCGCTTCAAAAGTTTCTCCATATTTTAAAGAATAATTATAATATTCCACTTCGGAGAGAACCGCCAAGGGTTTAATTTTTAAAACATCTTCCTTTGCCCCGTCCCTTGCCTTTTTCAATTCGTCTAAACATGTTTTGAGCTTCTTTTTATCTTTAATTCCTGCCCGCAATGCTTTGCTATGCGAGGCAGGCGGGTTTAATCTTAAATCTTTAATCTTTATGTTATATTCTTTTTCAATCTCATCTCCAACTTTTTTCCTTGCGTCTTCGTCCACGGAAGTCACAATATAAGCGGCGAAATAAATAACTTTTTCCAACTGCTGCATGGGAATATCCAAAACCATTCCTATTCTTGAAGGAAGCCCTCGCAAAAACCAGATATGAGAAACAG
>CAYLWZ010000005.1:0-42221 GCA_964387825.1 uncultured Candidatus Saccharibacteria bacterium
ATCCTCAAGGGATATTTTTGTTTTGGTGCCCTCGGCAGGACTCGAAGAGTTTCCCCGCCCGCATCGCTATGCGAAGCATTGCGGGCAGGCCGAAGGTGTAAGGGAGGTCAGGTTCTCTGTATACTGAAAATACCAAAATAAAAATATCCTCAAGGGATATTTTTGTTTTGGTGCCCTCGGCAGGACTCGAACCTGCAACCTTTTCAGGATAGCGTCCTAAGCGCTACGTGTATTCCAATTCCACCACGAGGGCGCTTAAATACCTTGCCTTGAATTATACGAAATGCTTTTTAGGTAAAAACCTCATTTCGTAATTCAAGATAATTTATCTTTTTTAGACAAAAAAATCAAACCCCTCACATATTTCGCGTTCAATGCAAAAAATATCAAAATTATCAAAAACAGCATAAAATATGTGAGGGTTAAATATTTTCTCAACCACCCTTTGGCTGAAATTTTAGACGATTATCAAAGGATGACACCTTTAACAATCCCCTGCGCCACTATGCTCCCGTTAAGTTAATGTAATATCTTATTAACAAGCATTACTAACGCTTTGGCGAGAAAAGCAACTATTACTCCAACCAAAGCGTATAAAACAAAATCTCTCGCTTTTTTTGTTTTTTCCGGGTCGCCGGATGCGGTTATAAAAAAGTAAGCGGCTATTATAATTGCAAGCGCGGCTACCATTAACAAAATAGCGAATAGAGCGTTAGTAATGGTACCCAACATCGTCATAAAATCGTCCCCCCAAGCAGGCGCAGTTGCGCCAGTAGGGTCTACTATAGCAGCCAAAGCAGCTAACGGCAAAGTCAAAGAACTTACTAAAACTAATCCTGCTAAAATTTTCTTGTTCATTTTAAAATTTCAAACTTTAAATTATTTTTTACCTAATTAGAGATATCCTCTTGCTTTAACTTATCCATGTTCCTAGAATCTCTAACCGGGTTTACGACCTTTCTCTCCGCTATCCCGCTAAAAGCGGGGTGATGGAGGTATATTTATTTTATCCGTTTTTTAATTAAGGCGTGGAAACCCCGAAAATCTGGCAAAAGAAACTAATCAGCGCTTTAGACAAGAAAACAATAGTCAATCCAATCATAGTCCAGAGAATTATTTTTTTCGCCGTTTCAATTTTTGCCGGTTCTCCGGCGGCGGTAATAAAATAAAATCCAGCCACGATAATCATTATTGGAGCAAATCCTATGGAAAGATAAAAGATAAAATCAATTAATTTGTCTATCAAATCCCAAAAACTATTCCATCGCAGGGGATTGTCAATCGTTACCGTATCGCCTCTGACCATTAAGGGAAAAAGTAAAATAAACAATAATGAAATTGCTGATATTTTAATCAGGTATTTTCTCATTAAAAAATTCTACCACAATTAAGGTTTTTTGAAAAGAAAACCATAATGATATTTTCCCGCCTCAATTTCTTTTTCCATTTTAAACCCGGTTTTCTCGGCTATCTCTCTTACTTTTTCAGGCGAAATTTTTCCTTGAGCAGGCCCTTGGGTCGCTCCGGGCAGCCAGTCAATTATCACCAAATTTCCTCCTTTTGTCAAAACTCTATCTGCTTCAGATATTATAGCGTCTTTTTTTTCTACCTGGAAAAAAACATTGGCAATGAGAACTAAATCCAGAGAAAAATCGGTCAAAGTTGAACCTCTGGGTTTTTCCAAATTACAGCGAATAAGCCGGATGTTATCAATATTTTCCAAAAGAGAACGGCCTTTCAGGACCGAAAGAGAGGCTTCCTGAACATCCAAGCCATAGACCAATCCATCGTCTAACCTTTTAGCTAAAGCAATGGCGAAAACGCCAGAACCGCAGCCAAACTCCGCGGCAATCATATCCGTTTTTAAATCAAGCTGGTCTAAAACTTCTTCCGGGCCTAAAAAAGAATTCATATATAAATAGATTTAAGTTGTAAGTTGTAAGATTAAAGAACTTAAATCTTAAATCTTAAATCAGATGCACATCGCCGAAGCCACCCTATCACTTTGGTCTAATCTCATTATCTTCACTCCTTGGGTAGCCCTGCTTATAACAGGAATTTCCGAAACTTTCGCCCTGATTACCTGGCCTCTTTGAGAAATGACAATCAGATCCTCCTCTTCCCCGCTTAAAACAATTGAAAAAACTATCTTTCCAGTTTTAGGAGTAACTTTGGCGGTTTTTATTCCACTGCCTCCCCTTCCCTGTAATTTATATTCTGTTAAATTAGTCCTTTTTCCATATCCGTTTTCTGCCACTACTAAAAGATACTTTTTAATTTCTGGTTTTTGGCTTTTAATTTCTGGCTTTTGGCTTTTACTCTCGCTTGCGAGGAACTTTTTCCCTTTTAACTTTATCACGTCCATCCCTATTACTTCGTCTCCTTTTTTCAACCTGATTCCTCTGATACCGGAAGCCGGCCTGCCCATTTCCCTTATTTCTTTTTCTCTAAACCTTATGGACTGGCCATTTTGAGTCACTAAAATTATTTCGTTTTGACCCGCGCTCTCGGCAACTTTTTTCAGAAAGTCGTCTTTTCTGAGATTTATAGCAATTAATCCGGACCGGCGAACATTTTTAAATTCTCTCAAAGCAGTTTTCTTTATTATACCATTTTTAGTAACCATAAGAAGGTTTTTTATCCCCAGGTCAATGTCTTCTTTGCCGATAGTTAATAGAGACAAAACCTTTTCTTCCGGAGAAATTTCCAGAAAATTCAAAATTCCTCTTCCACGAGCCACTCTTGTTCCTTCGGGAATTTCATAAGCCAAGGTTCTGAAAACTTTTCCCGAGTCGGTAAAGAAAAATAAGTTATCGTGGGTTTGGGCCAAAAGGAAGTGTTCAATGATATCATCCCCTAATGTTTTCATTCCCAAAATTCCCTTGCCTCCCCGCCTTTGAAGTTTATAAGCAACTGGGTTTATCCTTTTAATATAACCTCCCTGAGTCAGGGTAATGATTGTCTCTTCCTGGGGAATTAAATCCTCTTCCGCTATTTCTCCAATTTCTTGATTATATACTTTCGTTCTCCTTTCATCGCCGAAATTTTCTTTAACTTCTTCTAATTCTTTTTTAAGTACTTCTTCTATTTTTTTTGGGCTTTTAAGAATAGTTGTAAGTTTTTTAATCTTAACTTCTATTTCCAAAAGTTCTTCTTCAATTTTTTTGCGTTCTAATTTAGCTAAAGACGCTAATTTGGTTTCTAAAATGGCGATTGCCTGAATTGCGGTCAACCTGAATTTTTTCATCAGATTCTTCTGGGCTTCTTCTCTGTTCTTTGAACTTTTAATTAATTTTATGACTGCGTCTATTTTGGACAAACATTTATGGAGCCCTTCTAAAATATGCGCCCTTTCTCTCGCTCTCTCCAAATCGTATTTCGTCCTGCGGGTGATTACCTCTTTTCGATGATTAATGAAGTAACTCAAAACATCAACTAAAGATAAAACTTTCGGCTGAATCCCGTCCACCAAAGCAAGCATATTCAAATGAAAAGTTCTTTGTAGGTCAGTGAATTTATAAATCCGGTTTAAGATTTTTTGGGGATAAGCGTCGCGTTGGATATCAATCACTATTCGCATTCCCTCTTTGTCCGACTCGTCTCTAATGTCTTTTACTCCTTGAATTTTTTTGTCTTGAACTAACTTGGCAAACTGTTCAATTAAACTTGACTTCTGAACCTGGAAAGGAATCTCGCTAATTACAATTTCGCTTTGGCTACTTTTCTCTTTTTCTTTTATCTCGGCTTTTCCCCTGACCACAATAGGTCCTTTACCCTGTGAATAAGCAAATATTATATCTTTTTTCCCGTAAATCGTCCCTCCGCCGGGAAAATCCGGGCCTTTAATAAACTGAAAAAGGTCTTCGGTAGTTACTTTTGGACGGTCAACTAAATAAATTAACGCTTGGCAAACTTCTGATAAATTATGCGGCGGTATATTAGTAGCCATACCGACAGCAATGCCCAAAGAGCCGTTTAAAAGAAGCTGAGGCAGAGGAGAAGGCAAAACAATCGGTTCTTTTCTTGTCCCGTCATAATTATCCTGAAAATTAACCGTATCTCTTCCGATGTCTTTTAATGTCTCTTCTCCAACTTTTGACAGCCGAGCTTCTGTATACCGTTGCGCGGCCGGCGGGTCGCCATCAACCGAATTGTGAACAAACACCCCAGCAGTTAAGGCAAAATTGTGCCAAGGCTCAGTAGTTAAATCATAAACATCTTCTCTTTTTTGAAGAATCTTGATTTTGATTATTTTATGATTATTATAATTATTTATTTCAGATAATAGTTTTTCATTAAGAGGCATCAACGAATCTTCTGGCATCAACAATTTTGCTTCTTTGTAAGAGCCGTTTCTTAACATAAAACGATGGTCCAAAGTACACTTAATTTTTTCGTCATTATCTAATGTTATTTCTAATATCCTTTCTTTTTTCCTTGTCAATCTCGGCTTTTTTATTTCGGCAATTTCAATTTTTTCTTTTTCTGGGTTAAAAGTAAATGTATAATTCTTTCTTCTTTGCTTTGTTTCTTTAATTAATTCTCCGAATGTTAAATCTCTTCCGTCAACCAACCTAATCTTTGTATCTTTTGTAAAGCAGCCGAAATTTCCTTGCCCTTGAACTAATGGATATCTTAAAGTAAAGTCCTGAGCCATTCTGGCTAAAGCGTCGTAAACGGCTATATCGCCGTGAGGATGGTATTTTCCAAGCACCTCACCTGTTACAGCGGCCGATTTTCTAAACTTTGCCGTATGATTCAAACCTAAACCATACATTGCGTACAAAATCCTCCGCTGAACCGGCTTCAAGCCGTCGCGGACATCGGGAAGCGCTCGAGAAACAATAACCGACATAGCATAGTCAATATAGGAATCCTTCATTTCCTCTGTTATCTCTCGAGATTTAATCTGCCCTATTTCTATATTTGATTTTTCTTGTTCTTTTGGCATCTTTTATTTTTCTTCCTCTTTTTTTAGCTCTTTTTCCGGAGCAGGCGAAATTTCTATTTTAGGAAGCTTATCTATTTTTGATTTTAAAAAAGGTAAATTGAACTCTTCAATAAATTTCTCTTTTGAAAATCCTTCTATTCTCCGATGAGAACTCCAAATCCAAAAAATAGCCAATCCTATTCCAACGATAACTATTATTGTCCAAAGAATTAATTTTCTGACATATTCCGGCTGTTTTTGAAGTTTTTCTAAAAATTTCATACTTCAAGAACAATTATCTTTGCCTCATCTTTGGAAATATCCTTCTTCTTAATAGACAGTTTGGCTAATGGCTGAAGTGATTTTATCCCTAAAATTTTTAAAAATTCATCTAAACTGCCCAGATTTGTCTTCACGTCTTTAGAGATACGTTTTCCCTTTTGCCTATTCTTTTCTTCCCTAAAAGGGTTTAGTTTTGGAACTTTGTAATACATTGGAATAGTAATCTTTGGCTCTATCTGAGCCATTACTTTTAGCGCTTCTTTAGCGCTAATGGTCTCTTCCCCTCCTATTGGAATCATTAATATATCAACCTCTCCGATTTTTTCTACTTGGTCCGAGGATAATTCTTCTTCGCCTAATCTGCCCAAATGGCAGATTTTTATTCCCTCGCTCTTAATAGTATAAATAACGGTATTTTCTCCTTTTACCTGCCCGCTTCGCGAAATAGGTACCCGGGTCTTTGCCGAAATCCCTTGAATGCAAACCCCTTTGACATCATACTCGCCGGGACCGGTAATTAAAAAATTGCTTCCTTTGACAAGCGACATCTCTTTCTTTTCATTCCCAAAACCTTTGTCCAATAATAAGATATCTACCTCAAATTTTGGCAAACGAAAGCCGCTTTCTTTGTCTGCCCTATGGTTCGACCCGTCCAACCCGTCAGACGGGTTTAGGAAAGGTTCTATTAATATATTAACAAGACCATTCTTATTTTTTTGGGCGCCTATCCGAAAACAAGTTTGTCCGTACCAATTAATATTCATAATACGAGAACGTTAAGTTGTAAGATTTAAGATTTCAGAAAAATGGAAATTAAAAAACCGTAGTAAAACCAGAAATCCGTAGTAAGTCGCTTAACCGCAAATTGCTTAACAGAGTTAAGCAATTAAGCAATATTAACTGATTTCACTTATTCACGCTATATTTATATTATCACAGTATAAATATTGTTTCAACTTGCCTTCAAAAAGATTTTATGATATATATAAAACTATGGAAAAAATAACAGAAAAAAACGATCAATTTAATATACCAAAGATAGGCGAAATTATCCAAGGTAAAATTATAGACAAGGGAAAGGCCTCTGTTTTTTTAGATTTGGGGGCATTAGGAACCGGTATAATTTACGGAAAAGAATTTTATGAGGCAAAAAATAAATTAAAAGATTTAAAAAGCGGCGATACTACCTTTGCAAAAATAATTGACCTTGAAAATGAAGACGGCTACATTGAACTTTCTTTAAACGAGGCAAGCAAGGAACTTGCTTGGCACGACCTTTCTCAAAAAAAAGAGAAAGATAAAAGTTTTAAGGTAAAAATTTCCGGGGCGAACAAAGGAGGACTTCTGGCCGAAGTTTCGGGGATTTCGGCTTTTCTTCCGGTATCACAGCTATCAACCGAGCATTATCCAAAAGTAGATGGAGGAAATACCCAAAAAATCTTCAAAGAACTTCAAAAATTTATCGGTAAAGAAATAGAAATAAGGGTGCTTGATTTTAATCCCAGAGAAGACAAACTTATTCTATCTGAAAAATTAAAAGAAATAAAAAAAATAGAAGAAGCTTTAAAAAAATATAAAGTTGGGGATATAGTAGAGGTGGAAGTTACTGGCATTGCCGACTTTGGCGTTTTTGTAAAATTTATTAACAATAAAAAAGAAAGCTCGGAAGAAAAAAACAAAACTGCGGAAGAGTTAGAAGGACTTATCCATATTTCTGAAATGAGCTGGCAATTAATTAAAGCTCCTTACGAATTAGTCAAAATTGGGCAAAAACTTAAAGCAAAGATTATTAACATTTCTGACAATAAAATTTCTCTATCTTTAAAAGCGCTGGAAAAAGACCCTTGGGAAAATATTGAAAAAAAATACAAAAAAGGAGACGATGTTAAGGGAAAAGTGGTAAAGTTTAACCCATTCGGGGCTTTTGTCCAAATTTCTTCTGGCATCCAAGGATTATGCCATATTTCCGAATTCAGTCCTCATAAAAAAATGGAGGAAATATTGGAAATCGGGAAAAAATATAATTTTCAGATTTCTTTAATTGAACCGGCAAAACATCGAATAAGTTTAAAATTAGCGGAAGAAGAAATAAACGAAGAAAAATAAATATTATAGATGTCAAATCCCACAGTCTAAGCAAAAAGACAAAACAATCCCTTTGGGTTGTTTTTTTGTAGTAAAAATAATTAAATGTTTGACCTTTAAGATTAAATATTAATACACATTATAATACTCCCTACGTTCCCCCGAAACGCGCGGGTATTGAAAGACAAAAGTTGAATTGTTCTAAGAATTGTGGTAAATTTATATAAAGATGTTAAACAATATCATATTATGAAAAGAAAAAATGTTATGAGGGGTCTTGCTAAAAATCTCGTTTTTATTTTACTTATTTTTTTAATAATTTCGGCTGTTTTCGCTTTATTCTCTAAACCATCAAAAAACGAAAAAGAGCTATCTTTAACTCAATTGGTTGAAGAAATAAATCAGGAAAAAATTAAGGGAATTACTGTTTCCGGGACGGAGCTTTCTGTTCTTTATCAGGACGGGACAGAAGCAAAATCAAGAAAAGAGTCGGAAACCGACCTTCACAAAACCCTTACAAGCTGGGGGACAAGCGAAGAAAAACTAAACAAAGTAGATATAAAAAACGAAGCGGAAAAACAAGGGGTTTCTTCCTGGTTAATGCCTCTTTTGATTTTTGGAATACTCCCTTTATTGATTTTTGGCATATTTTTCTGGATGATTTTTCGCCAAGCGAAAGCCGGAGCCACTCAAGCATTCAGTTTCACCAAAGCCCGAGCCCGGCTATTCGGCGCTGAAGGACATCCTAAGGAAAAAATTACTTTTAAAGATGTTGCCGGCCTGAAAGAAGCCAAAGAAGAATTAAAAGAAATCGTTGACTTTTTGAAAAATCCCAAAAAATATCTCAAAATGGGCGCTAGTATACCAAGGGGAGTTCTTTTGATGGGCCCGAGCGGAACAGGAAAAACTTTATTATCAAGAGCAACGGCAGGAGAAGCTGGCGTACCTTTTTTCTCAATCGCCGGTTCAGAATTTGTAGAAATGTTTGTTGGTGTCGGAAGCTCGCGAGTAAGAGATCTTTTTTCTACTGCCAAGAAAGCAGCGCCTTCAATTGTTTTTATCGACGAGTTGGACGCTATTGGAAGACGACGAGGAGCTGGCATCGGCGGAGGGCATGATGAAAGGGAACAAACTCTAAATCAAATTTTAGTAGAAATGGACGGCTTTGAAAGAAACACGAATCTGATTGTTATGGCAGCCACAAATCGCCCGGATGTTTTAGACCCTGCCCTTCTACGGCCCGGAAGGTTTGACCGAAAAGTAGTTTTAGACCTGCCCGATATTAATGACCGGGAAGATATATTAAAAATCCATGTTCGAGAAAAACCCTTGTCTTTAGATTTTGACCCCCGGGAAATTGCCGAAAGAACGCCAGGATTCTCCGGCGCCGATATAGCCAGTGTGGCTAACGAATCGGCCCTTCTGGCAGCTAAACGGAACAAGAATAAAATTTACCAAACAGAATTCTTGGAATCAATTGAAAAAGTTTTATTAGGGCCTGAAAGAAAAAGCCATATTTTGTCTAAAAAAGAAAAGGAAATTGCCGCTTACCACGAAGCAGGACACGCTTTAGTTTCTTCTTTTCTGCCCGGGACCGAGTCAATCAGAAAAATTTCTATTATTGCCAGGGGAATGGCTGCCGGGTATACTCTTAAAATGCCGAGTGAAGATAAAAAGATGAAGACCAGAAAAGAATTTATGTCTGAAATAGCAACTCTGCTTGGCGGATACTGCGCTGAAAAATTAAAGTTTGGAGAAGTCACCACCGGCGCTTCAAACGATTTAGAAAAAGCGTCCGACTTAGCCAGAAGATTAGTTAAAGAATACGGGATGTCTTCTCTGGGCCCAATATCTTTTGGGGCAAAAGAAGAATTGACCTTTCTAGGAAAAGAAATTTCCGAAGAACGAAATTATTCTGAAATAATAGCTACCAAAATTGATAAAGAAATTGAAAATTTTATAAAAAACGCAGAAAAAACAGCTAAAAAAGTTTTAGCCAAAAAAAGAAAGCTCCTTGATAGGGTTGCCCAAGCGCTAATTGAAAAAGAAACAATTGAAAAAGAAGAATTTGAAAAACTAATAGGGAAAAAGGCAGAAAAAAATTCTGTTTCGCCAAAGTCGCCAAAACAGCGCAAAATAAAAAAAACTCGCCCCTCTTCTTTGGAAGTAAAGATAAAAAAGGTAAAGTAAATATTCAGACGCGTAGCTCATCTGGTTAGAGTGTGGGCACGTAGTTCATCGGTTAGAACGGCTGTCTTATAAACAGCAGGTAGAAGGTTCGATTCCTTCCGTGCCCACTAAGAAATAATGGTTCGCCCCGTCATCCGACGGGGCGCCAGGTTGAATGACCTGGCGAATTCATCCGCGTCCACTGTATCCAAAAAACCGCCAAAAATTTGGCGGTTTTAGTTTGTTTTTCTTTAGCATACGACATTGGTACTCACACGCTCTCCAGAGGTGTGCGATATTTTTTTCTGACTTTAAATTATTTGGTACGAACTCTGGCTTTTTTAAAAAATTTCTGATAGGATAATCAAATAGGGGCGCTTGGCGCAGTGGTTAGCGCGTCTCGGTGACATCGAGAAGGTCGGGGGTTCAAATCCCTCAGCGCTCACATGGAACTGAAAATTATCTATGAAAGTAAAAATGTTTTGGTAATAGATAAGCCAGCGGGAATAGTGGTTTTTCCTGAAGGAACGAGCATCCCGTCCGGGCAAGGTGAAGAAAAAACGTTGATAGATTTACTTTTAGAAAAATATCCTTATCTAAAAAACATCGGAGAAAAACCAAGGCATGGGATTATTCATCGGTTGGATAAAGACACTTCCGGGATACTCTTAATAGCAAAAAATGATAAATCCTTTGAATTCTTCCAAAAACAATTTAAAGATAAAAAAGTAAAAAAGAAATATCTTGTTTTGGCAACAAGTCATTTAAAAGATAAAGAAGGTGTGATTAAAACCCTGCTCGGCCGTTCCCAAAAAGATAGAAAAAAACAAAAAGTTTATCTGCCACAAGGACCAAACAGTGAAGGAAAAAGAAATGCTATTACCTTCTATAAGGTATTGAAAAAATTTGGAAATTATGATTTAGTGGAGGCAACGCCAGAAACCGGCAGAAAACACCAAATTAGAACTCATTTCGTTTATATCGGCCATCCAATCGCCGGAGACAAAAAATACTTCTTTAAAAATCAGCTTTGTCCGAAGGGATTGAATCGCCAATTTTTGCACGCAAGTTACTTAAAAATAAAACTGCCGAATGGGAAAATGAAAGAATTCAAATCGGAACTGCCGGAAGATTTAAAAAAAACACTAGAAAACATTAATAAATAATTAACAATAAACAATATTATTGTTCGTTGTTTGTTGCTCATTGTTCGCTCATATATGTCTACTAAAATCGAAATTTTTAATAAAACACAGCTGAAAAAAGCGTTGCCTAATATCCGTCCGGGCGACACTGTTCGAATTTCTCAAAAAATTAAAGAAAAAGGAAAAGAAAAAATTCAGGCATTTGAGGGTTTGGTTATCGCTAAAAAACATGGAAAAGGAATTTCTACTACTGTAACAATAAGAAAAATTATTTCGGGAATAGGAGTAGAAAAAATTTTCCCTATTCACTCTCCTATAATTGAAAAAATAGAGATTTTAAAAAGAACGAAAGTGAAAAGAGCAAAGCTTTATTATCTAAGAAAAGCAAAAGGCAAAAAAGCGCGGCTAAAAAGAAAAGAGCTTGCCGAAGCAATAGTTTGGAAAAAACCCGCTGAAAGTCCTTCGGATAATCAAGCGAGCAAGGAAAAACCGATTGAGGCAGAAGTAGATAAAAAATCAGAAATAAAAACAGAAGAGAAAACAGAGATAAAATAATGCGGACGTGGCGGAATTGGTATACGCGCAGGATTGAGGATCCTGGGAGATTCTTCTCCGTGTGGGTTCAAGTCCCACCGTCCGCATAAAATATAGTAAGGTTCGCCCAGCCATCCGACTGGGTGCCCCGTCGAATGACGGGGCAAGTCCCGCCCTGAGCACATGGGCGCTTGGCGCAGTGGTTTAGCGCGACTGCTCTACACGCAGTAGGTCGGGGGTCCGAATCCCTCAGCGCCCACCAAATTATGTACTATGTTTATGTTCTAATAAGCAAAAAAAGACAAAAACTTTTATATAGGATTCGCTACTGATTTAAAGAATCGCTTAAAAGAACATGAAGCTGGCAAAGTATTATCAACAAAAGATAGGAGACCGTTGACTCTTTGTTATTATGAGGCATATTATAATAAATATGATGCAATCCAAAGAGAAAAATATTTAAAAAGTGGTATGGGAAGAAGATTTTTACGAAATAGAATAAAATATTATCTCCAAAATAATTTAAAATAGGCCTTGGCCAGTTAGAAGTTTTGATGTTTTAAATAGCATATCTGGCTAAAGATAGATTAGCGTAATATCTTTGATAAACGAAATAAAGATCGGAACTTCTAACTGGCCGCGGTAGCTCATGTAGTAGAGCGCAGCTCTGAAAAAGCTGAGGTAGCCGGCGCACGTCCGGCCCGCGGCACATTAGACTGCGGGAGTAGCTTAGTGGTAGAGCGTCTCGTTGCCAACGAGAAGATCGCGGGTCCAATTCCCGTCTCCCGCTCATATGTAACGCAAACTATTGACAATTTATTTTCAGATGGTAGTATGCTAAAACCCCTAAAATGATAGGGGTTTTAAAATAAAGATGAACAGGAAATATGAATATTATTTTAGAAGAACCTCCATCAAGAATCAAGCGAGCTTTAGCTCTTCTAATCTTTACTGGTATGCTTACCGGTTCTTTTGGTTTAGGATTATTGATAAAAGCAAAAGTTAAAATGGCTCCTCTAAACGCTTCTATCTTGGAATTAGCTGCGATTCAGGAAAATAGCCTTTTAGCAGTGTCTAATCCTATCACGCCGACTAAAACTCAAAAAATAAAAATGGTGATAACCGCCTATTCCAGCGAAGTCCAGCAAACCGACAGCACCCCGTTCGTTACCGCTTCAGGAGATATGGTCAAGGACGGCATTGTTGCCAATAATCTTCTTCCTTTTGGAACAAAAATTAAAATACCGGAATTATACGGCAATAAAATTTTTGAAGTGCAGGACAGAATGAATTGGCGGAAAAGTTATTATCAACTTGATGTCTGGTTCCCGAAATACGAACAGGCAAAAAACTTTGGAACTAAAAAAGAAATTATTGAAATTTTAGAAGGCTAAACCCTATAATCCGAGAAAAACTCGTTCCGCCAAAGCGGAACGAGTTTTTTGTTATATAAGGTGTGCCCGGGGTGGGAGTCGAACCCACACGGAGAAATCCCCAATTGATTTTAAGTCAATCTCGGCTACCATTACGACACCCGGGCAAATTTTGAGGCCGAGGCGGGATTTGCACCCACGTATAACGCTTTTGCAGAGCGTCTCCTTAAACTACTTGGATACTCGGCCGATATTTATATTGTTATAATTATTTAAAATATTTAATATTATTGCATCTACTCTAATCGGACGCAATTGAAAATACTTTTCGAAAACATTAAATTTTCTTTCTAAAAATAAATTTGATAAATTATTGTTGTTATAGAAAAGTTTGAACCATTTCAAGCTTTCAAAAGTATCATATTTTAAATAATATGCATTACTGCCATAGTATACGCTTCTTTTTCCAAAACCAGCAAATCTGCAAGCCCGATTTCTCAGGCCCTCCAAAAATAATTTGCTACCACTTGTGAAAATAATAGCAATTCCTTTTAAAATTGGCTGTCCATATTTACCTTTGCCTTTCTTAATAGTTACGCATCCATCTCCATCAAAATAACCTCTGACAAAATGACCAAAATAATCATCTGGAATATTATCTGGAAATTTTATTGTTAAAGATTTTCTTGGAGTTAATCCTAATTTTAATAAATCATCAAACATTTTTTTACTGCCAATTCTAAGACAATAAATTCCTGAACTTTCATATGTTTTTCCATTTTTATAAGTTACCGCACGCGGTGACCTATAAGTAATTTTATGTTCAGAACCCAATGCTTTTTTTATAGATTCTAAAATCTCCTTATCTACGCTTGCAAAAGAAATATATTGAGTTCTTGATGACTTCCTTGTATCTTCAATATCTCCATCAGCATATAAAAATCCTAAGACATAAGCCATTTTATCAGACCATTTCTTAAAAAAGTCTATATCAATCTTATATCTATTTGAACCGCCCCTAGGATCAAAATATTCCATATTATATTTATCCTAACAATTTTTCCAAATTTTTTCAATCGCTTTTTTCTTCTTTTATTCTTTCTAAAAGTTCTTCAACTTTTGCCGCTTCTTTTGTCTTTTCTTCCCTTTCAAACACTATTTTAGGAATTGGCCTCATATTTAAACGTTTATTTAGTTTTTGTTGTAGGTTGTAAATTTCTTTATTCAAAATTTCAAATACTTTAGACGTTTCAATGTCAGGTATTACGGATATATAGATTTTCGCCTGGCTTAAATCAATTGATGTTTCTACTCTTGTAAGAGTCGCCAAAACAACTTTTGGGAAATCAATCTCCCTTAAAATAATCTGGCCCAATTCTTTTCTTATTAAAGAATTAACTCGTTGAATACGTTCAGACATAAGTCTTACAACTTACAACTTGGAACTTGGAACTTGGAACTTGGAACTTGAAACTTGAAACTTGAAACTTGAAACTTACAACTTGGAACTTGAAACTTACAACTTGGAACTTGGAACAGGGTTATAGGTTATAAGTTATAAATTATAAGTTATAGGTTATAGGTTATAAGTTATAAGTTATAGGTTATAGGTTATAGGTTATAGGATTACAGCTCTCCTTTTTTCCTTTCCTCAATATACGCCTTTAAAATATCTCCTTCTTCAATTCTCGTCTCTCCCTCATAAAGAATGCCGCAATCAGACCCTTTTGCAGCTTCTTTAACTTTTTTCTTGTCCCTCTGCAGTTCAATAATTTTTCCTTTGCCAATTTTCTCCTCATCGTCTTGCCCCGCCGGTGAAGCAGAATGCCAAACTTCCAATGACGCCCCTTGGCGCACTCCCCCTTTAATTATTTTTCCTCCTACAATCTGCCTGCTTTTTTCCGTCCGAAAAACTTCTAAAACTTTAACTTCCCCTAATTCAACTCTAATTATTTCAGAAACAACTTTCTTTTCTAAAAGATTGCGAACCGCTTGGACAAGTTCATAAATTACTTCAAAATCCATTACTGTTATTTTTTCCCGCTGAGTTAAATTTTTAGCAATCGGACTAATTTTTACCCGAAAACCAACGACCTTGGCTTTCGCTCCTATCGCTAATTTAATATCCGACTCATTTATGTCTCCGACTTCTGCCCTCAAAGTCCTTAAAATAACTTTTTCCTGAGGCAGTTCTTTCAGGACCTCTCCGATTGCTCCAAGAGAACCTACGACATCAACTTTTAAAATTAAGTTTGCCACTCTCTGCCCCGGTTCAACGTCCAATACTTCAGGGTCTTGTTTAAGAGGGCTTTTTATTTCTTTTTTAGCTGTTTCTATGTCGGGAAAAACTGTAAATTTTTCTCCAACTCCGGGGACTTTTTCAAAACCAATAATAATAACCGGCATTGAAGGCGAAGCCTCGCTAATAGAATCTCCATTGAAATCCTCCATAATTTTAATCTTCCCCAAAGCAAAAGAAGTTCCTAAAACATCGTTTCTTTTTAAAATCCCGTTTTGTAAAAGCAAAGTAGCGGTCGGACCCCGCTTAGGGTCTAAATAAGATTCAACTACCACTCCTTCGGCAGGTTTCGAAACATCTCCTTTTAAATCTTCCATTTCAGCCACTAATAAAATTATTTCTAAAAGTTCCAGAATCCCTTTTCCTGTCTTCGCCGAAACTTCTACTGAAGGAATTTTTCCTCCCATAGATTCAACCAAAACATCTTTCCCTGCCAGCTCTCTTTTTACTTTTTCAGGGTCAGCCCCTGGTTTATCTATTTTATTAATAGCAACAACCATGGGAATTCCCGCCTTTTTTATGTGTAAAATCGCTTCTTCTGTCTGGGGTTTCACTCCTTCTTCTCCGGCTATCACTAAGATGGCGATATCGGCAACTTTCGTTCCCCGAGAGCGCATAGCTGAAAACGCTTCATGTCCGGGCGTGTCAATAAAAGTAATTTTCTTGCCATTCTGCTCAATTTCGTAGGCTCCTATATGCTGAGTAATTCCTCCTGATTCTTTATCGGTAATTTTCAGGTCTTTAATTTCTTCCAAAACTGATGATTTGCCATGGTCAACATGGCCTAAAACAACTACCACCGGTGGCCTTGGCTGAAATTTATTTTTTTGTGTTAATTTTGGTCGCGACATAATTATTTTTTCAAATCTCTAGCCTCTAAGATTGCCTTCTTTTCCTCTTCCGACAATGAATATCCGGATTTACCATCCTTAATCGGTTTCCCGTAAACTCTATTCCCTTCTCTGGTATAGAGAGAAGTGATTACCATACCATTGTTATTGCCGTCAAGCAAGGCAGCGGAAAAACTTTGGTCGCTTCCCACTTTTGAGAAAGGATTATACCTTATTATACTTATTTTCTGAACGGAAAACTCATTTCTTTTTTTCAGTTTTTCCAATTCATTAGATATTCTTCCAATCTTCTCTTCTAAATCACCGCATCTTTTTAAAACCTCCTTTAAGTTCTCTGGCTCTTCTTTTTTCCTTTTAAATAAATTAAGCATATTTTATAACTCTAATTTTTTACGGCAGAGCCCAATTAGAAACAAAGCTAAATACAGCTTCTCTTTCATTGCTAACAAATAATTTTAAAATTGGCAACAGAGTGTTCATAAACACTCTGTTTCTATCAAAATTCTGGTAAATTTCTAACTGGGCGGAGGAGGCAGGATTTGAAGGAGTTGCCCGAAGGCATTGCCTCCTCTCCCGCCTGTGGCGGGTTCGTCGCAATTCGGGGAGAAGGTTTTCACCGCACCCCCTCTATAAAACAAACTCAAAACCCGAAAGGATTTTTCGTTTGTTTACGGAGGAGGCAGGACTCGAACCTGCAAGGGCTTTCGCCCGCCGGTTTTCGAAACCGGTTCCTTAGCCAATTCGGAGCACTCCTCCAAAAAAATCATTGCCCTCAGGCTGGTTCAAACAGCCATCTTCTCCTCCGGAGGGAGACGCGGCGCACCTGTCCCGTACTAAATTTGTAGTGTCCCCGGTGCGACTTTCACCCGCCAAAATTTCGCTTATGCCCTTAGTAGGAATCGAACCTACATTCCAGGTTCCGGAAACCTGAGTTTTCTCCGTTAAACTATAAGGGCAAAACTTAGGCGGGCGGGCGCACAATCTTCAGTTCCGGAAACTGACGCTTTGTCCAATTAAACTACAGGGACAAATTTTAGTACGAGATCCGTTAAACTATAAGGGCTTTTCGGCTATTAGATAGATATTTGACCTTTTTCCCGTCTCGTTTTTTGCGACCCCGACTCTCTTTATTTTAAATCCCGTCTTCTTCGCTAAGTTCTTTAATTCTTTTTTCGTAAAAAAGTGATAATAACGATTAATTTTTTCTTTCCCCCAGGACTTAAAAACATCTTTAAAATCCAGTTTTGATTTTCCAATAAGTTTTAAAAGTAAATATTTTAAAATTAAGATTATCGCTTCTTTGCGCCAAACATCCCAAACTGTTAGAATTAAAACACCACCCGGCTTTAAAACTCTTTTTATTTCCTCCAAGATTTTTAGACGAAACTCTTCCGAAGGAATATTATGTAAGACAGCGATTAAAAAAATTTTGCCGAAAGAATTTTCTGGAAATGGTAATTTTAAAGCGCTAGCAACTAAAAACTTCTCCTGAGGATGCTTTTCTCTGGCGGTTTCAATAAGCTTCTCTGAATTGTCTATCCCGATATATTCAACTTCTATACCTTTTAATAATCCCAAGAGCCGACCATTGCCGCAACCTATATCCAAAACTTTATCGCCATTTTTTATATAATCTCTAAAAACGCTAAATTCTGCCCAAATATTCCAACGAGTTCTTGAAAATTCTTCGGCAATTAAGTTATAACCTGCCCGAGTTTCTTTAAGCAGATATTCCGCATATTTTTTATCCATGCCCCGTAGTGAAATTTCGATCGTTACAGGGCAGCAAAAAAATAATTTGTTGAAATTCTACTACAGGGTATGAAAACAAAACTAACCAAATTGAAATTAATAACTCAAGAGTTAATAAAAAACCGGATAAAATCTTCGGCCGATTTAAGTTCTTTCAAAAGAAAAATTGCCAAAAATTTAAACATCCCTTTCCCTTCCAATATCAAACTATTAGAAGCATATCATAATCTACCTAAAAATGAAAGATTAAAATTAGACAAAAATTTAGAATTTCTCCTAAGAAAGAGAAAAGTTCGTTCCCTTTCGGGGATAGTAAATGTTTCTGTTTTGACTAAACCATACCCTTGCCCGGGAAAATGCATTTATTGCCCGAGTCAAAAAGGAATTCCTAAGAGTTACGTTTCAGGAGAACCGGCCGTAGAAAGGGCAAAAAGATTAAATTACAGCCCATATTTGCAAGTTAAAAAAAGAATTGAAGCGTTAAAAAACGCAGGCCATCCGACAGACAAAATTGAACTGAGAATAATCGGAGGGACATGGTCATATTATCCACATTATTACCAAAATTGGTTTGTTAAAAGATGTTTTCAGGCCTGCAATAAATCTGACAGATCCAAAATTTTCAATTCTCAACTTCCAATTTTCAATAAATTTTCAATTTTCAATTTTCAAACTTTAGAAAAAGAACAAAAGAAAAACGAAAAAGCAAAGCATAGAATTATTGGCCTATCTATTGAAACCAGGCCGGATTTTATAAACGAAAAAGAGATAAAGAGATTGCGAAAATTGGGAGCCACGAGAGTGGAGCTCGGTGTTCAGAGCATATATGACGATATTTTAAAATTAAGCAAAAGGGGGCATAAAGTTGAAGCGACCATTAAAGCAACTAAACTTCTGAAAAATGCCGGATTCAAGGTTTCTTATCAGGTAATGCCGAACTTGCCCGGTTCCAATTTTAAACGAGACGTTAATATGTTTAAAGAACTTTTTTCAAATCCAGATTTTCAGCCGGATTATTTAAAAATTTACCCCCTTGCTTTGGTTAAAAGCGCCCCGTTGTATAAGTGGTATAAGCAGGGTAAATATAAACCATACTCAAAAGAACAATTAATCAAACTTTTAATAGAAATTAAGAAACAAATTTCTTATTATTGCAGAATTCAAAGAATAATCAGGGACATACCAGCAGGAAAAATTATTGAAGGAGGAGCAAAAATCTCCAATTTAAGAGAAATCGTCCAAAAAGAAATGAAAAAGCAAGGATTGAAATGCAAGTGTATTAGATGCCGGGAAATCAAAGAAAATTATGACGCAAAAGAAAAAATCTATTTATTCCGCCAAGATTATGACGCGTCTAAAGGCAAAGAAATTTTTTTAAGTTATGAAAATAAAAACAGAACAAAACTTTACAGTTTACTGCGCCTTCGCGTTTCTTTTGGAGAATCTTTTATCAGTGTTTTGAAAAACGCCGCTATTATCAGGGAAATACATACCTATGGCCAATCGGTTCCGATAGCGAAAAAACAAAAAGCTCCTCAACACAAAGGATTGGGGAGAAAATTAATGAAAGAAGCGGAAATAATAGTTTATACTGAGTTTAGTCAAAGTGCCAAGAGAGAGTTTGGATTAAACAAAATAGCCGTTATTTCCGGAATCGGAGTCCGAGAATATTACCGAAAACTGGGATACCGCTTAAAAGACACTTATATGATAAAAACTTTAAACAAAAAGCGTCTTCCTTGAAACGAAGACGCTTTTAAAATTATTCTAATTTTAGATATATCTCTTTATCCAATTTGTTGTTTCCCTGATTAATCTTCTTTGTTGATTATAATCTTCAAATTTATGTCCTCCTGAAACAAGTTTAATCAGCTTCAAGTTTTTATACTTTTTAACCAGTTTTTCTGAAAATTCTAAAGGTACAGTTTCGTCATTTTTACTATGCAAAATCAAAATAGGCAAGTTAATTTTCGAAAAATTTGAAAGAACTGCGGAATAATCTTTATTCTCGTTCTCGCTTAAGTATTTCAATCCCATTTTTTTGTCTTTATGTATAAAATATCCCTTTTCTTTCCATCTCTCAATTTCTGAAGGAGTATGCCAAATTGGAAAAATTTTTTTTTGATTGAACGCCGGCGCCCAAAAAATCATTGTTTTTAAAGTAAAATTAAACTGATTTTTGAACAAAGCGCTAACCACTGCTCCCAAGCTATGACCTATAATCGCTATCCTTGTCATGTCTATATCCGCCTCTTTTAATACTGCTTGCGTTGCCGAATATAAATCCGCCACCCATTTCTTAACGGTTGTGTTTACGAGTTTTCCCTGAGAGTCCCCGCATCCGCTAAAGTCAAATCTAAACACCGCAACCCCCTCTTTTTCCAATGCCCGAGATAATCTTACAAATTTTCTGTTGCTTTTTGTTTCGCCAAATCCGTGAAGTAAAATTACCAAAGGCGGTTTATATGTCCCAACAGGGAAATGGTAAATTCCAAACAATTGCTCTCTTTCCTGATTTTTAAATATAATTGGAATCTCCTTTCTCAGTTCTTCCTCATTTTTTTTCTTTTTTATTTCTTCAATAACTTTTTGAACTAATCTTTTTGGATTAGAATCCGCAATCACAGAAGCGCCTTTCTTCCCACCAATTTTTCCAAATAATTTTAAAAGTTCCTCAGAGGCTCCTTCTGTTCTTTTGAGAATTCCTATTACTTTTCCTTCGTGAGCGGCAATAGAAAACTCATTAGTGGTTCCCATTCCTCCTCCGACAATTATTACCCCATCGGATTCTCCAATCGAAAAAACATTTCTGCCTATCTTTCCCAGCCCTGTAAAAATTAATCTACATCCTTTCGGCGGATAGGGATAACTAATTGGCGGCTCCAGATGTCTTTTTAAATCAGAAGCAGGAGAATAAGCCAATGTTTCCCCTCCTTTTTCCCCGCAACCTTTAGCCGCCTCATAAGGAACCCCCATACAGGCGCCTGTAATTAATATACAATTTTGTTTTGCAATCTCTTCTCCTGCTTTTCTCGCTTTCAGCATTAAACTGCGAGGAATTCCTTTGCTTCTTCCCGCTTTTCCCATTACTCCAACTTTGTATTTCATTTTTTTCTCCTTTAGCATAGCATTAGCTCTATAAATTCAAATTATTTAAAGTACTTTTGACAGTATTGAATATCTTTTATCTGTTGTCAATAGAAAAGCTAAAAAGGAGATTAGCTTCTTTTTAGCTTCTTTCGACTTTTTTTAATCTTTTTTGGGCTTCAATTTTTTCTCTGTTTGAGATTTGGCTTTTTTTGATTCCTCTTCCTACTACATCTAATAATTTGTCATAAGCACTTCTTTCCACAAAGAAGGGGATTCCGTCTTTCCCTCCCACAGAAAATGAATATCTTGCCGGGTCATTATAGGACGGCTCAGCTCCATAGATTATCTCTGAAACCAATGACAAGGCGCGGATTGTTTTCGGTCCGACTCCTTTTAACGACAAAAGCTGTTCAAAATTTTTTGGCTCTTTGGAATTGGCGAGAAATATAGTTCTTTCCAGCCGTTTTAAATCAAACTTCTCTTTAACAACCGGATGCCAATGAAATTCAACATCATTTAATTCCATTTCCGCAAAATTAGGAAATCTTTTTTGTTTAATTAAATTATTTTGCCTCGCGCCAGTCGCGCTGGAAGCGGGACGGTACGGGATAAATTTTTCAGAAACCAATTTAATGTCCTTTAAAAATGTTTTTGGCTCTTCAATGACTAATTCGCTTGAAATTTTCCTGTTTTTATCGCTCTTTTTAGCAGTTAGATTTAAAGGATTTCCTTTAATGTCGGAAATTATTCCGGAATGAGGTTCTTCCACAAAATCATTAACATTAGAGGAAAACCAATGATAGCGCCGCGCTTTTTGAGCGCCAATGTCCATTCCCTGTTGGATAACTGTCCATTGTCCGTTCTTGGAAAAAATTAAATTGTGAGCGTAAATTTGGAACCCGTCCTGAATTAAACTAGAATCCACTTTTGCCGCCATTTTAGAAGCATAAATTAATTTAGGAGCGAAAGAAAAACCTCGGGAAATACTATAGGCCTCAATTTCCTGAGGAGTTTTCCTTGATTCTTTTTTCCCGCCGCAAATATAAATTCCTAATTCATCCTGAATATCAAAAAGCCCGGCTTTTATGGCGCCAAGAGTAATAGTAGTAAGTCCGCTGCTGTTCCAGTCAAATCCTATTACACAACCAAGCGATTGGAACCAAACAGGGTCAGATAACCTTTTTAAAATTTCCTCTGGTCCGAATTCCTCCCGAATAGCCAAGAATATGCCCCGAGAAAGGCGCTTCATTCTTTCAAAAAGCCAGCGAGGGCAATGGCCGTAATCCAAAGGAACCGTGGCAATTCCTGTTTTCATTATTTTATTTTACCCCCGCGCCATAATGAGGACAAGCGCCTTTGGCGCTAAATTAGCGAAGTTAGTCCTTTTTTGGCGTGAAGGGTTTAACAAAAAACCGGCTTTTCAGCCAGTTTCTTTCAGAGAGTGATTTCCTACTAAAATTGACGATCGTCAATTTTAGTAGGAAATTATTTTACCCGAGAAATTCTAATCAGCCCCGAACAAGAAATAATCTCAACTCCTCTTTTTTCTAATTCATCTAAGAATAAGTTTACTCCCAATGAGTCGGAAGACATATGACCGGCAATTACCACATTAAGATGAGCAACCTCAGCCTCTTTTTTATGCTCTTCTGAAATATGCATTCCAATAATTGTCCCTATGCCTGCTTGAGCCATTTTTTCGTAAAGTTTTGGAGAACCTTCGGTTCCTCCGGTAATTTCAGTTAAAGCTATTTTGCCGCAACGGTTCTCTGAATCGCCAACAAAAATCTTAGGACCTGCGCCAATTTTTATCGCTTCTTTATGCTCAGGGATTTCTTTAAGTAAATTTACTAATTCTCCAACTCTTTCCGGTTTTTTTTCTTCAACTAAATCTTTTAAAAATTTAGCCGCTAAATTATCGCAAGGAGTATGAGAATTCATCAGGTTTATTCTGAGGAGTTTGGCGGCATCAACAGTCCTTTGGTGATTAGCCGAATTGACCCCCCTGGCAACTTCAGAAATTCTTTCTTTCATTAAACCCTCGGCGACATTTATAGGAACGCCGTAAAAGTTTAGAACATCGCACTGTAAATTCATCACATCCGCTAAATGAGCCAAACCTTTACCCGTAGGATGATGAGCAATGATTAAATCAATATCGCCGATTTCTTTAGACAATAAAAGCTCTGCCGGTTCAATATCAATCCCGACCAAAACTTTTTTAATTTCTTTGTCTTCGGCAATATGGTAAATTCTTGAATCCAAATAAGGATTTTCTAAAGCTTCTTTATCAAATTCTCTTTTTTCTTTTTCGTCCATCTTCTCGTATTTCTTTTTTCTATTTTCTAAAAATCTCTTCACCCCTTCCTCTCCTCTAAAATCTGTCTTGATTCCCATTTGAATGGCCAAATTGTATATTTCTTTTGTTTTCATTTTTTAATTAATAATTTTGCGGTTTAACAAAATTAGCAGAGAGTGGACGAGGGTGAGCAAAGTGTGGGCGAGGTCAGACCTCGCCCATCCCACCCCCACCCCCGGGCGTGGTCTGACCTCGCCCGGTTCTCTAATTTATTTTTTATTCTTGGCTTTTGGAAATTTTTGATAGGTTTGTTTAATTTTATCTTTCTGTTCTTTCATATCTAAAACTTGACTCCGAATTCGGGCCTTTTCTCTCCTGATAAATTTGCGAATTGACCTTGGTAAACGCTTCTTTTTCATAAATCGCTAAAAACAAGGGAAACAAACTTGAGCCAACTATATTGCTTTTCACAACCAATAGGCAATTAAGAGAAGTTTGCTTCATAATGATAGTAATATTTATACCTTAATCTAAAACAAGATAAAAATCAACTCTTAATTACTCTGCGCCTACCAAAAAAAACGATGGTAAACTTCATTCCTATTCCTTGCAACATATCATAATTTCTCATAATTTTCGCAACTCTTCTTCTCTAACTATTTTCCTGTCGTCCCAAGGCATTTTCTTGCCATTTTTCACGCACATCCAAGGTTCCGAGCCCTTGCCAGTGATAACCACAATATCGCCAGGATTCGCCGATTCAAGAGCTTTTTTTATTGCTTCTTTTCTGTCTAATATCTTTTGGACTTTACCGCTTATTTTTTGAGCCACTTGCTCAATAATTTCCGTTGGATTCTCGTCATAAGGGTCTTCGTTTGTTACGATAATTTCCTGGCAGTAATCAGCCGCCAATTCTCCTAAAATCGGCCTCTTCCACTTATCCCTGCCGCCGCCGCAAGAGCCAAGCACGCAAATCATTTTTGATTCGCCGTTCCTGATACCGGAAACCGTTTTGTAGACACTTTCCAGCGCTTCCGGCGTGTGAGCATAGTCAACGATGACAATAAACGGCTTTTTTATCACAATTTCCATTCTGCCCGAAATTCCCTTTATTTTTTCCAGAGCTCTTTTACAAATTTCTAAATTAACTCCTTGGCTCAACCCGACACAAATTGCCGCCAAACTGTTATAGATATTAAATTCGCCAAGCAATTTTAGATTAAATCTTATGCCATTTAAAAAGAAAGATGCTCCTTGGTTTGAGGTCTGTGGATTTTGAGCGATAATTGGTTGAAAATTGTCTCGCTGAAAGCGGGAAAAATTGGAAATTTCTAATCCGTAGCCATACTTTTTTTCGGCCGGAGATTTTAAAAAATATCCTACATTTTTATCATCTAAATTTACAACGTGAATTCCTTTCGTTTTTTGGAAAAGCTTTTTTTTAGCCTTTCGGTATTTTTCAAAACCGCCATGCGCTTCAATATGTTCCGGGCTCAAATTTGTCAAAAGAGCCGTATTGAAATTAATAAACATATGCCGATATTGTTTAATTCCCTCGGAAGTTATTTCTAAAATCGCGTATTTACAGTTAGCGTTTTTTGCCTGCCTCAAAAATCTTTGGATTTTCATCCTGCCAGGCATTGTCATTTTCAATTTATTTTCCCATTCCCTCTCCCCAATTTTAAATTTGATAGAAGACAGGGAAGCCACTTTAAACCCTGCTCCCTCAAAAATTCTGCTTGTCATTTCCACCACCGTAGATTTACCGCTAGTTCCGGTTATCCCGATAACGATTAATTTCCTGGACGGAAACCTATATAAAAAAGCGCCTGCCAAAGACAGGGAACAATGGTAAAAATTTAAGAGAAAACCAGGAATAAATTTTTCGATTAATTCCTTCATATAAAGTACGGGTAAAAATATAAGCGGAAACATGCGCGGGTCAAACCCGTGTATTTATTTTCCTAAAATTTTTAGCGCTTCTTTCACCTTTTGGTCCACGCCGACAGTTTCTCCTGAAATTTTTAAAAGCGCTTCTCTCGCCCTTTGCCGAGAAAATCCAAGATTGACAAGGCTTTCTTCTGCTTCGTCTATGCGCGGTTTTTTCAACAAAGCGTCTTTTTTAGAGATATCCTTAATCTTTCCTGTAAGTTCTAAAACAATCGTCATCGCTTTCTTCCTGCCAATGCCCGGAATCTCCTCAAATAATTTTCTGTCTTGAGATAAAATTCTTTCTTTAATCTTTTCCAAAGGACCCAAAGAAGAAATTTCAAGAGAGGCCTTTGGTCCGACACCGCGGATATTTTCTAAAATTTCAAAAAACTCAAGTTCTTTTTCATCTAAAAAACCATAAAGGTCAAGCGTATTTTCCCCCACCTTAAGAAAACAAAAAATACTAACCATTTCAGAGATTTCTCCTTCTTGTATTTTTTCTTTGCTTTTACGCTCTTTAGCGAGAGCGAAGTTTTGGCTAACTTTTGATATATTAGACAAGGTTTTTTTAGATACAAAAACCTTGTAGCCAACTCCGTTTACGTCTATAACGATAAATTTTTCTTTTTTCAGGATAATTTTTCCCTGAAGATATCTTATCATATTTTTATCATAACTTAGTTGTTAGCGTTTGACAAACTGATTATTAAATACTATATTGAGGAGTAGAAAATAGAATTTTGAATTTCAAATAAATTATAAATAATTCTTAATTCTAACATTATGCCGATTACCAAATCAGCTAAAAAAGCCCTTCGTCAAAACATTAGACGAAAAGCCAAAAACCTCGTTTATAAAAGAAAAATAAAAAACCTCATTAAAAAGGTTGGTGAGTTAGTTTTAGAAAAAAAAGCAGAAGAAGCAAAAAATCTCTTGCCCCGGATATATAAAGCTTTAGACAAAGCAGCAAAAGTTAATGTTATCAAAAAAAACACGGCCACGAGGAGGAAATCAAGAATAACCAAACTTATAAATAAATCTTTACAACAACTCAAAACGTAAAGTGCCGGCTACGTTATATTCCAGCGATCAATAAATCTAACGCTGTCTCCGGGTTAATTCGTCCGGTTTTAATATCAATATCTGCCTGAAAAATCTTCCGGTAGATTTTTTTTAACTCCTGAAAACTAAACTTTTGCGCTTGGGAATAACTTTTCTTGACTACGAACGGATGAAGACCGCTCTTTTTTAAGATAAAGGCATACGACCTGCGATGTTCAATAAAATCTTTAATTGCCAAAAGATTTCGGAACTGATAATTTACCATAGAAAGGAGATACAAAAGAGAATCTCCTTTCTCTAAATGTTCGTGTAATAATTTTAAAGCTTGTTTTTTATTTTTTTGGGCAACAGCGTCAATTGTTTTGAAAATATCTGTCTCAATTTTTGGTTTTACCAAAGCCCTTACGTCTTCTTTTCTAATTGTCTTCCCCGGCTTAAAACTGACTAATTTCTCAATTTCATTTCTCATCCTCCAAGAATCGCTTCCAACATATTGGCAAAGTTCTTTTAGGGCTTCCGGTTCTATTCCGGTTCTGTGTTTCCCAAATTCTTTCTTGGTCCAATCTTTTAATTCCTCTCCCAAGAGAGATTTAAATTCCTGACATTTAGCCCTTTTGCTTAAAAACTTAAAGAAGGAATTTCCTGTATTAATTTTCCCTTGTTCGTAAAATAAAATTACATCATCTGACTTAAAAAAATTTTCTTTTTCCTCTAAAAATTTCTCTCTAAAATTAGAATCCGAAAAAGAATTATTTATTATTAATAATTTCTTTTCTTTAAATATCGCTATCTGTCTAAGCTCGTCTTTGAAGTCCCTAAAATTTAATGTTTTACTGTCAAAAAACTTCAAATTTAACCCATTTTTATAGGTTTTCTGGTAATAATCAACTATTTCCCTTAACTTTTGACGGCTCCTATAGCTATCTTGTCCGTAAAGAAAAATGAGCATAATGAATAAAAGAATTAAGAATTACGAATTAAGAATATTTTAGATTTTTATTCATAATTCTCGATTCTTGATTCCTAATTCTTGATCTCAAATCATTGTTGGCATTTGGAACAGAAATGGGTGGTCCGGCTACCAATTTTCGCTTTTCTGATTATTGTCCCGCAACGAGAGCACAATTGGCCCTCTCTTTGATAAACTTTTCTCAACGGACCAAAACCGCCCTTTTCTCCAGAAATCCTTCTAAAATCAACTATGCTCGCTCCCTTGGCCTGAATTGCTCTCTTTAAAATTTTCTTCAATGCCTGATAAACATTTTTTAACTCTTTGTCGGATAATTCTGAAGTTTTCCTAAAAGGATTAACTTTTGCTTGCCATAATATCTCGTCAGAATAAATATTTCCAATCCCGGCAATAATTTTCTGGTCCATTAAAACCTGTTTGATTTTTCTTTTTTTGCCCTTCAAAACCTCTTTGAATTTTTTAAAAGTAAAATCTTTCTCTAATGGCTCGGGTCCTAAACTCCTTATTTCCTCCGATTTTTTTAGCTCCTTTGTCTTCCATAATTCAACTTTAGCAAATTTCCTTAAATCAGAAAGAGCTAACATTTTGCCATTGTCTAAAGCAAACAGCAAACGAATATAACGATTAACCGGCTCTGACAAAGGACCTTTATTGAACGGCTTCCACTTTCCACTTTCCACTTTCCACTTTCCAGTTAAAAGATGTCCGGTCATTTTTTGGTGAAGTAAAAGAGAATACCCCTGCCCCGTTAGAGATTTGTTTTCTCGGTGCTTTTTCTTTGACCCGTTAATCTCTAACAAGGTATGAGAAAGTTCAAGAATAATATTCTTTCCTCTACGCCAAATTTTTTGAATTTTTTTTCCTTTAAGTTTTTCTTTAAATTCCTTAAAATTTTTGGGTTTTTTAATCATCCCGCCTTTTTTCAAAATGGCGGGGTCTATCCAGACATCAATAAAAATCCGGTTAAGGATTTTCTTTTTTAAATCACGAACTGTTGTTTCTACTTCGGGAAGTTCAGGCATAAAAACCACTGCTTCGCAGTGGAAACTCTAAATTCACATTTGGGATTATTTCAGGACGTTTTTTATCTTTTCAACGATTTCGTCCGGGGTAAACTGGGCTTTAATCAAATAATCGGCTGCCCCAATTTTCAGCCCTTTTTCAATGTCTTCTTTTTGACCAAGGTTAGACAAGATAATTACTGGAATCTGAGCCAAAAAGGGGTCTTTTTTTACTCTTGATAAAACTTCAAAGCCATCAATGCCGGGTAGAATAAGGTCAAGTAAAACTAAATCCGGTTTCTCCTCTTTGACCTTTTTCACTCCCTTTTCCCCGTCCACCGCTTCGGCAATATCATATCCTTCCTTTATGAGTTTTTGGCTAATAAGTTCTCTTAAAAACTTATCGTCCTCAATTACTAAAATTTTCTTCATAAAATATCGATGCTAATATACGAATTATAATATGTATACATTAACATATTAGCGTCGCGTTGTTTATTTGCTAATTTGTTTAACCCCTTCATAGAAAGCTAAATTTGGCTTTAATAAATCAGCTACTCTATTTTCATTCCAAAAGATTTAAGCACTAAAATCGCTCCTATCCCGTAACCTATTCTGGCAAAGATAGGAGATATAAAGACGCAGGCAATAGCCGAAGACAGCAAAAGAGACATCCCAAGCCCATACATAATCGCTTTCACCATTCTTTTCCTGTTTTCAGCGATAAAAACAGTCGTAATCAGCAAAATTAATCCTAAGATTGCAATCCACCAATTTATTTGAGTTGAAAAAGGGAAAGTTCCCGGTTTAGAAACTCCGGCAATCCCAAAATGGATTAAAACAGGAGTTAATATTCCAAAAATCAACGCCTTTTTTTTATTTTCCGTTACCAGAGCGTTATATAGAAATATCCCTAAAATTATAGCTGAACCTATAAAAAAACCGTACATAAATATCGAACTCACCCAGGGCCACTCCCAAGGATGGCTGGTCATCATAAATCTGGTCGGCTCTAAGGGCGCTTGATGAACTACGGTTTTAAGAGGGAAAAAGCCAAAAGCAATAGCGATAAAACCTAATAATGCCAGAACCGGCTTGGCTGTAATCTTTGTAAATAATCTCGGCGCAAATTCTTTATAAACAAACCAAACCAATAAGACGCAACCGCTTATATGAACGAAAGTTCCAATCTTATAGACAATCTCATCCATTTTAAGCATTGTTTCAAAGGGTTCAAACTGTAAAACAATACTCCTTATTCCATACATAAAAATTCCGAAAGCCGACATCAGCAAACCTAATGCTAAATACTTTCCCACGGGATAATTCAATTTGCTCTTTTTGTATATCTTTAATCCAACCCAGACAAGAGCAATAACATCAAAAACTATTACAGTGAGAGTAAACATATCCTATTGCATTTTACATTTTATAAAAATCGGTCTTTAAAGCTAATGAAGAGGTAGTTGTCTTTTAACTTTTTCAATTACCTCTTGTGGGTCAAATTCGGTTTTAATGAGCCAATCCTTTACCCCCAATTCTTTGATTCTCTCAAGCTCTACCGGCTGACCAGAATTAGAAATAACTATCAGAGGAATTTTTTTTAGCTCTTTATCTTTTACTACTTCCTCTATTACCTCAATCCCCCCCATTTTAGGCATAACCATATCAAGTAAAACAAGGTCGGGCTTCGTTTCCCTAATTTTTGAAAGCCCTTCTTCTCCGTCAAAGGCCGCTGAAACAGAGTAACCCTCTTTGGATAGCTTTTTCATAAGAAGGTCAACCATAATCCTTTCATCTTCAATTATTAAAATTTTCTTCATATATATTATTTTAATTTTAGTTTGCTATTTTTAAACTGTCAAGCATTAGGAAGCAGGATTCTGGTTCGTATCCTGCCCCCTTAAGGACGCGGGGTTTTTTTAAGTAAATTGAAATAGAAAAATAGGATTTTACTGCAATTACCTAAAAATTCTCCGACTGAACTCATATTTATTTCTAACTTTAAATTATTTTATTAAGTTAGATTAATTTTGATTTTTCAACCTTTAAAATTTTTAGCGTTATCATTAAGAACTTGCTTTATTTTAAAACCCTTTCAAGAATTCTGTGAACTTTCCCCTAACGATAGGCAAAGTAATATAAAAAGTGGTGCCTATGTTTTCTTTAGATTCAAATCGAATCTTTCCTTTGTGGGCATTGATAATATTTTTGGTTATATAAAGTCCCAGTCCCGAACCTGTAGTGTCTATCTTGCTTACGTTGGTCCCTCTAAAAAATTTGATAAATATCATTTTTTGCTGACTCTTGGGAATTCCTATCCCATTGTCTTTAACAGATATTTCTATTTCTTTTTTGCGACCGCTTAAAGAAACGATTATTTTCCCATCTTTAATGGTATATTTAAGAGCATTCTTCATAAGATTATCAATCGCTATTCTCATTTTTTCAACATCCAGCATAATCTTAGGCAATTTTTTCTTGGGTTTCCTGAACTCAATTCTGGTTCCTCTCTTTTGGCTTTCTTTTTTATAAGAGATTATTACTTTTTTAACAAGCTCTTCTATGTCGGTCAAAACTAAATTAGAAATATATTTTCCTTCTTCAATCCTAGAAACATTTAAGAGACTGTTGACTAAATTAATCATTCTTTCGTTTGACTTGTAAGTGCCTTCTAAAAATTCCCTCTGTTCCTTGTTTATTTTTCCCAAATCTCCTTCCAAAATCATTTTTACGGTCCATTTAATCGCCGAGAGAGGGGTTCTTAACTGGTGAGCAGCCAAAGATACAAACTCAGTTTTTAATTCTTCAATTAATTTTTCTCGAGTAATATCGTGCAAAATCAACAAACTGCCTAATTTCTCCTTCTCTCGCATCACTGGAGCTATCGTTATCTCTAAAACCAAATCCTCCTTAATCTTAAACTCTTTTTTGGAAATCTTATCTATCCTTTCTCCTAAAATTTCCACAAGGGGTTTCAAGGCAGCAACTTTTGAAAGTTCTGAAAAAAATCTGCCTATTATGTCTTCTTTTTTAATCTTCAAAAAATCTCCGGCCTGAGGGTTAATTAATAAAACTTTATTCTTCTCGTCAAAGACAAATAAGCCATCTGTGAAATTATTGATTATCGCCAATGTTTTATTCTTTTCTTCCTCGGCTCCTTTTCTAGCCTCTTCAACGTCTTCCAATATATTCAGCAAAGCTTTTTGACTACCCTCTAATTCTCCTGTTCTCACTTTCACTTTTGTTTCTAATCCTTCCTGAAGCTTTTTTAATTCACTAATATTAAAGATTGCTATAAAATAACCAATAATATTATTTTGAACGTCTTTTCTCGCCGAGGCTGAAACACTAACCGCCATTTTCCCCTTGCCACTCGTTAATAAATTAGCGCTTTTGTTTCTAACAACTCCTTTTTTTAAAACTTCTCTTAGAAGCCGGCCGGCCGATTCTTTGTCTTCAAATAAAAATTCAATGTCCTGTCCAATCAACGTTATCTCATCATACCCTGTCAACTCTTTAGCAGATTGATTGATGTCAATAATAATGCCTGTTGGGTTAAGAGTGCAAACCGGCAAAGGCAAAAAATAAGAAAAGTCCCTGATATATTTTTCCAGGTCATCTAGGTCCATTTTCTTTTTTTGCGATAAATGTTTTCTTTTTATTTCCATTAACTTTTATTACGGAGCATTAAGGCCTGGACACGGCTTCGTTTTACCATTTAATGACAAATTCATGGTAAGGGTCGCCTCTAAACATACATTTAGTTTCTTCTGAGGTCATTTTTGAGGCCTTAATAACAAAGGCGGTAATCGTCTGAAAATAACCTCTTAAATAAGAACAAAGCAAGGGATGAATCTTGAAATTTTTAAGCCGTAGGATTAAATACTTATTTTTGAGGTCAAATTTAAAAGTTTCAAGCGTCCCTGTGGAATAATGCTCTTCCCAATACTTTTCACTTTCTTTGAAAGTTTTCTTAACAGAAATAAAATATTTTAAAAGCGTTCTGACGAGAAAAGAAAATTTTGGAGCAGTCAAGCCCATCTTAAACATCTCCTGCTTATCCCAGCTAAAAGTATCTTGGATAAATAAAAGAGATAAAACGCGCCAACTTAAAGGATACCAACTAACAGCCTTAACTTCCTTATATCTAATCAACTGGCCTGTCTTAGCGATTGCCGCCTCAAGTTTTTTTAATCCTGCTTCTCCTTCCTTCTTTAAAACATATTGAGCGTCGCTCTGAAAGACCACTCCTCTGACCATCCCTTTTATTTTTAATATTTCTTTTATTTCTTTGTTCTCCAACATAAATTAAAATTTTTTTAGCCCTCGTTCTAAAAACAGTCTAAACGGCCGACTAAGCCCGGGCCAGAATAGATTCAATTTTATCAACAATTTCCCCGGGATTGAAATGCGCTTTGACTAAATAATCTGCCGCTCCCAACCCCAGTCCTTCTTCTATGTCTTTTTTCTCTCCAAGGTTTGACAAAATAATTACCGGGATTTTAGAAATAAGAGGATCTTTTTTTATTTTGCCCAAAACCTCAAAACCAGTCATCTCCGGCAAAACAAGGTCTAGCAAAATTAAATCCGGCTTTTCTTCTTTTGCAGATTCTAACCCTTTTTCTCCGTCTACCGCCTCAATTGTTTCATATCCTTCTTTTAAAAGTTTTTTACTAATGACCTTTCGGAGAAAAATGTCATCTTCAATTATTAAAATTTTCTTCATAATAAATTGATGCCAATATACAAATTATGCTAATTATACTAATTTTTCTATCGTATTATTAGTATATGTTAACCCGCTGAGGCGCAAGCCGAAACGAGATGAGCATACTGGTATCGCGTATTTATTTTAACAGAAGTAATTTCAAAAAATTAATAAAATTTTCCGGTAATAAATTCGGCGAATTCTTTTTTCAAGGGGATAGTAAAGAAAAAAGTTGTTCCTTTTCCTTCTTCGGAAATAAACCAAATCCTTCCGTTATGAGCTTCTATAATACTTTTAGATATATATAGTCCCAGCCCTGTTCCTTCCGTGTCTTTCTGAATTATGTTGCTCCCGCGAAAAAATCTGGTAAACACTCTCTTCTGCTGGCGGTTAGGAACACCCAAGCCAGTATCGCTGATTTGAATTTCTATTTCCTTTTCATTTTTCCTTAACAAAATTTTAATTTTCCCGCCAGGCATAATATATTTTATCGCATTGCCGAGAATATTCCCTATGGCAATTTTCATTTTTGCCTTGTCTATTATAACTTTAGGTATCTGCTCTTCCGATTTCTTGAATTCAAGTTTAAGCCTTTTTTTATCTATCTCCTTTTGATAATCTTCTACTAAAGAAGAAATCACTTCTTCAATATCCGAAAGCGCCATATCGGAAAGATATCTTCCTCCTTCTATCTGCGAAACCTGCGAGAGGTCTCCGATTAATTTAATTGCCTTATCGTTCGCTTTATAAATTTTCTCAACAAAACTTTTTTGCTCTTTGTTTAAATTACCAAATTCTCCCCCCAAAAGCATTTGAAGCGACCACTTAACAGCTGAAGTAGGAGTCCATAGTTGATGGGTGACTAAATCAACAAATTCGCTTTTTATTTTATTAATTATCTCTTTATAAGTAATGTCGTCTAAGACAACTAAAGCGCCTGTTCTGTTTCCTGTATCCATTATAGGAATGACCATTATGTCTAAAATAAAATCGTCTCTAATCTTCAGTTTTTTCTTTCCCTTTTTGTGAATCTCTTTTCCTAAAAAAGAGATTAAAGCGTTTAGATTCGGGAATTGATCCAATTCAAAAATTGTTTTCCCGAGAAGGGCTTCTTTCCTAATTTTAAAAAACTTTTCTATCTGGCGATTGACCGAAAAAAGCCGATTATCCTCGTCAAAAATCAAAATTCCCTCAGTAAGATAATCTATGATTTCTATGTCCTTGTCGTGAAAGTTTTGCATCACAGTTTGGTCAAATTTTTCTCTTTGGCCAAATTTCTCTTCCCCGCCCGCATCCCGCCTCTGGCGGGAAGTATTGCGGGCAGGATCGCTGGCCATATCTTTATTAAAATTGGGTTTTTCTTTTTTATTCCAAAACGAAAACATTTTCAATATTTTATTTATTTTTCTCCTACTCCCCTTATTCTTCTTTAAGTTTTTTTATTTCCTTTTTCAGTTCCACCATTCTTAATTCTCTTCCCACTGTTAACCGATGAAACCTCTCAAGTTCGTCAACCCTCTTTTGAAGTTCTTTGGTTCTTTCTTTGACTCTCTCTTCAAGAAGGTCGGCCAGTTCTCTTAACTCTTTAGTTCTGGCTTTAACTTTTATTTCAAGAATGTTTCTCTCCTCTTTCAAGGCGTACTGATAGTGAGCCAAATCCCTAACCATTGCGTTGAAACTCTGAGCCAACTGACCAATTTCCGTCTTTGATTTAACCTTAACCTGAACTTTCAAATTGCCTTTCCTGACCTTCTGGCAAAGTCCGGTTATTTTTTTCAAAGGGGAGATAACCTTTCTCTTAAGGAAAAAAAATAAAACCAGAAAAATTATTATTGAGCTCAGGCTAAAAACTACGACGTCCCTTATCAGCATCCCTTTTATTGTCTTCTCTATTCCGGTCAGAGTAAAACCTATCCAGATAGTCTTGCTCGCATATCCGGGGTAAATAATTAACTTGATTTTTCTGCCTTGAAAAACCTCGTCCTTTACTAATTCCTTCTTTTGCCGAAGAACTTTATAGATATCGGGATCTTTGATAATATTTCCTCTCTCTTCTTCAATGCTGCTCTCGGCTACCACTCCGTCTGAATCAACCACTTTTAGATACTCTACTTCCCGAAATTGAGCCATTCCCTCAATAAAGGACCTTTCTATCCCGGGAATCAAAGCCAATCTATAGACCCAGACAGGAGAAGTAAGAGTTTCGTTTATGGTTTCAGCCAAATGAATTTTCTCTTTTATCGCTTCCTGAACTAAATCTTTTTTGTGCTCTTGTAAGGAAAAATAAACCGAAAAAAAACTCAATCCGATAAAGACCATTAAAATTGCAAACACCGAAGTGTACAAAGAATACTTCTTCATAAATTCTAACTGAAATTTACGGGGTAGGGAAGTAGGATTCGAACCAGAATCAATTTAGAAGGGAAAAAATAGGTTAAGTTCGAGGAACGACCCTAGTCCGTCCCGGACGGGTATAGGACGACGAAGAGGTATTAAGAATTAAAAATACCTTGAGGAGGAGTGACGAACCCGCCTGCAACGCTTTGCGTAGCAATGCGGGCAGGGAAATTAACCTATTCTTTCGCTTCCCTTCGGGCGAAGTGAATTTTATCCATCTTCTTCGTTGCTCGTCGCTTATGTATCCTGCGGATACACTTCACTCCTCCCGCCTCGAATCTGAATAAAATTCACTTCGCTAAATTGACTCTGGTTCGAATCCTACTCCCTAGACCCCTCGGGAGTAACCGAAGAACAGTGGGAAGCAGAAACTAAATTAATCGCTTTTAATTTTATCTTTTCTAAGTTTTTTTCCGGAATTCCAAGCCTGCGCATCTCCGAAATTCCAATCCTACCTCCTTGATCCAAGGCCAAAATTTTATAGTTAGGCAGTTGGGACTTAAGCCAAATTCCCAACTCGTAAGGACAGACAAAAAGCGGGTCAAATAACTGTCCCCATTTTCTGGTGTCAGACAAAGTAAAATTGTCAAAGCGGCCGCCAGGAATTAAAACTAAATCTATTCTTTTGAATTGCACTAAATCCTGATACTCTCTGGGAAAATCTAAGTTATATCTAATGCCGGGATTAATTAAAATTCTCGTCCCTCGAGGGCCTTCTAACAGCCAATTCTTTCCTCCCAACCAGAGAATTTTAACGCCTAGAACTTCTTGAGTTTCCCCGATTTCAAAAACTAAAGCTTTCCCTTTTAATTTATAATTTTTTAATTCTTCTAAGAACCTTTCAGGGTTAGGTTCTAGTTCCGGAAAACCGCCGTAATTGGTAGGAATAATATAATCCGGATTAATTAATTCTGCGGCAAAACCGGCCGCTTTTGAATCCATAGTATAAATATTGCCAATAGGCAGAAAAGCAATTTCAGGCTTAAAATATTTTCCTATTAATTCCATATCCGACATTAAGCCGGTGTCTGAAGCAAAATAGAGTTTAGTTCCGTTTTCAAATTCAACCACAAAACCGGCCGCTTCTCCGGTAGGAATGTAGGGAGGAACTTTCTGGCTAATCAATTCTACTTCTCGACTTATTTTCTGATGAAACTCCTCTAAACCTTCAAAGATTTTCTCTGTTTTGTCTTGAGCCCTTAGTTCTAAAAAGAAAACGCCTACCGAAATTATCAGAGCCAGAATCACCAAACTTAAAATAACCTTGTTAAACATAACCTTTAGGAAGTAGGACTCAAACCAGAATCCTACCCCCTTCTGTTTCTTATTTTAACTCTTTCTCAAAAATAAACCAACCCCTCGCTATTTTTTTAAAAAAGCGGGGGTCGGTAAAATCCCATTTAGACTCTGGTTCGTATCCTACATCCCTTAACTATTCAAGCTTGAATATGGAAAGGGAAGTGTCTTCAAAACTGGTTACGTAAATATATCCACCCGAAGCATAAACCGACCAAGCGCCGCCAAGAAAATAAGGCGCTTCGGCTCCTCGAATTGAATCAATCAGTTCTGGATTGGTAGGGTCTGAGACATCAAAAACCGAAAGGGAATTATCTCTCGCCGCGCCCACATAGGCCTTATTGCCGGAAACAAAAACCGAACTTGCTCCTCCCAAAAAATTAGGGTCTCCTTCGCCGTGAATATTGCTCAAATAAAGAGGTGCTGTAGGGTCAGAGACGTCAAAAATAGTCAGGGAATTATCATACATTGAAGCAACGTAGGCCTTGTTGCCGTAAACAAAAACCGAGATTGCGCCGTCTAAATAATTCGGGTAGCCCGCTCCTCTGGCTGTTCCGATGTGTTTTGGATGGGAAGGGTCTGAAATATCTGATACGCTCAGAGCGTCATCTCCAGCTGTAGCGACATAAGCATGTCCATGAGCGACAGAAACCGAGCTAGCGCCGTCTAAATAAGGCGATGCTTTCCCTGAAACTGAACCAAGATACTTAGGATGAGCTGGGTCGGAAATATTTATCAAAGTTAGAGCTTTATCGTCAAAAGCAGCGACATAAGCCGTATCTCCGACAACGCAAACTGAATTCGCTCCATCAAGATAATTCGGCGCTCCGGCTCCGGAAATCACTCCCAAATGCTTAGGATTAGATGGGTCGGAAATATCAAAAATAGTCAGAGCATCATCCATATAAGAAGCGATATAAGCCAAAGAACCTGATACAAATACTGAATCGGCTCCGCCTAAATAATAAGGAAATCCGGCGCCGGTAAGGACCTTGACTAATTCGGGGCTTGAAGGATTTGAAACGTCAAAAATGGAAAAGGAGCTGTCTTGCAAGGAAGCAGTGTAAGCCTTATCTCCAGCAATGCGAATTGAACTCACCCCTTTCAAGAAATTCGGCGCTCCGGCTCCGGAAATTTTCCCCATAAATTGAAGATGTCCTCCTTCAGTTCCTTTGATCACGGGAGTAGTAGGACCGGGTTTTTGGTAAATCAAAACTACGGCAGAGGCCACAATAACTATCACCAAGATTAATATTATCCAATATGTTTTATCTTTCATTTTTTTTTAATTTTTTAATTTTGTTCGACCTTTAGAAACTTACTCATTTAATTCTATCATTAATTTTATATAAAGCAAAAGAACTCAAAATTATAAAGATGTTTTGCGATAAATCACGCCTCCTTTAATATTTCTCTAAAGACCTAAGCTTTCTTATCTCTTTTTTTAAATCTAACATTTTTAATTCTCTTCCCACTGTCAATCGATGGAACCTCTCAAGTTCGTCAATTCTCTTTTGAAGTTCTTTGGTTCTTTGTTTGACTTTTTCTTCAAGGTCCTGGGCTAACTCTTCTAGTTCTTTGGTTCTAGCTTGAACTTTTATTTCCAGAACGGACTTAGCCTCTTCTAATTCCTCTGTCTTGACTTTCAGGTCAAATCTCTGCCAAACGAGGTCTCTGTCAGCTCTTCTCATTACCAGGACCAATAAAACCAAAAGTCCGATTATTAATAATCCTGCTATTAAAAAAACCAAAGCGAAATTTCTGGCTTCTTTGGCTAAAACCTCTATCTCGGCAACGTCTTGCTCCACAATCACTCCCCACCTCAAACTTTTGATGGGAATCCCCACTCCTATTACTTCTGTCTTTTTTTCGTTCAGATATTTAGCGCCTTTAAATATTTCACCTATTATTAGGGGTTTAGTAGGAGGCAAATCCAAGAGATTTATTTTCTTCAAGACCCGCGAAGACCAAGGGTCGGCGATAAGCATTCCCTTATCGTCAATGACCGAAACTCGGCCGGTTTCTCCAATTTTTATCTCCAATACTTTTCCCCACGTGCCTTTCAAATAGAATACGGCCTCCAAAACGCCTTCCGTTGCTTCCGTTTCTGATTTTCTAATCGGAGCGGCTATTTTAATATAAGGTTCTCCCTCTTTGGTAAAATCCACTTTACTGATAAAGATTTGGCCATTTTTCGCCTTCTCAAATTCTTCTAAAAAAGAAAGGTCTCTGAGATTTTCCCCGGTAAAATATCTCTCTCTAGAATATCTTTTCTCTTCCTGCCCTTTTAAATTTATGACAGAAATTTCTTTAATATTCGGCTCTTCTTTCAAAAACCGATTAATGAAAAAATTCAAATCTTCAGTTTTTGTTATATCCTGAGACAATCTTACAATATTATCCAGCTCTATAGTAATAGATTTTTCTATGTTTTCAGCCGCTCTCCTGGCTTCGCTCATTTCTTGGTTTATCGCTCTATTCTCTAATTTTTTGGAAAAAGGACTCAGCCAAATTAAATTCACCACAATATTTATTGCGACTAATCCTAATATAACCAGGCCAATGCTTAAATATATTAAGCTTATATTAGGCAATCCTCTCTTTTCAGATTTAAAAAATCTCATTATGAACCTTGAATAGGGGAGAATGAATTTATTTAATCACCAGGTCAACTTTGCGTAAAACTTGCTTTGGAATCTCTAATCCAATGGATAGGGCGGTTTTTAGGTTAACGGCAAAGAAAAACTTTCTCGGCATTTCAACAGGAATATCGGCTGGGGCAATTCCCCTCAAAACTTGATTGGCAATAAGGGAACTTTGTTTTCCTAAATCAATATAATCTACTCCGAAAGAAGATAAAGCTCCTTTTTCGCATTCCCCTTCTGAGAGCATCAATAAAGGAACCTTTAGTTCTTTGGCCTTTTCCACTCCCCATTCCATTAAGCCGGCAGTGACCATAGAATCAGCCGGGTCCATCATCGCGTCTATTTCTCCCGGTTTCAGCCCTTCTAAATAATCCTTAATATCTTCTTTCTTCTTTATGGCTACCGCTTCTATTTCTATCCCAATTCCCGGAGCGGCTTCTAATATCTTTTTTGTAGCCGGTCCCCCGCTTTTATCTTCCGGCCGGAAAAAAACCAAGACCTTTTTAATCGTAGGGTCAATTTCTTTCAAAATGGCTAATCTTTTTGGAGCAATGTCAATATAAGCGCAACTGGTGCCGGTTAAATTATTTCCCGAACTGGTTATGCTTTTTATAAATCCTGCTCCTAAGGGGTCTGCCACCATTGAAAAAACCACCTGTATTTCTGTTCCTTCGGTTTCTTTCTTGATAGCTGCAGTAGCCGGAGAAGTATTAACAAAAATCATGTCCGGGTTCATTGCCACCAATTCTTTCGCATATTCTTCAAGTTTATCCAGGTCTCCCTCGGCGTCCCGATAAGTATATTCAATATTGATTCCCTCTTCAAATCCCAACTCCTCCATACCTATTTTAAAACCGTCCATATTTCTAGATACAGTCGGAGCCATTTGCAAAAGCCCAACATGATAAATCTTTGATTCTTCAACCGATTTTTTGGCGGAATATCTCTGCCACCAAACTATCCCCAAAATCATCGTAGCGACAATTATAATCAGCAAAATAATTAGTAATTTTTTAGTCATATTAATTTTTACCCCGTTAAATAAAATCTTTTAGATTTTAATTCTGCTAAAGCAGAATTATTTAACGGGGTGAATTTCTCTTTAATCCTCGACCTTTACAATTTTTTTAGTTCTCTTATTATCATACCAATTCAACAATATAGCAATATAACAATAATTTTCAGGGCAGGCGGTTAATTAGAGTTTGGAATTGATATTTTTCAAAAATTCTTTTTACCTTTTCTTTGTCGTATCTGCCCCATCGGCACTTTTTTAAATCAAAATCAATCGGCACATCAAACCGTATTTCGGCCAGCATTTTAGAAATAAAGGCCTGTTCTTTATAATTTAAAAGCTTTTTTCTTAAAGATTCCTTTATTCCTTTTGATTTTTCACTTCCTGTTTTTAACTCTTTGTAAAGATTTTCTAACGTTCCAAATTTTTTAATCAAAAAAATTGCCGTTTTTTCGCCAACCCCAAAAACGCCAGGAATATTGTCCGAAGGGTCGCCCCTCAAACCCTTAAAATCAGGAAGCTGTTCCGGCTCTACGCCTTGATATCTCTCTTCTACTTTTTCCTTATCATAAAGAACAGCGTCTTTAACCCCCTTCCTTAAAAGATAGACTTTTGTTCTTTTATTAACAAGTTGAAGTAAATCTAAATCCCCAGTAATAATAATAGTTTCTAAATTTTCCTTTTTTGGAAATTGGAAATTGTCCGCCTGCAACGCCTTCGGCGTAGCTGATGCGGGCAGGCCCGCCTGCAACGCTTTCAGCGTAGCTGATGCGGGCAGGGAACTTGGAAGTTTGGTCGCTCGCGAAGCGAGCGCGCCTATAATATCGTCCGCTTCAAATCCTTTTTTTTCAAAAACTTGTACGTTAAAATACTCCAAAATTTCTTTTACTTTTGGAATCTGTTCATAAAGCTCCGCCGGCGCTTTCTGACGGTTTGCCTTATAAAGTTTATATTTCTCCTGGCGGAAAGAAGGAGCGGGAAAATCAAAAGTTGCAATAATAAAATCCGGCTTAAATTCCCGGACAGCTTTGAAAAACACCAGCAAAAAACCATAAATAGCGTTTACCGCCTCGCCCGTTTTTGTCGTCAAAAAAGGCAAAGCGTGGAAAGCGCGGTGAATCACGGCATTGCTATCAATAATGACTAAACGTTTTTTCTCCCTTGCCATATCTTAATTCTAAGCCGGGCGAGGGCAGACCTCGCCCCGATTTTGTTAATTAATTACTACTCTAATAAAATCTCTGGAAACTTCTTGATTTCTCCTTTATATCTAATCCAATTATTTATTGCCTTCTTACAACCTTCCCGTCCTCCCATTACTTCTAATAAAAAATTTCTCTCGGTTACCGACGGAAAATTATTCTTGCCAATATAGTCAAAATAACTTGACCATCTATATTTATTTTCTAAGAACTTAATCGCTTTCTCTGGATATTTAATTCCCTTTTCCTTCCACCCCGGCTCAATTAAAGATAATGGATTTACATGAATATAAACAAAAACCACCATTAATTGTTCATCCGTCTTAATACGAACAGCGGTAAATCTATCTTGGAAAAAATGTCCTTTCATTTTTAAACCATATTTAATTCTAAAATAAACTGAATAACCACTCCCCATTTTTTGCATATATTTACTAATCCCTCTTTCCTTTAACTGTTTTACTAATAAATGAATATGATTAGGCATCAAACAAAAAGTCAAAACATCAACAAATCTATCTCTCGGATCTACCGAAGATAAGCCGGGCGAGGGCAGACCTCGCCCTTGCGTATCTCCTTGATTTAATTGCTCTATCTCTTTTTGAATTCGCTTCTCTGTTAAGCGCCTCTTACGTCTTTTCCAGATATTAACGGGTTGGTCATTATTAAATTCATAAATAGAAAAAATCTCGCGATAATAATCATTTATATCTATAAAAAGTTCTTCGTTTCCTACTCGTTTTAAAACTATATGATATATTTCTCCATTAATAAATTGTCTTGAATTATGCGGCATAAATTTTTTATAAGCGCAACATTGCGAGGGCAGACCTCGCCCCCTCGGATTTCCAGTTGGGCGAGGGCAGACCTCGCCCTTGCGTAAATTGATTCATTATTTATGGTTCTTGGTTCTTAATTCATATCCTCAATTTTAGCCAAAATTTCTCCCGAATTTTGAAAGCGTTTTTTTTGATTTTCCGCCCAACGCTCCCAATAATTAAGCATAAATCATGGTATTCTTTAATTATATTATCATAAACCGTTAAATCCAAAAAATAAAATTCGGGAGACGATTTTAACAACTTAACGCTTGCGATTTTCCCTGATTTGCATTGACATCGCTGCCGGGCGAGGGCAGACCTCGCCCATTTAACTGGGCGAGGTCTGCCCTCGCCCAGTTT
>CAYLWZ010000006.1:0-13365 GCA_964387825.1 uncultured Candidatus Saccharibacteria bacterium
TCGGCATCGTCAGAGACCTCGGCATTGCCATAGACCTTGGCATCGTCATAGACCTTGGCATGGCCATAGATCTTGGCATCGTTAAAGACCTTGGCATTGCCATAGACCTTGGCATCCACGCCTATGTAAGCCGATTCCCCCACCTCAGCGGTCTCGGCCACAAGTCCCCCGCCATTTCCATGATGGTGGTATTCCACACCATCAATAACAATAATTCTTTCCATATTTTCCATTTCTTTCTCCTTCTTTCAAGGTTAAAAAATATTAAATCTATTCGCCGTTTGAAACGGCTATTTTAAACCAGCTCAAACGGCGAATAAATTATCTGTTTTCAAAGAACGAACTTTTTCAAGTTTCTGTTTATATTATACGTCCTTATTTAAATTTGTCAACCCTTTTTGTGCTTAACCGGGTAAGCACACTTCAAACCCCCGTTAAAAAAACAGCCCGAACAAGCTGTAAAAAGTATCCCGCTGTAAGCGGGATTAATATTCCAGTTTTATCCCTAATTTATCGGCGATTTGATGAAGCCATTGTTCGTGTCGGTCAACTTTTGCCATTATTATCACAAACTCTTGCCGCAATCCTTCCACGGCTTTGACCAACCTGTCTGTTGATACCGTAAGAGCTTGGACCGACTCTCTTAGCCCGTTAATATCTTCTTTTACTTCCCTGATATCTTCCTTGGTCGCAAAAACCTCAAAAGCCCTGTTGGAAAATTTTTCTAAATCTTCCTTAGTAGCAAGTCCTTTCTTTATTTTTTGGATATCTTTATCGTCAATCATTAGTTTTATTATAAATTCCCTGGGAAGGGTGTCAAGGCGATAAACAGATAAAATAGAACGAAAATCTGAATGAAACCCGCTCTCCTTTATTATTAAAAGACATTAATCTCAAACTTTTTTATTTTTAATCTTTAATCTTTAATCTTTCTAATACCGGCCTGAATGTTTTTCGATATATTTCGCACGGGCCGTATTTTTTTAGCGTTTCTTGGTGAAGTTTGGTTCCATATCCTTTATGCTTTGCAAAGCCGTATTCCGGGTATTTTTTGTCGTATCTTAACATTATTTTATCCCGAACAACTTTTGCTATAATACCTGCCGCAACGCAGGAAAAAACTTTCTCGTCCGCTTTTATAATTGACTTCTGGGGAATATCTGAATTAATAGCAAAATTCCCGTCAATTATCAAAAACTCAATTTTTTTCTTTAGTTTTTTTTCTAAATCACCTATCGCTTTTCCCATCGCCAGTTTTGCCGCCTCTAAGATATTTATCCGGTCTATTATTTTTTCTGAAACTTTTCCCGTCCCCCACTCTATATTGGAATTCGCGGCTAAAAAATTAAAAAATTCTTTCCTTTTCTTTGGCGATAATTTTTTTGAATCTTTAATGCCTTGAATTTGCCATTTTTCCAAAAGTTTTTTAGGTCCAAAAGAGTTAACAGCCGAAACCTGTCGCACAATAACAGCAGTCGCGACTACCGGTCCCGCCAAAGGTCCCCTTCCGCTTTCGTCTATCCCAACTACGTATTTATATCCTTTTCTCCACAGTTTTTTTTCTTCGTTAAAATTGGGACGCTTCATCCCGTTAGAAATCTTTTTATTTTTGCTAATCATAATTAATATTGCTTATGTCCCGTTATTATACAATTTCTAACGGAGTTCATTTTAGTATTTTAACATATCTTGCCAGAAAAATTCCAATAAGATAAGCCCTGTTAGAGATTTATTTTGGCCATATCATTGCCTTATAATTTCTAAAGGGGTAAAATGATTTAATGAAATTCACTCACTTGCATGTTCACAGCCATTATTCATTGTTAGACGGATTGCCGAAAATCGGCGAACTTTTAGATTATGTCAAGGAACTGGGAATGGACTCGGTTGCTTTGACCGACCACGGAGTTTTATACGGCGCGGTTGAGTTTTACAAAAAAGCGAAAGAAAGAGGGATAAAGCCGATAATCGGCTGTGAAATGTATTTAGCGAAGGAAAGAATGTACCAAAAACGGCCGAGAATAGACGACAAAAGATATCATCTTGTTTTGTTGGTAAAAAACGAAGAAGGCTATAAAAATTTAGTTACCCTTGTTACCAAAGCTCACTTAGAGGGTTTTTATTATAAACCGAGAGTAGACGAGGAACTTTTAAAAGAACATTCCGAAGGGCTTATCGCTTTAAGCGCCTGTCTGGCAGGAAAAATTCCTCGTTTAATTGTATCAAATAAAATTGATGAAGCGGAAAAAACAGCTTTAAAATATCAAGAAATTTTCGGAAAAGGAAACTTTTATTTAGAAATTCAAAACCATCCTAATATTAAAGAACAAGCAAAGGTAAACAAAGCGATAATTTCTATTGCTAAAAAACACGATATTCCATTAGTGGCGACTAACGATTCCCATTATTTAAGGCCGGAAGACACGGAAGCGCAGGACACTCTAATGCTTATCAATACCGGAGCCGACAAAGATGACCCTGAGAGATTGACAATGAAGTCAGATGATTTCTCCCTGAGAAGCCCGCAAAAAATGGCTGAAGCGTTCCAATATATCCCGGAAGCGATAGAAAATACTCAAAAAATTGCAAAGAAGTGCAATTTTGAATTTGAACTTGGAAAAATAAAACTGCCTTATTTTAAAGTGCCAAACGGGAAAACTCCCGAGGGATACCTTGAAGACCTTGCCCGAAAAGGATTAAAAAATCGATTTGGAGAAAACCCGAAAAAAGATATTTTAGAAAGATTAATTTACGAACTTAAAGTTATTAAACAAACCGGTTTTGCTTCTTATTTTTTGATAGTTCAGGACTTTGTTAATTGGGCGAAAGAAAACAGAATTATTGTAGGGCCTGGCAGGGGTTCGGCGGCAGGGTCTTTAGTTTCTTACTTATTAAATATCACCGATGTTGACCCCATAAAAAACGACCTTTTATTTGAAAGGTTTCTAAATCCGTCGCGCATTTCTTCTATGCCAGACATTGACCTTGATTTCACCGACCGAAGAAGAGACGAAGTAATAGAGTACGTTGCCCAAAAATACGGAAGAGGAAATGTGGCGCAAATTATCACTTTCGGGACAATGGCTTCCAGAGCGGTAATCAGGGACGTAGGAAGGGCGTTGGGATATAATTATAGTTATTGCGATAAAATCGCAAAAATGATTCCTTTCGGCTTTACTTTAAACAAGACGTTAAAAAATGTTTCCGAGTTTAGGGATATCTACGAAACCGATGAAAAGGCAAAAAAATTAATTGACCTGGCAAAAAAATTAGAAGGGGTGGCAAGACACGCTTCAACCCACGCTTGCGGCGTAGTTATTTCCGACCAACCGCTTACAAATCTAATTCCCCTACAACATCCCGCCCAAAACGACATAATTATTGTTACTCAATATGAAATGCACGCAATTGAAGATTTAGGCCTTTTAAAAGTGGATTTTTTGGGCCTAAAAAATCTAACTATTATTGAAGATACTCTTTCACGGATATACGTAGTTCAGGGGAAAAAAATAGATATTGAAAAAATCCCTTTAAACGATAAAGAAACTTTCAAACTCTTGCAAAGAGCGAACACCACCGGCGTGTTTCAATTGGAAAGCGAGGGTTTAAAAAGATACTTAAAACAATTAAAACCTACCGAATTTGAAGATATAGTCGCTATGGTCGCCCTTTATCGCCCGGGACCGATGCAATTTATTCCAGATTATATCGCCAGAAAAAACAAAAAACAAAAAATTGAATATCTGCATCCTAAACTAAAGCCGATTTTAGAAAAAACACAGGGGATTATGATATATCAAGAGCAAATTATGCAGATTGCCCAGAAATTAGCCGGATTTTCTTTAGCCGAAGCAGATGTATTAAGGAAAGCAGTCGGGAAAAAAATAAGAAGTTTATTATTTTCCCAAAAAAAGAAATTTATAGACGGTGCGATAAAAAATAAAGTAAATGAAAAAGTAGCGACCGAAATATGGAAATGGATAGAGCCATCCGCCCGTTATAGTTTCAATAAAAGCCACGCCACTTGTTACGCAACCATCGCCTGCCAAACCGCTTATCTAAAAGCTCATTTCCCGGTTGAGTTTATGGCTGCCCTTTTAACTTCGGAAAAAACAGATATTGAAAGGATTGCAATTTTAATTGAAGAATGCAAAAAAATGGGGATAGAGGTTCTCTCTCCGAATATCAATGAAAGCTTAAAAAACTTTACTGTCGTGCCGAAAGAGAACAAAATACGCTTTGGGCTTCTGGCTATAAAAAATGTCGGTGAAAATGTAATAGACACAATTGTTAAAGAAATAAAAAATAATGGCCCTTTTGACAGTATTGAAAATTTTTTCCAGAGAATTAATTCAAAAAACTTAAATAAAAAGTCTATGGAAAGCTTGATTAAATCCGGGGCTTTTGACGAATTCACAGAAAGACAACAATTGTTGTATAATTTAGAAAAACTGTTAGAATGGGCAAGAGAAAATCAAAAAAATAAAACAAACGGACAAAAAGGACTTTTTGAAAAAACTAATTTTAATGAACATATTAAGTTAATCCCCGTTAAACCAGCGACAAATTTTGAAAAGTTAAATTGGGAGAAAGAACTTCTAGGCCTTTATGTAAGCTCTCATCCTTTGGAAGATTTTCGAGACATCCTAAGAAAAAAAACCGTTTCTCTTAATAAAATTAAAAGCGCCTTTTCAGACCAAAAGGTTTTAGTGGGAGGAATTATCTCCAACATCAAAAAAATTATTACTAAAACCGGAAAACCAATGCTTTTTGTAAAATTAGAAGACCTGTCTGATAGGACGGAAGTTATTGTTTTTCCAGGCATAATAGAAAGAAATCCAACCGCTCTTCAGGAAAACAAAATTGTTTTTATTTCGGGCAGAGTCAACCACCGGGACAACACCCCAAAAATAATTGCTGAAAATATTGAAGAAATTGTGAATCGTGAATCGTGAAACGTGGAACATAGAACATTTGTCGCACAATAAATTAATCAGTAAATAAAATGATAAAAATCAATACTATTCGCCACTCTTTATCTCACATATTGGCTTATGCCGTCCAAGAACTTTATCCTGGAACTAAATTCGGCATCGGCCCATCAATGGTTCGACAAGCTCACCAGAACGGCTTTTATTATGATTTTGCTTTGCCGAAAAAGACGAGTACTCGCAAGGACTCATCCGTAAAGCAAATGGGCGCGGGTACGGAAGATTTAGCGAAAATTGAAAAGAAAATGCGGGAATTGATTAAAAAAGACGTTAAATTTAATAAAAAAGTTGTTTCAAAAAAAGAAGGGAAAAAGATATTTAAAAACCAGCCATACAAATTAGAATTGATAAAAGGCCTTCCGGAAAATAAAATAATAATTTATCAATGCGGAGATTTTATTGATTTGTGCAAAGGACCCCATATTAAGTCAACTCTTCAATTGCATTCAGGGCAGGCGAAAGAAATAATTGACGCTTTTAAATTGACAAAAATTGCCGGCGCTTACTGGAAAGGAGATGAAAAAAATCCAATGCTTACCAGAATTTACGGAGTCGCTTTTGAAACAAAAAAGGAATTAGAAAATTATCTGCGCCTCCAGAAAGAAGCGGAAAAAAGAGACCATAGAGTTTTAGGCAAGAAATCAGAACTGTTTCTTATAGACGAAGAAGTGGGAGCGGGTTTGCCAATATGGCTTCCTTACGGAGCTACTTTAAGAAAAATCATTGAAGATTATTTGTATAAAGAATTAACTGAACAAGGATATAAATGGCTTTTCACGCCTCATATCGGCAACATTAATTTATGGAAAAAGTCAGGGCATTGGAATTTCTACCGAGAAAATATCTATTCCCCTATTAAAATTGACAAGGAGGAATACTTACTAAAACCGATGAACTGTCCTTTTCATATTAAGGCCTACCAATCAAAAATAAGAAGCTATAAAGATTTACCTATAAAATTTGCCGAATTAGGGACGGTCTACCGTTATGAAAAATCAGGGGTTCTTCATGGACTAACCAGAGTCCGCGGTTTTACCCAAGACGACGCCCACATTTTTTGCGCCCCGGAGCAGCTCTCTGAAGAACTAATCTCCATTCTAAAATACGGATTAGATATTTTGAAAACTTTCGGTTTTAAGGACTACCAGATTTATTTATCAACTCGGCCCAAAAAATTTATGGGAAGCCCAAAAATGTGGCAAAAAGCCACCAATTCTTTGAAGTACGCTTTTAAAAAATTGGGCTTAAAATATCAAATTGATCCGGGAGGAGGAGTTTTTTACGGACCAAAAATTGACATTAAAATAAAAGATTCTCTTGGGAGAGAATGGCAATGCAGCACTTTCCAAATTGATTTCAATCTCCCCCAAGCGTTTAATGTTTCCTATATAGATAAAAAAGGTAAAAAGAAAGAGCCAATTATGATTCATCGCGCTTTGCTTGGCTCTTTAGAAAGATTTATCGGCGTGCTTTTAGAACATTATGCCGGCGCGCTCCCGTTGTGGCTGTCCCCGGTTCAAATATGGATTATCCCGATTGCCAGCCGCCATGAAAAATATGCAAAAGAAGTTGCTAAAAGATTTAAGATTAAAGATTTAAGATTTAAGATAAAGGATGAAAATGAGACCGTTTCTAAAAAAATCCGGGAGGGAGAAATGAAAAAAATCCCCTACCTTTTAGTGGTTGGCGATAAGGAAATAAAAAATAAATCTGTCAGAGTAAGAAAAATAGGGAAAGGAGATATCGGCGAGGTGTCAGTTGATAGATTTATTAAAAAAATTAAAAAAGAAATTGAAAGTAAAAAATAACAAAACCCAAATCTTGAAATAACAAAATCCAAATGACTAATTTCCCTATATGGGCAAGCCCATCGGGCTATAGCCAATAAAAATCCAAATGTCAAATATCAAATGACTAAAAAGAAAAATTTGACGTTGGACATTTGAAATTTGACATTTTATTTGTTATTAAGAATTAGGAATTAGGATTTAGAAATTTTTAGATATGTCTCAATTATCTCCGGAAACAAAAGAATTAATCTCTCAATACCAGAAATGGTATGATTCTATCCAGCCAAAAACAGGAATGGATACTATTCATGTAGACGAAGTCGCCTCAAAAGTGGCTTCTTTCTATGAAAAAATAAGAACAATCGTTGATTGGAAAGAAGAACATTTAATGAGAAGAGCGGCAATTACCAGAAAGCTAAAAAGAAGGTTTTTGAATGCGGAGTTAGATGTTTTTTCTAATGAAAATAAAATCGCTGAACCTTTAGTTTTGGAACTCATCAGGGGAGGGCATTTTCCAAATGATAAAATTGAGGAATCAAAAATCACCGAAATTCAAAAAGTAATCAATAAATATATTTTTATTGTGAATAATAGCTCTTCTGCCGAATCTCCGCGAAAGAAATTGCAATTCTACAACTGGATTATAGAAATTGCCGCCTGCGAAATAGAAGAAGTCCTCTCTCCGCCGATAAGAGAAAAAGCCCTTATAGATTATATGTTTAAATTGATGAAAGAACGAATTCGGATTCAGGAAGGAATAATCATCTGGAAAGGGTTAAAAGAAGAGGAAAAAAACATCCAAATCTACATTGCCGTCCAACAGGCGCTTTTTAAACTTGATAATCCGATTATTAGTTATAATCTTATAAAATATAAATTTCCCGAATGGAATAATCACGACAAAGAAAGCATCTCTAAGACAACCGAAAATATATATAAAATATGGGACGGCATTGAAAAAGATTTATCTCACCCCCTCGGTAAAAAAATATTTACCCTCTGCGAAAAATACGATACTTCTTATTTGCTTTTAGGAGATATTTTATCAAAAGGAAATTCTTCAGAAATAACAAAAAAGATTTCTCGGCCGGAAATTCTTGAAGGTCTCATAAAAAAGGACTACAAAAGAAGATTGCTCACTCTAAAGTCGCGTCTCTTTCGGGCGGCTATTTATTCTACTCTCTCTATTTTTCTCACTAATAGTATTTCCCTGATAATTCTGGAAATTCCTCTGGCGAAATTGATTACCGGCCATTTTATGCCTATTACCATAGTAGTAGATATTTTAGGCCCCACTCTTTTGATGCTTCTTTTTGTAGGCACAATTAGGCCCCCCTCAAAGAGTAATTTAAATATAGTAATTATGGAAATAATGAAAATCGTTTACGGAAAGAAAGACATATATTACGAAATAAAAGCTCCCCGGAAAAGAGGGCTTGTAATAAAAGTTATAGTAGGGCTTATTTATATTTTGGGGGCTTGCGTTTCTTTTGGAGCGATAATTAAAATTTTTGAAATCGTAAAATTCCCGCCAACTTCTACTATTATTAATATTATGTTTATCGCTCTTATAACTTTCGCCGGATTAGCAATCAGAAAAAGAGGCGAAGAACTTACAGTTGAAGAGAAAAAAACCGGGTTTTTGGAATTTCTATTTGATATTTTCTCTCTGCCAATGGCCGGATTAGGACGGTGGCTATCCAATAAATGGAAAAAATATAACGCTATAGCGGCATTTTTCAACGCTCTAATAGATATGCCCTTTATGTTTTTCGTAGAATTTTTGGAACAGTGGAGATATTTTTTAAAAGAGGAAAAAGAGAAAATACATTGATTTTTAAGAATTTCAAAAATTTAGAAATTTTCAGAAACTTAAAAACAAAAATTCTGGCAAGATAAAAATAACAAACTAAAAAACGGCCTTGAAAAAGGCCGTTTTTTGATTTAGAATACTTATTATAAATACAAAACAGAAACAAACAAAATGACTAAAAAATATTTCATAATTACATTCGGCTGCCAGATGAATAAATCCGACTCTGAACGGATTGCTTCTCTTTTAGAACTTATGGGATACAAACCAGCCCAAAAAATTAATAGGGCTGATTTAATTGTGGTAAATATGTGTTCAATCAGACAATCGGCGGTAGATAGGGTTTATGGCAAAATCTTTGATTTTGCCAAACTCAAAACTCAAAACTCAAAACTCAAAACCGTTTTAACAGGTTGTATATTAAAAAAAGATAGGCAAAAGTTTGCTCAAAAATTTAATCTCATCTTAAATATTAAAGACCTCACCAAATGGCCTCTTCCTCTAATAATGTCCGATCGGACATTATTAGAGGAAAATTATTTAAACATCAAACCGAAATATCAAACGCAATTCTCGGCTTCTATTCCAATATCAAACGGATGCAATAATTTTTGCTCTTATTGCGTTGTTCCTTTTACCCGAGGCCCTTTGGTTTGTAGAGACCATAGAAAAATTTTGAAAGAAGTCAGAAAAGTAATTAAAAACGGGACTAAAGAAATCTGGCTTTTAGGACAAAACGTGGACGACTACCAATCGCGAGAGATTAATTTTGCAAAATTGTTAAAGATGGTCAATGATATTCCTGGGGATTTTTGGATTCGCTTCACCAGTTCTCATCCAAACTACTTCTCTGATGAGCTAATCAAAACAATTGGCGAATGTGAAAAAGTAACGCCTTATCTTAATTTACCTGTCCAGTCGGGAGACAATAAAATTTTAAAAAAGATGAATCGTCCCTATACCGTCGCGAGGTATAAAAAATTAGTAAAAAGAATCAGAAAAGAAATCCCAGGCATTGCTTTATCTACCGATATTATTGTCGGTTTTCCGGGAGAAACAAAAAAGCAATTTGAAAACACAAAAAAACTTTTTAAAGAAATTAAATATGATATGGCTTATATCGCTCAATACTCTCCCCGACAGGGAACAGCTGCTTTAAAATTAGAAGATAATGTTTCCCAAAAAGAAAAAAATAGAAGGGAAAAAGTTTTAACTAAAATTTTAGAAAAAACCGCTTTAGAAAATAATAAAAAATATATCGGAAAAATAATAAATATTTTGCCGACTAAGCATAAAAACGGTTTTTTAACAGGAAAGTCTTTCCATTACAAAACCGTAAAATTAAAAGGCAAAAAGGATTTAATTGGAAAATTTATTAAAGTAAAAATTATTGATGCTTTGCCATGGGGACTAAAGGGAAAATTATTGTAGAAAAAAATATGAAACCAAAACTTATTGTCGTTGTCGGACCTACTGCTTCAGGAAAAACCGGGTTCTCAATTAAACTTGCTAAGAAAATTGGCGCTGAAATTATCTCGGCTGACTCGCGGCAAGTTTACAAAGGAATGGACATCGGAAGCGGAAAAATAACAAAAAAAGAAATGAAGGGTATCCCCCATTATCTTTTAGATATGGTCTCGCCGAAAAGAAAATTCTCTGTCGCGCGATACAAAAAACTTGCCTTAAAAGCAATTGAAAAAATTTTAAAAAAAAGAAAAATTCCTATTTTGTGCGGAGGAACCGGCTTTTATATCCAAGCAATAACTGACGGATTAATTATTCCAAAAGTAAAGCCTGATTGGAAATTAAGAAAAAAATTAGAAAAAAATAATACCGAAGAGCTTTTTGAAAAACTAAAAAAACTTGACTTAAAAAGAGCAAAATTAATTGATAAAAATAACAAAAGAAGATTAATAAGGTCCTTGGAAATTGTCATAAAAACAAAAAAACCTATTCCTCCTCTTAAAAAAAACAAGTCCCCTTTTGAGGTCTTAATGATTGGCGTTAAAATAAACTTTGAAAAACTTAAAAAAATGATTAAAGAAAGATTATTGAAACGGTTTAAAATCGGTATGGTGGCTGAAGTTAAAAAGCTAAAAAAATCAGGGCTTTCTTGGAAACGGCTTGAAGAATTCGGACTTGAATACAAATTTGTCGCTCGATATTTACAGAAAAAAATAACGAAAGAAGAAATGACAATAAGATTAGAAAAAGAAATTGAACATTACGCCAAAAGGCAAATGACCTGGTTCAAAAAAGACAAGCGAATCCACTGGGTAGAAAATTACCAGAAAGCGGAAAAATTAATTAAAGAATTTTTGAAAAATAAATAAGGGAGAACATTTTGTTCTCCCTTTTCTCTCTTTTTAAATTATCTTGGGCTCAGGCTCATCGGCGAGAGCAATTACGTATCCCTCGTCAATAAGCCTATTTAATTCGGAAACTTTCACATAATCATAAAATCGTCCTTTCTCTTCCGTCCAGGCAATAACTCTTATCATTTTTTTCTCCTTTTTTTAATGTTCTATTTACTATAATTAGTATACCACTTATTTATATTTTGTCAACAGCTCTTTCAAGATTTTTGAAATTGCCGCCGGGTTTGCCCTTCCTTTGCTTTCCCGCATTGTCTGACCAATCAAGAACTGGAAAGCCGTTTCTTTTCCTTTTTCATAGTCGGAAACTGCTTTTTGGTTTTTTGAAATAACCTCTTTTACGGTTTTTTTGATTTCTCCTTCATCGGTTATTTGAACTAATCCTTTTTCTTTAATAATATGGGAAGGGTCGGCCCCGCTTTTAAACATTTCTTCCAAAAGAATTTTAGCAATTTTGCTTGAAATTTTACCCCCATAAATTAAAATAATAAATTCGGCAAAATTCTCCGGCGTTATCAAAAAATCTTCTCCGGTAACCAGAGCCCTTTTAAGTAATTTTTGCAAATCAGTAATAATATAATTTGAAGCAAGCTTAATCAATTTATTTCTTTCTTGTTTAGAAATCTCTGTTTTAAATTCAGATATTTTTACCCAATTTATTAATTCTGAAATTACTTTCTCAAAATACTCGCTTAAAGTTTTATTACGGACAAAAATTTTAACTTCTTTCTCTGGCAAATTATACTCCCTAGCAAATCTCCCTCTCTTTTGTTGAGGCAATTCGGGAATCTCTGCTCTTATTTCCTGAATAAAATTCTTATCTAAATGAAGAGTTGGCAAATCGGGCTCAGGAAAATACCTATAATCATGGGCTTCCTCTTTCTTGCGCTGGCTAATTGTCAATTCTTTTATCCCATTCCATCCCCGAGTCTCCTGAATAACTTTTTCTCCTTTGCTCAAAATCTCTGTTTGTCTTTTAATTTCGTAATTAACCGCTCCTTCAACCGCCCGAAAAGAATTAAGATTTTTAATTTCTACCTTAGTCCCCAAGGCCTGGGTTTTACTTAAACTTATATTCACCTCCACTCTAAGTTGCCCTTTTTCCATATCGGCGTCGGAAACTCCGAGATATCTCAAAATTAGTTGAAATTCCTCGGCAAACTTCCTTGCTTCTTCGCCAGAACTAAAATCCGGCTCCGTTACTAATTCCATTAAAGGAATGCCCGCCCGATTAAAATCAACCAAAGAATAATCTTTTCCCTCAGGATGGATTAACTTCCCCGTATCCTCTTCAAGATGAATGCGCGTTAGGCGAATTTTTCTCCCGTTGATTTCTAAAAAGCCTCCTTTGCAAAAGGGCATATCATATTGAGAGATTTGATATCCTTTCGGCAGGTCGGGATAAAAATAATTTTTTCTATCAAATTTAGAAAATTCAGAAATATGACAACCCAAAGCCAATCCTGTTTTTATTACTTTTCTTACCGCTTCTCTGTTAATCACTGGCAAAGTTCCAGGGTGTCCCATGCAAACAGGACAGATATTAACATTGGGGCGCTTTTCGTCAGGGTCGTTCTTGCAGCTACAAAACATTTTTGATTTAGTATCTAATTCGCTATGGATTTCCAATCCGACAATAGGCTTAAACATATTATTATTTTAACAAAAAAGGCCTCTCGTTGCAACGAGAGGCCTTCTGGCTTATTTGATTAATTTTGCGTTTTCGTTATCTTGGCTGATTTCAAAATCAGCAAAAATAATCGGCACTCTTTTTTGGATATCTTTTAAAAGATTAACCATCACCCTTCTTATCTCCCAGTGAGCAGCGGAAGAACAGCGCAATCTAAAAATGTGGCGCCATTCCCTAAAGTTAGCAGTAATCACAATTTGGGCTTTTATTCCTATCGGCAAAACTTGCCTGGCGTCTTGGGAAACCCAATCTGCTTTTCTCAGTCCTCTGTACATCTGCTCGTTCAAATCCATCCATTCCTGAAAAGATACTTTCATATTACGGCCATCTGGAAAATTAAGTAAAACAAGTTTTTCCTCTGGATTTTTATCTGGCGGAATCACTACTAAAAAATCGCTTTCGTCAACGTATCTTGTTGACTCCTGAGTATAAGCGGCTAATCGGTGCCTGACTAATTCATGGGTAAACCCGCGGCAGACATTGTTAAATTCAACTGTCATACAGGAGTGTTCAATGACCGATTCGTGCCCCCTTTTTCTAAGCATTTCCACAAATTTCGTCGCTGACTCGTCGCTAATTTTATCTCTGCTTTGGTACGAAGTGCGGCCAGCAAGTTCAATTAACTGAAGAGGATTTTCTCCGTCCATTCCGGCCATAATAGACAAAATTTTATGGCTCCCCGCGTTTTTTAGAATTTTTGCCATTT
>CAYLWZ010000006.1:13465-31833 GCA_964387825.1 uncultured Candidatus Saccharibacteria bacterium
TTTTAAAAGAATAACCTTTTTTATTTGATTAAAAACTTCTTCAATTGACTTTTCGCTATTAATCATATTAATATTTTCAAATTTAGTTGTCAATATTTTATAATTTTCCCAAACATTGGCAAGTCGCTCTTTTTTCTCAAAAAGAGTTTTCGGGTCTCCCCTCTTTTCTATTCTCTCAATACAAACCTCAGGTCTTACTTTGAGAAAAAAAATCAGGTCAGGATAAAGAAAATTATCGTTCATTTTAATTAACTCGTCTAAATCGGCCCCGTGGGCCTTTCCATACGCAAAGGTTGAAAAAAAATACCTGTCGGAAATCACTGCCCTACCCTCTTTTAAAGCAGGAATAATTATCTTTTCTAAATGTTCTTTTCTGTCTTCGGCGTATAATTTCTGCAATTCTAAAGGGTCTGTGTCAATCTTCTCTTCAAGAATTTTTTTTATTCTTCTGCCAGATTCAGAATCCCGGGTCGGTTCTTTGGTTGCAACAACTTGATAACCTTTTTTAATTAAAAAATCTTTTAAAAGAGAAACTTGGGATGTTTGGCCCGAACCATCCAGGCCTTCTATAATTATAAATTTTCCCGGATAATTATTTTTAATCATTTAATTTCTCCTTAGTGTTCATATCAGTCCCGTATTGGCGCTGGTCGTCTAATATGTCTCTTTCCTCCCAATCTCTTACCCAATCTTTTATTTTAAATATTTCCATTCCTCCTTCCTTAGTAGAACAGATGACTCGATTTAAACCGGCGTTGATAATCATCTTTTTGCAAATAAAACAAGGGAAGCTATCAATCTTCTTTCCGTCTTTCGGATCTGAGGCATAAATATACATATCGCCATTTAAAAGACTAACGCCAGCTCTGGCAGCGTTTATTATCGCATTCTGTTCCGCGTGAACGCTTCGGCAAAGTTCATATCTCTGGCCGTGGGGAATTTTCAATTTATCTCTTAAACAAAAACCTCTTTCCAGGCTATCTTTTGTCCCTCTGGGAGCTCCAAGATAACCGGTAGAAACTATTTGGTCGTTTTTAATAATAACAGCGCCGCCTTCTAATCTAAAACAAGTGGATCTTTGGGACACTGCTTTGGCAATATCTAAATAATATTCGTCTTTTGACGGCCTCATAGTTAAAAAATTTTCAATTTTCAATAACCAATTTTCAATAAAATCTCAATTTTTTAATTTTCAAATTTTATTACCTTTTCTCTTAATTCGCAATTGTTTGAAAATTGGTTAATTGGAAAATTTATTGATAATTGAAAATTAACTCTCAATCTCTATTCCCATATTCCTTGCCGTTCCTTCAATTATCTTCATTGCTTGTTCTATGTTTTTAGTGTTCAAATCCGGCATTTTCTTTTGGGCAATCTCTTTAAGTTGGGTTTTGGTAATTTTAGCCACTTTAGTTTTATTAGGCGAGCCGGAACCTTTCTCAATTCCAGCCGCTTTTTTTAAAAGTTCGGCAGCCGGGGGCTGTTTCAATTTAAAATCATAAGACCTGTCTTCATAAACGGTAATTTCCACCGGGATAATAAAACCTTCCTGTTCCTTTGTTTTGTCATTAAATTTCTGACAAAATTCGGCTATATTCAACCCATATTGAGCTAAAGCCGGACCCACCGGAGGAGCAGGCGTGGCTTTTGCGGCTGAAATTTGTAATTTTACAATAGTTTTTACTTTTTTCATAAACCATCAACGAATAACCCTAGTTCGTCCCGAACGGGACGGACTAAGGTTATTCGCTAATTTATAGTTTTTTGATCTGCAACGAATCCAGTTCTACGGAAGTGTCTCTGCCAAACATATTAATTAACACTTTTATTTTCCCCCTTTCTCTGTCAATTTCCGAAACCTTCCCGTCAAAATCTTTAAATGGGCCATCTGTGATTTTTATCGGATCACCGACTTCAACTCCAATTTTATATTGAGGATCCTCAACCCCCATTCGTTTCTTTAATTCTTCTATTTCTTTAATAGAAACAGGAACCGGCGTAGTTCCCACGCCGACAAAACCGGTTACATTCGGCGTATTTCTGACAATATACCAAGAATCATCGGTAACAACCATTTCCACTAATACATAACCGGGATATATTTTTTCTTCAATCGTTTTCCTTTTCCCGTTTTTAATTTTTATCTTTTTCTCTTTAGGTACGATAACATCAAAAATTTTATCTTCCATACCCAAAGATTCCACTCTTTGTTTTAAATTCTTAGCGACCGCATCCTCGTAGCCGGAATAGGTATGAACGACATACCAATTTTTTTCCTGGGGCAAACGTTGTTTTGGCATTTTAATATTATTTAAAAATAAATTTTGTTATTAAAATATTAAATATAAAATCAAGACCGCCTAAAAAAGTGGCTACGGCAACTGAAACCCCTATAACAATTAGAGTATATCTTATAGTTTGTTTCTTTGTCGGCCAATTAATCTTTTTCATTTCCATTCTCACTTCATTTAGGAAAGTAAGTAATTTTTGAAAAATTTTATTAATTCTCATAGTATGCTTATACTAAAAACGACCTCCCGGCCATCATTTTTTATGATAGTCAAAAAAAAATAATTGTCAAGTTAAATACTTCAAAACGCTGTCGTATATCTTGCCTTTTTCGTAATTCAAGGTAATTATGAATTTTAAGCGATATTACCTGACCATTTCCCGCACCTATCCCCCCATCTGGCGATAACCTCATTATTTATTCTCGCTTCTATCACTTCGCACCTATTAGGACAACCAGTGCATTGAAAAGAGGTACATTTGATGTCTTTGTCTAGTTCTTCAAATCCGAAAAATTTTGTTTTTTGAGGAGGATTTTCACAAACCAATAAAGCTGCTCCAAAAGCTCCCATCACTTTATTGTATTTAGGAATAATGACTTCCTGCCCCAGCGCGTCTTCAAAAGATTTCTTAATGCCTAAATTTTCTGACACTCCTCCCTGAAAAACAATAGGTGGTTTTATGTTTTTACCCCTTGCTACACCGCTTAAAAAATTCCTTACAAGCCCCTGGCAAAGACCGGCAACAATATCTTCGGTCTTGTGGCCAATTTGTTGTTTATGAATCATATCCGACTCGGCAAAAACAGTGCAACGCGAACCAATATTTGTCGGTTTTTTAGATTTTAAAGCCAACTTACCGAATTCTTCTATCGGAATTTTCAAACGAACGGTCTGAGCATCTAAAAACGACCCTGTCCCCGCAGCGCATAGCACATTCATAGCAAAATCTACAGCTACTCCATTTTTTAAAATAATAATCTTACTGTCTTGTCCGCCTATTTCAATCACTGTTTTTGCTTCTGGAACAAAAAAACTAGCTGCTTTTGCATGAGTAGTAATTTCATTTTTTATCAAATCCGCCCCCGTAATTACTCCTGTTAAATAACGAGCTGAACCAGTAGTGCCTACTCCGGCAATCTCTATTCCTTGGGGAAATTTATCTTCTAATAGTTTTAAACCGTTCTTTACCGCCTTAATAGGGTCTCCTTCTGTCCTAATATACAAAGAAAATAAAACTTTTTTTTCTTGGTCTATTAAGACAACGTTTGTAGAAATAGAGCCAACATCAATACCTAAAAAAGTTTTCATATTTTAAAAACGTAAGATTAAAAACAAAATCAATTAACTATGGTTTGTATCCCACGCCCCCTGTAATAATTTTCAACAACATCCACAAAGGCCTCTATCCTAGTATTAACCCCTGCTTCAGCAATTTCTTCGTCTAAAGATAAAGACAAAAAAGGTATTCCTGCCTCTTTGTGTATTTTTTCAAGAATCGGCCTAACGCTTACTTCTGGCATGCAACCAAAAGGAAGAAGATGAACTATCCCGTCAAATCCTTGTTTTACGTAATCTAATGTTTCATAAACAGCCTCTCTCCCATGGCCGCCAACGGTTGATTTTAAATAAGGACTTATCTTCTTCTTCATTTTCCATTTTTTCCAAGGAAAAAGACCGGTCATAATGTGATAACTGAGATTTAATTCCCGATGCACTTCAATGCCTTCAATCCCTAATTTTTCTTCAATATTATAATTTATAGAATCGTCTGATACGGTATATATTTCTCCTATAATTCCTACTTTAGGGATATTTTTTTTAACAAATTTAATTTCTGATATTTTTTTCTTAATATCTCTCTTAAGATTAAAAATTTCTCTAATATTTTTTATTTTATCAGTTTCTTCAAAAAGTTTTTGAAAAATATTAGAAACTTGTTTTTTGTCTATCGCTCTTGGCATTAAATAATTTTTTTTATTTTCCAAAGATTCAACAATTTTCATTTTCTGGAAGGCAAAAAAAGAAGCTTCAAATACTTGCCATAGACTAGACCTAGAAACCTTTTTGATTTCCTTAAAAAACCTTAAAGGGTTCTGGTCAAAAATAACAAAATTTATTTTATATCCCGCATTTTCAAGAACTTCCTTTTGAATATATGGATAATATCGAAAACGGCAGTTCCCGTTAGTGTTAGTTGCCATAAAAACTGTATCAGCTCCTTTTTTCATTGCTTCTAAATAATTGCCAATATTAACCTTTAAGGGAAAACAAAACATCTCCGGAGAAATCATTGCTCCTTTCTTGATTGTTTCCGAAGTACTTTTTTGCGGCGTAATGATATCTATTTTTAATTTTTTGAATAAAGCATTAAAGGCGATCGTATAATATCCCCAATAAGCAAATGTAGCTTTCATAATTAATTTAAGGTGTCAATAAAGGCCTCTATTCTAGTCTGGACTCCGGCTTCCCCGCTTTGTTCGTCAACTATTAAATAAAGAAAAGGGATTTCCCTTTTTTTAAATTTTTTTTCAATAAATTCTTTCAAAACCGCGTCTGAACCGCACTGAAAAGAAGAAATTTCAATAGCTCCTTGAATATTATATTTTAAAATCTCATTTATTTTTTCCATTATTTCCCGGGCAAACTCCCAGTGAAAATCCGGATAACCAAATTCTTTTTTATCGGTTTCTATTTCCTTATTCTTTGAAAATACTTCATCAATAAATATGGGTTCTACCCCCTCTTTCTTAAGTTTTTGTTCTATCCCGACATTAACATATTGGTCGTATAAAATATAGGGATGAGAAATTAAAATAATTTTTCTTTTATTTGATTTTATTTTTTCAAAAAATCTTTTTTTCTTTTTTTCTTCTTCTTCTTTTTCTTTTAAAAGACCTGCCTGAACCGCAGTTATTACTTCTTTTTTACTTTTATTTAATTTTTTTCCCAGTTTTTTAATACTTTTAAAAAATTCCTCTTTTCTTTCATCAAATGTTTGACATAAAATAGGTGTTTTTGTTAAAATTTTTGCTATATCCGGTAAAGCAAAAAATTTCAAACAATATTCAAACTTATCTTTGTTAGTTTTTAACCTTGGAACAAAAATAAAATCTACTTTATTTTCCAGTGAGAGAAGATGTCCCCAAAAAACTTTTACAGAGAAACATGTTTCCGGGTCTGAAATCTTTGAGCCAAGCTCAACAATTTCCTTGTTTGTCGGAGGAGAAAGTAAAATATTAATGTCAAGTTTTTTAAAAAATTCCGACCAGAAAAGATGAGTGCCCGACGGAAGATAAGGATGCTTCCAGTAAGTTAAAGCTCGCGGAATGCCAATAATCATATTTAAAAAATAAATCCCGCCGTAAGTAAGAAAGAAGCGGGATAAGATTATTAAATGTCTAAATTTTTTACCTTCTTTGCGTAGGTCTGAATAAACTTTTTGCGCGGCAAAACTTCTTCTCCCATTAAAGTGTCGAAAATTCCATCTGCTTCTTTCATATCATCAATATTAACTTGTAAAAGAATTCTTTTTTCAGGACTCATTGTGGTTTCCCAAAGTTCTCCCGCGTTCATTTCCCCTAAACCTTTATAACGCTGAATATTGGGATTAATTATTTTTTCTTTTTTTAAATTTTCTAAAATATTTTCTTTTTCTTCGTCACTATAAGCATAAGAACTCTTCTTACCGGCTTTTATTTGATATAAAGGCGGCTGGGCAAGATAAAGATAACCTTTCTCAATTATCGGTTTGAAATAACGATAAAACAAAGTCAAAAGAAGCGTTTTAATATGATTTCCGTCTACATCCGCATCGGCCATAATAATAATTCTGTGATACCTTAATTTATCAATATTAAAGTCCTCGGCAATGGCCGCGCCTAAAGCAATAATTAAATTTTTTATCTCTTTTGATGATAAAATTTTATCCAATCTTGCCCTCTCCACATTTAAAATCTTTCCGCGCAAAGGCAAAATCGCCTGAAAATGCCTGTCTCTCGCCTGCCTTGAACTTCCGCCGGCACTTTCTCCTTCCACTATATAGAGTTCTGACTCTTCCGGTTTCCTGGAAGTGCAATCGGACAATTTTCCCGGCAGAGCCAGTCCCTCTAAAATTCCTTTTCTTAAAACTGTCTCTCTGGCCGCTCTTGCCGCTTTTCTGGCTCGAGACGATAAAAGGCACTTTTCTATTATCGCTCTGGCGTCCTGAGGATTTCTTTCTAAAAAGTCGGTTAAATGTTCGGAAACAACCTGGTCTACCGCTACTTTTGCCTCAGGGTTTCCCAGTTTTGCTTTTGTCTGGCCCTCAAATTGAGGATCCCTTATCTTAAACGAAACAACGCCGGTAAAACCTTCACGAACATCCTCTCCTGTTAAATTATTCTCCTTTTCTTTTAGAATTTCATTTTTTCTGGCGTAATCATTCAAGGTTCTCGTTAAGGCAAAGCGAAATCCCGTTAAATGGGTTCCCCCTTCTCCGGTATAAATATTATTGGCAAAACTTTCCTCAACACATTCATATTCCTGAGTATATTGAAAAGCGGCTTCTATCATCATTCCATTTCTTTCACCGCAACAATAAAAAATATTTGGGTGACTGGGAATAGAGCCATGAATTAGATATTTTACATAAGAAGCAAGTCCTCCTTCAAAATAAAAACTATAACTAAATTTTTCTTCTTCTCCGCCTGCAACGCTTTCGGCGTAGCCAATGCGGGCAGGTCTTTCATCTTCAAAAATTATTTTGATTCCTTTGGTTAAATAAGCCTGCTGGCGCAAATGCTTTAAAATCCTCTTTTGACTAAACTTAATTTCTTTGAATATTTCCTGGTCAGGCTCAAATATAATAGTAGTTCCTGTTTGACGGCAAGTCCCTACTTTTTTGACTTTTGTTGTTGGCTTTCCTTTGGAATATTCTTGCTGATACATAAATCCGTCCCGGCAAATTTCTGCTTTCATATATTGAGACAGAGCGCAAACAACCGAAATCCCTACGCCATGCAAACCACCGGCTACTCGATAGGCTTTTCCTCCGAATTTTCCGCCAGCATGCAAAGTAGTCATCACCGTCTCAAGGGCTGATTTCTTTGTTTGAGGATGCTTCTCTACCGGAATCCCCCGGCCATCGTCGCGAACCATAACCCGGTTATTCGCTAAAAGAGTAATTTGACCTTTGCTCCCGCAACCGGCCATAAACTCATCTATAAAATTATCAACGCATTCCCAAATTAAGTGATGCAGTCCGTCGGGACCAGTTGAACCAATATACATTCCCGGCCGCCTCCTTACCGGCTCTAATCCCTCTAAAACATAAATATCTTTGGCAGTATATGAATTATCCTTTTTCTTTTCAGAAAGTTTTTTTGGCATAGTTTGTTTTTTTTGTATTTTTTTACGAACCATTCTAAAATTGACCTAATTGACCTAATTTCTAAACAATGACCCAAGTCCCAAATCACAAAATTTCTTTAAATTATTTTATTTGAAATTTAATTAGTCATTGGGATTTGTTTAGGGCTATAGCCCGATGGGCTCGCCCATTTAGGGTCAATTAGAATAATTAGGTTAATTAGAAATTTATTGTTGTCATCGTCTTGATTTTTGCATTTTGCATCACCTTCTCACTTCCCACTCCGGGTCTTTTTCTAATTCTTTAATTATTTTATTTTGAATTTTATCAATTTCTTTTGAGGTAAGCGTTCTGTTTTCCGCCTGATAAATTAAATGAAAAGCTAAATTTTTCTTGCCATTGGGAAGTTCTTCTCCTTCGTAAATATCAAAAATATCAACATCTCTAATGAGCGGACCGCCAATCGCATTAACTTTATTTAAAACATCTACTGCCTTCACTTTTTTAGGCATTAAAATAGATAAATCCCTGACTGCGGCCGGATATTGGGAAATCGGCCGATATTCCTGTTCTTCAGAACAAAGTTTTATTAATTTCTCAAAATCAATATCAAATAAAACCACCCTCCCGCTTATCCCGGCGTTTTTCAAGACAGATGAAGATATTTCTCCTAAAAATCCAACTTCTTCTTGGCCGATTTTAATTTCCGCGCTCTTCTCAAAATCCCAAACAGCAAGCCTACTTTCCTCTGGCGTCTGCTGATAGCTATCATACCAAATATCGCTTATGCCGGCCCTGTTAAGTAAAGAATCAATAGTTCCTTTTAGCTGGTAAAAATTTTCATCTCCGCCGTTCTTTTGAGCAATCAATCCTGTCAACATTATTTTTTCAGTTATTTTTGCTCTCAATTGAGAGAGGCTTGTTCCTTTTTGTCTGCCCTCTGTTTTGTTTTCGGAATTTTTGATTTTTTTAAATGTCTTTCCCAATTCAAAAATTTTAATTTTTTCAAAACCGGTTTTTATTCTTCGGGCTTCAACAGGCAAGCGCTTAAAATTTTCCTTTACGTTCTTTAATAAGTTTGGTATTAAGCTTGGCCTTAGATATTTCTGGTCAATGCTTATTGGATTCTCTACCTCAACTATTTCCCCGGGTCCGTACCCAAAAATTTCCATTTCTTTTTCTCCGACAAAGGAATAATTGTAAATTTCTGAAAATCCAAGCTCCTTTAAAAAATTTTTTATTTCATTATCCCAAAATAAAACAAAGTTCTTTTTGGGAGAAATTAGAGCGGCTTTAGGAAAAACAGCCGGAATATTCTGAAAGCCATAAATTCTTCCAATTTCTTCAATTAAATCCTCGGGAATAGAAACGTCTAATCTATAAGCAGGGACATCAACTTCAACTTGCGAAGAAGATGATTGAATTTTTGCAATTTTAAAGTTTAATCTTTTCAAAATTTCCCCTATCTTTTTCTCAGAAATTTCTAATCCTAATAATTTCTCAACATAATTTAAATTTAATTTGATTTTTTTGGGAATAACTTTTTTGGGATAAAAATCAACCAAGCCCTGAATCGCCCTGCCCCCGGAAATTTCTTGAATTAGATAAACTGCTCTATTTATTGCCGTTTCTGTTAAATTAGGGTCAATTCCATGCTCAAAACGCCAGGAAGCGTCAGTTTTTAACTTTATTTTTCGGGAAACTTGATGAATAAGTTCGGGGTTAAAATTTGCCGACTCTAGGGCAATAGTTTTAGTTTTTTTATCTATTTCAACTCCCCTGCCCCCTTTTATCCCGGCAATGGCAAGAGGCCTTTTTGAATCGGCTATCACTAATACGTCTTCGTCCAAGTCGTATTTCTCATCGTCCAATGTTGTAATTTTCTCGCCCTTTCTGGCTCTCCTAACGATAATCTTTTTTGCTTTGGATTTTAGATTTTGCGCTTCTATGCCCGATATTTTATCAAGGTCAAAAGCGTGAAGAGGTTGTCCGGTTTCAAGCATCGTATAGTTTGTAATATCCACAACATTATTAATCGGCCGCAGGCCGCAGGCCCTTAATCTTTCTTGAACCCATCTTGGCGAAGACTTAACATCAACCCCGGTAATGATTCTGACGTTATAACGATAACAATCGTTTTTATTTTCAATCTCTACTTTAAGAAAATCTTTAGCTTTTAATCCTTTATCTTCCCTTATTCTTAATTCTTCATCTTTCATCCTTAATTCCGTTATCGCCGTTATTTCTCTGGCAATGCCAATATGGGAAAAACAATCAGGCCCCCTGTTTGGCAAAACATCAATATCTAACGTCCAATCATATTTGATATTTTTAATCTCCTCTACTTCAAAATTATGCACAGTCAAAAGCTCTGCCAATTTTTTAGGCGCTGGCAAGGGCTTTTTAAAATATGATTGCAGCCATTTATAAGAAAATATCATATTCAGAATTGTTCTAAAAATCTTAAGTCTCCTGAATAAAAAAGGCGGATATCGTTAATTTTATACTTCATCATCGCCAACCTGTCTATTCCTATTCCAAAAGCAAAGCCCTGCCAATAATTGGGATTTATTCCCCCTGCCCTTAAGACGCTTGGGTGAACCATTCCCGCTCCCATTAATTCTAACCAACCGGTTTTTGAACAGACTTTACAGCCTTTGCCTCCGCAAACCAAGCAGTTAATATCCACTTCAAAGCTTGGTTCGGTAAAAGGAAAATAGCTTGGCCTTAAGCGAATTTTAATCTCCTTTCCAAAAAATTTGGATAAAAATTCTTTAATAATCGCCTTAAAATTAGCTGCGGAAATATCTTTTCCTATCATTAATCCTTCTAATTGATAAAAATTAATTTCATGGGAAGCGTCAGTTGCTTCATGGCGAAAAATCCTGCCCGGAACAATAATTCTAAAGGGAGGATTATTTTTTTCCATATAACGAATCTGATTCGGAGAAGTATGAGTCCGCAAGAGTAAACCGCCTTTCAAATAAAAAGTATCCCACATATCCCGGGCAGGATGATTCTTCGGAATATTTAAAGCGTCAAAATTATACCACTCGTTTTCAACTTCCGGACCTTCAACTACCGAAAAACCAATTGTCTGAAATATCTCTTCGGCTTTTCTTTTAATCAAAGTTAAAGGATGCAAATGCCCCAATAAACGCTTCTTGCCGGGCACAGTAACGTCAAACCTTTCTTTTTTTCCTTTAGAAACTGAAATTTCCGCTCCGGAAATAAAAGGAGTTTTTTCTTTAATTTTTTTCTCAATAAACTTTCTCGTCCTGTTCGCTTCTTTTCCCAATTCTGCCCTTTCTTTCTCGCCTAAATTTCTTAAAGAACTAAAAATTTGGGCGAGTTTTCCTTTTTTGCCCAGATATTTTTTGAAAACTTTATCCAAATCTTTAAGCTCTTTAGCTTCTTCTACTTCTTTTCCTGCCTGCTCTTTAATTGTCCTCAAATCAATTTTTTCCATATAAAAATGTTAAATAGTTATTATTTAACACTCTTATTTTACCTCAAATTTAGTTTAAAATCAAGATTAAAACTGGGGATAATTATGACAATTAAGGGATGAAAAACAGCTGAGGCAAACTCAGCTGTAAGTTTTATGCGCGGGCGATGGGATTTGAACCCACGATCTCTGCCGTGACAGGGCAGCGCTTTATCCACTAAGCTACGCCCGCACTTCACAGCGAACTGCAAGTTCACTGTTCAGTGTAAACTTCTTAAACTTCTATTAATTAATAGTTAACTCTAAACTTCGCTAATCACTAAATACTAAGGCGCTAAAATACTAAGCTGGTACCGAGGGTGGGAATCGAACCCACATTAACCGCTTATGAAACGGCTTTAGAAAACCACTCTACTCCTCGGCGCAAAATTCATTTATTTTCCTCATTCGCGCTTTAGCTAATCCCCCAATCAAGTCCTTAATTTCATAATAGAGTTCGGCTGATCTTCTGATTTTTATCGTAAGCGTTCCATAATGAACAGGAAAATTGCTATAATTTTTTTTTATTTTTAGCTTCTATTAAAATTCTTTCAATATTTGCCTCCGCTTCGCGTAGTCGAAGTGTTGCGGGGGGCCGAATTGCACGGCCGTCTCGAGGTTCTTGTATACCACCTGTTTCCAGATGGAATGGACTATCCCATCTTCCTTAAAAGTATAGAACACACTCTATAGAAAGGAAGTTCTCATTATAGTCTCTGAACCTTCCCGCCACAACTTTACAGATGTTGGCAGGCTTGGCTGCTGATTGCCGAATCTTTTCTTTTTTTAAGCATTCACGCTCGTTTTTACAAACCACGTTGTAGCAAGAAAAGTTCTAACGGGTTTCCAGCAGTTTAGAGAATTTTTCCACAGGACATTACTATCCTGGGCCACAAAATTTCATGGGCCTCGCAAGATACTACTTCTCCACCCCGCATCATCATTCTATTATAATTCTCAAAAAAAATCAAATTTATAAAAAAACCCCGTTATCTAAACAGGGTAATCTCACACGCCTCCGGAGAGCGTGTGGCCGCTTGGCGGCTGCAGGGAGGCGTAATTTCTCTTCTAAATCGTCTTATCTGGATTATAAGAAGGAATAAATTCTTTTAAGATATCTTTTATCTTTTTAGAGTCCGCTTCTTCTACTGTTTCCTTTAACCGTTCTAAATTATCTTTTAATTTATTCTCGTCAACGACCGAAAGTTTCGCCCTAAAAATTTTTTGGCTTTTAGTGCTTATAGTTCCTTCTTCGGCGGTTAAAATCTCCTCAAAAAATTTCTCTCCCAACCTCGGCTTGGTAAAAACAATAGGAATGTCTTTGTCCGGTTCAAAACCGGAAAATTTAATCATTTCTTTTGCCAGGTCTAATATCTTAATTGGCTTTCCCATATCTAAAACAAAAACTTCGCCGCCTTGTCCCATAGCGCCAGCCTGCATTACCAAAAGACAGGCCTCTGGAATAGTCATAAAATATCTTTTCATATCGGGATGGGTTACTTCAACCGGTCCTCCTTTTTTTATCTGTTTTTTAAAGGTGGGAATTACGCTTCCCCGGCTGTCTAAAACATTTCCAAAACGAACCGAAATAAATTTTGTTGCGCCTTTTTGACTCAAGGATTGGCAAATCATCTCCCCTACCCTTTTTGTCGCTCCCATTACTGAAGTTGGATTTATAGCTTTGTCTGTAGAAATAAAAATAAATTTTTCGGCTCCGAATTCCAAGGAGGCCTCAGCGATAATTTTCGTTCCCAGAACATTATCCTTCACTGCCTCGTCAGGATTCTCCTCCATAATAGGAACATGCTTATAGGCGGCGGCGTGAAAAACTATATCCGGTCTAAATTTATTAAAGAGGCGCTCTATTTTCTTTTTATCTCTAATGTCAGCAATTAAAGATTTAATTTTGAACTGAAAAAATTTAGTCAAAAGCTCTTTTGATATGTTGAATATGCCGGTTTCATCCTGGTCTAAAAGCAAAAGCGAAGAAGGCCTGAATTTTACTATCTGTCTTGAAAGTTCGGAGCCAATAGAACCAGCCGCCCCAGTAATTAAAACTTTCTTATTTAAAATAAAATTTTTGATTGCCTTTGTGTCCAATGAAACAGATTCTCTTTCCAGTAAATCCTCCAATTGAATTTCCCGAAGGTCTCTGATTGAAACCTCTTCATTGATTATTTCTGCCATAGAGGGAACAACTTTAATATTTTCAAGGCCTGCTTTTCTGCCCAATTCAACCGTTTTTCTAATAGTTTTAGAACCGGCCGAAGGCAAAGCAACAACCATTTGCTCAATTTTTTTCTTTTCAGTAGAAACAATATTCGGAATATCGTCAATCTTTCCTAAAACCTTTACTCCGTGAATCGCTATCCCCTGTTTTATCGGGTTATCATCAATAATACCTACCGGCAGATAAGGGCTGTCTTTTGAAGCTAAAATGCTTCTCAAAATCTGCTCGCCGGCGTCTCCAGCTCCCACGATTAAAGTTTTTTTCTTTTCACTTCCCCTTTTCTTGCCTGCAAATAATTCTAAATAAACCCTTTTAATAAAGCGGATTCCTCCGCAAAAAATAAAAACCAAAAAATAACTAATTACCAAAGTTGAACGCGGAAAGCCATTAAAAACCGGCTGGTTCTTTAGAATAAAAAGGGAAGCGGCTAAAAATAAAAAGCTTAATGTTATTGCTTTTACCAAGGATATCATCTCGCTGGCGCTTACATAAGACCAGGAGAAAGAATAAAGCCCTGAAAAATAAAAAATCGGCAAACAAAAAATCAAAGCTAAAAAAATCATTCCCGGTAAAATTCCTCCAAAATACTGGATTGGTATTTCTCCGTCAAATCTTAAAAAAAACGCCAAAAAAACCGAAAAAATTATAAAAAAAATATCGGCTGTGAGAAAAAACAACAATCTGGTTTTAGTAGTTCTTTTTAAAAATCTAAACATTTTGTTAATTTTAAAAAAAGACGCAATGAGATATAATCCCGCCACTTAAAAATAATTCTTCACCGCAAATTCAAACTGTTTGATAAAGATCTGCTTGAAATAATATAAACTGTTAATTTCATAAAAAAGCAAGCCGGCTTTTTTATATTCAGTTTCATTAACCGCCCGATAAGAAATAGAAGTACTGCCATAAGCTAATAAAATAGCATTGGAAGTTAAACGCGCGGTTCGTTTATTGCCATCTTCAAAGGGCTGAATATATGATAATAAGACCAGGACTAAAAAAGCTTTTTCAAAAAAGTTTTTTTTACTATTTATCAGCTTTATCGTTTTTTCTATAGATTCCTCTATCTGAAAAACATTATCCAATGGTTTATAATTCGTACCGGTAATTCCAACTGACGCGGAACGCAAATTTTTTGTAATCCCTAATCCAAAAGTTAAAATTCTATGTATTTGTTCAATTTTTGCCCGAGATAAAGTTTTAAATTTATCCTTATTTTTGAGAATAAAATCAAAAGCTTTTTTATGGTTAAGTATCATCTGGGTCTCTTCTTTGGTCTTATTATTGGCAATCTCATTTTTTTTAATCAACGCTTCTGTGTCCAAAAGCGAATAAGTATTTCCTTCAATCCGCGACGATTTCCAGGAAAATTCAATAATAATCCGCTCAAATTCTTTCTTGATTAAAGTTTTACTTTTTATTCTCTTAAATTTTCGTTGAAACTCTTGAGACAAAGATAATAGTAATTTCTTTTCTTCCACGGTAAAAATGTTATTTTTCAATACGCCAAAAATATTAAAATCAAAATGTTTTTTAATCTGACGTTCATCTTGTAAAATAGAAAAATACTTTTCTGTATCAATTTTTTTGATAAGATTATATTGCGGAGAAATCTTGTATCTTATCGCTCGCCCAGCGCCACAACGCGCTAAAAACTCTTGTTTGACCAAAAAACCCAAATCTCGCGTAATTGTAATCCGCGATACTCGTCCAAAATTCTTTCGTAAATAGCTAAAAACATCGGCTACGGAAAACTTGTTGCCCTGAGAGATATAATCTAAAACTGCTTCTTGCCGCTTATTTAATTTTTTAAAGTTAAAATCCATATTTTTACTATTTCTTATTATATCATTTTTATATTCTAATCATATCATTTTTGATGCAAAAAGTGAGACAAGCACGCTAAATCACTATAGAAACAAGCGATACTATTTATAAAAATCTTTAACAGAATTTATTGTATATTCAACTTGCTCATCTGTCAATTCCGGATACATTGGCAAGGAAATAACTTCTTTGGCAAGCTGTTCGGTATAAGGAAGCTTAAAATGAGAAAGATTAAGGCCTTTCTGCCAATGATTAGGAACCGGGTCTTTAATTAAGGTTTCTACTCCATTTTCTTTTAAAAACTTAAATAACTCATCCCTCTTCTCCGCTCCTAAAACATAATTTTGATAAATATCAAAATGTTTTTCGTCTGAATCCGGAGCCGGGGGAAGCTTTATCTCTAAAATATTAGATAACCCGTCATTGTAAATCTTGGCAATTTCTCGCCTTCTCTTTATCCATTCAGGCAAATATTTAAATTTAACATTCAGCACGGCTGCTTGCAAATTATCCAAGCGGGAATTCCAGCCGTAACAAACTATTTCGTTTTTTGATTTTTGCCCATGGTCTCTAAAAAGCCGGATTTTCTCGGCTATTTTCTCATCGTCAGTAACTACCGCCCCTCCGTCTCCAAAACAACCAAGAATTTTTGCCGGATAAAAACTAAAACAGCCGGTCAAGCCAAAAGAACCGGCCTTCTTTCCTTTAAATTTCGCTCCAAGCGCCTGGGCAGAATCTTCAATTACAATTAAATTATGTTTTTCAGCAATGTTCGTCAATCTATCCATATCACAAACTCTTCCGTTAATATGAACCGGCATTATTGCTTTCGTTTTTAAAGTAATCGCTTCTTCTATTTTTTCTGCGTCCATTAAAAAATCTTCCTTAACATCAACTAAAACCGGAACAGCCCCAGCTTGGACTATCGCGGAAATAGAGGCGACAAAAGTATGTGAAACAGTAATAACTTCGCTTCCTTCCCCTATTCCGGCCACTTTCAAAGAAAAAAACAAGCCGTCTGTGCCACTGTTTAAAGCAACCACATATTTTGTCCCAATAAAATCAGCCAAACTTCTTTCAAATTTTTCCACATCTTCGCGCAAAATCAAATCCCCGCGCCGGAGAACGTCTTGAATCGCAGCGTCTATCTCATTTTTCAAGATTTGATACTGAAGCGGATAATTTACAAAAGGAACTTTATATTTCATTTTTTAAACAAACTTTTTACCGATTTTATAATATTATCTTTATTTGGATAATAAATTTTTTCCAAAACAGAGCTTGCCGGAGCGGGAACATCAGGTAGGGTAACTCTTTTTATCGGCATTTTCAACGATTTTAACATATTTTCCGAAACTTGGGCGGAAATTTCGGAGCTCACTCCGCAAAAACTCCAAGCAGCGTCAGCAATAACCAGTCTTCCTGTTTTTTTAACCGATTTAAAAATAGCTTCCTTATCCAAAGGCTTTATTGTCCTTAAATCAATTACTTCAGCCTCTATTTTATCTTTTTTTAGCTCTTTAGCCGCTCTCAACGCTTCTTGAACCATATAAGAGGTAGCGACAATTGTAACATCGCTTCCTTTCTTCTTGACAACAGCTTTTCCAATAGGGACTTTATAGATTTTTTGAGGAACATCGTCCTTTAATTCATAAAGCCAGCGGTCGTCAATATAGATTACCGGATTATCGTCATAAACAGCGGAAATCAAAAGCCCTTTGGCGTCGTAAGAGTTTGACGGCATAACCACTTTAAGCCCGGGTATGTGAGCAAATATCGCCTGTATTGCTTGGGAATGCTGAGCGCCTTGCTCATCTCCCCTATTTATAATGCCTCGGATAACAATTGGAACATTTACTCCAAACATATAATTCCAGTTAGCCGCTTGGTTTATAATTTGGTCCATCGCTAAATATATAAAATCCAGCCGAGGATGAATCAATATCGGCTTGAGCCCAGTTATAGCGGCTCCTACAGCCGCTCCGGTAACGGCGGCTTCGGAAATAGGAGTGTCAATAACCCTCTCTTTAAATTTTTCAGCCAAACCGTCGCAAGTTGAACCGACATACCAAGGACTGGTCACGCCCTGACCAATTAGAAACACTTTCTTGTCTTTATCCATTATTTGTTCCGTTGCTTCCAGAATGGCTTGTGAATAAGAAATCTTTCTCATATTATGAGAGTATTGAACAATATCCTATACCCGTCCGGGACGGACTAGGGTCCTTTCTACTGCGACGCAAGAATAATATTATTCAACATTCTCGAGAATTTATCTAAAAACGCCTTTTAATAAATCTTCATTGCGAGGATAAGGGCTGTTTTCTGCAAAAACAACCGCTTCCTCAATTTCTTTTTCTATTTTTTGAGAAATTATTTGTTTTTCGTTCTCGGTAATCTTCAAAACATTCTCTAATTTTTTAATCGGGTCTTTTTTTATCCAAACTTCTAATTCTTCTCTCGGTCTTATATCCCTATGCTTCCCCTGAACATTATCGTCGGGACCGACATGGCCCCGCCATCTGTATGTCTTACATTCTATCAAGCTTGGCCCTCTCCCTTTCCTTGCCCTATCAACCGCTTTTTTAACCGCCTGGAAAATTTCTACCACATCGTTTCCGTCAACGCTAAATCCAGGCATATTAAATATCTCCGCTTTCTTTACGATATTGGTGTCCGCCAAAATTTTAAAAATCGGCATATGAGTAGCGTAAAGATTATTTTCGCAAACAAAAACTATTGGCAACTTATTTAAAGAAGCGAAATTTAAAGTTTCATAAAAAACACCTTCTGAAAGCGCTCCGTCACCAAAAAAAGAAACAGAAACCCTTTTGTTCCCTCTTAAATCAGATGCTAAAGCAGCGCCAGTGGCTATTGGTATAGAGGAAGCGACAATCGGAGGCGTTCCGAAAACCCCCTTTTCAGGAGCAATAATATGCATTGAACCTCCTTTGCCTTTTGAACATCCTGTTCTTCGGCAAAAAATCTCAGCCATTAATTTTTTCAAATCACCTCCCTTAGCAATATAGTGGCCGTGGCTTCGGTGATTTCCAAAAATGTAATCTGTTTTTTTCAAGGATGAACAAACACCCGTTGCCACCGCTTCCTCGCCAACATATAAATGGCAGGGAGTTTTTATTTTCTTTTCTAGAACTAAATCCCCCACTTTTTCTTCAAACTTGCGGA
>CAYLWZ010000007.1:0-29528 GCA_964387825.1 uncultured Candidatus Saccharibacteria bacterium
GGGGGTTGACTAAATTTTTGAAAGGATTATAATACACAAAGATTGAGACCTGTTTGTAATATATTCCCGCTTTCAGCAGGATGCGGGCTTGTCCGCATTGGCTATGCCAAAGGCGTTGCAGGCAGGCGAGAAAAGGTCGAATTATTGCTAAAGAAAGATTTACCCAGTTAAATTCCCGCTTTTAGCGAGATACTGTTAAACAGCGTTTAACAGGGTGAAAGATAATTAACTTGAACGACTTATGGCAAAAGAAACAAACGACAAAGAGCTTCTTGAATACATTGTTAAGGGATTAGTAGATAATCCAGACGATGTCAAAATTGAACGGAAAGTTGACGAAATGGGAGTTCTGCTTTCCTTAAAAGTGAATCCGGAAGATATGGGCCAGATTATTGGCCGAGCCGGTTCTACTGCCAGAGCTATTAGATCTTTAGTTCGCATTGTCGGTCTTAAAAATCACGCCAGAGTGAACTTAAAAATCGAAGAACCCGAAGGCGGAAGAGTGCCTGCTCAGGATAGAAAAACCCCATCTGAAGGATTAGAGGATCTAAAGTTATAATTTTGTCAATTTACGACAATAGAAAATAGTGCTACTATTTATTTGGTAGCGCTATTTTCATTTTCTTTCATAAAACACATAACATAAAACATGGAACAGTAATTTCGTAATTTGATTTGTTCCATGTTTCATGTTCCATGTTTCATGTTCCAAGTTTTATGATAAAGTTTGATATTATTACAATTTTTCCGGAAATTTTTGATTCTTATTTGTCAGAAAGTTTAATTGCTAAGGCCTTAAAAAAAAGATTGCTAAAAGTTAATGTCCATAATTTAAGGAATTGGACGAAAGATAAGCGCAGAACCGTTGACAGCCGTCCTTTTGGCGGAGGATTGGGTATGGTGATGCAAATAGAGCCGATATACGAAGCGGTTAAATCTTTAAAATCTTCCGCTGTCTCGCTGTTGGCAAAATCCCGCAGGAAGCGAGAAAGCGGGGAAAAATCAAAAGTAATTTTGTTTACTCCGCGAGGCAAAAAGTTTGACCAAAAAATGGCTTACCAATTTAGCAAGCTTGACCGATTATTTTTAATTTGTGGCCGCTATGAAGGCGTTGACGAACGAGTATCTAAGCATATCGCCGATATTGAACTGTCAGTGGGTGATTATGTTTTAATGGGGGGAGAGCTTCCGGCAATGATAGTAATGGAGACCATGGCCAGATTAATTCCCGGCGTGATTGGCAAGCCCCAGTTATTGGACGAAAGAATTCCGTCTGTTCGGGGAAGAGGAGGCAGGGGATTTATTGAATATCCTCAATATACAAGGCCGGAAGTATTTTCTCCTAAAAAAAGCGTTAAATGGAAGGTGCCAAAAGTTTTGCTTTCCGGAAACCATAAAAAAATTGAAGGATGGAGAAAAAAACACGGAAAAGTTATTGAAAAATAAGTGTTTCTGTGGTAAAGAATAAAAAACGGGTAGGTAGCCAAGTGGACAACGGCGACTCTCTGTAAAAGAGTTGGCTTCGGCCTACGGGGGTTCGAATCCCTCCCTGCCCACAATGTTAACGAAAGAAAATCTAGAAAAATTATATAAAAGAGGGTTGTCAATGCAAGAAATTTCTGATAAAACGGAATGGAGTTATCATCAAGTTACTTATTGGATGAGTAAGTATAATATTCCGAGAAGGTCTAGAAGCGAAGCCACTTATGTAAAACGAAATCCTAATGGCGATCCATTTAAAATAAAAAATGAACTTAATAAGAAAGAAATTGAACTTAGGGGCATTGGTTTGGGAATTTATTGGGGAGAGGGCGATAAAAGTCTTAATAATACATCGGTTCGTATAGGCAATACAGATCCTTTTTTAATTAAGAAATTTAGAGAATTTCTTAGGAAAATATATAAAGTGAAAGAAGAAAAATTTTCCTATGGATTAATTTTATTTAACGATATTAAAGAATCAAAAGCAGTAAATTTTTGGAAAAAAAACCTTGGAATTAAAAGGAAACAACTTGGGAAAATAACCATCATACCGCCGCAGGGCAAGGGAACCTATAAGAAGAAAAGCGAATACGGGGTCATCACGATAATATTTACTAACAAAAAATTGAAGGAGCAAATTTTAGGCGAAATTAAAAAAATGTATAATTAGTTTTGCCGGAGTAGTTTAGTGGTAAAACATTTTCTTGGTAAGAAAAAGAGCACGAGTTCGATTCTCGTCTCCGGCTTATAAATTAATTATTTTTAACTATGGCAAAAAAGAAAAAACCATTTATAAGGCTTCAGTGTCAGGAATGTAAAAGAATAAATTATTTCGTTCATAAATCTAAAAAATTAAGCGAGGAGAAATTAGAATTGAAAAAATACTGCAAGTGGTGCAAAAAGCATACTTTACATAAGGAGATGAAGAAGTAAAATGGAGGTAAAAATTGTAAAAGATACAATAAATAAAAAAGAACTTATTGATATAGCAAGAGGGCAGTTTGGCGACTTGGTGAAAGCGGTGGTTGATATTGAGAAGAGGATAATGGCCGTGGGTGGTGAAATGCATTCTGACGAAGAAGTGGCATTGATGGAACAAGAAAATTCAAAGCGGGAACATACTTGGGGTATAAATTTGTATCCTGAAAAAAGCGGAGAAGAATTGATTGAATTTGATTCAATCATTAATCTTAAGCCTTCTTTTGGTAATCGCTCCAGAGATATTGATAATCCTGAAATTAAAAAGAAAATTAGAGATATTATAAAAAAATTAGTAAGAGCAAATCCCTCGCTCTAGTTATAATGAGAAAATTTATCCATAAAGAATTAGCTGCAGGAAGGTGGTTTGAACTTTCTTTAATAGAGCAGTTGGCGAATATCGGTAGCGAAGTAAATAGAGCGCGTAAGTGGGAGAAAAAAAATCAAGAGTTTTTCCAGCACGCGGTTGAGCGGGCTTTAGAACTTTTCGATTTAACCCTTGAAGATATGCGATGGCGCGGTCGTTTTAGAGAAATAGCCAGGTTGCGGGAAATATTCTGCGATGCAGTTTTCGGGGGAGAGGAATATGGAACCTCGTTTAATAGTCTTGAGCCATACTTTTTTTCTTTTACCAAGGCGGTTCAACTGCGCAGATAACATAGGAAACATATCCATAAAGAGATGAAGAAATAGTCAGGAGGTCTAAAGGGGGTGTAGCTCTAACTGGCAGAGCGGCGGTCTCCAAAACCGTAGGTTCTAGGTTCGAGTCCTAGCTCCCCCGCATGAAAGTTTTAGGCGCTAAAAGTGTCTATAAATTTTTATTTGGGATGGTGTGGTGAGAATCTAGTCCCCGAATTGCGACGAGTCCCGCTATAAGCGGGAGGAGGAGGCAATGCCTTCGGGCAACTCTTCGAGTCCTAGCTCCCCCGCGGAAGTTTAAAAACAAGGAGCTTATCTCCTTGTTTTTTTATTAAATTGAGTTAAAATTAGTTAGATAGAAAGTTAAATAAAAATTTTTATTATGGCGATTTTAAATATCAAAAAATTTAACGAGCCGGTTTTGAGAAAAAAGTGCGAAGAGATAAATAAAATAGACAAAGAGACGGAAGATTTTATTGTTGATATGGCTCAGACAATGGTAAAGAAAGATGGCGTAGGATTGGCCGCTCCTCAGGTCGGGGTGTCAAAAAGAGTAATCGTTGTGATGACAGATTTGGCCGGTCAGAGGATATTTGAGATGGTCAACCCTAAGATTATAAAGAAAAGCAAGGAAACAGAATTTGGAAAGGAAGGTTGTTTAAGTTTTCCCGGTATTTTTCTCAAGATAAAAAGGATGAAGGAGATAGAAGTTAAAGGATTAGACATAAAAGGGAGAAAAATTCAGCTAAAAGCCGAAGGTTTTCTGGCCCGGGTTTTTCAGCATGAAATAGACCATTTGGACGGCATTTTGTTTTTCCACCGTTTGAGCTTTATTCAAAAAATAAAATTTAGGATAAAACATCCCCGCATCCATTTTTAAAAGTTAATTGTTTGGGGTGGTTGTTGACTTAATAGATAGCCAGTGCGGCCGATGCCAAATGTTGGTTGTCAAACATTGACCGGCTGCGTAAACTTAATTATATGGATTTAGTTGATTTTTTAATTAAAGACGGTTGGTTAAAAACGCCGAGAATAATTGACGCTTTTCGGAAAATAAAAAGAAAGGATTTTATGCCTGCCCGCATCGGCTATGCCGAAGGCGTTGCAGGCGGGTTTGCCCGTCCTGCTTATGGCGGGACAGGCGGGACGGAAGAAATAAAGAGCTTGGCGGAAATTGACGAAGCAATGCCTATTGGTTATAGTCAGACGATTTCTCAGCCGGCAGTTGTTGCTTTTATGATGGAGCGGCTGAAACCGGTCCCTGGCGATAAAATTCTGGATATTGGGTCTGGTTCTGGATGGACGACAGCGCTTTTGGCCCAGATAATAGGTCCAAAAGGTAAAGTTTTTGCGATAGAATTAATTCCTGAATTAAAGGAATTCGGCGAGAAAAATGTTGGAAAATATAATTTTATTAAGAAGGGAATAGCGGAATTTATTTGCGCTGACGGTTCAAAAGGATATAAAAGAGAAGCTCCTTATGACAAAATATTAGTTTCTGCGGCTGGGAAAAAAATTCCTGCCGAATGGAAAAAACAAGTAAAAACAAGAGGGAGGATAGTTGCTCCTGTTCAATCTTCAATTTTGGTTTTGACAAAGAAATCACCCTCTTTCGCTAAAGATGCGACGGGCAAGGAAAAGGAGTTTGAAGAAAAAGAATATCCTGGTTTTGCCTTTGTGCCGTTGATTCAACAAAAATGAAATATTTTACATTAATACTTGGATTGCTTATTTTATTCGGCTGTTTTTTTGCTTATCAAGAAATTTATTTGGCAAGAGACTCTAATTCTCCCTCAACAACGATTTTTTCAGTCAGAAAAGGAGAGGGAATACAAGAAATCTCTAATAATTTAGAGAATCAGGGTTTAATAAAATCTTCTTTGTTTTTTCAGGGTTATGTTTTGCTGCGTGGGGATAGAGGGAAGCTTCAGGCGGGAAAATATGAATTGTCTCCAGCAATGAATATTCCTAAAATTGCCGCGAAATTAGTTTTCGGGACGACTATAAAAGAGAAGATTACTATAATTGAAGGATGGAATTTACGCGATGTCGCCCTCTATTTTGAAAAAGAAGAGATATCTTCTCAAAAAGAATTCTTTGAACTGCTGGGATATCCTCTTGCAGATTTCAGAAAAAATTCTAATTTTTCAGGACAAAAAGATTTTAGCGAAGAATTTAACTTTTTAAAAGACAAACCAGAAAATTTAAATTTAGAGGGGTATCTTTTTCCTGACACTTACGAGATTAATCCCGAAGATGGAATCAAGGAGATTATTGAGAAAGCGCTTGCTAATTTTAGCGAAAAATTAATCAAAGATTTAAGGAAAGAAATTGCCAGTCAGAATAAGACAATTTTTGAAATAGTGACAATGGCTTCTCTGATTGAGAAAGAAGCCAAAACTTTTGGAGATAAAAAAATTGTTTCCGGTGTTTTATGGAAAAGATTAAAAAATGGAATTCCCTTGCAGGTTGACGCAACGATAAATTACATTACAGGCAAAAAAAGCGTAAAGGTTTCAAAAGAAGAAACCAAAATTGACTCTCCCTATAATACTTACAAATATAGAGGGTTACCCTTGGGTCCTATTTGCAATCCGGGAGAAGAAAGCTTTCTGGCGGCCATATATCCTGGAGATAGCCAGTATTGGTATTATCTTTCCGACACGGACGGAATAATTTATTTTAGCGAAACTTTGAAAGAGCATAATATCAAAAAAGCCAAATATCTTAAATAAGCCGTAAGAGTTGCAAGAGATTGATTTTCCGATAAATTGCGAGTAACTGAATAACGCTTTGATTTTCACAAATAATAATTTGTTAAAACTATAGAGCTTTGCCTCTGGTTTTAATTATTGTTATAATAAAAAGAGATTTTTAATTTTTTTATAATGAATTTACAAGGGAAAAAAATAGCGATGGTTATTGCTTTCCGTGATTTCCGCGATGAGGAATATTTTATTCCTAAACAGACGATAGAACAAGCAGGCGCGAGAATAACTACTTTTTCAACTTCTTTGGGAAAAGCGATTGGAAAAATGGGAGGCGAAGCGGAAATTAGCGGTTTAATAGAAGACATTAACGTAGAAGGTTACGACGCAGTTTTGTTTATCGGCGGTTCCGGCGCCGCTAAGTTAATTGATAATAAGGATTGTAAGCGGGTGGTCGTAGAAACAGTTGAGAAAAACAAGATTTTAGGGGCGATTTGCATCGCTCCGGCAATTTTAGCTAAAGCAGGAGTGTTAAACGGCAAGAAAGCGACGGTCTGGAGTTCTTCGCTTGATAAGTCGGCAGTTAAAATTTTAAAGAATTTCGGGACAAATTATCAAGCGGTTCCAGTGGTTGTTGACGATAAAATAATTACCGCTTCCGGTCCTTTTGCCGCCAAAGAATTCGCTGAAAAAATAATAAAAGCTATGGAATAAATGAATATGTCTAATCTCTTAGAAAACATTCCTTTAATTGTTTTTTTCTTAGCTCTCTCCGCGGTTTTTATTATATTTTTAGTAGGAGTTTTTTTTACAATAACGGCCCGTAAAGACAGCCAGAAAATAGAAAAAGGGAAGAAAATTTTGTTAAGTTCTCTTTACGGTCTTTTTATTGTTTTATTAATGACTCTTGTGTTTTTCTCCGTTAATTATTTATTGAAAAGAGCATATAGTCCAAAACCGCCTTTGGTTCTGGGCAAGCTTCCCTCTTCCCCTGCCGTTAATTATCCTCCTCCTCCCCAATTTATTAAAATAGGGCGATATTATTTAAACGGTCCCTGGCCATTGGGAGACAACAGCATTATCACGACCTCTCTTTTATATGCGATTCTTTGCAAAAAAGATGACAAGTATGATATAATTTATATAGAAGACGTTGGAAAGATTGAAGCAGCGATTGATTTATCAAAAAAAGAACAATATGATTGCTGGCTTAAAAATTGCAGCCAGGAAGCTGAAAATCTTTATATCGCGCTTTCCCAAAGTTATTCAGATTCAGAAAAATACAGCCCTGAAGAAAAAAAGAAAATTCAGCAAGATTTAGAAAACCAAACAAATCCTTCTTGCCGCGCGTCTATTCCTTCTCTCTAATCCAATATCCAATATCTAACATCTAACATCTAAATTAAATGAGCGCCTCAGTTTTTGAAAAATTCAGCGCAGAAAAAAGTTTGATTTATATTCTAGTAGTAGCGGTAGTGATAGTTTTTGTATTTGTTTTTTATTTGTTTTTTTTCCATGGAGCAAGCAGTATTCAACTTTTAAGCCCGAACGGGGGTGAAGAATTGGAAATCGGGCAAACTTATCAAATTGCCTGGAAGGCGAAGGGGATAGAGAAAATCGGTATTGTTTTATTCAACGAGAAAGAAGCGAAATGGGTCGCCAAAAATGTTGACGCTAAAAAAGGGGAATATGATTGGAAAATTTATCCTGGCCAAAAATGCGGCGACGGTTATTGGATTGCTGTCTTTGAATATCCTTGGCGCCAGGATAATAAAGTATCTTATTCGGGCGAAGCTTTTGCCGTTACTTATTCAGAATCCTGGAGCTGCGACGATTTATCAATTGAGAAAGAATGGCCTTATATTCCGAGCGATTCCCCGGATTTAAGAAAAGTTTTTATTACTAAAAATGTTTATACGGGAAATTTAGACGGACTCGAAGGAGCTGATAAAAAATGCCAGGATGAGGCCGAAAGCAGGGGATTTGAAGGAAAATGGCGCGCCTTTATCGGGGGAGACGGAGACCAGGAAACGGCAATTGAGAGAATGAAGAAAACTCCAAGAGGCGCAGAAGGAGTTTTTATTGACGCAGAACCGTCTGCTGAATTGGCCAGAACGGCAACCTGTCATCGGCTTTTGGGAAAGAATCTTCAGGAATTTTTAGCAAAGTTTTCAAATTCTTTATCAATCAATCAAGAGAAAATAGATAAAGAATTTTTAAGAGATTTAAGCGATATCTGGCTCGGCCGGGTTAATGACAACAGTAAAAAGAATTGTATACCAATCTTTAAATTACTCTCGGGCTCCTACGCGCCGCTGGCTGAAAAATATACCTTTACAACTACTTGCCAGAATTGGACCCAGGAGAATAGACTGGTTAACGGTTATCCCGTTTCCGAAGAGACGGCGAGTTCCTCGTTTTCTACTTGTTATACGCCGGAAGGAAAATTTACGGATGCGGTTGCTTTGGGTGGACTATCTTCCGGTTTAACCGGCGGTGAGAGCGAAGCTACCAACTATTTCACGCTTTATCAGGGAAAATCCTGCGCTACAGAACAAAAGCTCCTTTGTATTGAAGAATAAGGTTAACGCTGTAGAGAAATTTCAAAAACGGGGTTGACAAATTTTTTAGAAAGAATAATATTAAATAAAATGATAGAAAAGCTCAAAGAAATCTTAAAAGAATACGAAGAGCATACAGATAAAAAAACAGAGGAGGTAAAAAGGCATTTCGATGTTTTAAATGAAGATATTGATAAAAAGTTTGATTTACTTGTCGAAGGGCACGAAGCCTACGAGAAAAGATTTGATTCTATAGACACAAAGTTAGATTCTCATACAGAGATGATAGGGGAAATGAAAATTAATATTGAGATTGTGAAAAATGACATAGAAATAATTAAAACATCCCTGAGAAGAAAAGTTGATTTGGAAGACTTTGAAGTTTTAGAAAAAAGAGTAAAGATTTTAGAAACTAAAGTAAAATAGCCGCAGACAATGGGCGCCGTTTGACGGAATAAGTCCCATCGAGGTAAATATCTTGTTTATTTTTATTCAAGAAAATTACTGTCTACGGAGGCAGTATTTTATTTAGATTTAGATTATGCCGTTAACTCGGGAACAAAAACAAAAAATCGCAGATGATTTAAAAGAAAAAATAACTCGTCAAAAAGCGATGGTCTTTGCGGCGATTGAGGGCTTAAAAAGCGGAGAACTTTTTGAATTACGGAAAGAATTAAAGGAAAAAGATTGTTTAATAACTATCGTTAAAAAGACATTGGCGGACAGGGCTTTCAAAGAAAATAAAATTGATTGCGATATAAAAAAAATGGCAGGTCAATTAGCGCTTATTTTCGGTTTTAAAGATGAATTATTGCCGGCAAAGATTTCTTATAAATTTTCTCAAAGTTCCGGTAAAAGAGGGAAAAAATTAAAGATTTTAGGGGGCTATTTTGAAAATAGTTTTGTGAACGCGGAAGTAGTTGCCGACTTGGCAAAAATACCGTCTAAAGAAGAGCTGTTAACGCGGCTTGTGGTGGGAATAAAGGCGCCAGTGGCGAATTTTGTAAATGTTCTTCGGGCCCCGTTAAAATCTTATATATCTGTAATCAGGTCTCTTGGAGAAAGTAAGGCAGGGAAATAATTATGTCATAATAAAGAGCTTTTTGAAGGCGTAAAAAATATAAAAAGTCTATTCAAAATCAAAACATAAAATTTTAATATCTAATTTTAATTTCGAAATTAAATTATTAAAAATTCATTCAAAATTCGAAATTCAAAATTAAGAATTAACACAATTATGGCTGAAGAAAAAAAACCCGCCGAAAGTCCTTCGGACAATCAGGCGGACAAGGAAGAAAAAAAAGATGTAAAAGTTCCAAAGAAGTTCAAGTCGTTAGTGGAGGAAATAGAAAAAATGTCAGTTTTGGATTTAGCGGAATTGGTAAAAGTATTGGAGAAGAAATTTGGCGTTTCCGCCGCGGCCCAAGTTGTCGCCGCGCCAGCGGGAAAAACGGCAGAAGAAGGAGCTGGAGAAGAAGCTGAAGAAAAGAGCGTTTTTAATATTGAGTTAAAGGCAGTGGGAGATAAGAAAATAGAAGTAATTAAGTTAGTCAGGGATATTATGGAAAAGGGTTTGAAAGAAGCGAAAGATTTAGTTGACGCAGCTGCAAGCGGCGCGCAAATAATTAAAGAAAATTCCAAGAAGGAAGAAGCGAACGAAATCAAAAAGAAATTTGAAGCCGCAGGCGCTACGATAGAGCTTAAATAACTTTAGTTTTTATTGCGTGACAAGATGATTGATTATTGGGCGGCATTTTCGTTTTTATTGTGCGACAAGGTTGTTAAAGAATGGTTGAGAAATATTCTCAGCCATTTTTATCTTTCGTTATTTTTTAGTAGAACTTAAACAAATAGGTAGGACATAAAGTTGAAGTAGATAGGACAATTATTATTGAAGGGATATTTTAGCATTATTGATAGGACATTTAGATAGGACATTGAAATAATTAAGTAAGTTGATAAGAAAAAGAGCAAAATTACTTAACCAGGTTAAGCAATTAAGCAAATGGGAAAGAAAAAGAGCAAAATTACTTAACCAGGTTAAGCAACTAGGAAATTATTATAATGATTGCGACGATTTGGCGGAAGAAAGGAAGGGGGGGTTGACAAAGAATTTTGTATATCCTATCCTGAAACAATAATTAAAAATTGCGGTGATGGCCGTCATCGCAAAAGTTTATAATTTAAAAATAAAATTATGAATAAGAATATTTTTACATCCAACTTGAGGAAGTTTTCTTTTGTAGTTTTAACCGCAGCATTTTTGATGAGCGGTTTTTTTGTGCCTCAATCGGCTTTAGCTGGTACAGAGGTAGTAATTAGTCCAACGACTCCGGCTACGGGTGGAGGAAGCATTTCAATTGATACTAGCGCACAATCTTCTGGATCATCTTTTACGATTTTAAGAAGTATTACTATAACAGAGACTGGGATCGGACAAATTAGTACCGGGGTTCATACTTTTACTCTTCCTACTGGTTGGGAGTTTAATACTAGCGCCGTTATTACTGCTAAAACTGGTGATAGTATGGAGCCTTATTCAACTAATATTACTCCTGATTCCAATTCATTCTCGTTTGAATTAACAAAATCATCATTACTTACTAATGGATCCTTGACGTTTGATGGGTTGCAAGTTCGACCAACTGGCACTGTTGCTCCGACGACTGGCGAAATCACTCATTCCGGTGCGGCAACTATTGCTGGAGTAGGTGAAACTACAAGTTTTGGAACGCTATCTACCGTTCCTGGAGTGCTGGCGCACTTGAAAATTACAGATTTAGCTACCTCTGGCGGCAGTTTGATTCCAGCTTCACAAATTATTTCCGGGCAATCAATCAATGTTTATTCTATAGGAGCCGACCAATTTGGCAATTTTATTGGTAATGTATCTGCAACTTGGTCATTAACCGGTATAACAGGCAATAATGTGGTTGCTGGCGATTTAGCGACGGCTAGCGACAATAAAAGCGCTATTTTCACAGGTCATTTAGTTGGCGCGGCCACTATTCACGCAGAAGTGGGCACTTCTGCTCTGACTGCTGATTCCGGAGTTTTGACGGTTGTTTCCGGTCCGGTAAGCGTGGATAATTCCGCAGTAGGTGTTTCCGAAAACTCCATAGTGGTAAGTGATGGCAGTGATCCAGCGAAATTAATAACAGTTAATGTTACGGCCAAAGATGCTGCTGGGAATCCTGTTGAAGGAGCAACTGCTAGTATTTCTGCGACTGATGCCGATACAACAATGATTAACCCTACTTCTGCCTCAACTGATTCTAGCGGCCAAGCGATCTTCACCATTTCTTCCGAAATAGCGCAGACAGAAACTATTTCGGCCACAGTTGATTCCACTCTTATTGGGCAAACCCAGGACATAACTTTTAACCCTGGTGAGGCAAGCCAGTTGTCTATAGCAACCCAGCCGTCAGTGACCGCGGTTGCCGGCCAGGCCTTCAGTCCTCAGCCGGTGATAAATGTTTTAGATCAGTTTGGCAATGTTGTTACCGATAGCACGGCAGATATTACCGCTACGAAACACCCAGATAGTGATACAACATATGCTTTACTAGGCACTCTGACTGCTACTGCAGTAAATGGAGTTGCCACTTTTTCTGACCTCAATTATCAAAAGGCCACAAGCATTTCTATTGATTTCACAAGTGATAGTTTAGCTCCTGTAACTTCAGGTTCTATCGTTGTTTCTCCGGCGGCCCCATATGCAATTATTTTCACAACCCAACCCGCGACAGTTAGCGGCGAGACAGTTGACAATCCTTTATCAACTCAACCAATTGTTTCGGTGCAAGACGCCTTTGGCAATATGGTTGCGGACGGGGCAAGTGTTGTTTTGTCGCTTAGTACCACCCCTGCAGCTCAAGGACAGCTGATGGGAACTGTTACGAAAACCACAACTGGCGGAATAGCAACATTTACAGACGTTAAATATACCAAGTTAGATAGTTTTTCTATCACAGCTACTGCTGGCAGTGTTTCGATCCCCAGCGATTCTATTGGTCCGCTAAGCGCTGGCGTTATAAACAGTTTCTCTATTAGCACTACTTCTCCCCAGACTGCTGGAAGAGCGTTTGATGTGAATGTAAGCAATACGGTTGACCAATTTCTTAATCCAACCTCGGGAACGGTAACTGTTTCCGCGGCAAGCGGCGATGGCGACGCACCAAGCGGAGCGCACCCCATTTATAATCCAATCACAGTAACTGCTGGCGCTGGCACAGCGCAGACCACGCTTATTAATGCAGTAGCAACTGTTTTAAGAGGAGCAGCGGATTCAGTTACGGCTGACAGCGCTTCTATTATAGTAAATCCGGCTGTTCCCGCCAGAGTTGTTCTTACTGCCAATCCTTCGTCAATGAATGCAACTGATGTTGCGAGCTCGGTTATAACGGGGCAGTTACAAGATCAATATCAAAATAATTCAAAAGATAGCGGAGTTTCGGTGGTGATTACTAAAGATGACGCGAAAGCGATAATTACACAATCCCAAACTCTTACCGATACTAATGGCCAAGTTTCCGCGACTCTTACAGCAGGAACAGAAAGAAATCAGGTCTTGGTTAATATCGGAGCTACGGCAGGAACTTTGACAGTGGTTGGTACACAGGTACAGTTGCTTGATATCACCGCTCCGGCTGCGCCGATAATAACGACTCCAGTTAGTCCGGTTGTTATAAATGCGGCTAATAAAGATACACAAACAATCTCTGGCACTGCTGAAGCCGATTCAACGGTGAAAATTTATGTTGATGGAGCTGCAACTTCAGTCATCACTGTTGCTACTACTGGCGGTAACTTTGCTTTTACTAATGAACAATTGGTAACGGCCGGTATTGTCAGCGCAACCGATTATTCTACTAAATCAGTCACTTTGACCGCGACTGATGCACAAAGCAACCAGAGTGTTGCTTCAGCTACCATATCTTACACTCAAGACATTACTCCGCCGGTTATAAGCATAACGACTCCGGCGGCTGACAGCGTTTATCTCTTAAATAGTCTGGCACTAACTGGCAATATCAGTATTACCGAGAGCAATTCAGTTACCTGTCAGTATGAAATAAACAGCGGTGCTCCAGTGACTATTGATTGCGCCAGCGGCGTCATCAGTGGCCTTCCGGAGGGCCGGCAAACTCTTACTTTAATTGCCACTGACGTGGCAACTAATTCATCTACGGCAAGCGTTTCATTTGTTGTTAATACTGATGGCATTTTAACCGTGGGAGCGAGCGGTGCTGATTTTACAACTATTCAAGAAGCGATTAATAAAGCTGCCGTCAATGACACAATAAGCGTGACAACCGGAACCTATAATGAAGATGTAACGATAAACAAAAACCTTAAAATTATAGGTATTGATAATCCGACAGCGACCAGTTTTGCTTTGTCTAACAGCGCTGTTCTTTCGGCGGGTTCCGGAGGAATTACCGCCCTCACTATTACTGTTAACGCTAACTCAAAAATTCAGGACGGTGTTCTTCTCGCTTCAAGCGGCGGAACGGTTAATATTATGACGGGAGTATACATACAAACCACTTCAATTAATATAGATAAAGAAATAAGTATAGTAGGCGTAGGAGAAGAACAAACAACCATAGATATTTCTGAATTCAATGGTTATGGTATAGAATTGAAGGCAAATAATGTAACACTTGAAGGGTTTACACTGCAAGGAGATGAAAATGTTAACAAACAATATCCTATTCATGCTTTCTCAAGTTCCAGAGTAACTGGCCTTACAATTCGTAATGTTACAGTAAAAGATTCTTATCGAACCGGAATTGATCTTAACAGCTTAACTAGTGGCGTTCAGAACAGATTAAAAAATATCATTGTAACTGGAGCAGATTACGGTTTTGGTCTTACTTTATCCGGTTGCCAGAATGTAGTTGTTGAGGATATTACGACAAATGATAATGCTTGGGGTGATGTAGGAATATTTCCTTCAAACCAATCAGCTCAAGAGACAACAGGCATTGTTTTTAGTGGCACCCTAAACTTAAGCGGAGGAAATGGCGTAATAACCATTCAGCCGAACGGAGCCGATTATAACACAACGGAAGTTATAACTTACAGTACAGCAGATAGCGGCGATGCTTTGTATAACGCGGAAGCAGATGTAATTGTTCCGTCAGATTATAATCGTGTAGTTTACGGTTTACGTTCAGATGGCCTCAAGAATTATATACTGATGCAAGAAGACGACGCAGTTACAATTGCTCAAGGACTAGCTGGTTCAGCTGATTTCAGCGATCTTACGATTCGCAATATGGAAAATGGACATTGGGAAGTAGTAGAGGGCTTATTGATTCAGGATGCAATTACTGCCGCCAGTGCTGACGCAACGGTTAATGTCGCGGCGGGAACTTATAATGAACTATTAAACGTCAATGTGAATGGCTTAACCTTACTGGGGGCACAGGCTGATGTTGATCCACGACCCATGAATAATGGTCGTACCGGCGCAGAGTCAATTATTCAGAAAATGTATACGACTGATACTCTTGCTCTTAATCCGATAAAGATTGAAGCCAACAACGTGACGATCAACGGCTTTACCATCACTCCTTACTATGAAGAGGGTGTTGTAAACCTCAATAAAGATCTTGTTAAACAGGAGCCTGACAGTTGGGTTGGTACGACTATTAAGTACAACATACTGACGGCTACCGGCTATAATATCGTGGATAACTGTGACGAGCTTATCCAACTTAAGGGAGTTACTGACGCAGTTATTGAGTATAACTATGGTTACCATAGTGCAGAGTCGGACAGCGGGGGAAACGCCTTTAGTCTTTCTAATTCAGCAGATTCTGTAATACAAAATAATGAAGCTCATTTGTGTGGCGACTATCAGCTTGGGAAATTTGGAGGAGCGATATATACCTATACATCAGATAATATCAATGTGATTGGAAATAAGATTGTAGGTGGTGGCGGTATAACCTTCGGTGGAAGTAGAAATACGCACGGTTTAATTTACCTTAATACTGGTGGAATAGTGGAGAACAACATTGTAGAGGATTCTGACTTCGGTCTGGAGATTTTCGCGAAAGATATAACTGTTTCAGGAAATAATATCGTTAATGCGGATTATTTCGCCTTAAGTATCATAGGTGTCAATGTTATTGTTAGCAATAATAATTTGTATGACAGTGAGACAGGAATAGTTATTGAAGACGAATCTTTCATTTCGTTCGACACTTCAGGAATTTCCATCAATGCGAATAAGATTTATAGCAACACAGTCGGCTTAGAGAATTTAGCTGGAGTAGAGGTTAATGCTATCAATAACTGGTGGGGGACTACAGATGAAATAACTATTACTTCAAAGATAAGTGACAATGTTGATTATCGGCCCTGGTCTGCAGATGATAGTTGTACCCCAGATAATGATGCGCCGTATATAATTGACGGTATGCCGACTCCGTCTTCAGTAGGAATAGATCCTGCCACAAATATAGAAGTATTCTTTAATGATCCAGTTCAATGCTCTAATGGTGAATGGACGAGTTGTATTTCTGTTATTAACAAAGATAGCAATTCAATAGAAGGAGACGCAGGATATACTGACATAGATAATGATTACAAACTTGTATTTACGCCAACAGGAAATAAATTTGATTCTAACGCAGAATATACCATTACCTTTAGCGGGATTATTGATATGTCGGGAAATGAACTCTCGCCTTCTTCCCCGTATAATTATTCTGATAATCCATGGATATTTACTACTGCTACCCACTATGAAATCTCCCTTTCTTCCGGCTGGAACTTAATTTCATTCCCGGTCACGCCTACCACTTGGCAAGATGTTGAAGAAACATTGGAAAGCGCGAATGGTCAGATAAACGGCATATGGACATACGATGCAGTTAAAAAAGAATGGTCTGTTTACACTCCAGATAGAGAAGATAATGATAGCATATCTTCAATAGAAGCAGGGTATGGATATTGGGTTAACGCAGAAGATAGTCCTTTTTTAACGGGAAGCGGAACGCTTTATGAACAGTTAGTTCCTTCTGGCAGCGACCAAATGCCTTCTTCTTTACCTCAAGTACAATTAGGAGATGGATGGAACTTAATAGGATATTATCAACTTCCTAACACAGAAAGTATGGAAATAGAGTATGCTTTGTCTAAACTTGATGACGCTTGGAGTGGTAACGGGAATGATTTAATCACTTTTAAGAAGGGTACGTTGGAGCCGATAACGCCAATTTACACAATGGAACCCGGTATAGGCTATTGGATATTTATGAAGAACTCGGTGAAATACAGCTTTGGAAATACAAAGTAACGGCATTGAAGTAAACAGCATTATAATAACACAGATTTTAGTTGACAAGACTATTAATTTGTGTTATTGTTTAGGATAAAATAATAAACTATGCAATCGTTTATTAAGAAATTTTTAATTGTATCTGCATTGATTTTTCCGGCCTTTGCTTTGGCGGCTCCGGGCATTCCTAACCAGTTTTACGGGACTGTTAGTTTTGCTGATGGCGCGACAGCGCCGGATGGGACGATGGTGCAAGCAAAAATCAACGGAGAAATTGTCGCTGAATGTCCGGTAAAAAATGGGAATGGGGAATATGGCTACAATCCTATTTTGTGTTTTGTGACTGATCCAAATGGAGACAGGGGCCTCCAAGAACCGGAGATGAGTTTCTTTGTTAATGGTTTGGATACAGGTGAAACAAAAACTTTTGAAAAGGGCGCTTCTAAAAGATTAAATTTTGCTCTGCCAAATGTTCAATCGGACACGATTACAAAAGGCGCAGATGATGTTATTTCCACAACTACCGTGGCCGTTATTCCAGGAAATCCAACAATCATTAAAATGGGGGATAGTTTGAATATTGAATTATCTTCTCCCAACAGCACGAATGCGGTGATTAGCGAGGTGAAAAAGCTTTTAACTTATACCGGCGGCATGGCTGTTATGTCCGGTCAAACGGTGTTAAATGGTTATGAGATTAACATTATCGGTGAGGATATAAATATTGAAGTGACGATGAAATATGATGATACCGGAATTGATGAGAGTACTATTGCCCCTTATAAATTTGTCAACGATGTTTGGCGATTGATAGATTCTCCTGTTCCTGTGATAGATACAGTTGCTAATACGATTACTTTTAGCATTCCTTCTGCCCACACGCCTTACATAGTATTGGGTTCTCCTCCCGCACTGGTTACAACTAGTGGCGGCGGCGGCGGTAGCAACAACGCTCCATCAATCAGCGATGTTAACGTTGAAGTTGGAAGAACAGGCGCAATAATCACCTGGAAAACAAACGAGACGTCTATCTCCTGGATTGCTTATGGAGTGAGCACTGATTATGGCAAGGAAATGAAAACAGCAACTTATATTACCGACCACTCAATTACTGTAAGCGATCTTTCTCCTTCAACAACTTATCATTTTCAAGTAAAATCAAAAGATTCGGCCGGAAATGTCGGCAGTTATACAGATAAGACGTTTACTACTTTAATTACGCAGATAAAAGGCGATATCAACGACAACGGCAAAGTGGATAAATATGATTTTGCCTTAATGATGTCCGAGTGGGGAAAAAGCGGATTAAATATTCCATCTGACTTAAATAAAAACGGCAAAGTGGATAAATATGATTTTGCCTTATTAATGGTTAATTGGACTAAGTAAAACTATGAGTAAAAATAAAATAACAATTTTAATTTTAACGGTTATTGCGATAACAATTTTCGGCTGGGGTATTAAAGCGGCCGAACCTTCTTTATATGTTTCACCGGCGGCGACAAGCAAAACTATGAACAGCGTATTTGATATCGTTGTTAAAATTAATCCGGCCGGACAAAAAGTTTGCGCGGTTGAGGGACAATTACTATTATCCAAACTCTCTCTTCAAAAAATAAATTTAGGGGAGAATATAACTCCTCAAACCTCGCCGTCTTTCAATAATAACCTTTCTTTTTTACTTGGAATCCCCGGTTGCGCGACTCAAGAAAAGACGCTGTTTACCGTTAGAGTGAAAGCGTTGTCGGTTGGCGAAGCAACCACTAATTTTAGAAAAGTTGATATTATTGGCGAAGGAGTTTCAATTTCTTCTGCTTCTGTTGGTGGAAATTATGAAATTGTAATGCCGTCAACTGTTACTGGGACTGAATCGCCTTCTAATAACGTTATCTCTTGTAGTTGTGATAATTGGAATTCTTGGCAGAACGAATCTTGCGGAGAAGGAGAATGTTCAGACACTCAGATGGCGCAAATTAGAACTCGGAGTTGTAATCCAACAAGTTGCGATATTGAAGAGCAAACACAGTGTATAAACGACTCTCAATGTATTTTGGCGGCTAAGACACCTGCTGAAACCGCGCCTGCTGCCACAAATAGTGGATTATTTTTGGCGGCGATAGGCAATATCTTTTCTCTTGGCACAGGCAATATATTAGTGGAAATTCTTGTCGGAATAATAATTTTAGGGATATTAGTATATTTACTTTATTTCCTGTCAAAAAGACGCCGAAAAGAAAAATAGTTTGTTTTAGTTGAATAACAACGGAGAACAAAAAACAACGAAGAACTGTTCTCCGTTGTTTTTTTAATTTTACAATTTTATCTGATAAATTTTTAGTCCGTTTAAAAGATAAATTATTTTTCCGTCTTTGGAGAAAGCGAAATCTTTTAAGTTGTCAAACTTCTCGCTTTGGAATTGCTTGATGATTTTTCCAGCCTTGTCAGTAATGATTATTCGCTTTTGGACCGGTTCCAGCAAGTAGAGATAGGGGACATTACCCGCAGTTTTTATTTTGGTAATATTCTTTATGGACGGAAAAAGATTGATATTAATTGTTTCTTTATAATCTCCGATATAATAGCGGGAAATAGAGTTGTCTTCTTCCAACAGCCAGACCGAACCGTCAACGGCCATTGATTTCGGATTGGAACAATGGCTGTTACCCTCCATCCATTTTTTGGGGACGCTCCATTGCGATTGAGACAAACGGGAATATTTGATAATCTGGCAGGTCTTTTTATCCAAAAAATAAATATTAGAAAGATAAGAAGCGGATAAATCAAAATTAAATTCAAAAGAAGGCGGTTTGACGAGAGAAGGAGAGGGATAAGAAAATAAATTCGGGTCTGTTTTTTCCGCGGTTTCAGGGTTTTCAATTACTTCTAATTTGTTTAAATCTTTTAATTTTTTTTCAACAGTTTGTTTTAAAGATGAAATATCAGTTTCCAAAGAGCTTTTTTTCTCAGACAATGGCAAGATTTCCCGCCAAGCATCTTCTAAAAGAGAATTGGCTTTTTCTTCGTTCTTGAAAATCAGAAAATTATTTGCCTGATCAATTTTTTCCTGAACCTCGCTTAGCAGCGCCTTAACTTCATTCTCTTTTTTAAGTTCCGTTCTTTTAAAAATGAGAAAACCGAAAAATAGAAACAGGCTTAATATAAAAATCAGAATCAATATCTTTTTAATGTTTGGAGATTTGGCTGTTTCTATACTTTCTACAGATTTTATCTTAATTCTCTTAATTAAACCTTTTTTCCTGAAAATAACAGATGGTCGGAGCTTTATTTTTTTCAACAGGTCTATTTTAAGATTTTTTTTGCTTTTTATGCCTTTTCTAAAAAATTTAACAAATCTGTTATTATTCCAAAAACTGCCCTTGAACAGTTTGAGAGGAGAGATACCTTTTTTCTTTAATTTATCTCTGTCCCCAGAATCTCTAACGGGGTTTATTTTTCTTATCCGGCGAAAAAGTTTTAAAAGAGGGCGAAAAGTTTGCTTTAAGGAAAATTTCTTTTCTTGCTGAAAGCTGATTTTTTTTGCTTTTTTTTCTTTTTCGGACAAAAATTTAACTTTCCCCGCCTGTTTTACATTTTCTTTTATAACTGCTAAGAGGCAAATGCCGGAAATTTTTGAGCCATTGCCTTTATTAAAAAGAGACGGAGGAAATATCTCTTTGATGGTTTTTTCGTTAATCTCCTTTTGTTGGGCTCTTTTGGCGATTTTGGTTAGCGTATTCTCCGCGGAAAAGAACTCAAAGATTTCTTTAGTTAAGACCAAAATTATATCATTTTGGGCCAGTTTTCCCGAAATCACATTAAAAAAAATCTTTAAGGGATAAGGTTCAATATCTTGAAGGTTCAAATTCTTGCTGATATCGTTTATTTGTCCTCCTCTGATTAGCAAAATTTTTAAGTTGCCGGTTTTGGAAAAAGATAGCTTGAGATTATTTAACGCAAAGGCGGCAAAGTTTAAATTTCCCAGCCAGCTAACGTTATTATTTTTTACCTCTTCTGACAAAAAATCATTAGCTTTTTTTAAGGATTTGGAAAGGGATTTTTCCGGAGACCCGGCAGAGAAAGTGTAATAATTTTTTTTAATAGCCCGGGCGAGATTGTTTAGAAATATTTCGCTTTTTGGCAAGGCGTTCCGAATTTCTCCTACTATATATAAGCCCCCTAATCTTCTTTCGTAGATATTCTCCGGCTCATAGATAAAACTGTCAAAGATTTGTTCCTCTCTCAGTTTTGGGTTGAAATGTAATTCAAAAATTTGCATATTTGTAATCTATTTATTATTATGAGAGTGTTGAACAATATCCTTTCTACTACGAAAAATATTATTCAACACTCTCATTATAGAATATATTGGGCTGGTCGGCAATTTTGGGCTCGTAGCTCAGTTGGTTAGAGCATTGCATTTTCACCCCGAAGTAAGGGTGGTTAGCTCAGTGGCAGAGCATTGCATTCACATTGCAAGGGTCACAGGTTCAAATCCTGTACCACCCATATAATTTTAAGTATTGGAAATACTTATAAATTTATATTTGTGTATGTGGCGAGAACCTGTTCCCCGAATTGCGACCCCGCCGCAGGCGGGGGAGGCAATGCCTTCGGTCTGCCCGCAATGCTTCGCATAGCGAAGCAGGCGGGGCAACTCCTTCAAATCCTGTACCACCCATAAAAAATCTAACGGGGCACATTACAAAGGTCACCCGTTCAAATCGGGTCAAGCCCACAGAAAACAAAAAGCTCGTGTCAAAAAGCGAGCTTTTTGTTTTCTATCAGATATAGTATAATAAATTATAATTAATGTCCGATGAATATTTTTTTACAGGCGTTAGCTTGGCAATTTATTGATATGCCGAAAGGCATCCTCAAGGGGTGGCGGAATTTTCTTTTGTTTAATTTAAATTATTTTTCAGTTCCAATTCTTTTAAGAACGTTTGTTTCTCCCTGGCGGCGATACTCTTATAATTACGGAAAACTATTTGAGATAAAGAGGAATTTTGAGGCATTTATATCTAACGCAATGTCCCGGATTATCGGGGCTGTTCTGAGAAGTTTTTTCATAGCTCTCGGCTTTTTTGTAGAAGTTCTAATAATTGTCGCTGGAGCGATAATATTTATTGGCTGGCTTTTATTGCCGGTTTTGTTGTTAGTGGGTTTCTTATTTGGCTTGACATTAATTTTTTGATAATTTTACTTCATGTTTCATATTTCATGTTTCATGTTTTACGGTAAATGTTTGACATAAAAAAAACGGCGATTTATCAAACGGTGAAATGGGAAAGATTTCCGATTTTTAGATTCGCTAAGTTTTTGAAAGTATTGTTTTTAGTTTTATTTATTATTGTCTTTTTGGTGTTTCTTTACGGTTTTGCGCCGGAAAATTTTTCTCAAGAAACATCCAAGAAATTACTCGGACTTTCAATAATTTTTTTCGTTTGTTATTTATCCGTCCGAATAAAAGGAGCTTTTTTTGAATTAAAAGCTAAAAGACCCCGCCTTTGCTCTTTGAGCTACGGCGGACAAGCAAAACTTATCAATGAAGCGGTATTAAATCCAGAGAAGTATAATTTAGCCCAGTTTTTAAGTTTTGGAGCGGCGAAAGCGGCTGCTAAATCTTTAAGGTCCTGCCGCGCTCCCGAGGTTGTTTCAACTCATCTTTTCTATTTTCTCTTAAAAGAAAATCCAGAATTAAAGTTTGTCTTTTCCCGTCTTCTTTTGGATTTTAAAAAAGTTCAGAAGGACGTAAGAGAGGAAATTAAAAGCTTTTCGGTTTCAAAAAGTTCTTTTCCTGAAATTTCTGAAAATTTTGAAAATATTATTTTTGAATCGTTGAAAATAGCCAAAGAAAAAAACCATTTTAGAATTGAGCCCGGCGATATATTATCCGCTCTGGCAAAAAAGGACCCGGTTTTCAAAAGAATTTTAATTAACAATAAGCTTGAAGAGGGAGATGTAGAGAATTTAGCCGATTGGCTTGAGAATATAAAAAGAAAGTCCAAAGAGAGAAAAAGATTTTGGGAATACGGAAATTTAGCCAAGAAAGGAACTTTAGCCAAAGGTTGGACGGCCGGTTATACGATAACTTTAGATAAGTATTCGCAGGATTTGACAGAGTCGCTTAGAAAAAAAGATTTAGAGTTTGTCGGCCATGAAAATGAGCTTAAAATGGCAGAAAGAATTTTATCAAAAACAGAAATTAATAATGTTTTAATAGTAGGAGAACCGGGGACAGGGAAGAGAAGCATAGTTTATGCATTGGTTCAAGAAAGTTTATTGGGCCGGAGCTTGCCAGGAGTAAATTATAAGAGAGTAGTTGAATTAGATGTGCCCGCTTTGCTTACCCAAATTGAAACCGTAGAAGAAGTGGAAGCTGTTTTAGGCATAATTTTTCAGGAGATAGTTAAAGCGGGAAATGTTATTTTACTGATTGACGAATTTCATAATTATATCGGCCAGCCGTCTAGAGCGGGGACGATTGACATTTCCGGCATCATCGCTTCCTATTTGCGCTTCCCCCAATTCCAGGTTATAGCCATTACCACTTACCAGGGACTTCATAGGTATATTGAGAAAAATCCGTCCATTCTAACTCTTTTTAAGAAAGTAGAAATTTCGGGCATTTCCAAAAGGAACACTCTTATTCTTTTGGAATATCTGACTTTTATTTACGAAGAAAAATATAAAATTTTTATTTCTTATCCAGCTCTTCGCCAGATAGTTAATTTTTCCGAACGTTATTTCTCGTCTCTTCCTTTTCCTGAGAAAGCTATAGACGTTTTGGACGCAGTAACGGTTTATGTTGCGGACTCAACCAAGGATAAGATAGTTTTGCCAAAGCATGTAGCAAAAATTATTACCGAAAAAACCGAAATACCGGTAGGCGAAATAAAAGAAGAAGAAAAGAGAGTTCTTCTTAATTTAGAAAATCTTATCCATCAGAGGGTTATAAATCAGGAAGAGGCGGTAAAAGATATTGCTACCTCTTTGAGAAGAGCAAGGTCAGAGGTTGCTATCAGAAAAGGACCGATGGGCGCTTTTCTATTTTTGGGTCCTACCGGAGTGGGAAAAACAGAAACTTCAAAAGCGCTGGCAGAATCATATTTCGGCTCAGAGAATAAAATGATAAGATTAGATATGTCTGAATTCCAGGACGTCAAAGATATCCAAAGATTGATTGGCTCTTTTGACCAGGAAGGTATTTTGACTACCGAGGTAAGGGAAAATCCTTTTTCTTTGATACTTTTAGATGAAATAGAAAAATCTCATCCTAATATTCTAAATTTATTTCTTCAAGTATTGGATGAAGGATATTTAACTGACGGAATGGGAAGAAAAGTTGATTTCAGAAATACGATAGTTATTGCCACCGGCAATGCCGGCTATCAAATAATTTTAAAGGCCTTGAAAAGTAAAATTTACCCAGTTAAATCCTCCGCTAAAAGCGGAGGTGCGAAGCAATTTAACGGGGTGAATTGGTCGGAAGTGAAACAAAAACTTTTAGACGAACTTTTCCAGAAAAGAATTTTTCGGCCGGAATTTATTAATCGTTTTGACGCTTTTGTCGTTTTTAAACCTTTGAGCAGGAAAAATCTTTTGGATATTGCTCATCTTATGTTAGAGAAACTGAAAAAGAATCTCCAAAAAAAAGGAATTGAGCTTGTTGTTACCCAAAAAATTAAGGAAAAAATGGCGGAATTAGGATATAATCCCGTTTTTGGAGCCAGGGAAATGAGAAGGGTCGTCCAGGACAAGGTGGAAAATGTTTTAGCCGCGGGATTGCTTTCCGGGGAATTAAAAAGAGGCCAGAAAGTAGAAGTTGACCCCGATAATTTTAAGTTAATCATTAATTAATCCTGCTTCCTAAAAGTGATAGAGCAAAGGTAAAGGTCGAATATAAAAACTTGAAAAAATAAAATAATTATGAATGAAAGAGAAAATCCAATTAATGGTCCCGGCGTAAATTCTTCGCCTCCTTCTGTCCATACGGCTCCGGCGAAAAGTCCTTTAGGTTTTGCGATGAAAATTGTTGTTGGTACAGTTGGGTTAGTAATAGTTGGAGCGGGAGTTGTCCTTGGCGCTCATATTTGGGACCCTCTTTGGAACCCTTTTAGTCCTAGTCCGGAAAAAGTAATTGCTAAAATGGCGGAAAAGATAGGAGAAATGAAAACCTATCATTCTGATATAAAAATAGATATCAACGAAATTGGAGAAGAACCGGGAAAGATATTAATAAATCTTAATGGCGATTCAGACATCACCGATTCCCAAAACCCTAAAGAAAAAATGAATTTTGATTTCCGAATTAATAATGAAAAAGAAGGCTTGAGTTTATCTCTCATCGGGCAAATAAAAACAATAAAAGATAATTTTTATTTTAAATTAGATAAGTTAGGCTTACCCGGCGGGTTTGGTTTTTATCTAAATTTATTCGGTATTGACGAAAATAAATTTATAGGGCAATGGATTAAATTAGACAAAAAGGTAATGGAAAATTTCGGAATAGCTATAGAACTGTCAAAAGAACAACAAGAAAAGATAAACGAAAGAGTGAAAAAACTTTTTGAAGAGAAAAAGATTTACAATGTTAAAAAGAGAATGCCTGACGAGGAAGTTCGGGGAGAAAAAGCTTATCATTATCTTCTTTCTTTGGACAGGGAGAAAATAAAAGAAGTGATACCGGAATTATTTAGTATTGCGATAGAATCCTCCGGGAGAAACCCAGAAGACGCGCTGGAAGGATTAGGAACAGACAATATGGATAAATTAACGCAGGAAATTGATAAATTTTTGGAAAAAACTGGCGGGTTAGACATTGAAGTCTGGATTGGCAAAAAAGATTTCTTTCTTTACCGGGTTAAAATAGAGAAAGAAATAGAGGCGAGCGTTTTTAACGAAGGAACAAATGATAAAATAACAATAAGTTCAGACCTTAATTTGTCTAATTTTAACGAAACGATGAATATAGGGATGCCAGATAAATTTTTAGATTTAGACGAAGTGTTGTCAGAATTATTCAATAAATTTCAGTTTCCCGCTGAATCTCAAGAATCTTCTTCCGTTATGCCGCTGACGCCTTAGTTAAGGAAAAGAAATTTTTGAAAGCAAGTTCTTGAAAAGCAAAAACCCGGCAAAGCCGGGTTTTTGCTTTTAAATCCAAATCTCGTTAGGGACAAGAAAATATAGGGACAGTCAAGGGACAGTCAAGGGACTGTCCCTTGACTGTCCCTCTGTGGTTGCCCTGTGGAAAAGTGGGGTTGACTCTGACCTATAAAGTGGTGTATAAAGAATATGTAATGGATAATTGTGGAAAACTATGGGGATAACTTCCATTGTCTGTGGATAACTTTATATCTAATAATTAATACCTAAGCGCCAATTATGTTATTAACCGGAGAATACAAACATACAATTGATACTAAAAAACGACTGGCTCTTCCGGTTAAATTTAGAAGGGAGCTGGGAAAAACGGTTGTCATAACCAAAGAAACAAATAAATGTTTGGTTGTTTATACTGAAAAGGAGTGGATGAAAATAGCGGACAAGCTGTCAAAGTTACCGATTAGCCGCGACGAGGCGCGAAGATTTGTCAGAATTAAATTAGCTGGCGCAATGTCAGTGAGGTTAGACAAAATTGGAAGAATCCTTATTCCCGATTATTTAAAAAAATATGCTGGTTTAAAAAAAGAGGTAATAATTTCCGGATTGTCAAACAGATTGGAAATTTGGGACAGCCGAAACTGGGAGACCTATAAGAAAGAAAGTGAAAAAGAGATGGATAATCTTGTTTCCACTCTTGGGGAATTGGGAATATAGATAAATAATTTTGAATTTTGAATTTTGAATTTTTAATAAACCCCTAATGATTTAATTATCTAATTTTTAAACAAAGTTTTAATTATTAAAAAATTAAAAATTAAGTCATTCATTCAAAATTCAAAATTCTTAATATCAATGATTCATACTCCGGTTCTTCAAAAAGAAGTTTTGCTGTATTTAAACCCGGGACGAAATGAAAATTTTGTGGACGCTACAATTGGCGGAATGGGTTACACTGCCGCTATTTTGGAAAAAAATAAGCCCAATGGGAAAATTTTAGGAATAGAATTAGACCCTGAAATTATAAAAAAAAATAGATTAAAACTCGCAAGCGAGGGGTTGTATAAAAGAATAGTTTTGGTAAATGATTCATATATTAATTTAGAAAAAGTTGTTAAAAAAAATAATTTTAGGCCAATCAACGGAATATTATTTGACCTTGGGATGTCAAGCTGGCATTTAGAAAAATCGGGCAGGGGATTCTCGTTTTTGAGAAATGAACCATTAGATATGCGTTTTAAAACAGCGGATAGCAAACAGCAAACAGAGAACAATCTTTTAACAGCAGGAGAAATTATTAATCATTGGCCAGAAGAAGAATTAGAGAAAATTTTTAGAGAATATGGCGAAGAGAAATTTTCAAGCCGAATTGCTAAAAAAATTTGCGAAGAAAGAAAAGAAAAACAGATAGAAACCACTTTTCAGCTCGTAGAAGTTATTAAAAAAACAATACCTTCAAAATACCTGTACGGAAAAATTCACTTTGCCACCAGGACATTTCAGGCCCTAAGAATTACTGTCAATGATGAGTTGAATAATTTAAAGAAGGTTTTGCCGCAAACATTAGAAGTTTTGGCAAAAAAAGGAAGGATTGTAGTTATTTCTTTCCATTCGTTAGAAGATAGAATTGTTAAAAATTTTCTTAAGGATGAATCTAAGAAAAAACTATTAAAAGTTTTAACCAAAAAACCAATAACACCTAATTCTGAAGAAATTAAAATTAATCATCGCAGCCGAAGCGCAAAACTTCGAGCCTGCCAAAAATTTTGAAGACAAAATTTAGGTAAGCGAGCAGCAATAAAACAATAAACAATGAACAATGAACAATGAACAATGAACAAATTTAACTGTTCTCTGTTCTCTGTTCTTTGTCCCCGACATATGAACAATACCTTAACATTAAATCAACCGTTTGCTTTAAAGAAGAAGTTGTTTTTTAAAGGAAAATTCGTTTTACGGAAATTTTGTTTTGGAGGAGCTTTTTTGTTAATAATCATTCTTTCAATTTTCTATATTTTTCAAGCCAACGTTGAAGCGAGGGAAAAATATTTATTTCAGCGATACGAAAACCAATTAATTCAATCCTTAAAAGAAAATCAGAATTTGATAATTAGTTCTATTCAGACGAATTCTTTAAATAATATTGTCGGGTTATTAGAAGAGCAGGTCCAGTCCGGCGGAAGGAATTTTGAAAAAGTTGATAAAATTCATTATATCCAGATTTTAGACACTCAGTTTGTGGCAAAATAATAAACAATAATCTATTTTAACGCTGAAATGTCAAAATGCCGAAACATTGGCGTCTTAACTTAATCTTTTTTATATTTATTTTATCTGGAGCGGCTATTATCAGTCGCTTGATTTTTATTCAGTTTGTTAAACACGATTATTATATGGCGATGGCTCAGGGGCAGCAGGGTGATTTTCAAACCTTAAAAGGAGAGAGAGGAGAAGTTTTTTTTAAAGAAGGAAAGGTACTGGCGACAAATGTTAAAAAAGATTATTTATTTGTTTCTCCCCGGAAGATTGAAGATAAAGACAAGGAGGAAACGGCAAAAGTTCTTTCTCAGATTCTTAATTTGGACGAAAATTCTGTTTTAGAAAAAATTAAAAAAAATAATTTATTTGAAAAAATAAAAAGAGACCTTACAAAAGAGGAAAAAGAGAGAATTTTGAGAGAAAATCTGGCTGGCGTTTATTTCGGAGAAGAGACAGCAAGGTATTATCCTCAAAATAATATAGCCTCTCATCTCATTGGATTTTTGAGCAGGGATGGAAAGGGACAATACGGGATTGAGGGTTATTTTGACGGCTTACTTCAAGGGAAAGAAGGCGTTTCCAAAGACGGGATAAATTCTGACTTAAAGCTTGACAAAGGGGCTGATATTTTTTTGACTATTGATTACAATATTCAGTTTATGGCGGAGAAATTGTTAGAGCAGGCGAAGGATAATTTTGATATTGAGAGCGGGCAAATTATAGTTGCGGACCCGAATTCGGGAAAAATCTTAGCTTTGGCGGATTTTCCCAATTTTGACCCGAATAATTATTCAGATATAGATAATTTCGGAATTTTTCAAAACTCGGCAACCCAAAAACTTTTTGAGCCGGGGTCTATTTTCAAGCCGATAACTATGGCCGCCGCCTTAGACCAAGATAAAATTACTTCCCAAACAACCTATATTGATACTGGGCAGGTGAATATAGGAAAAAATATTATCTATAATTACGACCAAAGAGCTTTTGGGGAACAAACAATGACTAATGTTTTGGAAAAATCAATTAATAGCGGTGCAGTTTTTGCCGAGAAACAATTGGGCCACGAATTATTTTTAGATTATCTTAATCGCTTTGAATTTTTTAAACCTACCGGTATTGACTTACAAGGAGAAGAGTTTTCTGAAAACAAAGAATTTAAAAAAGGTTATGAGATAAATTTTGCCACTGCTTCTTTTGGTCAGGGAATTGAAATAACTCCTATTCAATTAGTAAGGGCTTTTTCCGCCATAGCAAACGGAGGAAAATTGGTTCGTCCCTATGTAGTTGAAAAGATTTTAAAAGAAAGCAAAGTGACTGAAACTGAACCTGAGATATCTTCGGAAGAGATTATCTCAAAGAAAACAATTTCTCAGCTTACGGCAATGATGGTTAGTGTGGTGAAAAACGGCCCTTATACGAGAAGAGCCAAAATTCCCGGATATTATATTGCCGGAAAGACAGGAACTGCTCAGGTACCAGAAAAAGGAACATACTCAGCCA
>CAYLWZ010000008.1:0-26489 GCA_964387825.1 uncultured Candidatus Saccharibacteria bacterium
TTCGTCACTCCTCCTCAAGGTATTAATTCTTAATACCTCTTCGTCTTCGTTCCTCTAACTTAACCCATTCTTTCGCTTCTAAATTGACTCTGGCTCGTATCCCACAGTCCATTAGTTTAAAGATTTAAGTTGTAAGTTGTAAGTTGTAAACTAAGATTCTTAAATCTTAAATCTTTAATCTAAATATGAAAAAGTTGAAATTTCACAGTCCCAAAGGAATGCACGATGTGTTGCCGGAAGCGCAGGATTATTACCGAAAAATTTACGAAGTAGTTTCTAGCGCGGCTGATTTTTATGGATTTGAAAAGATTGACACTCCAATTCTTGAGGAAACAGAGCTTTTTTCAAAAGGAATCGGTTTGGCGACTGATATTGTCAAGAAAGAGATGTACAGTTTAAAAACCAAAGGAGGGGATTATTTAAGCTTAAGGCCGGAAGGTACGGCTCCGGTAGCGAGAGCCTATATTGAAAATGGGATGAAAAATTGGCCTCAGCCGGTAAAACTTTGGTATTTTGGACCATTTTTTCGCTATGAAAAACCTCAACTTAAAAAATATCGTCAGTTTTGGCAATTTGGCTTTGAGATCTTAGGAGAAAGTAATTCGGTTGCAGACGCTCAAATTATTCAGATTCTCTATGTTATTTTAAAGGAACTTAAATTGAAAAACTTGTTCGTGAAAGTAAACAGCATCGGATGTAATCAGTGCAGGCCTTATTATAAAAAACTTTTAACAAGCTATTTTAAATCAAGGGAATTTTCTTTGTGCGGAGATTGCAAGAGGAGGTTGCGGGAGAACGTATTAAGGATATTAGACTGCAAAGAAGAAAACTGCCAAAAGATTAAAGCCGGAGCGCCACAAACTCTTGACCATCTTTGCGATGAATGCCATTTGCATTTTAAAGAAGTTTTAGAATTTTTAGATGAAATTGAAATTCCTTATAATCTTGACCCTTATTTAGTTCGCGGTTTGGATTATTACAGCAAAACAGTTTTTGAAATTTTTTCCCGGGACGAAGACGAAGAAACCTCCCAAATTGCCTTAGGCGGAGGAGGAAGATACGACAGATTAATCAAGCCCTTGGGCGGAAAGGAAACTCCTGCCTGCGGAATGGCTGGAGGGGTGGAGAGGATTATAGATTTAATGAAAATTCAGGATGTAAAAATTTTCAAAGGAAGCAAGAAGCAGATTTTTTTGGCTCAGTTAGGAGGTTTGGCGAAGAGAAAAAGCTTAAAGCTTTTAGAAGATTTTCGAAAAGCAAAAATAAAGGTTTCTGAATCTTTCGGGAGAGATTCTCTAAAAGCGCAATTAAACAGAGCTAATCGTCTCGGTTCAAAATATACTTTGATTTTAGGTCAGAAAGAAGCCATAGAGAATTCAATTATTGTGAGGAATATGGAAACTGGCCGACAGGAAACAGTTAAGCTGGAAAAGGTGGTGGAAGTGATGAGGAAGAAACTTAAAAAATAGAATTATGAATTGCGAATTAAGAATTAAGAATAAAAAAATATTCATAATTCATAATTCATAATTCTTTATTCATATTTATGGATTGTCTTTTTTGTAAAATTATAAATAAAGAAGTTCCGGCAGATATTGTTTATGAAGACAGTAAATTTCTTGCTTTTTACGATATTAATCCCAAAACGCCTATTCATATTTTAATTATCCCCAAAAAACACATTCTTTCGGTTGACCATCTTAAAATAGAAGACAAGGAATTAATGGGAGGATTAATTTTAGTTGCCAAGAAAATAGCCGGAGAAAAAAAATTAAAAGGATATAGATTATTAATTAACGTAGGCCGCGGAGGAGGACAAATAATTGACCACCTTCATATGCATTTATTAGCAGGAAAACCAAATAAGGATTTTGAATTAAGAATTTTGAATGAATAACTTAATTCTTAATGTTTTAATGAATGAAAAGATTTTACTAAAAATTAGAGTTAATCCTTTTTTGTTTAAAAATTAAATCATTCAAAATTTATTCAAAATAGAACAAGTTCCTCGCAAGCGAGAGCAAAATTCTTAATTCAAAATTAAAAAATTATGTCTTTAGAAATTAAAAAAACAGAAAGGGAAACATCTCAAAATTTAGTCCGTCGCTTTTCGAAAAGAGTAAAACAAAGCGGGATTTTAATTCAGGCCAGGAAAAATCGTTTTCAGAAAAAAACAAAAAGCAATCAGATGAAAAAAAAAGCTGCTTTAAGAAGAGAGCATTTAAAGAAAGAATACCAGAGATTAGAGAAGTTAGGACAGACAAAAAAAGTGAAGCGTCGATCTTACAGGCGTTAAGGCATGGTTGAGATTAATAATCTTACAACAGTCGTTATTGAAAGGAAATTTTTAGAGAAAGTTGCCAAAAAAGTTTTGGCTGGCGAAAATAAAAAGAAAAAAAATCTGTCTATTGCTTTTGTTGGCGAGAAGAGAATAAGAAAATTAAATAAAAAATATCGGAGCAAAGACAAATCAACAGACGTGCTTGCTTTTGGCCGAAGCCGAAAATTTCCGGTTATTCCTGAAAAGGAATTGAGGATAGGAGAAGTAATTATTTGCCTTCAAAAAGTTAAAAAAAATGCTAAAAAATATAGTTTGACTTTCAAGAAAGAATCGGCTCGGGTTTTAATTCATGGGATATTGCATCTTTTAGGATACGAGCACGAAAAAGGCGGAAACAAAGCCAAGGAAATGGAAGAAAAAGAAGAAAAATATTTTGGGCAGGTGTTTCTTGAAAAATAAAATGTGAGAAAATTTCTAATTAACCTAATTAACCTAATTTCTAAACAATGACCAATGACCAAAATCCCAAATCCCAAAAAAAAATAATTATTGAGATTTGGTATTTGGTCATTGCGCTCGCTTTGCGGGTACCCGGGGATTTGTTTAGGGCTATAGCCCGATGGGCTCACCCATTTAGGGTCAATTAGAGTAATTAGGTTAATTAGGTAATTCATACTGTTATTTTGCGTTTTAATTTTTAATTTTATTATGAGGACTCATATTATCACCGCTTTAGATATTGGTTCCGGCTCTATAAAGATACTTGCGGTTTCTAAAAAACCGGAAGAGGAAAGTTTTGAAGTTTTGGCAAAAGAAGAAGAAATTTCGTTCGGAGTGAGAAAGGGAGTGGTAATTGATATTTCTAAAGTGTCAGAAATAATTTCTTCTTTAAAAGAAAAAATTGAGCAAGATTTTGGCGGGAAAATAAACAGTGTTTATGCGAATATCGGGGGAGGGCACTTATTTTCTATTTCTTCGCGAGGTTTAGTTTCTGTTTCCAGGGCTGACCAAAAAATTTCAGAAGAAGACGTTGAAAGAGTTCTCCAAGCGGCCCGGACCATTTCTCTTTCTTCTCATAATAAAGAGATTATTGAGGTTTTTCCAAAAGATTTTATAGTTGATGGCGAGGGAGGGATAAAACAACCGGTCGGAATGCAGGGCGTGAGATTAGAAACGGACGCGCTGGCTCTCTGCGGTTTTTCTCCCTACATAAGAAACTTGAACCAGGCCATTTCAGATTCCGATTTTCAGTTGAATTCCTTAATTCCCGTTTCCTTGGCCAGCTCGCGGGCAGTTTTAACTCCCAAAGAAAAAGAATTAGGAACTTGTGTTTTAGATATAGGGGCCGGAACTACGAGCTTAGCTGTTTTTGAGGAAGAAAATTTGATCCACGTCGCCGTTTTTCCGGTTGGTTCAGCCAATATTACCAACGATTTAGCTATTTGCCTTAAAACAGATATTGACACTGCCGAGAGAATCAAGTTGGAATTTGGAGATTGCCGGCTTTCTTCTAAAAGTGAAGGAAAAAATAAAGAAGAGAAAAAAATAAAAATTGGTTCTTCGTCGTTGATTGAAAACGATAGGATTGGAGAAGAGGAACCGCTTGTTTTTTCAAAGAAAATATTAAGAGACATTATTGGAGCAAGAGTTTCCGAGATTTTTGGCCTTGCTTCAAAAGAGTTGAAAAAAATATCCCGTCAGAAATTGCTTCCCGCCGGTATAGTTTTAACCGGTGGCGGAGCAAAATTGCCAGGTATAAAAAATTTGGCTAAAAAGGACTTCAAACTTCCTTGCAGGATAGGAACTTCAAATTTATTTCCTGACTTTCAAAATGACCCGAGTTTATCCACTCTCTGCGGTTTAATTTTAGAGGGGACGGAATCAGAAGAAGAAGGATCGGGAAATACGTCGAGTTTCGGGAAAGGAATTTTAGGTAAACTAAAAAAAATATTTAGTATTTTTATACCGTAAATTTAAGATTTAAGATTTGAGATATCTTTAATCTTTAACCTTAAATCTGTTTCTATGAATACAAAAATTAAAGTGGTTGGAATAGGCGGTTCTGGTTTAAACGCAGTTTCTCGAATGATGAAATGCAAAATAAAAGGCGTAGAATTGATTGCCATAAACGCCGATGCTCAAGATCTCCAGAGAGCCAGGGCGCATAAAAAAATTAGAATCGGAAAGAAGTTGACCAAAGGGTCGGGGACTGGGATGAATCCAGAGGTGGGGAGAGAAGCGGCCAAAGAACAAGAAGAAGAAATTGAGAATGTTTTAAAAGGTTCGGATTTAGTTTTTATTACCTGCGGATTAGGCGGCGGCTGCGGTTCAGGCGCTTCTTTAGTGGTTGCTGATATCGCCAAGAAAATAGGAGCTTTAACTATCGCCATAGTCACAAAACCGTTCTCTTTTGAAGGAATTAGACGAATGGAAATCGCCAAGGATAGTTTGGAAAAATTGAGAGGGAAAGTAGATACATTGATCGCTGTTTCCAACGATAAACTGCTTTCTGTTTTGGAGACAGAGACCACTGTTTCAAATGCCTTTTGGTTTTGCGATGAAGTTTTAAGGCAGGCGGTTCAGGGAATTTCTGATTTAATTGTCCTTCCCGGAATAATTAACATTGATTTTGCCGATGTGAAAGCGGTTATGAAAAATTCTGGTTCTGCTCTTTTTGGAATAGGGAAAGCAAAAGGCGACGACCGGGCAGAGAAAGCGGCTAAAAAAGCGCTTAATTCCCCTCTCTTAGATATTTCTTGCAAGGGGGCGAAAGGAGTGCTTTTTAATGTTTCCGGAGGCAGAGATATCAGTCTTTCCGAGGTGGATGAAATAGCCAAAATAATTACTCAAGAAGTTTCCCCGCAGGCGAGAATAGTTTTTGGGGCGATTCAGGACGAAAAATTAAATAAAGGGGAAATAAAAATAACAGTGATTGCTACCGGATTTTAAAGACCTCTATGTTTGATTTCCAATGTTAAATGTTAGTTGCAAGGATTAGCGGTTAGTATAATTTCCTACTAAAATTGACGACCGTCAATTTTAGTAGGAAATTATTATTAGATTGTAAACGGGAAATGACAAAATCAAAAATATTTTTTTATTTCTGCTTCTCGTTTATTTTCGGAATTTTTCTTGATTCAATAACGGTAATTTCCCAGCCCTTAGGGCTGGCTTTTTTAATTTTGGGAATAATTTTAATTTCAGTTTTTTGGAAGATTAAAAAAATAGTATTTATCGGCTTTTGCTTGATTTTCTTGTTTTTAGGGATTTGGCGGCAGCAACTAACCGAATTAAGAATTATGAACAGTGAATTAAGAACATATAATGATTCGGGAGAAAATATCGTTTTAACGGGAACGGTTGCCAAAGAGCCGGATATAAGGGAAGAGAGCGTAAAGCTGGTAATTAAGCCGAGAAACATTAAAGGCAAGGGAAAAATTTTAGCAACGGTTAAGCGTTATCCAAAATATCAATACGGGGATATATTAGAAATTTCTGGTAAATTAGAAACTCCGGCAATTTTTAACGGCTTTAATTACAAAAATTATTTAGAAAAAGAAGGGATTTATTCTGTAATCCATTACCCGAAAATTAAACTCTTAGAAAGAGGAAATTACACGGGTTCAACCCGCGTAATTTATTCTAAAGTTTTGCAATTTAAAAATAAATTAAGAGAGAGTATTTATCAAAATCTTTCTCCTCCTCAAAATTTGATTTTAGGAGCGATGATTTTAGGAGATAAAAACAGAATGCCAGAAAGCTTGAAGACAAAATTGAACGTAGCTGGCGTTCGACACATTACCGCCGTTTCCGGAATGCATATTGTTATTTTGAGCAGTGTTTTAATGTCGTTGTTGCTTGCCCTTGGATTGTGGCGGGGCCAGGCATTTTATTTTTCAGTGATTTTTATTTCTCTTTTTATTATTATGACTGGCGCTCAACCGTCGGGAATACGGGCGGGAATAATGGGAGGCCTTTTTCTTTTGGGCCAAAAAATCGGTAGAAAATCCATTAGTTCCCGGACGATATTAATAACAGCCGCTTTTATGTTGGCTCAAAATCCTTTGCTTTTATTGGACGATGTCGGCTTTCAACTTTCATTTCTGGCGGTAATGGGAATTATTTATTTAGCGCCGAGCTTTAAAAACTTACTGAACGGCAAAAAATTCACTCCTCGTTTTTTACAAAAAAATAGGGGATTCACTGCCTTAAAAGAAATTATAGCAATGACGCTCGCTGCTCAAGTTTTTACCTTGCCAATTTTAGTTTATAATTTTGGCAGAATATCCATTATGGCTCTCTTGGCCAATGTTTTGATTATACCGGTTATTTATTGGATTATGGTTTTCGGCTTTATTTTCGCTTTGGCGGGAATAATCTCGCCGGTTTTGGGATGGTTTTTGTCTTTCCCTTGCCTGTTTATATTGACTTATTTAGTCAAAATAGTAGATTTTTTCTCTTCTTTGCCTTGGGCGTCAAAAACTATTGAAAATGTCCATTGGATTTGGCTGATAATGTCTTATTTGATTTTAGGTCTTTTCGTTTACCGGCTTAAAAAAAGAGAGAAATTAAAATTTTTAGATTATTGAGAAATAAGGTATAATTATACTTGAATTATAATAATTCACTAACTTGAATTTTTATTTGATGATGTATTTTATAAAAGATATGATTAGCAAGAAAAAAATTTACCCTGGGTCTAGTAAACGGGCTTATATAGTAACGGTCAATATGGGTTATGGCCACCAGAGGACCTCTCTTCCTTTAAGGAAATTTGCTTGTCCGCTTGAATTTACCGAAGGCGAAATTAAAGCGGCTCTGGATGGGAAAATAATTAACGCTAATGATTATCCTGGGATTCCCAAAAAAGACCGGGAAATTTGGGATTCAAGCCGGGATTTTTACGAATTTGTTTCAAAATTCAAAAGAGTTCCTTTAATTGGTGAATTTATTTTCTCGCTTTATGATAAATTCCAAAATATTTCCAGTTATTATCCCAAAAGGGACCTATCTAAAGCAACCTTTGGCTTAAAGAGAATTTACTCCACTATTAAAAAGGGTTGGGGAAAAGATTTGATTTCTAAATTTCCCGCTAAAAGCGGGATTTCGTCACAGCGGGAAAAAAGAAATCTGCCTTTGGTTACCACTTTTTTTATCCCTGCCTTTATGGCTGAAATTTTTGATTATCCTTCTGATATTTTTTGCGTTATCTGCGATGCCGATATTTCCAGAGCTTGGGCTCCCTTGGAGCCGGCTAAAAGCAGAATTAAATATTTTACTCCAAATACCTGGGTTGCTAACCGTTTGAAACTTTACGGCGTCAGAGAAGAAAATATTTTTTTTAGCGGCTATCCGTTACCAATAGAAAATATTGGTACAGAAAAAATGGAGATTTTAAAAGAGGATTTAGGTCGTCGGCTCTTAAATTTAGACCCGACTCAAAAATATCGTTTCCAATATAAATCCTTGCTTGAAGAAAAGATAGGGCCTTTGCCCGAAAAATCAGGCCACCCTTTGACAATAATGTTTTCTATTGGCGGAGCCGGCGCTCAAAAAAAGATAGTCGGGAAATACCTTAAAAGTTTGGCTAAAAAAATAAGAGAGAGAAAAATTAAAGTAATTTTGTCCGCTGGTATTAGAGAAAAAATTAAGAGATATTTTTTAGGGGAAATAAAAAAGCTTAAATTAGAAGAATTTTTTGGCGAGAATATCTATCCCGTTAGAAATTCTGAGAACAGAGATGAGGTGATAAACAAAAGTATCTCCAATGGGGTTGAAATAATTTTTGAGAAGAAAATAGGGGATTATTTTTCGCTTTTTAATCAAAAATTAAGAGAGACCGATATTTTATGGACAAAACCGAGCGAACTTTCTTTTTACAGCGCCCTGGGGATTCCTATTATTATTGCTCCGCCTATCGGTTCTCAGGAGGATTTTAACAAGAAATGGCTTTTGCATACGGACGCCGGAATTTTAGAAGAAAAACCAGAATACGCGAATCAGTGGATTTTTGATTCTCTAAAAAGCGGTCGGTTTGCCGAGGCGGCTGTTCAAGGGTTTATTAAAGGAAAAAAACTCGGCGTTTTTAATATTCAACAAATTATTTCTTAAGAATCAACCCTAACCCCTAACCCCTAACCCCTAACCCCTAACACCTAACTTATGCTTTGGTTAATAGTTGCTATATCCGCTTATTTTATTTTAGCTTTTGTTAATTTAACCGATAAGTATCTCTTAAAGGGTTCTATCCCCAATCCTAAGGTTTTTACTTTTTATGTTGGGGTTTTGGGGATTTCGTGTCTTGCTATCATTCCTTTTGTAAAATTTTATATACCGGGAATTGAGCAGATTATTTTTAGTCTTTTAGCAGGCACTTTTTTTATTTGCGCTCTTTTCTGGCTTTATAAAGCCCTGCGCTTATTTGAGGTTTCTCGGGTGCTTCCGGCAATTGGGGGATTAGTTCCTTTATTCACCTTCGGATTAATTTATATTTTTTCTTTTGGCAAGGGGAAATTATCTTTTTCAGAAGGTATCGCCTTTCTTTTACTAGTTTGCGGGAGCGTGTTTATTAATTTTAAAAAAGAAAAGCTCTTTAATTTAAAGAGCTTGAAAATTTCTATCATTGCGGCTTTTTTATTTTCCCTGTCTTTTATTTTGACTAAATATGTTTATTTATCCCAACCGTTTTGGAATGGTTTTATTTGGATGAGAATCGGCGGATTTTTAACAGCAATTATTTTTCTTCTTTTTATGCCGGAAATTAAAGAAGAAATTTTCAAGAGAAGAGTTAGTTTTAAAAAGAAAACAATTGGGCTTTTCCTTTCAAACCAAGTTGCCGGCACCGGAGCTTTCATCTTGCAGAATTGGGCTATTGCCTTAGTCCCCTTGGCTTATGTAGCGATAATTAACGCTCTTCAGGGGTTTCAATATGCCTTCCTGTTTATTTTCACAGTTTTTCTTTCTTTGAAATTTCCTAAAATACTAAAAGAAGAAATTTCCAAAAAAATAATTTTTCAAAAAATTGTTGCTATTTTCTTAATCGGGACAGGCCTGGCAGTTTTGATTCTTTGATACGCTCTAATGAGGTCTGGTCAGATATTATTACCTTGAATTACGAAGTACAATCCTAATAAACAAAAATTCAGACAAAGGAATTCTATAATTGATAATTAGAGCATTTCTAACGGTTTTCATAGATGAACCGTTATTTTTTTGCTATAATAATATAAGTGTAAATATAAAATGAAAAGAGCTCTAATGTATTTTTTATTCGGGATTTTATTTTTTCTTTTGATTGTATTTTGTTATTTTTTTATTGGTTTGCCCAAAGAAGCGGAAAAAATAACCTGGGGAGTGAATTTTTCCCAAAAACAAGCCCAAAATCTTAATTTGGACTGGAAAAAAACTTATCTTGCCTTGCTTGATAATTTAGGTGTAAAGAATTTGAAAATAGCCGTTTACTGGGATTTAATTGAACCGGAACCGGGGAAATATAATTTTGATGATTTAGATTGGCAGATTAATCAAGCGGGAAACAGAGGAGTTAATCTCTTTTTGGTTGTTGGGGTAAAAGTCCCCAGATGGCCAGAATGCCATGAACCCGATTGGGTTCAAAATCAAAAATCAACCCTTTGGCAGGAGCTTCAACTGAGCAGTTCGGCCGAATGTCCTCAGGGCGAGAATCAAAAATTATTATTAGAATATATTGAAAAAGTTGTAAATAGATATAAAAATTCTCCGTCTATCTGGGCTTGGCAAGTGGAAAACGAGCCTTTCTTTTCTTTTGGAGAGTGTCCCAAACTTGATAAAAAGTTTTTAGAAAAAGAAATTAATTTGGTAAAATCACTTGCTCCGGGAAAACCGGTGATAATATCGGAAAGCGGAGAATTTTCTTTATGGTTTCAAGCGGCAAAATACGGCGATATGGTCGGAACGACAATGTATAAAAAAGTTTGGCTTGATGAACTAAATTCTTATCTTTCTTACCCTTTTCCGCCTATTTTTTACCAGAGGAAGGCATTGCTTGTCAATAAAATTTTTGGCAAGAGAGTAATCTGCGTTGAACTTCAAACAGAACCCTGGGGACCAAAACTTTTATACGATTTACCCTTAAAAGAACAGGAAAAAACAATGAATTTAGAGCAATTCAGGAAAAATATTAAGTTTGCCAGAAAAACCGGATTTGACACTTTTTATTTATGGGGAGGAGAATGGTGGTACTGGTTGAAAACGAAACAAAACAATTCCGATATTTGGGACGAAGCGAAAAAATTGTTTTAGTGTTTTCTATTAACAATAAATATGGGATTTATCTGTTTTTTATCGCGACAGTCGGACTTTTAGGCCGACTTTTATTTTTTAAATATTTATGGTAAAATTAAACTCAGTTATGATTTCTATTATTATTCCAACATTAAATGAAGAGAAATGCCTGCCTCTATTGTTAAAATCTGTAAAAAAACAAGATTTTGATGATTATGAAGTTATCATTGCTGACGCCGGCTCTAAAGATAAAACCTTAGAAATTGCTAAAAATTACGGATGTAAAATTATTGCTGGCGGTTTGCCTGCTAAAGGACGAAATAATGGAGCAACAGCGGCTAAAGGAAATTTGCTTTTATTCTTGGACGCTGACGTTACTCTCCCACCCAAAATTTTTACAAGAGTTTTAGAAGAATTTAAACAAAGGAAGCTTAATATTGCAACTTTTTGCCTGTTGCCTTCTGAAAAAGGCGAAATGTCCACATTTATTTTTACTTTTTTTTATAATTTACCCATTGTTTTTTTAGAAAAAATTTTACCCCATGCGTCAATGGGAATTTTAATCAAAAAAGATACTTTTGAGAAATTAAACGGTTTTGATGAGAATATTAAATTAGCAGAAGACCATGATTTAGCCAGAAGAGCGAAAAAGTTAGGGGAATATGGCATTTTAAGGTCTGCAAAAATATTCGTTTCAACCAGAAGATTTAAAAAAGACGGCTGGTTTAAAACGGGCTCTAAATATTTGTTTTGCGAAGGCCATATGATTTTGATCGGTCCGGTTAAATCAAATATTTTTAAGTATAAATTCAACCATTATCAAAAAAAGACAAAATATTTTTCTATGCTTTACAACAAACATTTTATTGGATTAAAATGGAAAAGTAAGGTAAAAAGTAAATAAAAACATATGTACGAATTGCCAAAATTTAAAACGCCAAAATTAAAAAGTTTTTTTAAGCTATCAAATACTCATAAAAATAATTTTCGTTTAGCCGCGATAACAATTTTTATTTCTGTTTTTTTTGGTTTTTTAGCCGGGGCAGCCGCCGGCGGAATTTTTTATTTTCAAATTAAAGATTATTTAAAAAAATCAAACATTTCCTCTCCAATAATCGGGAAGAACGCAATTAGTGGGTATATTCCTCAAACCCTCCAAGAACAAGCAGTTATTAATGCAGTAAAAAAAGTTTCGCCGGCCGTAGTTAGTATTATTATTTCCAAAGATATGCCGGTTTATGAAGAATATTACGAAAATCCCCTTAAAGGATATGAAGAATTTTTTGGTCCTATGCCTGAATTTAGAATTCCCAAATATCGCCAGAAGGGCAGCCAGAAAAAAGAAATAGGCGGAGGAACCGGCTTTATAGTGTCTCAAGATGGATTGGTTTTGACAAACAAGCATGTTATTTTAGACGAAGACGCCGATTATACGGTTTTGACCAACGACGGCCGGAAGTTTTCAGCAAAAGTTTTGGCTAAGGACCCTGTTCAGGATTTAGCAATAATAAAAATTGAACAGGAAAAAACAACAGATGGCCAAGGAGGAATTGTTTTGAAGCCATTTTCAACCGTAACTTTGGGAGATTCCGATAAGCTCCAGATTGGCCAAACGGTCATTGCCATAGGCAACGCTTTAGGTGAATTCCGCAATACTGTTTCAGCGGGAGTGATTTCCGGATTAGGAAGAAAAATTACCGCTTCAGGGGGTGATTTTGTTGAGTCGCTTGAAGATGTTATTCAGACCGACGCCGCTATTAATAAAGGGAATTCCGGAGGCCCTCTTTTGAATCTAAAAGGCGAGGTAATTGGAGTAAATACGGCAATGGTTTTGGAAGCGCAAAGCATCGGTTTTACCATTCCAATCAATAAAGCCAAAAAGGATATTGAACAAGTGAGAGCTTTGGGCAAGATTGTTTATCCCTTTTTAGGAGTGCGTTATGTTTTAGTTGACGAAGAAATTAAGGAAAATAATAATTTGTCGGTAGATTACGGCGCTTTAGTTGTAAAAGGAGATAAAGAAGAATCGGCAATTACGCCCGGTTCAGCGGCTGAAAAGGCCGGATTGAAAGAAGGAGATATAATTTTAGAGCTAAATAGCGAAAAAATTACCGTTGAAAATAGTTTATCAAAAGTTATTGCTAAATATAATCCCGGAGATAAAATTACTTTAAAAATTTTAAGACCTGCCCGACAACCTGACGGCAGTTATGGCGGCGGGGAAGAGAAAGAAAAAACCATAGAAGTTGTTTTAGGAGAGAGAAGCGAGTAAATTATATGAATCAAGAATTACGAATTGAGAATTATGAATAGTAGCCTCAAATCCCAAGAGAAGAGAAGAATTTAGAGATTTGGAAATTGTAATCCGAGATTTGTAGAAATTTTATGGACAAGATTTGGTTTTGTATATTCTTAATTCTTAATTCTTAATTCTTTATAATTATGAACGGCGCTAATTTTACCCATAAAACTCAAGAAGCGATTTTATCGGCTCAATCTATTGCCAGTGAAAAGGGACAACAGCAAATAGATGCTTTGCACCTGCTTTTGGCTTTATTGTCGCAGGAAGAAAGCGTTGTTTTAACCTTGCTTAGGAAATTGGGAACTGACATAGAAGGTTTAAAGGGAAAAGCAAGAAACGCTTTGAATACCATTCCCGCCATTACCGTTCCTCAAAGTTTCGGCCAGTTTTATTTGACTCAGGATATGGCAAAGGTTTTGGATATAGCCCGCCAGGAATCAATGAAAATGGGGGACGAATTCATTTCGGTTGAACATTTATTTTTGGCCCTTCTTAGCGCTGAAACCAAAGCCAAGGAAATTTTAGACAAGGCGGCTTTCTTAAAATCCGGGGGAGGCGTTGCTTCTTTGGAAGTCGGCAAGTTAGATTATGATATAGTTTTAAAAAATTTGGCTCAGATTCGGGGAGGAACAAGAATTACCGACCCGGAGCCAGAATCAAAATATCAAGTTGTTGAAAAATACACCAGAAATTTAACTACTCTGGCGCGACAAGGAAAACTTGACCCTGTAATCGGCAGGGAAGATGAAATCCGGCGATTAATGCAGGTTCTTTCCCGAAGGACAAAAAATAACCCGGTTTTGATTGGCGAAGCGGGAGTGGGGAAAACGGCTATTGTTGAAGGCCTGGCTCAGAGAATAGTCAAAGAGGACGTTCCGGAAAGTTTAAAAGATAAAGAAATTATAGGTTTGGACTTGGGTTCCCTGATAGCGGGCACAAAATATAGAGGAGAATTTGAGGATAGAATGAAGGCCTTGCTTAAAGAAATTAATCGGGCTGCCGGGAGATATATTGTTTTTATTGACGAACTTCATACTTTGGTTGGAGCCGGAGGCGCTGAAGGAGCGATTGACGCTTCCAATCTTTTAAAGCCGGCTTTAGCCCGAGGCGAACTTAAGGCGATTGGAGCGACCACTTTAAAAGAATATCAGAAATATATTGAAAAGGACGCGGCTTTAGAGAGAAGATTTCAGCCGATTTATGTTCAAGAACCCTCGGTTGAAGATACGGTCGCTATTTTGAGAGGAATTAAAGAAAAATACGAAGTCCATCACGGTTTGAGAATAAAGGATTCGGCTCTTGTTGCCGCCGCAAAGCTTGCTTCTCGTTATATAACCGGCCGTTTTCTGCCTGACAAGGCGGTTGACTTGATGGATGAATCAATGTCTGCTTTGAGGTTAGAGATTGAATCCGAGCCAGACCAGCTTGATGAATTAAGGAGAGAAATTCAACGTTTGGAAATTGAGAAAGAAGCCATTAAAAAAGAGAAAGGATCAAGAAGAAGATTAATGGCAATCAATCGGATTTTGGCTGACTTGAAAGAGAAAGCCCGTGGTTTTGAACTAAAATGGAAAGCCGAAAAAGAACTGATTCAAAAAATTAGAAATCTTAAAAAAGAAACTGACGGCCTTGCTTTTCAGTCCGAGATTGCCCAGAGAGAAGCAAATTTACAGAAAGTTGCTGAGATTAAATATGGAAAAATTCCCGAACTCTTAAAAGAAATTGGGAAGACAGAAAAAAAATTAGTTAAAATCCAAAAAGACAGACCGATTTTAAAAGAAGAAATTGACGAGGAAGATATAGCCAAAGTTATTTCTAAATGGACGGGTATTCCGGTAACGAGGTTAATTGAAGGAGAGGCGAGAAAATTAGAGAAAATGGAAGGAATTATTTCCCGGAGAATTATCGGACAGGAAGAAGCTATTAGGGCTATTTCCAACGCTATCCGGCGTTCGCGGGCAGGGATTTCCGAAGAAAACAGGCCTCTTGGTTCTTTTATGTTTTTAGGACCTACTGGCGTTGGAAAAACCGAGACGGCCAAGGCCCTGGCTGAATTTTTATTTGATGACGAAAACGCTTTGGTTAGGCTGGATATGTCGGAATATATGGAAAAGCATACTGTTTCTAAATTGATAGGTTCTCCTCCCGGCTATGTTGGCTACGAAGAAGGGGGACAGCTTACCGAGAAAATTAGGCGGAGACCTTATAGCGTAATTTTACTTGACGAGATAGAAAAAGCCCATCCCGAAGTTTTTAATATTTTACTTCAAATTTTAGAGGACGGCCGGCTTACAGACGCCAAAGGAAGAATCGCTTCTTTTAAAAACGCTATTTTAATTATGACTTCAAATATTGGCTCTGAACACATTGCTAAAATGAGTTCTCTTGGTTTTTTGGGTGAAAAAGAAGCGGCCGAAAAGCGTTCCCTGAAAGACAAAGTAATGGAAGTGCTCAAAGAAACTTTCCGCCCGGAATTTTTGAACAGAATTGATGAAATTATAATTTTTAATTACCTTGGCAAAACGGAAATTAAAAAAATTGTTGAACTTGAACTTAAAAAAGTGGCCAAGCGCTTAAAAGAAAAAGGAATTGGAATCAAGGTTTTGGAAAAGGCCAAAAAGATTTTGGTAGAGCAGGGTTTTGACCCGAATTTAGGCGCGAGGCCTTTAAAGCGGGTTATCCAGCGAAAAGTTTTGGACCCCTTGGCTTTAAAAATTGTTTCAGGCCTTGCTGGAGAAGGAAGTGAAGTAATAGTTGATACCGAGTCTGGAAAAATTATAGTTCGGGTTCCTGCCGGTTCGGTGAAAACCGGGAGAAAGAAAGAAAAGATTTTAGCGCTATGAAAACTTTTTTAAAAATCATTGCCGTTTTTATAATTGGAATAGCCGGCGGTATTTTCGCCGAGCAGATTCTCTGGCCTTATCTTTCAAAAAATCCTTTTTTTTCTCAATATCTATCTCCTGTAAGCAATCCTGCTCAGCTTCCGTCAAAAGTAGTGGAGAAAAGAGAGATTATAATTGAAGAGAATACCGCCCTTCAGGATGCGGTGGAAAAAGTTGAAAGAGTAGTGGTTGGAATAAAGACCAAAACCCGGACAGGAAAAACTATATATGGTTCAGGGTTAATTGTTACTTCGGACGGCTTGGTGATTACCTTGGCAGAACTTGTTCCTCAGGGAGAAAGTTTTGCTTTTTTTATTGACGGTGAAACGCCAAAATACCAGATTCTAAAAAGGGATTTAAAGAATAATTTAGCATTGGTGAAAATAGAAGGAGCGGATTTTCAGACCTGCGGTTTTGCCGATTTTGGAAAAACAAGATTAGGGGAAAGGGTCTTTTTATTGGGAACTGTTTTTCAAGAAGTGAATAGACCTTCAAAGACGGTTAACGAAGGAATTGTTAAATTTTTCAACGACGAATATATCCAGACAAATATTTTTGAAAAAAATAATTTAAGAGGTAGTCCTCTGTTTAATATTAGAGGAGAATTAATAGGGCTTAATACGATTGACGAAGAAGAAAGAGTTTTTTCTATCCCTATCACAAAAATCCGCGATTTCATAGGTCTTTAAACATTTTCAACGCGCTCATTGAAGGTCAGCCGATAAACAGTAAGCAATCTATTGTTTTAATCCATTCAATCTATTCAATCTATTGATTTCGTAAATCAATAGGAATAGGAAAATTACTTTAAGAGTAATTTTTTTATTTTTGCCGAATTCATTTCTTTCAACCAATTTTTGATTCCTTTTTTATAATTTTCACTTCCATCGAAAACTTTTAAAAGAAATTCTCTTTGCGTTATGGAAGGAAAATTCTTTTTGCCAAGATAGTCCAAATGGCTTGACCATCTATATGATTCTAAAAATTTAATAGCGCTTTGATAATTTTTAATTTCTCCCTTTCTCCATTCAGGCATCTTAAGATCTAGCGGATTAAAATGAATATAATAAGGCAGGTAAGCAAAGTGAGCCTCATCTTTCACTAATATTGATTTGAATCTTCCCTGGAATAGAGTACCAGACCTTTGATATTTCTGGTTAAAATAATTAACATAGCCAATTCCTAATTTTCGCATAAATTTTGTTATTCCTCCTTCTATTTTCTGTCTTAGTAAAAAGTGAAAGTGGTTTGGCATTAAACAGAAAGCTAATATCTCAACAATCAGCTTTCTCGGTTTTTCAATATATTGATTTCGCAAATCAATAGATTGAGTTTGTTTTAAGTAATATCCTAAATTAAAAACTGGTTCCGGATCATTAAATTCAAATAAATTATGAACAAAACGAAAGTAATCTTTTTCATCTAAAAAGATTTTTCTTCCATCTACTCCCCGGTTTAATATATGAAAAATTTCTCCGTTAACTAATTCTCTTTTCATTGTTCTGTATTTTATAATTTTAATCCTATTGATTTACGAAATCAATAGGTTGGGTTTTCCACAGGTATTGGTTGGACAGTTTAGTTAATTTTTTCTAAAATAGAAAAATTGATCGTTTTTTTATTAATTAATAATAAATTTGCAGTGAGATAATCCCTGTAAATTATTTAGATATGAAATTTGATTTTATAAAGAAAAAGAGTATTATTTTTTCAATTATTGTTATTTTGCTCCTCGTCGCCGGAGGAGTTTTTTATTGGTGGGAGAATAGATTAACGCCGCCGGAAAAATGGGAAGCAGCAAAAGTTAGTCGGGAAGAAGATTATATAGTAAAAGAAATCTTCGAGGGAAAGATAGTAGAAAATAAAAAAATAGGATTAAGTTATGAAATACCCAAAGATTGGATATTAGAAAATGGAAATCCGACAAGGTTTTACAGTTCAGATACTAAATTTAAAGGGGATACAAATATTATTCTTGAAAAAGGATGTAAAATATATGTCTCCGCAAGTTATTTTAAGATCGATTTAGACACCTTAAAGAAATTCATTGAGACAAAACTTTCGCAATCCTCTTTGGTAACAAAAATAGATGAATCTTCTGTAATAAAAGTAAGCAATTATTCCGCCTTAAGGCATGAATATCATATAGATAAATTTGGAATGTCTTTTGTTATAATTGATTTTCCTTCTAAAGATAAAGTTTATAGAATCTGGTTTTCCACTCCTATCGAAGAAAAGGAACGTTGTGAAGAGGAGTTTAACAAGTTTTTGGAAACAGTTTCAATTAAATAATTTTTCACATTGATTTTTAATGAAAAACTTTCTAAAAAATAGACAGTTTTTCAATATTTTACTGCTAATTTTTTTAGCAGGGTTTTTGATTTTGCCTAAAATTTGTTTAGCAAATGATTTTGAAAATATTAACCCAGAAGAACTAAGTAAGTATTTAGAGTTGCCAAGAAAAGATGCGAATAAATTAATGGACACATTAAGGCAAGTATTTACAACAGAAGGGATTTTAGCATGGAGTTCGGGCGAAGTTAGCAAAGAGAAGACTGCTGTTGCCATAATCTTACTAAAAGTTACAAATATGCAGGCCCTGAGTCATCTTTTAGTAGATGCTCCAATAGACATTACAGAGAAAATAATAAATAATGCAGTAAAAATAGCCAGGATATTTTTAGCTCAAGATATCTTCGTTGTTTTAGATGAATTAGAAAAAGAAAGCGTAAAAAGAGCAGTTAATTATGGGATGGACGCTTTACTTCAAAAAGAAATAAAAGTTACCCCCGGAGCAATAAAATTTAAATATTTTTCTTACAAAGGAGGGGAGAAAGAAATCGTTTTACAATATGTGATGATTTATAAGCCCGAAAGTGAAAAGAGAGCGAAGGTTGTAATAAGATTTTATATGCCAAATTCTATAGAAGCTCCTGACGCAGAAAAATATAATAAAGGAATAACTTCACTACCTCTACCCGATTTGAAAAAAGATCTCCCACCTTTTATTGTTGATATTCAAGGGAAAGTGGAAAAGACAAGTTCGGGCGTTTATGATTGGATTGAAGGTCCTTCTGTGGATATTAGTTTTCCAGAATCAGTGCCGGATTTGGGGATAAAACCGCTTAGTTTTTGGCAAAGGCATTTATTAAAGCCGATTACGACACAGATTAAAAATGTAGAGGTTATTGTCACTAAGGTCACTGGAATATCACCAAAAATTGCAGAGAAAATTTCTACAATTCCTGGAATTATTAACGATACGTGGAATAAAATAGTCGATGAAGTGAAAGAATTAACCCATCTTGGCGGGGCGCAGGTTGGTTCTTCGTTAGAGCAAAGTTTAAATAGTGAGACAGGAGAGAATACAGAGAAAGAAGTAGGACAAGGGATAGGACAAAGAGTGCCTGAAGAAAAAGAGCCGGAAATAAATATGGAGGAAAAGCCAGTAATAGAAGAAAAGGCAAAACCAGAGGATAAACCAGAAGAACCCACTCTAAAAAAGCCGACTTTAGATGAAATACAAGAGATGCTTGATAATATTGCCGAAGAAATTGATATTGCTAACCAAAAAGTGGCTGAATTAATTGAAAAATCCCAACAGGAGATTTTAGCTAAAGAGCAAGAAAAAGAAGATGAGCAGAAGGAGCAAGAAGCTGAAAACAACGAAAATAACAAGGAAAACGAGCAAGTTTGTACCCAAAGAAGCATAAATATTAATACCGCCTCAAAAGAAGATTTGGATAAATTAGTCGGAATAGGGTCAACAATGGCTCAAAGGATAATAGACACCAGGCCGTTTTATTCGCTTAGCGATTTAACAAAAGTCAATGGGATTGGAGAGAAAACCCTGGAAGATATAATAACCCAAGGTTGTGCTTATGTTGATGGAGTTTATTCAAGTATAGGTTCCAGCGGCGGTGGAAGCAGCAGTAGTGGTAGCGATTTATCTTCAGAACAGACCTGTCTTGACAAAAGTATAAATATTAACACTGCCTCAAAAGAAGAGTTGGATAAATTGGTTGGAATAGGTCCAGTCCTTGCTCAGAGAATTATTGAAGATAGGCCTTTTTCTTCTGTTGATGATTTAACAAGAGTGGAAGGAATCGGAGAAATAAAACTAGAAGATATCAAAGATCAGGGCTGCGCCTTTGTAGAAGTTCCAAATCAAAGCGAAAACCAACTGCCTATTGCCAGTTTTGTTTTTACGCCGGCAGAACCGCTGGTTAGCAAAGAAATTTCGTTTAACGCCGCGTCTTCATCTGACGTCGATGGGAACATCGTTGATTATATTTGGGATTTTGGCGATAGCTATTCTATAACCACGAATCTTGCCACTACAACTTATTCCTACGCAACTTCAAGCGATTTCATTGTCGGGCTTTATGTTGTTGATGATAAAGACGCGACAAGTTCTTTGGTGTCCAAGACCATAACTGTCGCCGAATCTTCGTCGTCGCCCTTGCCTCCTCCGCCCGCGTCGCCTTCTTCAATCTCTACATTAGAAGTCGTCATCAATGAAATTGCCTGGGTGGGAACTAAAGCTAATTCGGCTGACGAATGGATTGAATTGTATAACAACGCAAGTTCCAATATTGACTTAGATCAATGGACGCTGACTTGGAGCCATGCGACAACTACTCATTCTTTAATATTTTCTACTTCTACCGGGGCAGTAACTATTCCGTCTCATAGTTATTTTTTAATGGAAAGGAGCGATGATAATACTGTTCAAGGCGTAGACATGGAGGCAGATCAAATTTTTAAAAATGGTTTCCATAATAATGGTGAAAAACTAGAACTAAGAGACGCTAACGGCGTTTTAATTGACATCGTTGATTGCTCTAACGGCTGGTTTGCCGGTGATAATGACACTAAGCAGACAATGGAAAGAATTAATTCTGAGAGTTCTGGCTCTGGTCCTGATAACTGGGCGAGTAATACTCTTATCACGAGGCAAGGATTGGATGTTGACGGGAATTCAATTTACGGCACGCCAAAAGCGGAAAACAGCGTTTCTAAGTCGCCGACAGAAATTACCGAATTGCCGTTTGACGAATTTAGTGAATTTGGCATTGATGAAATTACTTTAGAGTCTCGGAATAGTCCTTTTATTGTCAAAAACAGTTTGACTGTCCCTGAAGGAAAAACCTTAAATATCAAGCCGGGCGTTATTTTAAAATTTTATGATAAATATAACGGTATTACAGTAGACGGGACATTAACGGCTATTGGAGGAGAATCTGATGAAGAAAAGATAACTTTTACTTCTTATTTAGACAATCCTTATCCGGGCAGTTGGAACCAAATTTATTTTACAGAAAAGAGCCTTAATTCCGAATTAAAAAACGTCATTATTGAATATGCCGGGGGAGATCCAGCCGGCACTCCGTGCTCACCAGATATGGCTGGAATAAAGGTTGAAAAATCCTCAATTAATATCACAGATTCAATCATTGAACATAATCAATACAGGGGGATATATTTAGTTGATTCATCTTCAACGGTTGATTATCTTCAATTTACAGATAATCCGGTCTGTTGTCCGAAATCAGATCCAAATTGTCATGATCAATACGGCGGTTATGGGTTGGAAATTGATGGAGGAGCGCCAACTATTAAAAATTCTTTATTCAAAGGCAGTGTTGACGGCATTTACATAAATAAAACCGAGTTGGCTGATAAGGAAACAAAGCCGATAATTGAAGATAATAACTTTGAATGGAATGAAAGGGCGGCAATTTGGCTTTCTCCTGATTCTTTTCCTTCTTTTGGAAATAACCAAGCTGTAGACAACGGCATCAACGGGATTTTTGTGCTTGGAAATAACAGCATCGTTCAAAACACAATCTGGAAAGCGGATCTGCCGTATATTATACAGGGAACCATTGATGTTCCGACAAACGTTATTTTGACATTAGAACCAGGAGCGATTCTGAAATTTTACGACCGTGATAGTAAATTAACGGTAAACGGGACGTTAACGGCTATTGGCGACGCAAGTAACAAAATTGTTTTTACTTCTTTTAAAGATAATCCTCAACCGGGCGACTGGGGTAAAATTTATTTCGGTCAGACAAGCACTGGTTCCGAACTGAATAATGTGATTGTTAGTTATGGCGGTGGCTGTTCTTTCGGGACAATGACTGCCCTGGAGGTTAAACAAAGCGATATTGCTATCAAAAACTCAATCGTTGAAAATAATAAGCATACAGGACTTTATTTTATTGGCACAAACTCTTCTTCTAGTTCTGCTGCTACTGTAATTGATAATGTCCAATTTTCAAACAACAAAAGATTACTCAACGGAAATCAAGAAGGTTTTAACCTTTGGATTGACGGTAATAATATTTCTGTTAAGAATTCTTCTTTCAAAAACGGTGTTTACGGGATATTTGTTAATAGCGGAGAGCCGTCTTTAGAAACAGACAGCTTGACTTTCGGAACGGGCAATGAAGCAAATACTATATGCAATATTTATAAAAGTGGATGTATTAATCCATAATCTATTGATTTCAATCTATTGATTTGCGAAATCAATAGATTGAAATCAATGTTGCGCTTTCGGAGGCGCGACTTCTGAAAACGAGTTAGAAATTTGCAAATTTAGGAAGAGTGTGTTAGTCTGAAAAGAACCACGGACAGAATTTTTGCTTTAACATAGCTCTTTATAATGGTTCTTTAAAATAATGAGGTTTGATTTTTGATATTAGTCAACAAAAGCAAAAACAAAATAAAAAATTAATTAAAATATGGAACCTTTGGTTTTTAATTTTCCAGAAACAAAAACAGAAGTTGCAGAAACAAAGATTGGTAAAAAAGTTTTTGGCGCTCTTTTGATTGTAGTTTTAGTTGCGGCGATTTTGACGGGATATTTTATATTAGTAAAAATTGGCAAGTTGTCAGGAGTTGATTTAACAGCAATGATTGGAAGATTCGTTGCTGTCTCTATCAATAGTAAGAAAGTAGCAGATATAAAAAGCGAAGAGGCCGTTTCAGCTTCAGAGTTTTCTTTTGAGAACAAAGAAATAACTCTTCTTTCCGCTGGTAAGGATTACGAAGAGACAGCCGAGAAAGGCGAAGGTATTACTCATTTAGCGAGAAAAGCCTTAAAGCAGTATTTAGAAGAAAAGAATGTTAATTTTAGCTTAACGTCAGAGCATAAAGTTTATATTGAAGATTATCTGCAAAACAAGACAGGCGATTATCAGCTAAAATTAGGCCAGAAAGTTGGATTTTCCGAAGATTTAATGACTGAAGCGATTAATAGTTCCCAAAAATTAAGTTCTAAACAATTAGAAAGCTTGCGTCAATATTCGGTTCAAGTTTCTTCTTTTTGAATAAAAAGGGCTAATTAAACAAAATAAGAAAAAGATGGACAAGGAGAAACTCATCAATCTTACGAACAAACTTTATAATTTAACCATATTTTTTCCCAAAAAAGAGCCGTTGCGGTATAAAACGAGAGAAGCGGCTGATGAAATTTTAGATAACATAGTGAGCTGGGAAGTTATCGGCAGGTCTAATCCGGTCAAATTTTTGGCTGTGGATAAATCCAATAAAGAAGAGATAATTTTTGAAACAGAGAAAAATCTTGAAATTCTTAAAAGTTACTTTAAAATCGCTAAATGGCAAAATTGGGTAAGTTACTTTGACCTCTTGAAAATTGAGGAAGAATATGATATAATAAAACGCGACTTTAAAGAGGAGATAAAAGAGCAGATAAAAAAATCCGCAGAAGGAAATGACTCAAAGATTAAAAAAACTGACAGGGGGATGCCCCCTGTTATTGCTTCTATTGTTAGTGTCGGAGACCAAGAATTAGACCCGAGAAAGAGAAAGATATTAGAATTTTTGAAAGAAAAAGAAAAAGTTCAGGTTTGGCAGGTTAAGGAAATTTTTCCCCAGGTTTCCAAAAGAACTTTACGGAGAGATTTTGAACAATTATTAAAAATAGATATAATTGAAAGAATGGGGGAGAGAAATAATACTTTTTATAGATTAAAGGGTTAGGACATTGATAGGACGAGAAATTTGACAGAAATGTCCTATCTAAAACTATTATTTGTCCTAGGTCAAAATGGATAGTCAACAAAAGATTTTTAACCAAATATACGATAAATATATAGATAAAATCTATAGATTTATTTTTTTAAAGGTGAATTCTCAAGAAAAGGCCCAGGATTTGTGTTCAGAAACCTTTTTGCGAGGCTGGAAGGTCTTTAAAGAAAGACAGAAAGAGATTGAAAATCCTCAGGCCTTTTTATATAAAATCGCCCGAAATTTAGTAATTGACCATTATCGGGAGAAAGGTAGGACGGAAGTTGTTTCAGCGGATTTTGTCCCAATAATTGACCCAAGCCAGGACTTGGAAGAAAAAGGTTCGTTGGATTCAGACCTAAATAGAGTTAAATTGGTTTTGGCTGATATTAAAGATGATTATCGGGAAGTTATTGTTTGGCATTATATTGAGGATTTGTCTATTCCCGAAATTGCCAAAATTCTAAGCAAGTCGGAAGGAGCGGTGAGAGTAACACTTCATCGGGCGTTGGGTGTTCTTAAAGAGAAAATTAAAGAAGCATGAGATTAATTTTGAATTTTGAATTTTGAATTTTGAATAAATTTAGAATAACTCAATGACTTAATTACTTGATAACTGGTCTTCCAAATTTAAATAGTGTTTTATTTATTAAGGAATTAAAAATTGGGTCATTCAATCGAAATTCGAAATTCGAAATTGGTTGTAGTTGTAATAAAGTTGCTTTTATTCCGTCATAATCTTAATAGAGTATAACTTACGGCATAACGCGATAAAATGACCGATAAAGAACTTATCAATAAAATTCGCGGATTTCGTGATGTCAAACCCAGTAAAAACTGGGTTCTTTTGGCTAAAAAAAGAATTTTTGACGAAGAACCGATCATTGCGCCGCGATATGAAAAGAAAACTGACAGAGAGCGGGCTTCTGTTTCTTTAAGTAATCTATTTGAAGAGATAAAGATTATTTTTAGCCACAAATTTGCTTTTGCTTCTATATTGTCCTTGCTTCTTTTGTTCGGCGTGTTTGCTTTTGCTCAGAATTCTCTGCCCGGAAATTTCCTTTTTCCCTTAAAAAGAGTAGTTGAAAACAGCCAGGCAGTTTTTGTTTCCCAAAACGAACAGTCAAATTACGATATTGGAATAGCCCAGAAGAGATTAAAAGAATTAGTAGAAGTTGCTCAGAAAAATTCTGTTAAAAATCTCGCGCCGGCGATAAACGAATATCAGGCAAGTATTTCCAAGGTGGCTGATAATTTATATAGAGCAAAAGATGAGAAAAATATAAAGGAAATTGTAGCTAAAATACAAGAATTGAAAAAACAGGAGTTAGGAATAAAATCACTGAGCGATGTGGTAGTACCGACTAATAATTCGTGGGATATAGCTTCTGCTCAAGTCCTAATAAATATGTTAGAACCTTTCGTTGAAGATTTAAAAAGCAGGAGTTTGACAGATGAACAGAAAGAAGCTTTAGAAAGAGTAGAGAATTACTTGCAGGAGAGGGATTATGATGAGGCCCTGATGGAACTTTTAAGTCCGCCGTTAAATATAAGCCGATAAGATAAAATTTAGTTATCCACAGTTGCGTTAAAAATTATTCGTTGTAAAATTATATAACCTAAGAATTTGAATAACTTAAAAATTTGGAATAGCCGTTTGTTTTGATTTTTTTGAATAATTGGCGCCATTTCGTTCCGCTAAAAGCGGGACGGGAAGCCACCGGAAGTTATTTTTTTCAAAAGAAATTAAATAGCTGATGGCATAAGAAAATTTTTGTATTCAAAAGAACAAAAAATAATCATGGTCGATAACGGCTTAATAGACCCAATATTGGGTCTAATGAATTATAAATTAATTAAAAAACTGATTAGAAAATATGAAAAAATTAATTGCAATTGCAACTATATTATCCGTTGCAGTAATGATTGGAGGCGTAACGCCAGCTAAAGCTACAACTATAGCAGAGCTTCAAGCAACAATTGCTTCTTTACAGGAACAATTGAATACCGCTTTAGCTCAATTAACCGCGCTTGGCGGTACTACTGGTGGAACAGCGTCTTGCACTTTTACTCGGAATCTTTATCCGGAAATGAGCGGAACAGATGTTAAATGCCTTCAGCAATACCTGAATGGCGCTGGATATGCTGTAGCAGCCAGCGGTGTTGGTTCTGCCGGTCAGGAGACCGAATATTACGGTTCTCTTACCAAAGCAGCTGTTAGGGCATGGCAAGACGGTAATAGCGTTTCTTACGGCGCTTACGGAGGTTATTTTGGTCCTATTTCAATAGCCAAATATACTGCGTTAAACGCTGGTGAGGAAGAAGAGGAAGAAGAGGAAGAAGAGGAAGAAGAGGAAGAAGGCGCTATTACAGCGACGATTAATTCTACGCCTGTTAGTGGAGTTGAATTATTTGTTACCAGTGAAGAAGTAGCGGTTATTGCCGCTAATGTTAAAGCATCTGGTTCCGATGTTAAAGTTAAGCGTTTTACTATTCACTTTACCACCAGACCTTGGCTTTATATTTCCAAGATTTATATCAGCGATGAAAGCGGTGTTGTTAAAACCGTAGATGTAACTGAAAGTGCTTGTTCGGAAGTTACTGTTGGCGAGAGCTATGATCTTATGGTTACTGGTTTAGACATTGATGTTGCCAAAGACGACACTGAAACAATTACTGTTTCAGTTGATGGCAGAGCTTTACCAGGTAGTGACACTACCGC
>CAYLWZ010000009.1:0-10724 GCA_964387825.1 uncultured Candidatus Saccharibacteria bacterium
AAATTGGGCTAGGAAAGTCCTAGCACAATTTTTCTTGCGGATAAATCGCTAAGGGGGTAATATTAAAATAATGAACCCCGTTAGAAATCAGAGCTAACGGGATATAAAAAACAAACTTATGATAAAAAGAACAAAGATTTCTAACAGTGTGAAGGAAGCTCATTTATATAAAAAATTATCCGATAAAAAGGTCAGATGCCAAAATTGCGCCCATTATTGCTTGATTGAAGATGGCAAAAGAGGAATATGCGGCGTCAAAGAAAATCAAAACGGAAAACTATACGCTTTAAATTATGGAAAAGCGATTGCCGTAAATATTGACCCGATAGAAAAAAAGCCATTTTTTCACTTTTTGCCCGGTTCCTACTCATTATCAATAGCGACTGTCGGATGTAATTTCCGATGCAAGAACTGCCAAAATTGGGATATTTCCCAAATGCCCCAATTAACCGGCCGAATAGAAGGAGAAAGAATATCTCCGGAAGAAATTGTTGAGATGGCTGTTAAAAATAATCTTCCAAGTATTTCTTACACCTATACCGAACCGACAATCTTCTCAGAATACGCCTTAGACATTATGAAAATGGCCAAGAAGAAAGGGATAAAAAACTGCTGGGTTTCTAATGGATTTTGGTCAAAAGAATTATTTGAATTAATTTTTCCTTACTTAGACGCCGCAAATATTGATTTAAAAAGTTTTTCTGATGAATTTTACGTTAAACACGCAGGAGGCAAATTAAAACCGGTTCTGGAAACTTTAAAAAAAATAAAAACCTCTCGCCGCGGTTTAGGGCAGGAAAAAATTTGGCTTGAAATAACAACTCTGATTATCCCTACTTTAAGCGATTCAAAAACAATATTCAAAAAAATAGCCAAATTTATCAAAGAAGAATTGGGCGCCGAAACGCCCTGGCATATTACTCGATTTTCCGGAGCGATTTCCTGGAAACTTAAAGATTTGCCCGACACGCCAATTGAAACTTTAAAAAATGCCTATAAAATCGGCAAAGAAGCAGGTTTAAAATACGTTTATATTGGCAATATCCCTTAAGGCGTGAGGATACGATAAAAACGGCAAATGCCCAAAATGCGCCGAGGATTTAAATCTAACTAATCTAATTTTAAATTAAGAACCTTCGCTATGACAAAAATTGTTTTTGCGGCAATATCTCCCCATCCTCCTCTTCTCTTGCCAAATGTCGGGTCTCCGGAAGATAAAGCCGAGGTCAAAAATACAATATCGGCATTGGAAAAATTAGGAAAAAATTTGAAAGAAAAAAATCCGGAAAAAATTATTATTTCTTCGCCTCATCTTGATTGGGGTTTTAACGTCCCGCTGCACTTTCTTGCCAAGATATTTAAGGGCGAGATTAAAACTTTTCTTACTGGTTTAGAATCCCCTGATTTTTGGTTTAAAAAAGGAGAAAAACTCTCCAAAGAAATTAATAGGGACCCGACCCCTGTAAACGCTTACGCTTTAATCGCTTCCGGCGATATGTCTCATTGCCTTAAAGAAGACGGTCCTTACGGTTTTCATTCGGATGGCCCTAAATTTGACAAAGCCCTTATTGAAGCGTTAAAAGAAAAAGATATAACAACGATTTTAAAATTAGATGAATTATATCCCCAAGCCGGTGAGTGCGGTTTGCGATCTTTTTGTTTTTTGTTAGGTATTTTAGAGGGCTCTAATATTGGCTGGCGCCCGGAGATTTTATCCTACCAAGGACCTTTTGGCGTTGGTTATTTAGTAGCAAATTTCAAGTTAGAATAATTACTTGTGATAAATTTATACAAAGAAGTGTTTTAGAATCGGGCAAGGCCATTTAGAATAAGGCGCGCTAAAATACTTCTTTGTATAAATTTTCTTGAATATAAAATGAAATTTATTATTAAAAACACAAACGGAGAAAATCTTATAAATTTAATGAGAAATGTTGGTTATTATTTTTTAGGGGAAAAGGGTTCCGATTTATCTTTTGTTCGTCCTTTGGAAAGGAAAAGGAGCGGTTATCCCAGATTTCATATTTATCTCAAGCCCGATGAAAAAAATAAAGAAATAATTTTCAATCTCCACTTAGACCAAAAAAGGCCGGTTTACCGGACAACTCACGACCATGCCGCCGAATACGAAGGAAAAATAGTAGAAACCGAAACAGAAAGAATAAAAAAAATTTTACAAAATAATTTGTAAGAAATTCGAGCGTTGCTTACAGTAAAAAAATAAAAACGAATAATGAAAAATATTAGTGTCAAAGTTTTTATTGGGTTAATTCTAATTATCGGTTTTCTGGTTTATCTTAGCGCTCTGCCAAATGATTTTGTTTGGGACGATGAAGAGCAAATTGCCAATAATCTAATAATTCGCGACTGGAATAATTTACCTTTAATTTTTACTTCCAGCACTTTTTACGGAGGAGGAGCCGGACTCTCTGGAGGGTTTTATCGGCCATTGGTAACTTTATCTTATTTTTTCAATTACCATATCTGGAAATTAATTCCTTTGGGGTTCAGATTCTTTCAAGTTATTATCCATCTTCTAAATTTAATTTTAATCTTTTTAATTTTAAAAAAGATTTTTTCTTCTCAAGGCATAAAATACAGCAAAGAGATATCTGCCTTGGCTGCTCTTTTATTTGCCGTCCATCCGGTTAATGTTGAGTCAGTTGCTTATTTAGGCAGTATTGGCGAAATTCTTTACACTTTTTTTATACTTTTGGCGTTTTTGTATTTTATTAAAAACAAATTTTATTTCGGCTTGTTTTTTTCTTTTCTTGGTTTGCTTTCAAAAGAAACTGCCGTTATCATCTTCCCTATTTTCGCTTTTTATTTATTTATTTTTGCCAATCCCGCAAGAAACGATAAAGAATTTTCCGAAAAAAAGCAAAGCGCTATGCCTTTGATAAAAATTTTCAGCAGGATAGCGCCTAAATTCAGAATTTGGTTAAATTATATTTTTGGTTCAGGATTGGTAATTGGGATATATCTTTTTTTGCGGCTTGTTGTCGCCAAAATTCCCGCTGTTTCGTCACATCTTGCCCCAATTTCTACGGCTTCTTTCTTGAAAAGAGCGTTAACTATCCCTTATGAAATTACTTCTTATCTAAGAATTATTTTCTTCCCAAAAAATTTATCTATTTCCAGCCATTTTGTCGTTTCTTCCATTTTTGACATTCGGTTTTGGGGAGCTTTAACTTTTATTATACTAACGCTCGCATTAATCGCTTTTTATATCTTTAAAATCCGCTCTTTGCGCCCGGCGAAATCAAAACTAAGCGCTTTTTTCATTCTCTGGTTTTCTATCGGCCTTCTGCCCACTTTAAATATTATTCCCTTAGATATGACGATTGCTGAAAGATGGCTTTATTTTCCAATGATTGGGCTTTTGGCCTGGATTAGCTTGTTGATTGTCCAATTAATTCAAAATTTCCCGAAAATTTGGCGTAAGATTTCTTATATTCTTTTGATATTAATTATTATAATGCTTAGTATCCGAACCGTAGTTAGGGCCAGCAACTGGAAAAACGGCTTAACTCTTTTTTCACACGATATTCAATATTCAAAAAACAGTTTTGACTTAGCAAATAATTATGGCGTAGAATTATTCAGGGTCAAAAAAATTGATGAAGCGGAAAAGCATTTTACAAAATCAATTAAACTACAGCCTAAATGGGCAATTCCCCATAATAATTTAGGCGCGGCCATTGAAAGAAAAGGAGACCTGGAAGGAGCTTTGACGGAATATAAAAAAGCGATTGAACTTTCTGATTATTATTTGGCTTATGAAAATGTTGGCGGAGTTTTGCTTAAAATGAAAAAATTTGACGAAGCAAAAAATTTCTTATCACAAGCGCTTTTAAAGTTTCCAAGAAACGCTAATCTTAAATGGGAACTCGCCTTGGTTTACTTAAATGAGAACGATACCAAAAAAGCCACCTCCTTATTATTAATGGCTTTTCAAGACGACCCTCGCAACCAAAAAGTTATTCAACTCTTGAAAGCAATCCAATCTGGTTCAAAAATCTGATTTTAAATTATAAAATTATAATTCTTATAATGAGAGTGTTGAATAATATTTTTCGTAGCGAGACGCAAGAATTCTGAGCGAAAATTATGAAGGACGAGGAAAGGTATATGAAATATACCTTGACGAGTTCTTAATAATTTGCAGCCAGAATTATTGCGTCGCAGTAGAAAGGATATTGTTCAACACTCTCATAATATGAATCCATTAGTCAATTTAGCAAAATCAGCGGTGGAAAATTATGTCAAAGGAAGAAAAATTATTTCGCCGGCGGAAAATCTGCCAAAAGAATTTCCTCGTAGTGAATTTACCGAATTATTAACTAAGAAATCCGGCGTTTTTGTAACCATTGAAAAGGAAGAAAAACTAAAGGGCTTGCCCCGCGATAAGCGTAAGCGAATTCTGCGGGGATGTATCGGAACTTATCTGCCGACAAAAGAAAATATTGCCGAGGAAATTATTTCAAACGCCATTGCCGCCGCTACCGAGGATTATCGCTTTGGACCAATTAAAAAAGAAGAATTCCCTAAACTTTCTTATATTGTTTACATTTTAAATAAGCCGGAAATAGTGACCGGGGTTCAAGACCCGACAAAACTTTCTGAAGAAAAATTTAGACAGGCGGGATTAGACCCTAAAAAATATGGTATAATAGTGAAAACAGTTTCCATTTACGCTCTGGGAACCAATGTTATGTTCAACGGCCACACTCCTCTAAAATCCGGACTATTGCTTCCGGATATAGAGAGCATAGATACGGTTGAGCAACAAATTTCAATTGCCTGCAGAAAAGGCGGTATTGACCCAATAAGAGAGAAAATTATAATTTATAAGTTTACAGTAGAAAAATATAACTGACAGAAACCGCTCCCTGTAAACACCTAAATCAAAAATAAAAATATGGCCGATAGCAATAAAAAACTTGCCAGAATATTTTATGAAACAGCCGAGCTTTTAGAAATAAAAGGAACGGCTTTTTTTAGAATAAGAGCTTACCGAAAAGCAGCTAAGGCATTAGAAGATTTAAAAGAAGATATTTCTTTAATCAGAAAAAAGAAAAAGATAAAAGGCTTTAGAGATATACCCGGTATTGGCAAGAGTATTGCTGAAAAAATAGAAGAGTACTTAAAAAGAGGGAAAATTAAATACTATGAAAATTTAAAAGAGGAAACTGCTATCCGGCAAATAATTACTTATTTTTTCAAAACTAAAGGACTCTCGTTGGCCGAACTCAAAAAAAGCGCTAAAAAAAGAAAAATAATTTATTCAAGATTTACCAAACCAGCTAAACAGCTTTTGGAATTAGCCGGTTCGGTTGAAAAAGCAAAAAAGGCAATTGAAAAAGTGGCTGACTGGGCAAGGTCAAGAAATTTGGATTATTCCATAGAGACTGTATTTAAAAAATGGCTTGAGCTGGATAGATTGAAACCAAAAGAGATAGTTAAAAAACCGTTTTACCAAGGAAACCCAATGATTTGGTCAGAAGCAAAGAAGAAACGGTATGTAATTGACAAGAACGGCGAATGGTTAGAATTCGCCGGCAAAGAATCTGATATTGAATGGCGAACCGTAAAATAAATTAAAGATTTAAGTTGGAAGTTATAAGAAATCTTAAATCTTTAATCTTAAATCTTAAATCTATTATGAAATTTATCTTTTTGGGCACTCCTCTCTTTGGGGCGATTATCTTAGAAGGGCTTATCAAAAATAATTACAAGCCATCTTTAGTTATTACTGCTCCTAATAAGCCGGTCGGAAGAAAACAGATTATTACTCCATCGCCGGTAAAAATTATTGCTGAAAAATATAATATTCCTGTTTCACAACCAACAAAAATTAAATCCCGCTTTATTAGCGGGATAAATCCGGATTTAGGGATTGTCTCGGCTTACGGTCAAATAATACCTAAAGAAATATTAAAGATTCCTAAATATGGATTTATCAATATTCATCCTTCTCTTTTGCCAAAATATAGAGGACCTTCGCCTATTCAAACTGCTATTCTAAACGGCGACAAAAAAACAGGGTTAACTATAATTTTAATAGATGAGAAAATAGACCATGGGCCCATTCTCGCTCAGCGAGAATGGGAAATCCCAAATTACAAATCACAAATAACAAACAAATTCCAAATTCCAATAATTAAAATTACTTACAAAGAATTAAGTAAAAAATTAGCCGAATTAAGCATTGAATTATTAGTTGAAACAATTCCTAAATGGATAAGCGGTGAAATAAAGCCGCAGCCGCAGGATGAATCCAGAGCCACTTTTACAAAAATTATCAGAAAAGAAGACGGAAGAATTGATTGGTCAAAACCAGCCGAACAAATTGAGAGACAAATTAGGGCTTTTTACCCTTGGCCCGGCAGTTTTGCTTTTTTTAAAAAAACTGCCCGCCAGTCCCTCGCTTCACGAGGTCCCGCTGCGGCGGGAAGGCGGAATACGGATAGGGATAGTAATAAAACTTTAAGCGTGAAAATTTTAGAAACAGAAATAGCGGAAAAAGAAAATCCTAAAAAGTTCTCCGTTAAATGCGGAAAAAATTATCTAATAATAAAAAAACTCCAGCCGGAAGGTAAAAAACCAATAACAGGCGGAGATTTTAAACGCGGATATGGCAATATTGTCTTATTCTGAATTAAAAAAAGGAACCCAGGTCATCTACAGCAATCAGCCCCATGAAATAATTGAGGCCTCTTCAATGTTTAAAGGAAGAGGTCATTCTGTCTTACAAGTAAAACTAAAAAATTTAATAACCGGAAACATTGTCCAAAAAACTTTCCATCCTTCAGACACTGCCGAAGAAGCTCAAATTTCAAAAATTAACGCCAAATTTCTCTACACTCACAGAGATAAATTTTTCTTCTCCGAAGAAAATAATCCGGGAAATAGGTTTAATTTATTGAAAGAACAAATTGGTCCAGCTGTTAAATTTTTAAAACCAAACCAAATTATTGAAGAAATAATCTTTGAGAATAAAATAATCAACATCTCTTTGCCGATAAAAATTCAACTAAAAATAAGCCAGGCACCACCCGGGATAAAAGGGGGTCGTTCCCAATCGGGAAATAAAATTATTGTCTTAGAAACCGGCGCCGAAATATCGGTCCCCCTATTTATTAAAGAAGGAGATACAATTGAAATCAACACAGAAAAAGGAGAATATGTCCGCCGAACTGGAAAAGGGAAATAATTACTAAATCAGGCGGCTGGCGAGAAAAATTATAGCCATAAAAATTGAAACCTGAAATTCAAGATAACATTTCATTTTCGTACGACTGCACGAAAATGAAATGTTATCTTTTTTTTGTTCTTATTCTTACTCTTTTTCTCTCTGCCCGCCTCACTTCTTCCTCATTCAAGCCGAAATGATGGGCAATTTCATGCCAAACCGTTTCTTTTACTGTCTCTTTAATATCCTCTTCCGACCGGGCGTTTTTCTCAATTGAATTTTTAAAGATAGTTATCTTATCAGGTAAAACATTAGCGTAATCACCCCTATTTGTTTGGGGAACGCCTTCATATAAACCCAAAAGAGAGAAACCTTTTTTTATTTTTACTTTTGCTAATTGAGAAGAAGACGGCTTGTCTTCAATGCAAATATCAATATTGCTTAATTTTTCCAAAAATATTTCAGGAATCTCTTTAATTCCTTCATTAACAAGCTCTTCAAATTTTTCCTCAGTCATATTTTTAATCCAAATTTACCTAAATATTTCTTGCGTAATCGCAGATATCTTTAAAATCGCAAAACTTGCATTGCCAGCCAGGAGTAGGTTCAAAATCACTTTTTTTAATTTCTTCTATCTCTTCCAATATTAACTTTACTTCTTTTTCTTTTTCTTCTTGACTGCCAAGAAAAGAAGTTATTTTTCCTTCTTCTAAATAATAATAAGCAAGCTCTTTGGGCTTAATTCCAAAAACTTTTTCCGAGGCAATTTGATAGATTAATAATTGCTTTTTGTCTTCCGGCCTTAATTTTTCTCTAAAACTTCCTGTTTTATAATCAACAATCCTGACACCGTCTTTTAATTTATCAACTCTGTCTATCCTGCCAAGCAACATATAATCCGCAATTTTTAAGTTAAAAGGAATTTCCAAAGCAAGTTGGCCTTTAATTTTTAAGATATCTGGCGGTTCTTTCAAAAAACGGCCATAAAAACTTTTAAGGAGCTTTTTTCCTAATTTGTAATACTTTTCTTTTTGAATTTTATCTCCGTACCATTCGTTAATCCACTTCTGTTTATAAATTTCTAACAGCTCTTCAAAGCTAATAAAATTTTCTCCTTGCTTTTGTTTTAACGCCTTGCCTTTCTCAATAAATAATTTTCTCTGGCTTACGCCTCTTTGTTCGCTGAATAATTTAACAAATTCATACAAAACGCTATGCATAGTTTTCCCGAAAGAAAAGACCGCTTTTCCTCTTACCGGTATTTTCAGGATATTGGAAAATTTATACTGCAAGGGACATTTTTTAAAAGCAGCTAACTGGGAAAATGAAAAATGAGAAGGCCTGCCTGCAACGTTTTGCGTAGCAATGCGGGCAGGCAAAATGATTTTTTCCTTTCTCTTGTTCTTCTTGTTTCTTACCGCCTTGCCAGCGGCGGTCTCTAATTTAATATATTGCTCTCGCTCATAATCTAATTTATTTTTCTCCGCGCCAAAACCCATTTCAATTAAAAACCTTGATAATTTCTTTTTTCTTGCTCCTCCGTAATCATCGGCTGAAGTTAAAAAGAGGCCTCTTTTTGCCCGGGTCATTCCCACGTAACAAAGCCTTCTTTCTTCTTGAAGATGAGCGTCGCCTTTGGGAATAATGTCTTTTATTAATTTTTCTGGAATTTCAATTCGCTCCCGGCGTTCAATAACAGGAAATTTTTTGTCTACCAGATTAACTAAAAAAATATACCTAAATTCCAATCCTTTTGAAGAGTGAATAGTCATAATTCTTACCATATCAGGACCTTGTTGCGGATCGAATTCAAGTTTGCCCTGCTCACCGGCCTCTATTTCCATATTCATCTCTTCCACAAAATTTTTAAGAGTTGGCTCTAAAGAAGATTCCTCAAAACTCTTGATTTTTTCATAAAACTGGCTTATTAAATTTAATTCTTCCCTCTTCTCGTTGTCCGAAAGATACTTCAAATATCCGGAATCCCTAATAAAACTAACAAAAATTTCAGAAGCATTGTCCACCCGCGTCAAATTGGTGTGCTTCTTAATTAAACTTAAAAGAAAATTAATTTTATTAGCCGTTTTTTCCGGAATGCCGGAAATTAAAGGAAGTTCTTGAAGGGTTTCATAAATTGATTTTACCTTAATCCGGCTATATTGAGTAATTCTCATTATATCTTCAGCCGGAATCTTTAAAAACGGCAGGTTTAAAATCCGAAAAAAAGCCGGACTTTCATGATAATTGTCTAAAAGTTTGAAATAAGAAATAATATCCAGAATAACCGGCTTTAAATAAAGGCCGCGGGAAGCCAAGAACTGATAAGGCAAACCCGCCCTTTCCAAAGCTCTCACAAAGGAATTAGCAGAATCATTAGTCCTGACTAAAATAGCAAAATCGCTTAAATTTGTTTCTTTGTCTTTCTTTAAAATTTCAATAATTTTATTAACCACTCCTCTGCTTTCTTCTTCTGAAGTCCCGAAATGAAGATGTTTAATAATGCCCTTTTCTTTTTTAGCGGCTCTTAATTTTTTACTGAGTTTGCTTATATACTCCAGCCGATCCGGATTATTCGCTTTAATAAATTTATAAGAAAGGTCTAAAATATTCTGGGTTGAGCGATAATTTTTAACTAAAGATATTTCTTTTGCCCCGGGAAAATCTTTTCTGAATTGGATAATATTATTATATGAAGCTCCGCGAAATTTATAAATACTTTGGTCATCATCGCAAGAAACTGCTAAATTTTGACGAGACCCGGCAAGCATCTTGACTAATTCGTACTGCGCCCAATTAGTATCTTGAAATTCATCGACTAAAATATATTTAAATTTTTCTTGGTACTCCCTCAAAATAGCCGGCCTCTCCTTGAAAAGTTTTAAAGCGTAAATTATTAAATCTCCAAAGTCCAAAAAATTGTTTTCTAAAAGCAAGCGTTGGTAAGTATGGTAAGCGCCGGCGATTTCTTTAATTCTTTCTGTCTCCTGTGATTCCGGCAAATCGGTAAGATTGGTTTTAAGTTTCTCGCTGTATTCCAAATAATCTTCGGGATAAATCCCCTGGTCCTTACAGCGGGAGAAATGAGAAATTAGAAAACGAATAAACTTATTAGGATTTCCTAAAGGTTTATAATAATCCAAAGAAAACTTATCCAAATTTCGGCGAACTAAAAGCCAGGTAGCGGTCTGGTCTAATAATTTAAAATCTTGCGACAAGCCAATGTCTATGCCGCGTTCCTTTAAAACTCTCTCGCAAAAAGAATGAAATGTAGAAATCCACAAATCAATATACCCCATAGGTAAAAACCTATCCACTCTTTCTTCCATTTCTTCCGCCGCCTTGTCGCTAAAGGTTACCGCCAGAATTTCTTCCGGCTTGGCCAACCCTTTTTTGATTAAATAGGCGATTCTTTGGGTAATCACCGTTGTCTTTCCGGTACCAGCTCCGGCGATAATCAAAAGCGTCCCTTTATTATAAAGAACTGCTTCCCTCTGCTCTTTATTCAATTTATTAATATCTAAGTCCATTA
>CAYLWZ010000009.1:10824-21545 GCA_964387825.1 uncultured Candidatus Saccharibacteria bacterium
TTTTTTTGCCAATTTTTCTATTTTTCTTCTTCTTATTACCTCTGGCGTTTTCCCCGACTTCTCCGATGTTCATTTCATTCACTCCTTTCTAAAAAAATTCTGTTTATAAGTTCTACTAAAAATTCCCGGCCGATTATACCCTCTCAGATTTTCCTTTTATCTTCTGGAAAAAAATTCCATAAGCTTTCCTCTTCGCCGGCTCATAGAAATAAGACGGCACATACAAATCGGAGAAATTGGCGATTTGCTTATCATACCTGACTACGCTTGTTTTCATTATCTTATTCTCACCAGTTTTTAGGAAATCAATCTCAAAAGGTCCGACCCCTATTCTTGCTTTTATTGCCTCCTTGTTTACCACTTTCACATCTATTACCTTTATATCATCCATCTTCGCACCCCCTTTCTATTAAATTGTTAAATGACTACAATTTAAATAATTACAAATAAACATTATATTCTCGAGTATATTATAATTTTTAAGTATACTATAAAAATTTTATTTGTCAACTTTCTGCGCCTAAATTGTTTAAGAATAGCTCTTTAATTCTTTCTTAATTTCTTTAAGGGCGTCCTTTTTCTTGATTCTCCTTATAGTTTTCCCTTTTTTAATAATTAAAGCCGCGTTTTTTACCCCTACTATTCCTAAATCTGTCTCTCGGGCTTCGCCCAAGCCGTTAACTATACATCCCATTACGGCGATTTTTAAGGGATTTTTAATTCGGCTGGTAATTTTTCTAATTTCTTCTTCAATCCCTATCACATCAATCTCAGTCCTGGCGCAAGTCGGGCAACTGATAATTTTTACCCCCCTTTCTCTTAATTCTAAACTTTTTAAAATTTCCCAGCCAACTTTTACTTCCTCTACCGGGTCGCTGGAAAGAGAAACTCTTATCGTATCGCCAACACCTTCTAATAACAAATAACCGATACCGATTGCTGATTTTATCGTGCCGGAAAATTTCCCTCCCGCCTCGGTAACTCCTAAATGGAAAGGATAATCAACTTTTTTTCTTAAAATTTCATAAGCCCTGATTGTTCTTAGAACATCGGAAGCTTTAAGAGAAATAACCAGGTCGTAAAACCCAAGTTTTTCTATTAAACAAATATTTCTCAAAGCGGATTCTACCATTGCTTCAGCCGTAGCCTTATGGTATTTATCCAATAAATCTTTTTCCAAAGAACCGGCGTTCACGCCGACCCTGATAGGAATTTTCTTCTTCTTGGCAGATTTCACTATTTCTTTTAAATTCTGTTTTGGAAAATTTCCCGGATTTATCCTAATTTTATCTACTCCCTGGTTAATTGATTCTAACGCTAAATCCGCTGAAAAATGGATATCGGCCAGAAGAGGAATTTTAATATTTTTCTTAATCTCGCCAAGAGATTTTGCTGATTCTATATCGGGAACACCCACTCTTACGAGTTCGCAACCCGCCTCTTCTAATTTTTTTATTTGTTTAAGGGTAGCTTTTATGTCTGAGGTTAATGTATTGGTCATAGATTGGACCACGATTGGAAAATCGCCTCCGATTTTGACGCCGCCGACATTAACTATTTTAGTTTTTCTTCGAATAATCATTTACTTTGAATTGTAAATTATCCCAGAATTCAGGCAAAGAGGTCTTTTAACCGCCAAACCCAAGACCTGCCCGAAGCAAAAAGACCTCTTTGCCTGAATTCTTGCTTGATGATATACTTTGTCATTTAAAAGAATTTAAATATTTTTTAATCTTTTTAATTTCCCAATCTGGAGTAGAAGTGCCGGAAATTACTCCCAGAGTAGAAATTTTTCTAATTTTTTTATCTTTTAACTCCTCTAATGAATTAATCCAAATCGCCTGTTTTCTAAATTTTTTGACAATCTGAACTAATCGCTTGGTATTAGCCGACAAATGAGAGCCGATTATCAAAACTCCCTCGCTTTTTTTTAAAATATTAGCCAAATCTTTTTGTCTGACAATTACTTCGGGACAAATAGTATTAAAAGATTTGATTTTATTCATCTCGCCCAGCCGAGGCATCCGACTTCTCAATATTTTTAAAATCTTGTTAAATCGGCTTAAATTTTGAGTGGTCTGGGACACAACCCCGATCTTTTTAAATCTGGACAAATTCAATTTCTCGGCTTGGTTTTCGCTCTCAATGATTATGGCTTTATTTTTAACATATCCGTTTATTCCTTTTGTTTCGGAATGATTTTTATCCCCTACAATAATTACTTTATATCCCTTTTTATGAAGAAGGGCGGCGGTTAATTGGACATTTTTAACCAAAGGACAAGTAGCGTCTCTTATTAATAATTCTTTATTGATTTTGCCGGAAAAAGGAGGAAATCCGTGGGCTTGAATTATTAGGGTTCCCTCTTTGGCTTTTCTAAAATCTTTTACGAATTTTACTCCTTTCTTTTTGAACTTCTCAATTACCTTTTCGTTATGAACCAAATTCCCTAAAAACTGAATTGGTTTTGGGTCTTCTTTAATCGCTTTTTCAGCAATTGATATCGCTCTTTTTACTCCTGAACAAAAACCGATATTTTCGGCAAAAATAATTTTCATCCAATTTGTTATTATTATTTTCTAAAACGGCGCTTTGTCTTCTTTCGTCCCTTTCTTCCCGCAGTCTACTTATCGCTTTCCTCTCCAAACGATACTTCCTTTTTTATTTCCTCAAATTCATTCTCAATGCCCTTAAGACGCTCTCTGCTTACCTTGATAAGAGCGGCTGCTTCTTTTACTTTCTTTAAGCCCTCCTCAATATCAATTTCTTCTTGATTTTCAAACCATTTAGTAATTTCGGAAAGCCGTTTAAGGTTATCGCTCAAGTTTTTAATATCTGGTTTTTCTTTAGTCATTTTAATTTCCACTCCGTTAGAGATATTTTCCCTCTTTAATTTATCCCTGTTATTAAGGTCTCTAACGGGGTTTATTATTTTTTATTAATACTTTTTATCTCGGAGGCGATTGTTCCGTCTGTTACTTCAATGTTTAAATCTTCTCCTATTTTAGCGTTTTTTACGCTTCTGAACAACTTACCATTGGAACGAGCAATACTATAACCAAGCTTAAGTTGCCGTTCAGGATTATTGAGAAAAATAATTTTATCCGAATGCTCTAATTGCCGGCTAATTATTGACAACAACGACTTAAATCCAAATATGGATTTCCCGCTAAAATTCTTCAAATTAATTTTAGCGCCCTGAAGAACGTCTTCAAATCTTTGGAAGAAAATTTTTAGCGCCGCTTTAGTCACTTTATATTTACCAAAAATTAAATCATTTGCCCTGCGAATTATATCCAGCGACTGGACTATCAACAAATCAGCGCCTCCTAACGCGTTACTGTAATAATTAATAATGATTTTTTCTCCTCTCTCTAACAGTAACGCCACTTTGGCCCATGATTCGCTAATAACTGTTGCGGCAATACTGGGCGTAGAAACCGAAAAATCGGCGGCTAAGGCGACAAGGGAAACATCTTTATGGTGCCCGATAGCCGCAATTACCGGAACCGGAAAATCGGCTATTTCTCTAACTAATAATTCATTATTAAAAGACAACATTGATTCCAAAGAACCTCCGCCGCGCATAACTACCAAAACATCAATATCTTTTTTCTTAAATATTTTAATTGAAGACAATAAATCAGCAACAGCTGTCTGACCCTCCACCCGGGAATCAATCATTTTAATTTTAAAGCCAAATCTTCCTAAATTATTTAAAAAATCGGCCAGAACCGCCCCTTTCCGTGATGTAATCACGCCAATTTTTTGTGGATACTCTGGAAGTAAGCGCTTCTTGGATTTTTCAAAAAGACCTTCGCTTAACAATCTTTTTCTTAACCTTTCATACTCTTTTTTCAAAATTCCTTCTCCCGCAAGCTCAATAACATCGGCGATAAATTTAAACCCATATCTTGGATGTAAATTAGGACAGCCAGAAACAACAATTTTCACTCCCTCCTTTAGCTCAATACCATACAGGCCGTAATTCATTTTCCAAATCACGCATCTAATTATACTGCCGTCCTTCTCGTCTTTTAGGGTGAAATAAACATGCCCCGTAGGTCCGAAATTAACCTCGCTGATTTCTCCTATAATTTTTGACCTGAAATTTTTCAATCCTTGATTGACAATCCTAACATACTCTGAAACAGAGAAAATTTTTTCATCTCTTAAATTGTTTTCTTCTAAATTATTTACCATCGCTACCGTAGAACTTCTTATAAAATGCCAACGATACGCGCTAATCTGTTCTCGCCGGCATTATTTAATGCCTAAAAGTTCAACTTCAAAAATGAGAGTTGCGTTTGGAGGAATAACGCCGGGTATTCCGTTTTCTCCGTAAGCTAAATCAGAAGGAATTGTTAATTTTCGGTTCTCCCCTACTTTCATTCCTAAAACTCCCAAATCCCATCCTTTTATAACTTGTCCTGCCCCAAGTTTAAAACTAAACGGCTCTCCCCTGTCTAAACTTGAGTCAAATTTTGTTCCATCATCAAGCGTTCCTGTGTAATGAACCGAGACATTATTTCCATTTTTTGCTTCTTCTCCTTTTCCTTCCCAAAGCGTTTCAATTTTAAGTTCCTTATTTTCACTTTCTTCTTTTTCGTTTTTATCTTGGTTTTGCATATTTTTTAGGCCTTCTTCGCTTTGTTTATTATTGGAAATAAAAGTATTATTAACGGCTTTATTTTCTTCTCTGTTTTTATTCCAAAGAACAAAAATAATAAAAGCAATAAAAATAATGACAATTAAAAAGATAATTAATGTTTTTTTCATAAAATTTATTAGTTGTTATTTTAATTATAATAATCTTATTTCTATGAAAACTCAATATTTTGATTTGACGAGTTTTAAAAGTTTTTTAGCGTTTTTCGGAGCATATCCCGCAGCATCGTTATTAAAATAGACATAGACGTTCAATTTTTTATCAAGCCACCTATTGATTATTTCTGCCAATTCTCTAAGTTCTTTCTTTAAATAGTTAGAGCCGTAGAGAACTTTCCCTCCATGCATCCTGATATAAACAAAATCAGCGGTAACAACCTCGGCTTTGGGATAATCTGGAGAATCGGCAACCACCCAAGCGGCATTGCATTCTCTTAAAAGTTTGTAAATCTTCTCCTGCCGCCAAGTTTCATCTCGAAACTCCACAGCCATCTTTAATAACGCGCCTATGGTTCTCTTGTTATGGAAGGTCTTGTGGAAATAACGGAGGAAATTTTCCAATCTTTGAATATTTTCCTCCGTCGCTCGAAAAGAAGGAGGAAACTGAAATAAAAAAGGGCCTAATTTTTCTTTTAAACGCAGAGCTCTTTTCAAAAAAACATTCCAGGCGGTTTTTATATTATGAAGGCGTTTTATATGGGTAATATAACGAGAAACTTTTACAGAAAAAACAAATCCTTCGGGAACAGATTCAGCCCAGCGAGAGAAACTCTTTACCGAAGGCAATCTGTAAAAAGGGTAATTAAGCTCTACGGTGTTAAAATGCTGAGCGCAATATCTCAGTTGTTCTGTTTTTGGCAAATTAGGAGGATAAAAAACGCCTTTTTCCCAATGAGGATAAACATATCCCGAAGTGCCGATATATAACTTTCCTTTATTTTTTTTCATCTTCAAGGACCTAAAGGGAGCAGGATTTTAGTTAGGGTCAATTTAGCAAAGTGAATTCTTTTTTTTAAAATTCAATTTTTTACCTCAAAAATTTTATTTCTCTCTTTAAAACCTTTTATCAATCTTATTTCACTTTCCGGAAAATTAAAATAAGCGGCCAAAGTTCTCGCCACTTCCCTATTCGCCTCTCCTTTTTTTGGTTTGGCTTTTACTTTTATCACAAAACTATCATCTGATTTTTTTAGAATCTCTTGTTTCTTTGAATTTGGAAAAACTTTAACTTTTATTAACATCTTCAGAAAATTTTGGCACCAAAAGGAATTTTTTATCCGGCTCCGCGGTTAATTCACAGTTATATTATACCTTGAGGTTTAAAATTTATTATTATTCTTCAAATTTTGTAAAATATTCTTTTGGAACTGACTCCTTTTTTAACAATATCCCCCATTCTTTATTAATTTCTGAAACTCTCTTAATTTTTCCATTATACTTGCAAAGAGGGTCAACGATACGAGATTTACAAAAGATATGGCTGTCATAATTTTGTTTATTCTCTTTAAATCCAATCTTGCCTTCCATTTTATTGAAAAGCAATCTTAGTTTTTTGTCTTTTTTTAAATATTTTCCTATTTTCGTTAAAACTTCTTTGTCGGTAGTATAAAGATCCCCTTCATTGATATACCCCCTCTGAAGGGCATAACGCATACAATCACCAACTGTTCTAAACATAACAGCAGACGGCAGTCCGGCATAATAAAGAGAATTTAATTTAAAAAATAAATCAGCATATTTCTTGGCAATTTCAAAATTCTTAAAAATCCAATATTTATTTTCAATAATCAAATTTTTTAAAAAACAATTAACCTCTTCTTGATTTATGTTTTTAAAAATTACGGCAGTTCTTAAAGAATAATCTATTCTGTCGGCGCATAAATCCGGCAATTCTCTCTCTTTTAACGGAAAATTACTCTCGTTCAAAATATAATCTAAATCCATTCCGTATTTTTTTAAAATCAAAGGAATTTCTGTTTTTTGAACAAAATTTTTAAAAATATTATCTTGATGGTTATGTTTTTCTTCTGAACCGGAATCCAAAATATAATCTATACAATGAGAAAAAACCGAATGAGAAACATCGTGAATTAATCCAGCAACCTGTTCCTCAAGAGAAGCTTTATATTTTTTTAACAATACAAAAACTCCCATTGAATGTTCAAATCGAGAATAGAAAGTACCGGGAAAATAAGGCTCAAGATGACCGGCTTGTTCAATTTTTTTTAATCTTTGAACAGCCGGTGTTTTAATTAATTCTAAAAGCAAAGATTCAAAAATTTCTACTCGGCCATAAATTCTATCCTTATAAATCATATATTTTTATAAACTCATCATCTATTATCTCCATTTCCATGAAGTTTATCTCTTTTCTCTCTTGATTTTAATTTTTTAATATTAAAATCGGCTATTTCTTCTAAAGACAGATTTAATTCTGTGGCAATTTGAGCAAGATACCACAAGACATCGCCCAGCTCTTTCTTTATTTCCTCTTTTTCTTTTTCTCCAACAACTCCGTTGTTGTCTCTTAAAACTTTTTTAATTTTCTCTGCCACTTCTCCGCTTTCTCCGGCCAATCCTAATGTTGGATAAATAAAATCATTCCCTTTATTAGGATAAATAGCGGTTTCTCTTGATTTTTTTTGGTATTCTTTAAAATCCATAATTTATCTTGAATTACGAAATGCTTTTTAGGATAAAATTATTTAGCTTTATTCAGATGGTCGTCAAATTTTTTGAAGCGATATTGGAAATATCGTTGAGAAAAATTTGGCGGACAGATGGGCAAAGATAAAAATTTTAGGCAAAAATCGATTTCGTAACTCAAGGTAATTTATATAACCGATATTGACATCGTCGGAAAAACTGTACTAATTATTAAATAATTATACCATAAAAATTCGGGTTAGCAGTATTTTGTTAAGAGTTTTTTCGTTGACTTTTTGTTTAGTTTGTTGTAATGTCCAAAGTTAAGAAACAAAGCAACTTAAAAATTTAATTGGGAAAAGGAAGGAGGGATAATTATGATTAAACTTTCTAATGGTCATCGGTTTGAATATATGGCAGCCAGCGGGGCTTTAGGCTTTGACGGAAACGGATGGTTTTGGGAGCGACCGCTCAAATGGTTTAAACTCCTTAAACCCTCTCTGTTCACAGTAGTAATAAAAACTCTGACCCGGTTGCCCAAAAAAGGAAATTTAAAACGGTCAGTCCCTTTTAAATGCATCCGATTTGTTCCCGGAGGAGTGGTTAATGACGTAGGATTAACGAATCTTGGAATTAAGTGGTGGTCTCAAGAGATAGGACCAAAAGTGAAAAGAGAGAAGATTGCCTTGGTTGGCTCTATCTTTTCTATGAATGCGGAAGAATCAGCTGAAATGGCAAAAAGATTAAGCAAGTTTGACTTGGTGGCGTTGGAGCTAAACGCTTCTTGCTCTAATTCAAAAGACGGAATGCTGAGGCCAGAAACAATAGTAGAGGCCTGTAGAAAAATAAAAGAAAAAAGCAGGTTGCCCCTCATCCTTAAACTTTCGGTGGTTCACCAGCTTGAGATTCTTCCTTTTCTAAAGGGGTTAGTAGAGGCGATTTCTATTAACAGCGTTCCTTGGGGGACATCCTCTCCTAATAAAAGAAGTCCCTTGGCTTACCTCGGCGATGGCGCTATATCAGGCAAAATAGCCCAACCGTTTACCTGGGACTTTCTCAAACGTTTGAAAAAAGCAACTTCAATCCCCATAATCGGGCCGAGCGTTTGGGATTTTAAGGATATAGAGAAATTAAGGAATTTAGGAGCCAATGCAATAAGCTTTGGTTCAATATTTCTCAGGTATCCTTGGCGTCCAACTCTTTTTGTCCAAAAGGACAAAAAGAATAAGAGATAAAAAAAATTATTCTCAATAGACCTGTCAGATGAGAGAAAAATCTCATCTAACAGGTCTTTTTATTTGGAAAGAAAATGAACCGCCCTAAATTTTATCTTTTAACTAAGGCGTAAAAACCGCTGCCTTTGTAGTTAAGGGTATATTGGCCTTCTTCGTCATCTTCAAATTCGGCATATTTTCTCAACCTTGCCTGGTCAAAAAACACTCTGGCCTCATCTCTGTCCAAATCATAAAGAAGATAATTAACTCCCCTTTTAACTTCATCTTCGTATTCTACACTAAGGGGAGTAGGATTCGAACCAGAATCAATTTAGAAGCGAATTTCATCCATCTTCTTCGTTGCTCGTCGCTAATGTATCCTGTGGATACATTACGCTCCTCCCGCCTTGAATCTGAATAAAATTCGCTTCGCTAAATTGACTCTGGTTCGAATCCTGCTCCCCAAACCCGTGAATATAAATTTTTTTCATATCTTTATTATTTATTAAAGTTAATTTATTAAATAAGGCCTGCTCTATTTTTTCAATTGATCATTACATTCTTATCTCGTATTTTAACATATTATCAAAAAGTCAGAAATGCGCGATAAAGGCCTGAATCCAGCGTTTCCTTTTTTTGACGAGAGGAAAAATAAAGATTAAAATAAAGTTAGAAAAATTGGAAAGTGAAATTTTAAATAAAAAGTAGAAAAGTAGGGACGTTTCCGACTTTTTCTACTTTTTCTTATCTTAGTAATCTGGTAAAACCATCCCGCCGCAGAACAACGGAATATCCCTGCCCGCCATCAGCCTGTCGGCTTCAGGCGACTGACAGGCGGGCCTTCGGGCGAGTTCTTTCGACAGGTGGTTAAAATATACTTTAGATATGCGATACAAAACCTTTTTTCTTTTATTCTCTATATTGTTTTTAGCTTTTTCACCCCTCGCCCCTAAAACAGCTAAGGCCTCCTATCAGGCAGAAAAGATTAAATTAATCCAGCAAATAGAAGTCATTCGGCAAGAAATTCAACGTCTTCAAGCGCTCATTTTAAGCCTGCAATCGCAACAAAAAATTACAGCTGCGTCATATCTGGCAATAAACTTTTCTCGCGATTCAGTGGTTTTAGAAAAAAATACCAACCAGCTGTATTCCATCGCTTCTATTACCAAACTAATGAACGCTGTAATCGCTTTTGAAAATATTGATACCGAACAAACAATAACTTTGACAAAAAAAATGCTTGAGCCCTTAGGATATAGCCCATCTCTTTTTCTGGGCTTAAATGTTAGCGCAAAAAATCTTCTGCGGGCCAGCCTTATTCAATCAACAAATGACGCTGCTGAATCTTTAACTTATTTTTTAGGAAAGGAAAAATTCCTGGACCTAATGAATCAAAAAGCAAAAGAGCTCAATATGACAAATACCGTTTTTTTTGACGCCCACGGATTAAATCCCGCAAACCGCTCCACCACCGCTGACATAGCAAAACTCTTAAACTATATTTATAAAAATCATCCGGAAATTTTAAGCATTACCAAAAATAATAACTTTTGGCTTCCGAATCCAAAGGGAAGGTTGCTCAAATTCAAAAACGTAAATAATTTTTATAACCTTCCTGATTTTATCGGCGGAAAAACCGGCTATCTGCCAGAGGCCAAACAAACATTAGCGTCTTTGTTCAATATAAACAAAGAAACTATCGCTATTATCTTGCTTTATTCCGACAATCGCCAATCCGACACATTGAAAATTATTAACCAGCTAAAAAAATAAAATACTCCGCCCCAAATGGCGGAGTATTTATATTCCGAAATAAAAAATCTCAACTGTTTTAATTTTGCTGGTGGCATCCTCGGTCTGGTACCAGAGTTTTAAGGGGAATTTAGGAAGTTTGGAGCGCATTCCATTGACGCGTCTCGGTTAAAGCTATTTTATACAAAACTCGCAATTTTTTGGGTTAATTCGTCTTTTCCTTCGCTTGTTTTAGCCGAATACCCTAAAATCGGTATATCCCGCGCTTCTTTTTGGATTAAGGAAAGCTGTTTTCCTATAGCGCCTTTAGATAATTTATCAATTTTGTTTGCAACAATGACAATTTGATGTTTATTTGCCTCAAGAATTTTTATCATATCCCGATCCAGAGCGGTCAAACCAACATTAGCGTCAATAATTAAGAAAACTGCTTTGGGCCTC
>CAYLWZ010000010.1:0-20901 GCA_964387825.1 uncultured Candidatus Saccharibacteria bacterium
AAACAGCGCAAAACATAAATTATTGCGTCAACTTCCCTAATCTGGGCTAAAAATTTATTCCCTAATCCTTCTCCCTGATTAGCGCCTTTAACCAAACCGGCGATGTCAACAAATTCTACTATCGCGTAAACTTTCTTGGCAGAGTTAGTTAGCTCGGCCAATTTATCCACCCTTTCGTCAGGCACGGCAACAACGCCTATATTGGGGTCAATAGTGCAGAAAGGATAATTTGAACGTTCAACTTCTTTTTTGGTAATAGCTTGGAATAAAGTTGACTTGCCGACATTGGGCAAACCAACAATTCCGATACGTAAAGACATATAGGTTTAAATAATTTCTAATTTCCCCTAAATCATCAAATCGCTTTGCGATTTGATGATCGGGCGATCAATCCCGCTGAAAGCGGAATTGATTTAGCCAATTTTTAATTTTAATAAATGGCCTGATTTTTAATTCTTAATACTGATTAATTTTTTGGCTCTCTTTTCCGTCTCTTTCAAAATTTTTTCCTCCCCTTCAACTCTCCCGCTTCTCATTAAAACTCTGCCGTTACAAACAGTGTCTGAAACGCAATTTCCTGAAGCCGAATAAACCAAGCCTGAAATCAAATTATGCCCCGGCTTCAAAGAAATTTGGTTCAAATCAACTAAAATCAAATCGGCCAATTTTCCTTCTTTGATTTCACCTGAATTTAAATTCATCGCTTTTGCCCCATTTTTCGTTGCTGCCTTAAAAATTTCAGGCGCCGGAGCCGCTGTTGCTTCCTTCTTGTTTATTTTTTGCAAAAGCGAGGCAAATTTCATTTCTTCAAACATATCCAAGCTATTATTGGAAGCCGGGCCGTCTGTTCCCAGACAAATATTAACTCCGGCTTTTTTGAATTCCTGATAAGGAAAAATTCCAGAAGCCAATTTCATATTTGAACAAGGATTGTAAGTCACGCTGCACTTTCTCTTTTCTAAAATTCTGATTTCTTTATCAGAAAGATAAATTGAGTGGGCTAAAACCGTATTTCTGCCTAAAAAACCAATTTTATCCAAATATTCAACAGGCCTCATTTTGCGTTTTTTCAAACAATCTCTAACCTCTTTTTCCGTTTCTGATAAATGGATATGCAAAAGAAGCTTGTTTTTTTGGGCAAAATCTTTGGCCCAGATTAAATTTTTTCTTGAAACGGTATAAATTGAATGGGGAGAAATTGCCAATTCAACGGTTTCTGGAATTTCGTCTTTTAGTTTTTCATATAATTTCTCAATATTCTCTTTACTCCCTGCCGGCAAAAAATCAAACATTGTCAAACCGATTTTCGCCCTTATTCCCATTTCTTTTACCGCTTCAATTTGGGCTTCAGGATACCAATACATATCGTTAAAAAAAGTTGTTCCTGTTTTGAGCATTTCAAGAGAAGCCAATTTCGTTCCCCAGTAAATATCGTCTGCTTTTGATTTTGACTCCAGGGGCCAAATTTTTTTCTCCAGCCATTCTTTCAAAGAGATATCATCGGCATATCCTCTAAACAAAGTCATTGCCGAATGGCAATGGCAATTTATAAGCCCTGGCAAAACCGCCTTTTCTCCTTTTCCGTCAAATTTCTCCTCTGCCTTTTTGTCTATCCCTGAAGCAATCTTTTCAATTTTATTTCCTTTAACAAAAATATCTCTCTTTCTTCCTCCTAAAATAATATTTTTTATTAAAATACTCATACTGCAAATTCAAAGGTTTAAACTTCTGTCTTGCTAAATAACCAGGAACCTAAGGTAATTGTCGCCAAGTCAAAAATTAATAGCAAGAATAAATCAAAAAAAATAGAAAATTGAGAAAAGCCGATTAAGCTTGCCCTAAGGCCGTCCACTCCGTATGTCAAAGGGTCAATATAGGCAATTATTCTCAGCCAGCCGGGAAAATTAGCAAGCGGATAAATCGCCCCGGACAGCAAAAAAGTAGGAAAGAGGATAAACTGAACAATCAAAGAAAATCCTTGAGTGTCTTCCATTTTTGAAGCAATAGCCACTCCCAATCCGATAAAACCGGCACTGATTAAAACCATAAAAATAAGAGCCGTTATAATGCCAAAAGGATTGGCTATTTTAAATCCTATAAATAAAGAAATTATTAAAATTAAAACTCCCTGTATCAAAGATGTTGACATTCCCCCGACAATCCTGCCCAGAATAATAGCCGACCTTTTAACCGGAGCGACCATTATCTCTTTCAAAAAGCCGAATTCTTTATCCCATAAAACAGATAATCCGGCGAACATTGAAGTAAAAAGCATTGTCATACCGAGAATTCCCGGCGTCAGAAAATCTAAATAGCCAGTCCCTTCGGGCATACCGGATAAATTAAAACCGGAACGAAATCCAAAACCCAGAAACAAAAGAAAAAAGAAAGGCATCGCCAAAGTGCTTACAAGACGGCTTTTTGAACGCCAAAGCCGTTTCAGTTCTCTCAGCCACATTATATATACAGTTTGAAAATTATTTGATTTCATTATACACGGATTGCTTAATTGCTTAACATAGCTAAGTAATGCGTATTTGTTAAGATTTAATCTCAATAGTTGTTATCTTCTAAACCGCCTTTTCATCATAACTTTATCTCCTCCATTCCGACCCGCTTCCACTTCCCTAATTGTTTTACCGGTAAAATGCAAAAAAACATCCTCTAAGGTCGGCTTTCTTAAATTAACAGATTTTATTTTAAATCCCTCTTTTTTTTGGTCTATTTTCATTAAAAGCGGAATCTTCTTCTCTCCTTCCTTGACGTTTAAATTAATCTCCCCGTTATGCCGGCTGATTTTTTTGAGCCAAGGAAGTTTTTTAAAAACCTCAAAGGCCTTTTCCGGAGAAATAACTTCAATTGATATGACATCTCCTCCAAGAATATTTTTTAAACTTTCGGGCGTGTCTTGAGCCACGATTTTACCGAAATCCATAATAGCCACTCTCTGGCAGAGATAATCCGCTTCTTCCATATAATGGGTGGTCAAAACAATGGTTATTTTTTCTTTCCGGTTCAATTCTAAAATATAATCCCAGATATGGTGCCGGGTCTGGGCGTCCAGGCCCAGAGTCGGCTCGTCTAAAAATAAAACTTTCGGATAATGCATCAATCCACGGGCGATTTCCAATCTTCTCTGCATACCGCCGGAATAATCTTTCACCAATACATCTCTTTTATTTTCAAGTTCAACTAATTCTAAAACTTCTTTAATTCTTTTTTTTCTGATTTTTTTGTCTAAACCGTAAAGACGGGCATGGAAATCCAAATTTTCTTTTCCGGTTAAACGGTTGTCTAAAGCCGGCTCCTGAAAAACGATTCCGATTGAATTTCTCACTTCATCTTTTTGTTTTACAACATCAAACCCCCAAACTTTAGCCGCTCCTTTCGTCGGCCACAATAAAGTAGTAAGCATTTTAATCATTGTTGTCTTCCCTGCCCCGTTAGGTCCCAAAAGACCGAAAATTTCTCCTTTTTTTACTTCAAAGGAGATATTGTCCACTGCTTTTAGTTCGTTAAAATATCTGCTTAAATTTTCTACTAAAATTGCCGGCATATGTTGTAAATGCAAAAATCGAAAATCAAAATATAATTCAAAATGCAAAAAAAATAAAAAGAATGTTTTTGGATTAAATAATTTTGAACTTTTATTTATCTTTTTGACTTTTAATTTTTGCTCTCGCTTGCGAGGAACTCGTTCCTTTTTGATTTTTTACAAAACAAGGGTGGCCAGTCCCAAAAAGACGAAAAAGCCGCAAACATCTGTGGCGGTGGTAATAAAAATAGTTGCCGAGGAAGCCGGGTCTTTGCCTAATTTTTTCATTGCCAAAGGAACAATTGTCCCAAAAAAGCCGGCAATCACCAAATTAACAACCATAGCAACTCCAAGCACCAAGCCAAGCAAAGGACTTTTGTTAAATAATACGGCCGCAAGGGCTACGATAATCCCATTTATAACTCCGTTAATTGCCCCTGCTTTCATTTCATTAATGATAGCTTTTTTCGCTGTTTTAAATTCAACCTCTCTTAAGGCTAAACCTCTAACCATAACCGCCAAAGTTTGGGTGCCGGCGTTCCCCCCCATTCCGGCCACTATGGGCATATAGACAGCCAGTAAAACCCATTTTGAAATTGTATTCTGGAAAAGACTAACAACCAAAGCGGCCAAAAAAGCAGTGCCAAGATTAATAATCAGCCATTTATACCTGTTCTTCACTTTTGTTAAAGCCGAATCGTAAATGTCTTCTTCTTCTTTGACGCCGGCAAAACTGGAAAGGTCTCTGGCCGACTGACCACTAATAAGTTTGAGAATATCAGCCGAATAAATAATGCCCAAAACGCTTTCGTCTTCGTCCAGGACAATGATTTGATTTCTGGGATTTTTTTTAAACAAATCAACAATTTCTTTCTCTTTTTCGTTATATTTAATTGAGGGTATTTTTCTAATATATTTTTCTATTTTCTCCCCTTTCTTGCGTGAAAATAAAGAATGCCCTTCTAATTCTCCTAATACAAAGCCGTCTTTAACCACTAAGATTTCCGGAAATTTTCTTGTTCTTTTCTCGTATTTCCGAACGATTTCAGAAACTTTATTAAAAGAAGCGTTTTTATCTACTTCAATATAATTTAAATTCATTAACCCGGCAGCAGTTTTAGGGTTAAATTTCAGAAGAAATTCCACTTTTTCTTTTATATCTGAACTTAGTTTTGCAATTATTTCTTTTCTTTGGCGCTCGCCGGCATTTCGCAACAAACTGGTTGCCTCGCTCGGATCCAAATAATGAAGCAAATTAATTATTTCTTGTCTTTTTAACTTCCCGATAATTTTCTTTTGGATATACTTTGATAAAACCAAAAGGATAAAGCCCTGTTGGTTAACAGGTATTTTTCTAAAAATTGCCATTCTTTCTCTGGGGGAAAATGTTAATTTATGTAATGTTTCGCTGTCCATTTTTCAGATCAAATTATTCAGGATTATTAAGAGCGTGGGGTTCAAACCCTGCACTCTAATTTATTTTAGCAAATTCCAGAAAAAAGAAAAATGTTTACTACTAAAATTGACGATCGTCAATTTTAGCAGTAAATATATCGCTGATTTTGCTTGTTTGTGTTATGATAAGTTACAATAAAAAAAATTAAATAATTTTAAAAAAATGTCTTCGTATTATAATCCAAAGCGGACACAGAGTTTATTTGACCCGAATTCAAGAGAGCCGTTTAAAATAAGCCGCTCAAAAATAGACCTATTTTTAGAATGCTCACGCTGCTTTTATTTGGACAGAAAATTGGGAATATCCCGCCCGCCGGGATATCCATTTACTTTGAATAACGCCGTCGATAAATTGTTAAAAAAGGAATTTGACATTCATCGCGTTGAAAAATCCCGGCATCCGATTATGAAGGAATATGACATTAACGCTATCCCTTTCCAGCACGAAAAAATAGAAGAATGGAGAAACAATTTTAAGGGAATACAATATCTTCACCAACAGACCAATCTTCTTATTACAGGGGCTATTGACGATGTTTGGACTAATCCTCAGGGAGAATTGATTATTGTTGATTACAAGGCAACCTCAAAAAACGGAGAAGTTTCTTTGGATGCTGATTGGCAGATAAGCTACAAACGCCAGATGGAAATTTACCAGTGGCTTTTCAGAAAAAACGGCTTTAAGGTTTCTGAAACAGGTTATTTCGTTTATTGCAACGGGATTACAGATAAAAAGGCCTTTGATAAAAAAATAGAATTTGACGTCAAATTAATACCTTACAAGGGTAATGATGATTGGATAGAAAAAACTATTTCAGATATTTGCCAGTGTTTAATGAGCGAAAATATACCCGAAAGCGCAAAAGATTGCGATTACTGCCGCTATATTGAAACGGTAAAAAGCCAAAAATGAACTACCTGCGGGCGAGTTCTTTCGGCAGATGTATCCTCGCCGCAGAGCGGCGAGGTATTTATATTCCGAAATAAAACTAATAGGGCGCTGGAGTTAAACCCAACACCCTTGATTAACTGGGATTTGACCCCAATACTCCAATACTCACGCTCCCCTAAGGCGCGTGAGTTTATTTTCCCACTTCAATCTGGGAAGGATTCTCTAAAATAATTTCCGGCTTGCCTTTGTATTCTTTCACTTCTCCCATAATTCTGACGGTTTTACCTAAATAATAATCTTCCGGGTTTTGGACAAATTTATATAAATTAGAACTAAAAATCACGCCGCTAAAACATTGACCGGGATATGGTTTTTCAAAATTCAAAAACACTGTATTGCTTTTAGAATCACAATAGGCGTCAGCGATTTTGCCCTCAATAATTAGTTCTCTGCCTAAATATTTTCCGGCTTCACAAGCACCAATCACGTCAAATCCTAATTTTTCCGCAGTCAATTTTTGCCACTGAAAATCATTTTTTTCTTCCTCGCCCGCTACTGCCGCAACTTTGGCGGAAAGAGACCATTTACAGCCAATTTTGTTTTCTATCGCCTCTTTCTCAGCTTTGGTAATCTCGTCTCTATGTTTTACATCCGGCTCATAAAAACGGGCAATGGCCAAGCCCTCTTTTACTAATTGAACGTTAATATTTCTGCCATCAAGAAAAACATATCTCAAGCACCTGTTATATTGGTCAAGGTCGGTTTTATCTTTTTCCAGTTTTATCTTTTTATTTAAAACCAATCCTTCCAAACGGATTTTCGCCGATTCGTAACAAGGATAACCTCTCTCATCAGAATCAATTCCCAAAAGTCGTATATGATAACCGCCTTCTACGATTATTGTGTCGCCGTCAATAATTTTAGTGACTATCGTTTGAGAAGAGGCCAAACACTCAGAAATTTCTTCTTTGGCGATTCGGCTCTCTTTGGAGAATTTATTCAAACCCAAATAAATCGCTCCTCCAACTATTAATCCGCTTATTATTACGGCAATAAATATTTTGTTCCTTTTGAAAAATTGCTTCATACCTTCATTATACTCTTATCGTTTTAAACAAATACTGCGAGAAAAAATGAACTACTCTGGCGGCAAAGCGACGAGGTATTGCCGCCAAAATAAAAATACCCCGTTAGGGGGTATTTTTATTTTAGATTTACACTCTGTTAACATTTGTGGCGGCGGGTCCTTTTGGACCTTCCGATATTTCAAATGTCACTTTATCTCCTTCCCGAAGATCATTGAACTGGGCATTCTTAAGTTCGCTTGAGTGAAAAAAAACATCTTTTTCTTCGCCTTCGCGTTTAATAAAGCCAAATCCTCGGTCAGTCAATCGAGCAATAGTTCCTTCTTGCATTATCGTAAAAATTAATTTGTTAAAATCAAGCGTAAAATACTGTAGAGCTAAACCCGACCTCGTTCCTCTTGCAGTCCTGCCTTGATTAAAACAATCTTACTACAAGTTAAATATAATGTCAATAGTTTGTACTAATCCATATGATATGACACATTTTGAGATACCTATTATGTTTAGTACCTGGTACTGCGTATATTATACTATCTAATTTTCTTAATTAAAAAAATACTACTGCCTATAGCCCCAATTAGAAAACTAATCGGGCAAACAGGAATTGCCATTAAAAAGAACGATACGTGCAAACCCTCTATCAAATAATTTAGAATGAAGATTTCTCCGGTTATCGTGCTTAAGGCGTAAAAGGCATTATGCAATATAACAAAGACAAAAAATCCAACAGCGGAAGTTCCGGTTAATACTAAAAACTTTTTAAACTTACCTTCAACTTTCTCTTTCAGGCTTAAAATTAACAAAACCAGTCCTAACAGAAAAAAAACGGCCATTGGGACAAGGAATAGATTAGAGCCCTTAAATAAATCTCTAAATAGCGGAATAAAAAGTTGGCAAAGAATAACAAAAAAAACTCCTACTAATGTCCAAAATATTACTATCGTAGATTGTCTTAAGTTTCCCATAATTATTAACTCTTCTTGCTAATAATATTTACAAGAAATCATTCATAAGACGATTTTCTGTTTCTACTATTATCAGCGCGATAATAAAACACTGTTCTATCAAGTTTTATTTTACCTACTCCCTAAAGCTCTTCTTTTTGAAATTTCTCTTCTTGGATTTCATCTAATTTTCTAATAATCTTTGTCAATTCGGCAAAATGCTCTTTTTCGTCATCTCTAATATGACCTAAAACCTTCTTAATCTCTTCATTATCAGTTTCATCTATATGCTCCTGATATTGATTAATAGCTCCCAGTTCCCCTATTAAATCCTCTCTTAAACTTTTTAAATTGTTGTTCATATTTTTATTATAGATTATTCACGTTTTGATATTACTTAAAATTAATGTTTTTCAATTATTTTTTTCTTTTTTTCTTTGATTTATTTTTGTCTCTGCCTTTCTTTTTTTCCCTCCTATTGATCCTTTTTCTATTTGCCCATCCAATGCCCATTTTTTTAAAATAGGTCCTCGTAAATACCAACGAGTATTAACCAAAGGCCTATATTATTTTTTATTATAACCGCGACCTTTTTTAACTTCTTGCTATTTTACCATAAATTCCATTTTTTATCCCGCGCTAAATTTATTCTAATTCGGGACTCAATTAATTTCCTCAAAATAATAGACCACCTATTTCTCTTGAACCAGACGGCGAGGAGAAAGACGGATTGTTTTGGCGGTATAACTGCCATCGGGATTTTCTGCGCCGGTTGCTATAATCTGTTCGCCATTATTAAGATCTTCGGCAGAAGCGCTTACCGATTTAGTAATATTGGTGGATTCGGAAATAAATATAATTCTTGAGCTTCCGTCAAGCAACTTGACAGTAACGCTTTGAGCGTCTTTTGCGATAATTTCACCTGTTATATTACTGCCGCTAATTTCGCCTCCGGTTTGATTACGAAATTTCTGAAAGTTGTTGTTATTAAATCTCTCCGGAGATTTGCTTCCCGCATATTTCATACCCCCGTAGAAAGCTCCTCCCCCAACCGCCAATGCGATTACAATAAAAATAAGGATTGATTTCTTCATAGATTTTTAATTTTTAATTTTGAGTCTTTCCCGTTGCGACGGGATCCCGCTGGAAGCGGGAGATTTATTATTATTCATATCTCAACGCTTCTATTGGATTCAATGAGGCGGCTCTTCGGGCTGGATAATAACCAAAAATAATTCCGATAGCGGCTGATACGCCAAAGGCCAGAAGAATAGAAAACATTGAAACGCTTGTTGTTAAACCGCCAAATTTAGTAATCAGCAAAGAAATAACCCAACCAAGGATAACGCCAATAATTCCGCCAATAAAAGTAAGCATTATTGCTTCTGTAAGAAATTGAAAACTAATGTCTTTATTTTTAGCGCCAATGGCTTTGCGAAGGCCGATTTCTCGCGTTCGCTCGGTAACTGTTGTAAGCATCATATTCATAATTCCAATTCCTCCAACTACCAAAGAAATACTTGCAATTGCCGCCAAAAGAATTGTAAAGGTGTTGGTGATAGAAGAAGCTGTTTGGACAATGTCAGCTTGGTTCATCACCGAAAAATCAGCCATTTGAGGATTTGAGATATTATGGCGGGTTAATAAAAGATTGGTAATTTGTTCCTGGACACCAGCCATTGAATTCGGGTCTTGGGCCTGGATGCTGATAGTGGTTACATAATCATCACCGGCTAAAAATTTTTGAGCGGTGGAAAGAGGGATAAAAATCATATCATCCTGACTGCCAAATCCTGTGCCGCCTTTAGATTTTGTTATGCCGATGATTGTAAAATCAATCCGGTTAATTCTAATTTTTTGTCCTACAGGACTTGAATTTTCGCCGAATAAATCATCGCGGGTCGTCGGACCAATAACCGCCACTTTTGACAAACTCCTGACATGCTGGTCAGAAATAAACGAACCAACATCTATTTCTATATTCCTTACCTGGCTGTACGAAGCGACTGTGCCGATTACCGAAGTATTAGTATTTGTCCCCTTGGCTGTAATTTGATACCTTTTTGAGTTTTCCGGAGCCACCGCTTTTATAAAGGAAACTTGTTCTTGAATAGCATCGGCATCTTCTTGAGTAAGAGTTTGAGACGAACCTCGGCCGGAACGCACCTGCGAACCAACTCCGTCCTGGAATCCCGGCATAACCATTATTAAATTTGAGCCGATACTTTCAATATTTGATTGAATCTGGCCTTGAGCGCCCTGGCCAATAGAAATCATTGCCACCACCGAGCCGATACCGATAACAATACCTAAAATTGTTAGTCCTGACCGGGCTTTATTGCTGGAAATAGCAAGGAATGTTTCTTCAAAAAGATCGGTAATATACATAGGAGTTATTCTTTAATTTTAGCAAATTCTTTGGATCGGCGACTGAGAGTATCCTCGATAATCTCGCCGTCTTTTAGAGAGATTATCCTCTGAGTTTTCTGGGCAATATATTTTTCGTGAGTGACTAAAATAATTGTCCGACCTTGTTTGTTTAAATTTTGAAAGGTTTCTAAAATTATCTCCCCAGTTTTACTATCAAGGTTACCAGTTGGTTCATCGGCTAAAATAATTGATGGATTATTGACAAGAGCTCTGGCAATAGCCACTCTTTGTATCATTCCGCCGGAAAGTTGATTAGAATAATGGTTCCAAAATTCTTCTGGAAATCCGGAAGCAGCAAGAGCTTCTTTAGCAATTTTTTCTCGTTTTGCTCTCTCCATTCCAATATAAACTAAGGGCAGTATTACATTGCGGATGACTGTCGCCCGTCGCAATAAATTAAACGATTGGAACACAAAGCCAATTTTACTTTTCCGAATATTCGCCAATTCGTCATCAGAAAGTTTTGATACATCTTCTCCATCCAAAAAATAATTTCCTTGAGTTGGCTTATCTAAACAACCCAAGATATGCATTAAGGTTGATTTACCAGAGCCGGAAGGGCCTATAATGGCCACAAATTCTCCATTTTTTATGTCAAAAGAAATACCATCAACTGCTTTGGTTTCTACGCTCCCACTTTTATAAATTTTACTGATATTTTGGAGTTGAATCATAGTTCGACGAGCTCACCACAAGTATTTTAGCGCATCATTTTAAACATTTGGCCCTGATTCGACTGCGATTGATTTTGGGTAGTATTAGAGTTAGAGCTTATAGTTCGGGTCACCACAATATCGCCTTCTTTAAGGCCGCTAATAATTTCTGTTGCAATGTCATTAGATAAGCCAACTTGAACCTGCTGGGCGCGTAAACTGGAAGCGGGTATAATGACTCCAGAGACATTGGTCGCGGCTTGATTAGATTCTATGGCTGCCGCATCATCTACTACTTGCATATAATAAATACCGCCCTGTTGTTCTACCGCTGAATTAGGAACAAGAAGCGCATTTTGTTTAGCAGCGGTAATAATAACTACAGAAAGACTCATTCCCGGTTTAATTCGTTCGTCCTGGGTGTCAAAAGCAATTTCAACGCCGTAGGTAACCACGCCCTGCGAAACCTGCCCAAGAGTATCTGCTTCCACCACTTCTCCTGTAATATTTAAACCCTCAATTGAGTCAAAAGTAATATTTGCTTTTTGGCCAATTTTTATTTTAGCCACGTCAATTTCGTTGAGAGAAATCTCAGCTATTTTTTGTTTAGTAATAATAGTTGCTAAAACGGTATTAGTTAAAATTGAATCTCCCGCTTTGATATCAGAATTTACCTCGGCAATAATTCCATCAAAAGGAGCGCAGATATAGTGTTGAGATAAATTTTCCTTAGCATCGGATAATGCGTGTTCAGCTTGTTCCACCGCAAGATATTGCGTTTCAATATCTAATTTTGCTTTATCCACCGCCTCTTTTTTATCAACGAGAGACAATTTTGCTGTTGAAAGAGCATCTACCCGCTTAACAATCAAAGACCTAAAGTCGCTCAATTGAGAAACCTGACCATTTGATGTATTTATAGAAATAGGCGGCATCAAATTTTCTTTTTCAACGAGCGATTGGTATTGTTCTATAAGATTATTGGCCTGTTGGACCAATTCTAAAAGCGTTTTAGTAATATCGCAAGTTTGGTTCAATACAATATCAATCTGATTATAAGGAGAACTCTGGCTAATCGCCCAATACTCTTTTTGGACCGAATCAAACTGCGCTTGGACATTAAGATACTTAGATTCGGCGCCACCGCCCCAATAAGACAAATCAGCAGAATCACCGTTATAGAGACGGACTAGGCGCTGATAATAATCAATGTCGTTTTCTTCGCTACTATAACTACTTTTCAGAAGAGTCGCAAAAATATCTTTTATACTAGACATCGTCGGCGATAAATCCTTGAAAGTTTCTGTTAAAACGTTAAATCCATTTTCATAGGCCGTAGCAAGAGATTCTTCCGCCTTTCCTTTAGTATTTTTAAGTGTTAATTCGGCGTCCGCTAAATTAACCTCCGCACCCTGCACGGCCTTTTGCGCATCTCTTGTATCAAGTTGGGCAATAAGCACGCCTGCTTTAATCTCTTGACCGTTTTTTACTCCGACATAAACAACATCGCCAGAAACTTTTGGTTTAATGTCTACTTGGTTAGAAACTGAAACTTGACCGCTTCCTGATACAGAAATAATAAGTATGTCTTTTTTAATCGTTGCGGTAATATATTTCGCTGTATTTTTGTCTCCGGTTAATTTTTGATAGCCAAAATAACCGCCGCTGATAATTAACAATAAGATTATTCCTGTTATAAGTTTGTGTCGAAATATTTGTTTAAATAACTTAGAAATCATATTTGTTTTTATTTAAAATTAAATAATCTAAATAGAAAATGGCCTTTTGATTTTTTTATATTCTCTCCGTCAAAAATTCGAATTAATTTAGCCTCAATTTGTCCTTCTTCATTAGGAGAACCAACAATAACCACACGATCCCCTATCTTTAATTCGTCTTTTTTTATGGTTTTTCTTATTTTTTTTATAACCGTATCTTCTCTAATTTTTATTAGTTTTTCTACATTATCTCGCCCCTTAATTACAAAACCGGCTTGCCCTGAGCTTGTCCCTGAGCTTGTCGAAGGGTTAATTTCAATAATTTCTCCGAACGCGCCATGGCCTTCTATAAAATCTCCGGGAGAAAAAGGACCTTCTCGCCAATCGCTTAAAAATCCGCCCCGCGGTCCGGCAAAATTTTTATTATAATTTTCTGCCCAGCGATAAGAAAATTTTGCTTTCATTCCGCCAATAAATATACCGGCGCTAAATATTAAAATAATCACAACAAATCCAGCTAATCCGATGATAACCCACTTTAAAACATCGTGATTTATTTTTTTGCTTGCCCCGTAGGAAGCCAGAGGACTTCCTTTGGGGCTTGCCCCGTAGGAAGCCAGGGGCTTTCCTTTGGGGTTATTTTGTTTCTCATCAGTCATAAATTTAGTTAAAATTAAAATTATTTATTTATTAAATATGCCAATAATAATCTTTTTCTATAAATAAACAAACGCAGTGTAAAAACAGACATTCCGAGACTTAAGGTAAAAAGTATCATACTCGTAAGTGGTAATGATTCAAGAATGGCTAAGCCGAAATTTTGCCACATACTTAAAAAAGTTCCAAAATCACTTAACGCGGCAGAGATAAAATGAAGAATTCCAGAATTTTGTATTTGAGACACTAAAATTGAGCCAGAAATAGGTGTTGCAATAATAGAAGCGACCAAAAGGAATAAAAAGCTAAAGAGTAATTTTTTAGTCTGCTTTAATTCCTGCTCTCGCTTAATCGCAAAAATAATACGGTCAAAAAGACCCGCAGGAGGTTTTTTGGGCTTAAGATTGGTAAAAAGTTTTTCGTAATCTTTGCGCATAGGCATTACTATTAATTAATACGACAAAAGGATGCGTTTTGGTGCGCCCGCCAAAAATTTCAACGTATATTGAATTGGTTTTAGGCTAAATTAACATACTGGCAAAAAACTTTTCTAATCTATCAAAAAAAATATCCGCCAAAAATTTAGGCGGGTGCATCCCTTTGTTAGTTTTTAGTATAAATTTTATGGTTAAGCAAGTAATTTCTTAAGCAGGATAAGCGCTCGTCTATGCCTGCTTTTAACAGTATTCAGGGACTCGCTTAAAATTTCGGCGATTTCTCTAAAATTGAAATGGTCATTATAGCGGAGGAATAATACCATACGGTATTTTGGCGATAAGTGTTGTATCGTATAATTTAATATTTCTATTATGCCAGCTTGCTCAAAAATTTCATTCGGCAATGGAGCAGGGTCAGTAAGATTTTTAATAAGTGTATTTTCTCCCTCTTCGTTTTCAAAATTAGAAAACGGCACAGTTTTTTTCTTCCTAATCCAATCAATAGAGGTATTTTTGGCGATGCTGAAAATCCAAGTTTTAAATTTTCTGTTTTGGTCAAATTTTCTAATATTACGCCACGTCTTTATAAACACTTCTTGAGTGATATCTTCAACTTCTTGCGCGTTATTAACATACCGATAAACAAAACTGTAAATCGGTTTAAGGTAACGATGAATTAAAATCTCCAGTGATTTTTCATCACCTTTAAGATAATCGGTTATAAGTTGTTGATCTGAAACATCCATGATTATAAAATATCACCTATTTTATAAAAAGTCCATCGCTTGTATAAATTCATATCACTTGGCAAAATTTAATTCCACATAAAAAAATTATCTTCTATTGCTCTATTTGCATCATCTAAATATATAATAAAATTCAGACCCGACGCCATTTTTTTTCTCATTTTGCCATTTCGGCAAGCTCAGTGTAAACAAAAAAACGCCCTCTTGGCGATTTTTTTTACGGGTGCCAGCTGGACGACGTTAGAACTCTTCAAGCCTGAGGATCTCAGAGCCGAATGACCTGTTTGATATAAACTATTTAGCTTTATACTTTAAAAACAAAACAATAGTTAATAAAGGAGTAAAGAAAAGCAACGCCATATAAAACAAATCTGATATTTTTCCTATCAAGCTTGTCTCGTTTGCGGTTAAAAAGAAAACAATGCCCGGAGTAGTAAAAAATTGCGCAATAAATAAACCAAGTACGATAATATTCAATAAAATTACTAACTTTTTTAACATAGATTTATTTATATTTATATTTATCTTTTCCTATTCTACCAAAAAACCGCCTTAAATAAAAGACGGCTTTTTGATCGGTTGAAACGAACTTTAACTAAAGAAATAAAATTATCTATTTCACAAAATTAAACAAATTCCTAACCCAGCCGAACAATCCTTTGGCGTTTTTCTCTTTGTCTGTTAATTGTCGGAGTCTTTCCTGTTCCTGTTCCATATTCTGAATCTGCTCCCGCATTATTGATTTGACATCTTCACCGCAAGCGCAATCTTCTCTCAATTGTTTAAGCTCTTGAATTCTCTGCTGATTCTGATTTAGTTCTTGTTCCATATTATTAGCAGCATTTTTCTCTCCACCTATGAAAAATCTGACAAACGCGTTCCTCTTCTGTATTTTTTCCTCATCTATAATTGTCGCTTGAACAGAGTTGTTAAATTCACGAGCAATTTGGGAAACCTGAGGACCAATACCCGGAGCTAAATCCTCTAAAGAAAGCAAGGCCTGCACAGCTTCTCTAACCTTATTTTGGTTCTGATATACTTTTTGCTGAACATTATTTAATCCCTGCATTTCTTGAATCATTTCCTGTTTCTTTTGTTGAACCATTTCTCTTACTTCGGTCATAGTGCGAGCCTTTTGCTGGCCGAGAGCATTTTGCTGTTCTTCTCCGCTATTTTGAGTTTGTTGTTTTATTTCTGTCTGTACCTGCTGACCTTGAACTTTTTCAGTGGCGCTAGCGTTTTGATTTCCATTTTGACCAACATTTTGGGGATTAGCGGCAATTACCGCCGAACCAAATAAAATAGAAGATATAAGCGGAATAATTATTTTTTTCATATTCATATATATTTATGATAACCTTATAAAGTTGTTAGCTTTGACCTCTCTTGTTTTATCCTACTCCCTTTAGTATATCTCATAGGTTACTACAATTGAGACAGATATCTTGTTTTCTCCTGTCTGAATTTCAGGAACTGCGCCGCCTCCCGTTGCTTCCTTCATAGAAAGTTGAGTGGCGGAGCGAGGAACATAAAAGTTTTCATTGAAACTGACCACCTTTCCCAATTTAACGCCAAGCTGAAGAGCTAATTCTTCTGCTCTTACTTTAGCTTTCGCAATTGCCTGTTCTCTTGCTTGTTTCTTCAACGCATCTTGGTCGTCAATAGTTAGGTACAAATCATCTACTCCGTTAGCGCCGCTATCTGTGGCTTTTCCGATAATTGTTCCAATCTTTCCCAAGTCCCTAATCTTTACTTGAAGCTTTTGAATAACTTCATATCCAACAAGAACTCTTTTGCCATAAGTTCCTTCTGAATACTCATAACGAGGATTAATATTAAAAGAAGTTGTTTTTACATCTTTATCCTCAACCCCCTGCTCTTTTACCGCGCTAATTACATTATTCATTGTTGCGCTGTTTTCATCCATTGCGCCAGTGACTGATTTTGCTTCATTAACAACCGAAAAAGCTATAACAGCCAAGTCGGGACTGGCATAAATTTCTCCCGTCTCTGAAATCACAACAGAATTTCTCATTGCGACATTTTGGCTAATATATCTTCCTTCTTTTATCTTGTTAACAACATCAACTGACGTCAAAAAAATGAGAACGACAATGAAAATAGTTAATACGATCAATAAGGCGTATAATATCTTCTTTTTGCCTTTTATATAACTATGAAAATTTTCTTCATCCATATTTTTATTATTAATTTTTTATAAAATCAACTTCTATTTTTTATTTTAATCCTTTCTTTGTAGACAGTCAACAATCCTTTAATACCGACATACTTATCCCGCCAAGGCGGAACCATCTATAAGATAAGTTTATGGCCTCATAGAGTCTAATATGTATCTGAACCTATACATACTAACAGTATAGTGTATTACCATTATTTTATACCATCTTGTTACTTACTATTTTTAAAAGTTTAATATCTCGCTTCGGTATACAAAAAAACACCAATAAACATTGGTGATTCTTGTTTGCTCCTTCTACTGGACACATTTAGAACCTTAAACTGGAATAAGATTAAAGGAAGAAATTGAGCCTTTTAGGATTATGATAGAGCAAAAACAAAAACTATTAACAGTAAGCGCCTGATATTTCGGGTACCGCAAAAAAAGCCCAAGAGAAAAACTCTCGGGCGAAAAATCAGAAAGCTTTAACGTCGAATTTTAAACCTTTGGAGTTTTTTTCTTTTTCAGGAGGAAATAGACAACTATTCCAATTATTATAAGAAGAACAATCGGACCTATAATCCAATAAATTATTCCCACAGCGATTCCTTTTCCAATAGCATTTGCCACTTCCTTTGCGCCAGAAGGTATTCCCCCTTCTATACCAGAGGGCATGCCTTCTTCTGCGCCAGGAAGAACACCCTCCTTTGATACTTCACCTTCTGCTGGTATCTGGATTGCAACGCTTAGGGTATAATTAACCATATTTTCACTGCAATACCTATCACAAATAACAGCAACAAAAACATCTCCACTCTTTGTTATTGACACAGAATTTGTGACAATTGCCCCTGGATTTGGCGCATATTCATCTTTTAATGTTGCCCTATTACTATTATATACAACCACTCTTATTGTTGCCTCACTCGGTGGAGTTACTTTTACAGTCAATGTCTCCCCTTTCTTAACAGCTACTTTGTAAAAATCTTTAGTATCTGTACCCTCTTTTCCAGAAAGATAAGCCTTATATTCTCCGGAGGTAATGCTTATTGCTTTCTCAAATGCGTCTCCGGCATCGGTCTGACTTTTGGCATCGTAACAGTTTATCAAGGATATATCTAACAGATAAGAAGTTATGTTCCAAGCATCGCTGTCTGTTTTAATATAATATTTATATGACTCTTTATCTGAATTGGTCATCCAAGAAACCTCACAGGGAATATCCATTGTGCCTTCCCCTGATTCATAGCAACCAACTTTCAAATCTGCCCTATTCTCATCATATAAATCTATTGTAGCAATTGCACTAAGATTAGTCTCGGGAGTAAATGTGCCCTTTATTTCGATTTTTTGCCCTGGCTTTACATCAGTATAAAAATATTTTGCTTCGTGACTTTTTATACTGCCTCCCTTATAATTTCCCGGCTCCAGTTTAACCGCGGTATCAAAACTATCTCCGCCTTTAGGTAATGTTTGTTGGGCATTAACAATCCCTGTTATTCCAAACAAAAGCATTCCAAATAAGACAAATAATGCTAAATTTTTAGCGTTAAATTTTACCATATATTGTTTACCCTTATTATTCTATTATTTTTTCCGACCTTTAAAAATTTGGTATTTCCATTAACTGAACACCGGCCGGTAATTCAAACATGCTGTCGGGAATACTGCCAAAATCTATATTCTTCAGCTCTACCGCATTTATACCTTTAGTTGTGGTTGTTTCTGTCTTGATAGGCAATCCGTACTTTGTCCACACCCACATTTTTACATTTCCTGTCTGAGTACTATATTCAGCGACCAAACAGGTTTTTCCATTCAAAGCTTCGGTGCCAACAGTTACTGGATTATAATCCATCACTGACTCGGATTGTTCTATTGGAGATTCTCCTGCGGTTTTCTGCGCCTTGCTCATATCTATTTGCATAGCCATATTTTCTGATGGAAAATACGTATATGACAGCTGTTTGCCCGTATCTATCAAATAGATCATACTTTGTCCCTCAAAAGTCCCCTCCATTCTCATTTTATTTTCTTTCCGCCATATTTTCATTATAACTGCTGTCTCACCGGGAGCAGTTGCCACCATATCATATTTTAAAGAAGTTATCCCCGCTGCGTTTCCTAAAATTTCAGCTAATGACAGTTCCGTTCCCTCTTCCGGGGTTATGGATTCCTCGCCCGATGGAACTGCTTTTTTACTGCCCAGCCAGACCCAAGCTCCAATTCCAATCAAGGCTATTAAAACTATAATTATTGCTACTTTTTTCATAATGTTAATTTACTATTTCTCTTGTTTGCGACCTTTTAAAATTTAAATTTTTTGGCGAATTTTCCAATAATAGGAAGCGAAGTTTGCCTGCCATTTAAAACATTCATTATTCCCATAATGGATAAAACAAACCATATGATATAACATACGGATCCGACAAACCACCCAAGAATCGGAATCCAAGAAATAAAAGCAGTAGCAATTTCAGCGATAAATAAAACTAAACCCTGTCTTACATGAAATTGAACAAAGGCATTCTCTTTACAGACGAGCAGTGGAACTAAAAAAAGAATTCCAATATAACTAAAAACTGCCGTTAAATCTTTTTTTCCCTTTTTTGAGCTTTCGTTTTTAGATGCTTCTTCCATAAATTTATATTAAATTAATATTAATTAAAGAGTTTCGACTTTTTCTAGGAATTATATTAAATTTCACAAATTGCGTTAAGGAAAACCCTTATTTTTATTTTACCAGATATTTCTCAAAGTCCAACCTTAATTATCCACATCCCTTCGGCGACTTTGAATCAATTAAAATTTTTATTTTCATGTCTTTCTAAAATATTACAAAAATCGAATCAGTAAAATATTTATTACCAAGAAAATTAATATGCAAATTATGGGCCAGACCGCCTCAAATTCGGTTAGTATCACAAGTCCCCCGAGACCTCCATATACAACTCCAGCGGCAATAACGATAATCAAGATAGATAAAAATAAACGTCTAATAGGCATTCTGTTAATATCTTTAACCCGCCCAATTAATGCTGGCCAAGAAATGCAAGTTAAAATAAAACCCGTCATAGATAAAATATTTACCAAAAATTCTAGACTTGGAACAGCAGACGGTGTCAGAAAATAGTAAGGCAACTCCTTTTCTGATAAAAGAGCTAATACCCAAAACGGAGATAATATGTGTATTAATGAAAAAAGGGGTTGAATCACCGACACGCCAATTCCCACCAATAATCCCTTTTTCCAATGCGAAAGACTCAACCACCCATCTTTTATTCCTTGCCTTCTAAAAATTATTATGATTTTAATTAAACTTTTTAAATAGAAAATCAAAAGAAAAACGAATCCTATTGCAAGAATACTTCGCCAAATTGGTAAAATTCTAAAGCTTAAGAAATAATCAGAACAACGTTTTTGATAGTGGGGGGTTTGCAAGAGTTTACAATACTGAGAATCATTCATGGCCTTTGCAAACTGACAAATACAAAACTCCCGATAGGCAGAGTCTGCTATGGATTGACATATTCCGGGATCGCCCCGATCGATAGATAGAGTTTGGTAACACTTCCCAATATAATATCCGCCACTTTTTTCATAATTTTCCATAGAAATAATTTTACACAGCGCCTCATCATTTACTTTCTCTATTAAATCTTCTAAACATCTTCCCTTATAATAAGTGGCGAAACACTCTCTAATATCTTTTTGGTATGGCTTAAGGGATTCCTTTTCTATAAGTTTTAGATAGTCTTCTATCAAAACAATACACTTTTCTTGGTTTTCCGCTAAATAACATATTTTTTTATCTACTATAATTGGTTCTCCATTTGGAATTTGCTCTAGCTCTGTGCGGAGTAACTCTTTTTCCTTACATTTTCCTAATGTTTCCGATGCATAGTGGGAATCAACTCGGTGTTTAACCCCATTTTTTACAAAATATCTCTCATGTTCAACAACATCATAAACACACATGGGTTCTTGATCTGCAAGGGCTAAAACTTCTTTCTGATTAATGCCTATGCCTGAGTAGCCATTAAAACTAAACGGCATAAATGTAATTACTAAAAATGGCAAAATCAAAATTAGTGGATTTATTTTTATTTTCATATTTAGATTGATTCCCTTGAATTGACTTTTCGTCTATATTTTACCACAACAAAAGCC
>CAYLWZ010000011.1:0-20211 GCA_964387825.1 uncultured Candidatus Saccharibacteria bacterium
ATACAGGATAACGCTTGGTTTAAAGACGAAAATCCTGGAAAAAGGGCAAGAAATAGAAATAGAGGATTTAAAGGAGGGAGACCTAATTTCCGTTATGGGTAAAGCTAATTCTTTCAATAAACAAGAGATATTGGCTGAAACGATTTTTGTTTTGCGATAATAATTTTAATATGAGTAAATTATCCAAGTTAATGATAAAAACGGTGTCAATTCTATTTTTATGGATCTTAAATTCTATCCAGCAGAGAAATTAAAAAAAGAGATTTTAGAGATTGTCGGTAAATATTTAGACCTTAAATATTTTAAGATTTTCTTTTTTGGCTCAAGGGTGAACGGCAAAAATGACGAAAGGTCTGACATTGACATAGGCATTGAAGGTCCAAAGCCGATTTCTTTGGAAGTTATGTCTCAGGTAAAAGAAGAAATTTCTAATTTGCCTATTCTTTACCATATAGATGTTATTGATTTCAAAAATGTTGATAAGGATTTTTACAAAGTGGCCAAACAGGATTTTGAGCCATTAAACTCTAATTAAATTCCCAATGACAAAATTAGATGTCTTAAAAAAACAATATCAAAAGGCAGTTGAACGTTTAGAGGAGATTCTTGAGAAAGAAAAGAATGATATTATTCGCGATTCGGCCATTAAACGATTTGAATTTACTTTTGATTTATCTTGGAAACTTATTAAAGCTTTTTTAGAAGAAGAAAAAGGAATTAAATGCGTTTCTCCCAAGGAATGTTTTAAGGAGGCTTATCGTCAGGGACTTATTAATTATGATGATGTTTGGCTAAAAATGACTGATTGGCGAAACGAAGCAGTTCATGTTTATGGTGAGAAATTTGCTGACAGTTTTTATGCAAAACTTCCCGAGACGCTTAAACTTTTTAGATTATTAAAGAAAATAATATGAATAAAATATCCAAAGTTATTATTTTAGTTTTTGTTGTTTCTTTTTTGGCTTGTTTTGGTATTTTGACCAAAGCCGGGTCGGGGGATAATGTTTCCGGTTATGCTTGGTCGGAAAACATCGGCTGGATTAGTTTTAATAATACATCGGGTGGCGGCAGTATTGGTTACGGTGTTGATATAGATTCTGCCACTGGCGTTCTTTCCGGTTATGCTTGGTCGGAAAACATCGGCTGGATTGATTTTAACGAAACAGACCTTTCGGGTTGTCCCGCTTCGCCCTGCCAAGCAAAATTGGATACGGCGACAAAAGAATTTTCCGGCTGGGCAAGGGCTTATCGGGCGATAGAGCCGGGAGGCCAGACCCTCGGCGGCTGGAACGGATGGATAAAATTGCAGGGATTGACCAGCGGAGCCAGTTCTCAAGAATACGGGGCTTGGTTAGATATAAGCGGCTCTCCTTATCAGTTTAGAGGATGGTCTTGGGGGGGGAATGAAACAAACGGTGACGCTGATAAAAAAGCGGTTATCGGCTGGGTTAGTTTTAGTTGCTTAAATCAGGGAACTTGCGGAACCGTAGATTACAAAATTGTTGCTTCTCTTAACGTTCTTCCTACTGTTTCCGACCTTCAGGACCACGCTTATGCCAGCGTTTATTGCGGCAATAATCCCTCCCATCATTTCCAATGGACTTTTTCCGACCCGGAGGACGGGTCAAATCAAACCGCTTACGAACTTCAAATCGGTACTTCCTCTGACATTTCTTCTTCTTTGGTGTTTGATTCAGGGCATACCACTTCTTCTGCCCAAGAAAGATATGTGGAAGTAAGGCCTTCTCCAGGTTCTGATCAATTGGCTTACAATACTACTTATCACTGGCAGGTTAAAGCTTATGATTCCAGCGGAAACGATTCCGGCTGGGTTAAGGCGTCTTCTTCCTTCATTACAGAAGACCATCATTATCCGTCTACAGATTTTACCTGGTCCCCGGAAAAAATTCATGTGGGAGAACCGATAAATTTTCAAGACCAATCCACTTGTTACGGTTTTGCTTGTTCCAGTTGGCTTTGGACTATACCCGACGCTAATTATCTTGATGGAACCAGCGCTTCTTCTTCGCCAACCGTGCAATTTGTTTCCCTTGGCTCTAAATCAATTGAACTTCAGGTTAGCGACGGAACATATACCTGTTCTCTTACTCATCCAATAAGCGTCAAAATCCCCTTGCCTAAATGGAAAGAGGTTGCTCCTTTTTAGAATCCCACACTCTTTAACGCGCTTTCAATTTCGGAATAGGGACAGGGATCTGTCCCTATTATTTTTAAGGACCTGTCTCTATCAACCGTGCCGCAATGAGTTGCTTTTTTCGAGAATATTTGCTACTATATAGTTGTATCGTATTATTAAACATTTAATCTTGGAATTTTGGTTAAAGTAAAATAGAGAACAGATAATAAATTTTAGATATGCTCAATATCCGATGCTAATATCTAAAATCCAATATCCAATTTATGAACAGCCAAGTTCTTAATCAAAACTATGAATTTATTTATTCTGCTTGCAACGGGTCTGTTTGCTTTGGCGATAGGTTCGGTCTTAGGTTATTATGCCCGTCAGTCAATTGCCAGGAAACAATCAGACACAATAGAAATAACGCTTCAAAAAAGAATTTCCCAGGTAAAGAAAAATGCTGATGAAATAACATTAAAGGCTAAAGAAAAAGCGGGCGAGGCGATTGAAAAGACAAAAAGAGATATAAGTGGTCAGCGTCGGGAAATTTTTAACGCGGAGAAAACGATTTTACGCCGAGAAAATATTCTGGGAAATCGGCTTTCTGATTTAGAAAAAAGAGAAAGCGAGTTTCGCCAAAAAGTGGAGAAGCTTAAAGAGATAAAGGCGGATTTGGAAAATTTAAGACAGGAGGCTTTGAAGAAATTGGAGAAAATTGCCGATTTGCCCCGGGAAAAAGCGAGGAAAGAATTGCTGGAGAATTTAGAAAGAGAATACAATAAGGATATTTTAGTGAAAATGGAGAAACTGGAAGCCGGAGGACGGGAGAAATATGAAAAAAAAGCAAAAGAGCTCTTATCTTTAGCTATCCAAAAATGCGCCCTTCCTCAAGTTCAAGAAATTACCACTACTACGGTTGGTCTTCCTTCGGACGATATTAAGGGAAGAATTATTGGCAAGGAGGGAAGAAACATTAAAACCTTGGAAAAATTAACCGGAGTAGAGGTGATAGTAGACGAGACCCCGGAGGCGGTTGTCATTTCCGGTTTTGACCCGGTACGAAGACAAATTGCCAAAACCGCTTTGGAAAAATTAATTCAGGACGGAAGAATCCAACCAGCCAGGATTGAAGAAATGGTTGAGAAGGCAGAGTCAGAAATAATTTCTCAAATAAAAGAAGCTGGAGAAAAAGCGACTTATGATACCGGAATAATTAATCTTGACCCAAGAATTGTTCAACTTTTGGGGAGATTGCGTTTTAGAAGCAGTTATGGCCAAAATGTTTTACTTCACTCCATTGAAGTTTCTCATTTAGCCGCTTCTTTGGCTTCGGAATTAGGCGCTTCCGTAAAGATTGCCCAGGAGGCAGGATTGCTTCACGATATTGGCAAAGCGGTTGATTATCAAATTCAAGGTTCCCATGTTGATATAGGAATTAGAATTTTAGAAAAATTTGGCGTGGACCAAAAAGTTATTGACGCGATGAAATCTCACCATGAAGAATATCCCGCCGAGAGCATTGAGGCGGTTATTGTCAAAGTGGCTGACCAAATTTCTGGGGGCAGGCCGGGAGCGAGAAGAGATACGCTGGAAAATTACCTCAAAAGATTGGGAGAACTTGAAAGCATAGCTTTGTCTTTCCCCGGCGTAAATAAAGCATACGCTATTCAGGCCGGCAGAGAAATTAGGGTCTTTGTTACTCCCGAGGAAATTGACGATTTAGCAGCAAAAAGATTGGCCCGGGATATCGCTAAAAAAATCCAGGAAGATTTAAAATATCCTGGCGAAATAAAAATAACATTGATTCGGGAAAACAGGATTGTGGAATACGCCCGTTAATTGTGGAATACATCCCTTATGGTGTTTAATGTATAAAAATACACGGGTTGGACCCGTGTATTTTTTATTTGGCTTACGCGTTTTTAATTTACCCTGTTAGAGATGCGTTATTCTTATTGTTTCTTATTGTCTTCAGAATCTCTAACGGGGTTTATATTTTTGTTGTCATTCTTGCCGCCTTTTTTGTAAATAACTTTATACCAATCTTTGTCAGTGTAAAAATCGTGAAAAATTATGCCGCCCAGGGTTCCTAAGTAAAGAGGAGATTGGACAAGACCGGTAGTATAGATAACAAGAATTATTATACTGCCAGAAATCCAATGATGGAGATGAAATTTCCATTTTCCAAAGGGCAAAATTATTAGTTTTACTTTACCTGTTTTTATAAACTTTTTATAAAATAAATTTGTTCCTAAGTAACCGACGGTTAAGCCGACGGTAAAAATGGTTGAGAGATACAAAGAAGTTAATAAGGTTGTTCCCGGAAAAATAATTTTTTTAAGTTTTTTAGCCATAAAATTAAAAGTTTTAAAGCGGGTGATGGGAGTCGCCCGGTCATCCGACCGGGCGCCCAGTCGAATGACTGGGCGGACCCACATTATAATATGGAGCGGGTGATGGGAGTCGGACCCACATCCTCTGCTTGGAAAGCAGATATAATAGCCACTATACGACACCCGCGCTTCGTCTCTTCGTTCCTCAGTGCTTCGTTCCTCAGTGTAAACTCATTTTCGGTCCCTTCAGCTTTGCCTCAGGGTGAACTTGAGTTTATCCTGAGCGAACTTTTGTTCGCGAAGGGTGGTCTCAGCGTAAACACTTTCGGAGAACCGGGATTCGAACCCGGAATAAATCCTCCCAAAGGACTCGTGCTGCCGTTACACTATTCTCCGTTATTTCTAATAAGGCAAGAAGCACATATATTATATACCCCGTATTTTAATATTAGCAAAATATACTATTACAGTCAATTTATGGTATAATGCAACAATAAATTGAATTTCCAATTTTCAATCTCAATTAATCAATATTGGGGTCTTATCCCAACATCACCAACATCAATCCTAACTAACAATCACTTTATTATAAAAAGGTTAAAAGTTATAATAATTAAAAATGCTTAAAAAAATTGTCGCTCAATTAAATATCGTTTCCCGATGCCGGCGCTACGGTCTTTCTATTTGGCAGTGTCCCCAATTTCTTTTTTTAGCAATGGGGATAATTATTATTACAAGCGCTGTTGTCCTTTATATGATTGGAACCCATTATTTCACCGACCCCGAGGTGGTCGCTTTTCTTGTTCTTTCCGTTACCGCGATTTTATTTATAATCGCTTATACGGTAACGGATGGATTTGAGAAATTAGCCGAGGTTTCTAAAATGAAATCCGACTTTATAAATATAGTGTCCCACCAGATGCGTTCTCCCTTGACCAATATAAAATGGGCATTTGAACTTTTATCCTCAGGAGAGATTGAATTGTCAAAAAGTAAAGAGGAAGAATATTTTGACAATATAAAAGGAAATATTGCCCGAATGGTTGAGCTAATTGACAACTTGCTTGTCGTTTCCAAAGTTGAGCAGGGAAATTTTCCTGTTCTTAAGAAAGAGATTTTTTTAGAAGAACTGGCAAAAAATTTGATTTCAAGGTTTAAGGTTTTTACCGAAGCGTCAAAGATTAAACTTACTTTCCGTTTTCAGGAAAACCTTCCCAAAATTTTTATAGACCCTTCTTTAGTTAAGCTTGTGATGGAAAACCTTATAGACAATGCTGTTCATTATACCGGAGGCGGGGGAAAAGTTGACATAGAAATCAAAAGAGAAAGAGAGAAAGAAATAATTTTTAAGATAAAAGACAATGGTATCGGCATTCCTGAGACGGGGAGGAAATATATTTTTACAAAATTTTTTCGGGCCGAGAACGCTCTTAAAAAAAAGACCCGGGGAAACGGTTTGGGATTATATATCTGTAAAGCAATTATTGAGAAATTTGGAGGAAAAATTTGGTTTGAATCAAAAGAGAACAAAGGAACTGCCTTTTATTTCACCTTGCCAATTAAATAAAAGGGAGCAGGATACGAACCAGAGTCAATTTAGAAGAGAAAGAATAGGTTAAGTTCGAGGAACGACGACGAAGAGTATTAGGAACTAATACTTTGAGGAGGAGTGACGAAGAAATTGACCTATTCTTTCGCTTCCCTTCGGGCGAAGTGAATTTTATCCATCTTCTTCGTTGCTCGTCGTTTATGTATCCTGCGGATACACTTCACTCCTCGCGCCTTGAATCTGAATAAAATTCACTTCGTTAAATTGATTCTGGTTCGAATCCTACTCCCTAAAATATAATCCATCCTTTGACAAGCTCAGGACACTTCAACTCTACAAGTTATACAAAATACTTGCACTGAGCGAGGACTGAGCGTAGCGAAGGACGAGTCAAAGTGTGAAAAAAATTTTATTTATTGAAGACGAATCTTCTCTCCAAAAGACGTTTGGAGATATTTTAGAAAAAAATAACTGCAAAATAGTTAGCGCTCTTGACGGGGAAATAGGTTTGAGGTTGTCTAAATCGGAAAAGCCGGATTTGATTTTACTTGATATTATTTTGCCGAAAGTGAACGGACTTGAGGTTTTAAAAGCGTTGAAAGAAGACGGGGAAACTAAAGATATTCCGGTTATTGTTTTGACGAATCTTGACAATATAGAAAACATAAACAAGGTAATTGAATTGGGAGCAACCTCCTATTTAGTAAAAACCGAATATACGATAGAAGAAGTTATGGGTAAAATAAAGAAAGCCCTGGGAGAGTAACAAAATTAAGAATTAAGAATTAAGAATTATATGAATATTAGTTCACTTCTCTTTTTAAGGTGTCTTTTTATTCATAATTCATAATTCATAATTCATAATTCATATTTTTTAACTTATGCTTGTAGATCCTAAAAGATTAAAAGATTTTATTCTGGACGCCAATTTAGTTACTGACGCCCAGTTTCATAGCGCTTTTAAAAAAGCGGAAAAAACTAAACAAAAAGTTGGCGATGTTTTGATTTCAGAAGGTTTAGTGAAAGAAGAGGACCTTATTAAATTAGAGGCCTATATTTTGGGTATTCCTTTTGTAAGCTTGGAGAAAGAAATTATTCCTCCCGACATTTTAAAGATAATTCCCGAACCGCTTGCCAGAAGCCATAATATTGTCGCTTTTAGAAAAGGAGGAACGAAACTGGAAGTGGCTATGCTTGACCCCGAGGACTTAAAGACCGTAGAGTTTATTAAAAAGAAAGCTAATTTAAAAATTCTTCCGAGATTAACCACTCCGAAAAGTATTAAAAATATTTTAAGGCAATATCAAAAAACCCTCAAAGCGGAATTCGGCGATATTATAAAAAAAGAAGCAGGGGTTATAAAGCCAGTCAAAGAAGAAGTTGCTGCCGCAGGAAAAGAAGACCTGAAAAAGGTGGCGGAACAGTTGCCGGTAATCAGGATTGTAGATACTTTAATGAGGCATGCGATTTTGCAAAGAGCGTCTGATATTCATATTGAGCCGACGGAAAAAGAGGTGATAGTCCGTTATAGAATAGACGGGATTTTACACGATGCGATGGTTTTGCCTAAAATAGCGGAATCGGGAATAGTGGCCAGGATTAAAGTTCTTGCTAATTTAAAATTAGACGAGCATCGTCTTCCTCAGGACGGACGTTTTAAAGTTGAAACAGAAGAATATAAATATTCAATTAGAGTTTCAATCTTGCCGGTTTTTAACGGAGAGAAAATCGTGATGCGTCTTTTGGCGGAAAGCGCCAAGGCGCTTACATTAGAAGAGATTGGATTAAGGGGGGAAGAGTTGGAAAAAGTCCAATATAATTTAAAAAAGCCGATTGGGATGATTCTTGTCACCGGTCCTACCGGTTCCGGTAAAACAACTACCCTTTATACAATAATGGAAATTTTGAATACGCCAGAGGTAAATATCTCTACCGTTGAAGACCCGATTGAATATCGTATGCCGAGGGTCAATCAAACTCAGGTTAATTCCAAAATCGGCTTAACTTTTTCTTCGGGGTTGAGGTCTTTGGTCAGGCAAGACCCTGATATTATTATGGTCGGTGAAATAAGAGACAGTGAAACCGCAAGATTAGCTATCAACGCCGCTTTAACCGGCCACTTAGTGCTTTCTACTTTACATACGACTAATGCAGCCGGAGCTATCCCGCGATTGATTGATATGAAATCGGAAGCGTTTTTAATCGCTTCAACGGTTAGAGTAATCATTGCCCAAAGATTGGTACGCCGTCTTTGTTCCGAGAAAGAGAAATATATTTTAGCGGCTTCCGATATGAAAAATTTAGCAAAGTATTGCGATTTAAAACAAGTGCTTAAAGTCCTGAAAGAAAAAAAGGTGGTAAGTCCTAAATCTACCTTTAAAAATATTGTATTTTATCGGCCCAAACCGTCAAAAGATTTTCCCGACGGCTATAGTAGAAGAATCGGGATTTTTGAGGTCTTAAACGTGACGGAAAGTATAAAAGAGTTAATCGTTAAGGGGGCAAGTACCGGTCAAATTCAAGGGCAAGCCCAAAAAGAAGGAATGAGAACGATGGTTGAGGACGGTTTTATCAAAGCGGCTCAAGGAATAACAAGCGTTGAAGAAGTACTGAGAGTGATAAGCGAGTGACAAAATATAACCTGTAACCTGTAACCTATAACCTGTAACCTGTAACCTGTAACCTATAACTTATAACTTATAACCTGTAACCTGTAACCTGTAACCTGTAACCTATAACCTGTAACCTATAACCTATAACCTGTAACCTATAACCCTAATCCAAGTTCCAAGTTCCAAGTTCCAAGTTCCAAGTTATAAGTTATAAGTTCCAACCTGTAACCTATAACCTATAACCTGTAACCTATAACTTATAACTTATAACCTATAACCCTAATCCAAGTTCCAAGTTCCAAGTTCCAACCTGTAACCTATAACCCTAATCCAAGTTCCAAGTTCCAAGTTATAAGTTATAAGTTCCAACCTGTAACCTATAACCCTAATCCAAGTTCCAAGTTCCAAGTTCCAAGTTCCAAGTTCCAAGTTCCAAGTTATAAGTTATAAGTTATAAGTTTTTGTTGTGCCTACATATTCTTATGCTGCTAAAACTTTAAAGGGAGAAACGCGCTCTGGTCTTCTGGAAGCTGAAGATAAGCGTCAACTCGCCAGAATCCTTCGGGAAGAAGGATATGTTTTAATTTCAGCTATTTCCAAAGAAAAAGGCCGAAAGAAGAAAAAATTTACTTTTTCCATCCCTTTTCTTTCCCGGGTTTCTTTGACTGAAAAAATAATGTTTACCAGAAATCTTCAGGTTATGGTTGGAGCCGGGGTTTCTTTGCCGCGTTCACTAAAGATTTTGTCCGCCCAAACTAAAAACAAGAAATTTAAAAGAACTATTTTAAGCATAAGAGAAGAGATCATTAGGGGAAAAAATTTCTCCAAATCGCTCGGGAAATATCCCGATGTTTTTAGCGAGCTTTTTGTAAGTATGATAAAAGTCGGGGAAGAGGCAGGCACTTTAGAGGAGGTATTGGAAGTTTTGACTAACCAGATGGAAAAAGACCATCAATTAAGGTCAAAAGTAAAAGGAGCGATGATGTATCCGGTGGTTATTGTATCGGCAATGTTTGGCATCGGCATTTTGATGATGATTATGGTTGTCCCTAAATTAGCCAAAGTTTTTTCCGATTTAAAAATGGAACTTCCCGTCACAACTAAATTTATTTTGAACTCGGGTAGTTTTATGGCAGAATTTTGGTATGTCCTTATCGGAGGCATTTTTGTCTTTTTGGTTTTGGCTAAAATGGCCATAAAGACAAAAACAGGAAAATTAATAAAGGACAGTTTCCTTCTGAAGATGCCTATTTTATCTCCGATTGTCAGGAAGACCAATTCCGCCAGTACGGTTAGGACATTAAGTTCGCTCATTGCGGCTGGCGTGCCGATTGTAAAGGCGTTAGAGGTTACTTCTGGAACATTAAGCAATGTTTATTATCAAGAAGCGTTGGTAAAGGCGGCGGAAGAATTAAAAAAAGGGAATAAATTATCCGAAACCTTGGAGCGGCGTAAAGATATTTATCCAATTTTGGTTATTCAGATGATTAAAGTAGGAGAGGAAACTGGCGAGACCGCGACTATTTTAAAAAAATTAGCCGATTTTTACGAAGAAGAAGTTTCCAATATTACGGAAAACTTATCGTCAATAATAGAGCCCATTTTAATGCTGATTATCGGAGCGGCGGTAGGTTTTTTTGCCATTTCTATAATTCAGCCGATTTACGGTATGATGCAGGGATTTTAATTAGATATTAGATATTAGATATTAGATATTGGATATTAAAGGGACTGCTCTCCTTTCGTTGATTTTTAAGTATTAAAAAATGAAATATTTTTTTATCCCTGGAAAAAAAGAAAGAGGAATTAGTTTGATTCAGATTTTAATCGGCGCTTCTTTGCTTTTGATTGTTTTTTTAGGGTTTTTTTATGCTTATCAGCTTACCTTAAAAGTAGTTGGCCAAAACAAGAATAAAGTTATCGCTACTGCCGTTGCCAATGGGGAACTGGAGAGAATTAGAAACTTGCCTTATCAGTCAATAGGGATAAAAGGAGGATTTCCCGACGGCGTTTTAGATTCCTCTACTACCACCGTTGTCAACAATATAGATTATACGATTACCAGAAGAATAGATTATGTTGTGGATTTTAGGGATGGGATAGCGGGGCCTGAAGATGATTGCCCGAATGATTATAAAAAAGTGGGAATTAAAATTTCTTGGTCGGGGATATTGTCAGGAGAAGTAAATCTTATTTCCGATATTTCGCCTCAAACATTAGCTCAAGAATGCGGCGAGACAGGCGGTGTTCTTTTAGTTTCAGTTTTTGACGCGTATGGAGCAATGGTTGCCTCTCCTTTAATTGAGGTAAAAAATTCTTTGACTGGCGAAAATATAAAAACAGCAGTTCCGGATAGCGGTGAATATTTTTTCTCTTTGCCGGTCGGGACATACAAAATAGTTGTTTCTAAATCCGGGCATAGCGGCGAAAGAACGTATGGAACGGACGAAATTACCACTCCCGAGAAACCTCATCTCAATGTTTTAGAGAATCAACTTACTAAATCAAGTTTTTCTATTGATAAGGTAAGCTCTTTTCCCGTAGATACTTTATCTCCTTGGGGAAGCGGTTATTTTTCAGATTCTTTTTTAGATGAAAGCAAGGTTTTAGAATTAGTTGATTTAACGGTCGGAAGCGGAGAAGTTGATTTAGCCGGTACAGCAAGCGGTTATGAGAATTCTGGTTTTTTAATATCAATTTCAACCGTTCCTACAAACTTGTTAATCTGGGATGAATTTTCATTTGACGATTCCGAGCCCCAGGAAACTCAAATCCTTTACCATATTTTATATTTTGACGGGGCAAGCTGGATTTTAATTCCCGACGCTGATTTGCCGGATAATTCGGCCGGTTTTGGTTCTTCTCCCGTAGACCTTTCGGGATTGGACATTAATACTTATTCTCAATTAGAGCTCAAGGGTATTTTTTCCACCATCGACGAGAACGCCACGCCTGTTCTTTATGATTGGCAGCTTTCATGGAAGACTACTGACGCCACTCCAATAGGCAATGCTACTTTTCACTTGCGGGGAGAAAAGATTATTGGCGCTGACGCGAGCGGAACTCCGGTCTGCAAATATTCTCAGGACCATATTTCTGGTTCTGACGGCCATATTGATATTCTTGATATTGAGTGGGACAACTATACTTTTTCAATAGACCCGTCAACCGGCTTGGATTTAACGGTTACTATCCCTTCTCCCCAGCCTATTGGTCTTTCTCCCGACACTTCTTTGCCGGTAGCCCTCTATTTGGAATCTCAGAATTCTTTTCTTGTCACTATTAAAAACATAGATACCGGAGAGCCGGTATTTGGAGCTGGTGTTAGGTTGTATAATTCGGATTTAAGCTACGACAAGACCCAGAATACTAATGAAAAAGGCCAGACATATTTTATCCCCTTGGAACCAGATAATTACACTATTGATGTTCAGGCAGGCGGTTACAATTCTTATAGCGGAACAGTTTCTGTTCTCGGCGATGAGAGCAAAATAATATCATTACAAAGGGTTGAATAGGTCAATAGGGAATAGGAGAGGGATTGTCCCTCTTGCTAACAATAAATTTCTAATTAACCTAATTATTCTAATTGACCCTAAATGGGCGAGCCCATCGGGCTATAGCCCTAAACAAATTCCCGGGTGCCCGCAAAGCGGGCGCAATAACTAACGACCAATCAAATCCCAATTCAATAAATTCCAAACAAAAGAATTTAAAGAAATTTTGGGATTTGGAACTTGGGTCATTATTTAGAAATTAGGTCAATTAGGTTAATTTTTAACAAATGTTAAATTGTTTAAATGTCAAAACGAAAGAAGGATTTACTCTTGTTGAGACCTTGGTTGTTATTGTTATTTTTGGCTTGATTATGGGAATTGTTTCTCAAAGCATTGTAACTCTTTTCCGAACTCATAATTACGCCTATGAGCAATCCCGGGCAACAGGAGAGGCGAGAAGAGGGGTAGAAACAATGGTTAAAGAAATAAGAGAAGCAAGAACTGGCGGCGATGGCTCTTATCCAATTGAAAAAGCGGGAGATAAAGAATTTATATTTTACAGCGACATTGATAAAGATGGAGAAATAGAGAAAGTAAGATATTTTTTAGGGTCAACGAATTCAGGAAACCAGACCAAAGAATGCGTTACTTTTAGCAAGGGAGGAAGTTGTAGTATTGATTTTTCTAATTTTCTAACCGGAAATTTAATATCAGCGAAGGTAGAAGTATCGGTGGAAGGAGATTTTGGCTGGAATAACAAAGAATACGCCGACATTTTCGCTGATGGCCAGAAATTGGGGATTGTTTGTAAAACTAATTGTTCGGATTGTTCCGATGATTGGCAAGGAACCGCCAATTTTGACGTTACGAGCCAGGCGGCGGACGGTTCGGTTAATTTTTTAGCTGACGCCGCTAACCAAGTAGACCCTAATTGCGATTGGATAGAACAAAATCATTCAATGAAAGTAAAACTTAAATTATTTTGGGAGGAAGAAATTTCTGGAGAGGAAAATAAGCTTAAAAAGGGAATAATAAACCCTACTTCTACTCCGGTTGAATATCTTTCAGACCAGGAAAAAGTTTCTATTTTGAGTTCTTATGTCCGCAATGTTCCTCCTATTTTTGAGTATTTTGACGAACAAGGGAATAAGATAATGGAGATGCCGGCAAGATTGTCTGACACTAAATTAATGAAGATTTTCCTGGTAATTAACGTTGAACTTAACCGCGCTCCTCATGATTTTGAGCTTGAATCTTATGTTCAATTGAGAAATTTAAAAGAAAAATATTAATATGAAAAATAAAGGAGTTATAGTAATTTTAGTTTTAGCTTTTGGTTTTATATTTATTATTTTATTAAGTTCTCTTTTGGGATTTATTTTGTTGCAGCTTAGAGAAACAAATAAAAAAATATCCTGGAATGAATCTTTTGAAATTTCTGAAGCAGGCATCAATTATTATCGCTGGTGCCTTAACCACGGGATTGAAGATTCCTGTGATTTGACAAGAGAATATTTCGGCCCGGAAGGAATTTCAATAGGAACTTTTTCTCTGGAAATAAGCGAGACAACAAGTTGCGGGGAAACAATCAGCAGAGATATTGTTTCTACCGGCTGGACTAATGAATTCCCAAACATAAAAAGAAAAGTAGGCATTTTGTACGCCAGAAATTCGGTGGCAAAATACGCTTATCTCTTAAATGATAATGTTTGGGCAGGCTCCGATAGAGAGATAAGGGGCTTATATCATTCAAACGGCGGGATTCGGATGGATGGCGAAAACCAATCCTTGGCAACATCGGCAAGCCCTGACGGAAAATGGGTTTGCACCGATTCTTTTGGCTGTAGTCCTTGTCCGACCGACTCTGGTTGCTGGGTTGAAAGTTCAAAGTGTTTTTGTCCGGGAGTTTTTACCACTACCGGAAATTCTAATCCCGACCTTTTTGATTTCCCGGTTACTTCTTTTGATTTTGACGGGATTACCATTGATTTAAACAATATAAAAACTCAAGCTCAGATAAATTCTACTTATTTGCCCCCTTCTACCGACATTAATCCCCGAGGCAAAGGATACCATCTTATTTTCAAGAACGACGGCGCGATTGAGGTTTGGATTATTACTCAACTTTTTTCAGATCGGGCTTATAGTTTAGAAGATGGCTGGCATTATGATTATTTTAGAATCAGAAACGAATATCTTTACGAAAATCTTTCTCCTGCTTCTTCTTGTCCGGTCATTTTCGTTGAGGATAATCTTTGGGCGGAAGGAAAAGTTAAAGGGAAAATTACCGTCGCTTCGGCTGATTTAATTCATTCTAACAAAGACACTAATGTCATTTTGCCGGGAGTTATAGAATATACTGTTGCGGACGATTCTGATGGTTTAGCCCTAATTGGAGAAAAAAATATTTTAATCGCGCCTGACGCTCCGGATGATATGGAACTTAAAGGAATTTTTATCGCCCAGAAGGGACACTTCGGAATGAATCTTTATTGGGATGATATAAAAAATAATTTAGAAATAACCGGGGCGATAATTAGCAATGGGCGAGTAGGGACCAAATGGACTTCGGGAAGTTCCGTGGTTTCAGGTTATTTAAAGCGGGAGAATTATGTTGACCAAAAATTAATTTATAGCCCTCCTCCTTTTACTCCTTACGCCGAATATAATTATAATATCCTAAGATGGGAAGAGATAGAACAATAGCGATAAATTTCTAATTGACCTAATTAATCCTATATGGGTGAGCCCATCGGGTTATAGCCCTAAACAAATTCTAAATCTCAATTTTCCAAAAGAATTATTCGGGCGTTGCTTAATCAGGTTAAGTAATAGCCTAATTGAAAGAAATTTTGAGATTTGGGGCTTGGGTCATTATTTAGAAATTAGGTTAATTAGGTCAATTTATAGTGTTGATTTAGATTTTAATCAGGTATGATGCTATAATAACTTATAATAGAAATTTGCTTACAGCAGAAATTTGTTTTATTATGTTAAATTTTCTAACCATAGAATCAGAATCTTTTGGGCTTGATATTTCCGACTTTTCTTTAAAGGTTGTAAGATTCAGGAAGAAAGGAAAATTTTTTACCCCGTTAAAAACGCCTTTTTCTTCATCCTCAAAATCTTCAGCTGGATTAACCTTGGCTTCTTGGGGAGAAATACCTGTGAAACCAGGGGTGATTGAGGGAGGGGAAATAAAAAATGAGGAAACTTTCGTTGAAATAATTAAGAAAGGATTAGATAAAATTAAGGGAGAAAAACTGAAAAGTAAGAATGTTGTCGTTTCTTTACCTGAGAATAAAGCCTTTTTTCAGGTAATTAAAATGCCGAAAATGAGCGAAGAAGAATTAAGGGAAGCTGTTCCTTTTGAGGCGGAGAATTATATTCCTATGTCTGCCAAAGACGTCTATTTTGATTTTGAAATAATTCCCGGGCACTACGAAAATTCGGAATCTTTAAATATTTTAGTCGTTGCCGTTCCGAGAAAAGTAGTGGATTCATACCTTTCTTGCTTAAAGAAAAGCGGTCTTGTTGTTCAAGCGTTTGAAGTTGAGTCGCAAGCCATTGCCAGAGCCGTGATAAAAAACAAAATCAGTCCTTTCCCCGTTCTTATGATTGACTTCGGGAAAAGTATGACCAGTCTTATTTTTTTTGCCGGATATTCTATTCGTTTTACTTGCTCTATACCCATTTCTTCTTTTAATATCACAGAAGCGATTGCCGAGACCTTAAAAATAGATTTAATCAGGGCAGAGAAGTTAAAAATAGAATATGGATTAAAAATAAACAAAGAGCTTGGAGAAGAAAATGAAAAGATATTTGAGGCGGCAAAATCTGTTTTAGTTGATTTAGTCGGCCAGGCAAAGAAATATATTATTTATTATCAGACCCATATAAGTAAAATGAGTTCTTTATTTAAGGATGGAAAAATAGAAAAGGTAATTCTTTGCGGCGGCGGGGCTAACCTCAAAGGATTTACCGATTTTCTTTATTCTGAACTTAAAATTCCGGTTGAACTTGGAAATCCTTGGATAAATATTTTACCGGAACCTTTGAGAGAGGTGCCGAAAATGCCTTACGAAGAATCTTTAGGATACACTACGGCTCTCGGTTTGGCCTTGCGAGGAACAAAAAGATAATTTTGTCCCGCCTTAGGGATTGAATGAATGGTTTAATTTTTAATGAACCAAATGTCAAACAATACGATGCGTCGTCAACTGCCACGACGCAAATCTGTCAGATTAAAAAAATATGATTATTCGTTACCAGGTTATTATTACGTGACCGTTTGCGCTGAAAATAGACAATGTTTGTTTGGAAAAATCGTAGGGGGGCGACCCGTGGGTCGCCCGCCCGTATGGTTCTAAATAGATACGGAACAATTATTGTAAATGTTTGGAAAATATTGCCCAACCATCATCCGGTAAAATTAGACGTATTCCAAATAATGCCCAACCATGTCCATTTTGTCATTGTTTTAACGGGTGGGTCACGACCCGCCCCTACACTGGGAACAATTATTGGATTGTTTAAATCCCAATGCGCGAAACAAATACTCCGGGCAATTAAAAATTTTAATATAATCGTTTGGCAGAAGAATTATTACGAAACCGTTATTCGTAACGAGAATGATTTGAATAAAATTAGGGGATATATTAGAAATAATATTCAAATATGGGATAGGGATAGAAACAACCCTTTAAAATTAAAAAATTCAAAGTTAATCTATGATGAATCTTCTTCCTCCAGAAGAAAAAAGTAAGCTTTTATTAGAAAAGAAAAAGAAAATGACGATAATTTTCTGGTTTCTGGTTTTATTTTTTATTTTTTTCGCGATTTTAGCTTTACTTTCTATTAAAACTTATTTGCAAATTGAAATAGGGTCGGAAAAAATTCTTTTAGAGCAATCCAATCAAGATTTTAATCAGAAGGAAATCAAGAGTTTTAAGGAAAAAGTTGAAATAGCTAACTCAAATTTAGAGAAATTAAATTCTTTTTATCAAAAGAAAGTTTATTTTTCCGATATTTTAGAAAATATCTCAAAAATTCTCCCTCAACAAGTTTTTTTAACTAGTCTTTCAATAATTCCTTCATCAGACGAAGGAGAAGGAAATAAAAAAGACAAAAAAGGAGAAGAGAATCCGTCAGTTAAGATTTCTCTTTCCGGTTTTTCTCCAACGAGAGAAGTTTTGTTTGGTTTAAGGAAAAAATTAGAAGAAGATAATTATTTTGAAGAAATATATTTTTCTCCGTCGGATTGGGTTAAACCCACTGATATTAATTTTTCCATAACATTCAAAGTAAAAAAATAATCACATCCAATATCCAATATCCAATATCCAATCTTATGCAAGCGAAAAAGAAAATAATCATACTTTCAATAATTTTTGGAGCCATAACCGCCCTTTTAATTGGTTTTGCGGCATTTCCTTTATATAAAGGGATTAAGAAAGACCTTGCAGAACTTATTAACGTAAAAAAAGAATTAGTTATGTCTAAAGAAGAAGCGGGAAAATTTGAACAATTTAGAGACACGTATGAAAAAAATGAATCTGATTTAATTAAAATTGACCAATTTTTTATTGACCCCGATGTTCCTATTGATTTAATTAAATTTTGGGAAAAGACGGCAAATAGCTGCTGCCTTTCAATCACCGTCTCTCCTGTTTCCTTAAAGTCCGAAAAGGGCGCTCCTTGGAACTCTATAGGATTTCAGGTAAATTTAACGGGCCTTTTTTCTAACTTTTCCAAATTTCTTGAAAAAACAGAATCAGGTCCCTATCTCATTGAAATTCAAAGATTAATTTTAAGCAAATTAAAGGATAACGAGGAAGAAGGGATTGGCGGTGTCAGAGTTAATTTATCGGCGAGAGTTTTTGCCAAATAATATGGCTGAAAAAATAAAAAACTATAAAACAAGCGTCAACGAGATTAAAAAATTTTTAGGAAAGTTTGTTTTATTTACGGCAAAACATCTTTTTTTGGATTGTCTTTTTATTATTCTTCTCGTTTTGCTTCTTTTTGGTTTTTTTTACCATGAATGCGATATTCTGGCCCAAAAAGCCGGAACAAAGCCATTTGAACCCTCTTTCCTTTTAGAAAAGACCGATTATCAAAAAGTTATGGACATTTGGCAGGAAAATGAAAAAAGATTTAAAGACGCTGATTCAAAAGAGTATATTAATCCCTTTGAAGAACCAACCGTTGCTCCTGAAGAGGCGCCTGAAAGCGGAAGTTAAGTTTCGTATCTCGCATACTAAGTTGACCGAAGAGTTTATTTAGGGTATAATCTAATTTATTCAGATTTATATCTTTTCGCCCCTGTAGTTCAACGGATAGAATAAAAACCTTCTAAGTTTTAGATGGGGGTCCGATTCCTCCCAGGGGCACAACATATAATAATTTCTAATTTCTAATTACTAATAATGGTGGCTATAGTGTAATGGTAACACTGCTCTTTGTGGAAGAGCCATTGCCGGTTCAAATCCGACTAGCTACCCCATAAAAAAATATCTCGCCGCGGCGGGATATTTTTTTACGGAAATCGTTATTTCTGTTTCGGAACATAACTATCTCGTCCCGCTGGAAGCGGGACGGAGTAACTCATTTTTTTTCTTTCAATTTTACTTTCGCAAGGATTTCTTTTTTATTTCTTAAAATTTTTAATTTAATTTCTTCTCCGATTTTGCAATTTTGCAAGATACCTGATAAAGGATTTTTAACGGTAATTTTTTTATCGTTTGCCTCCAGAATAATGTCAAACTCTTTAAGCCCGGCTTTATCAGCGGCAGAACCTTTTATCACTGCCGGCTCTCCTAATGTCTCTCTGATTATTAAAGCGCCGTGGTTGACCGGCAATTTATTTTTCTGAGCTGTTTCTTTTGATAAAAGGATGTATTTAACTCCTAAAAAAGGAACCATTATTTTTCCGTATTTTCTCACTTCTTTTAAGTCCTTCTTGGCGTAGTTAATTGGAATGGCAAATCCGATATTTTGAGCCCCTATTACCATTGCGGTATTAATTCCAATAGCTTTTCCTTCCATATTTACCAATGGACCTCCGGAATTTCCGGGATTGATCGCCGCATCGGTCTGAATAAGTCCCCTTAAGCTCTCTTGCCGAAGATTGAAATGGTCAGTTGCCTGAATATAGCGTGAGAGCCCTGAAACAATGCCGGAGCTTACGGTATCGTTAAATTCTCCCAGAGCATTTCCTATGGCAACCACTTCTTCTCCTAATTGAATTTCGTTAGAATCGCCTAATTCCAGAAAAGGAAATTTTTTGGCTTTTATTTTCAAAATAGCGATATCGTTAATCGGGTCGCGAGCAAGGATTTTGGCGGTGTATTTCCTTTTGGGTCCTAAAATTACGGTATAATCGGCTTCCAAATCCGATACCACATGCCTGGAAGTTATTAAATATCCGTCGGGAGAAACAATAAAGCCCGAGCCCCCTCCTATCTTTGTTGATTCTTTTTTGCCTTTTTTGAATTTCGGCATAATAATTCCCTTTTCTCCGAACGGCATTAAATAAAAACCCTCTACCTTGGGCATGTCTTTTGAAATGACGACCGTAATCACGGCCGGGCAGGTTTTTTTGGCGATTTCAACAATTGGCGAAGTGTCTTTCATATTTATATTGCGTTATTACGTATTTTATATTTTATCATCATAGCGTCTTGCTAACAAGCCCCGTTAGATAAACGCATTGAACTTATTCTTAATATCGGGTATTATTATAAAATAATACGTTTTTTTATCTAACGGGGCAAGTGGAAAACCTGCTATTTTAAAACTAGAGAAACTGCGGAGAGTGTGCTTAATCCGGTTAAGCACAACTTACATACTAACATACTAAATTCGCCCTCGTAGTTCAATGGATAGAACAAAACACTCCTAACGTTTAAATGCAGGTTCGAGTCCTGCCGAGGGCACCAAAACAAAAATATCCCTTGAGGATATTTTTATTTTGGTATTCTTGGCGTAGCGAGAATCTGTTCCCCTTATGCCTTCGGGAAACTCTTCGAGTCCTGCCGAGGGCACCAAAACAAAAATATCCCTTGAGGATATTTTTATT
>CAYLWZ010000012.1:0-14678 GCA_964387825.1 uncultured Candidatus Saccharibacteria bacterium
CGCTTTCAGCGGAATGGGGGTTTTACCTCGTTAGAGATTCTGAAAGCGGAGAAAAAATACAGAAAGAAAATATCTCTAACGGGGTTTACCCTTATTGAATTGTTAATGGTTATTACCATTATCGCCTTGCTGGCAGTTGTTATAATATCCCGTGTAGGCACTATTAAAAAGAAAGGCAATGACGCAGCTGTTGAAAGGTCTTTGGAGGAAGTTGCAAAGGCCTCGGAGTTTTACTACAGCAATAACAAGACCTATGAAGGGGTCTGCAACTCGGCTAATACTACCTTGTCTGATAGCGGCGATTTCGGCAAAATTAAAGATTATATTAACAAAAATAACGGCGTTGGAGGAATAGTCGGCTGCAAAGACGACAAAGAAGCTTATGCGGTGATTTCCAGCTTAAACACTAAAGATTGCTGGTGCGTTGATTCTGAAGCAAGGTCTAAAAAAGTTGATTTGGGTGGGGCGAGCGATTGTAGAGCCAGATTAAGTGATACTTTTTGCCCATAATAATATTAGCGCGGGTGTCTGCGCGGGTCTGACCCGTGTTTAAATTAGCACGGGTGTCTGCGCGGGTCTAACCCATGCTTAAAATACAGAAACCGGATACAGAGACCCGCTCTCTGTTTTTTATTTTATGGTAAAATATAAATATGGAATTTTTTTATTCAATCGTCATTTTTACTTTCGGCTTGGTTATTGGAAGTTTTTTAAATACCGTAATTTATCGTCTTGCCTTCACACCAAAAGTTGGTAGTGATGGGCTTTGGAAAAAGAAAAGTTTTTTAAAGGGCCGTTCTTTTTGTCCTAAATGTTATCATGTCTTGGCTTGGTATGATTTGATTCCTCTTCTGAGTTTTCTGATTTTGCGAGGGAGATGCCGCTACTGCGGGAAAAAAATATCTATCCAATATCCTTTAGTAGAAATGGCAACAGGATTGATATTTTTGTTAATTTTCAATTTTCAATTTTCAATTTTCAATAAATTTTCAATTTTCAATTTTCAATTTTTATTTTCCACATTTTATTTATTAATTATTAGTTCCTTTTTAATTATTATTTTTGTTTATGACTTAAAACATTACATTATTCTGGACAAAATAATATATCCCGCAATCGCAATTGCTTTTTTATATAATTTGATTCTTAATTCTCCCGTCCGCAACGCCTTCGGCGTAGCCGATGCGGGCAGGCAATTCATAATTCATAATTCAATCTTTGCCGCTCTTGGCGCGGCCGCTTTTTTCTTTCTTATTTGGTTGTTATCTCACGGCAAGTGGATGGGAATAGGCGATATTAAATTGGTTTTTTTTATGGGATTGCTTCTTGGTTTTCCCGAAATTTTAATCGCCCTGTTTTTTGCTTTTCTTATCGGTGCTATAATAGGGATAGGATTAATTTTAGCCAAAAGAAAAACTCTTAAGAGCGAAGTTCCTTTTGGTCCGTTTTTAATAACAGGAACGTTTATCGCTTTGTTCTGGGGAGAAGGAATAATAAATTGGTATTTAAATATATTTAATTATCTGAGCATCTAAAATCAAATTTAATGCCTAAATATCTAAACCCCGTTAGAGATTCTGAGGACAGAGATAAATTAAAGAAAGAGAGCATTTCTAACAGGGTAAATGTTAAAATGAATAAAGGATTTACCCTCGCACCAAAAAACTTTGGTGTTGACTCGCAAAGCGAGCGGGGATTTACCTTGGTTGAGCTTTTGGCTGTAATAAGCATTATCGCTATTCTAACAGCAATAACGGTTCCCAATTATCGGTCATTTCAAGATAACCTTGTTCTTCATCGGGCAGCGGCTAAATTGACTCAGGATATAAGAGGGGCGGAAGAAATGGCGATGGCAGCCAAAGAAGTAGGTCCGGATGGAGCAAAGATTGTGCCGACAGGCGGTTACGGCATTTATTTCAATCAATCTTCCAAGGAAATTATTCTTTTCGCCGATTGCGATAATAATCAGCAATTTACGTCAGGAAATGTCTGCGGGACACCGCCCAATAAATTTCCTGAAAAAATTGAAGAAATAGAATTAGAATTAGGGACGGCGCTAAAAACCCTTTCTCCTTCTTCGCCGCTCAATATCACTTTTACCCCTCCCACTCCTAAAATTTCTATTACCGGCGGAGGTACGGCCGCAATAATTATTTCTTTGGAGGGCGATTTATCAAAGACCAAAATTATCACCACAAACAAGGCAGGTTTAATTAGCGTCCAATAAAAAATATTCAAGCATTTAATATTTAAACACCCCAATATATGACGTTAAAACCAAATATCAGAATGAATAAAGGGCTTGTCCCGCTGAAAGCGGGATTCACAATGCTGGAAGTTATATTCGCGATTTTCATAATTTCAGTTGGGATATTGAGCTCTTATACTATTATTCAGGAACTTGTTTCTTCTGCCGAGCAATCGTCTCTTCGCCTTACCGCCGCTTATCTCTCCCAGGAAGGCGTTGAAATTGTCAGAAATATAAGAGATACGAATTGGATGGACCCTACCGGCAGTCTGGCTTGGGATAATGGATTAGGCGCGGGAGATTGGGAAGCAGATTATAGTACTGTTAACTTTACCGATGGCTACGACGGCGATTATTTAAACATTAACGGTAACGGTTTTTATGGCTATGGCTCGGGCTCTCAAACATTGTTTAAAAGAAAAATTACCGTTGTCCATGACGGAAGCGATAAATTAGATATTTCCGTTAAGGTTTATTGGAATTACAGGGGAAGTATCAAGGGACCGATTACTGTCCAGGAAATTTTGTACAGATGGTACCAGTAAAAAATCAAAAATCAAAAATCAAAATGCAAAATGAAAAAGAAAAATTCAAAAAGAATTTTATTAAAAGATTAATTAAGTTCTCAATCAGAATTCTAAAACTTTCTGAAAAAATGAGACAGAAAAGAATCATTTGGTCAATTATTGACCAATTAATTAGAAGCGCAACTTCTGTCGGAGCTAATGTGGTTGAAGCTAAATCGTCTAGTTCAAAAAAGGATTATCTTAATTTTTTTCAAATAGCATTGAAATCTGCAAATGAAACAATATATTGGTTAATACTAATTAGAGAGACTGTACCTGAATTTAAAGAAGAAGTCGCTGAGCTTTTAAAAGAAGCAGAAGAAATATCAAGGGTTATTGGCTCAAGCGTTTTAACGCTTAAAGGAAAGAAATAACTTTTTTTATATTTTGAATTACATTTTGATTTTTGATTTTTGCATTTTGAATTTAAATGTTTAAAATTAAAAATTTAATAAATATCTTCGATATATATGTTTAAAGTATTAAATTCAAACAAGGCTTTTACTCTTGTGGAAATATTGGTTGCGGCAACTATTTTTTCTATAGCAATTACAATCGCTATCGGGCTTTTTGTTTCGGCTGTTCAACTTCAAAAATATGTTTTAAACTACCAGCAGCTTTTAAATCAGAGCAGTTATTTTATGGAATATATGAGCCGTTCTTTAAGAATGGCAGAGAAAGCCGGTGATAGTAGTTGTATAATTTCCGGCAAAAATTATGAACTTACTCATTCTGGTGAAGGAATAAAGTTTATTAATTCTAACAATAACGAATGCTGGGAGTTTTTTACAGAATCAAGACAACTAAAGATAAACAAAAACGGAACCGTATATGATTTAACTTCAACCGATCTCATAGTAAATTCTTTTAATATCTCGGTTTCTGGAGATAGCTCCGGCAGTCAGCCGAGAATAACAACCTTATTAGACATTAGAGGCAAAACAACCAATTTTTATATTCCAAAAATTAAAATTCAGACTACTATTTCTCAAAGGAATCTTAATCTTTAAGACCGAATCTATTTTTTAATTTTTTTAAAAAGAGAGAAGGTTTTAAAAAAGATAATGATTTTATATATTATATTAGGCATTTTACTCTTAATAGTTTTATGGGCTGTTTTTGCCTATAATCGTTTGGTTGCTTTGAACAATAGGAGCAAAGAGGCCTGGTCAGATATTGATGTCCAGTTAAAAAGAAGGTATAATTTAATCCCGAATTTAGTGGAAACCGTCAAAGGTTATGCCGCTCATGAAAGAGAGGTTTTTGAAAAAGTTACCGAGGCCAGGACAAGAGCAATGGGGGCTAAAACGATTGAGGAGCGTTCCCAGAAAGAAAATATGCTTTCAGGCACCTTAAAAAGTTTGTTTGCCGTGGCTGAAAATTATCCCCAATTAAAGGCGTCAACTAATTTTTTAGAACTTCAAAGAGACCTTCGCGATACCGAGGATAAGATTCAGGCGGCCAGGAGATTTTATAACGGCAATGTAAGAGATTTGAATATTAAGATTGAAAGTTTTCCGGCAAAAATTATTGCTTCCTCATTTGCTTTTAAAAAAATGAACCTGTTTGAGTTAGAAGAACCAGCCGCCCGACAACCGGTAAATGTTAAGTTTTAATCAATAATGGCGACACTGTACACCCAGGCCGAATCCAATATCCATAAAACTTGGTTTTATTTAACAGGATTTCTGATTTTTATTATTGTTCTTGGATGGCTGATTTCCTATCTGGCAGGCAGTTATATTATTTTATGGGTTGCCGTGGCTTACAGCGTTTTAATGAGTTTTTTCAGTTATTGGTATTCTGATAAAATTGTTCTGGCAATAAATAAGGCTGAACCGATTAAAAAAGAAAATAATCTTGAACTTTACCGGCTTGTTGAAAATCTTTGTATTACTGCCGGTCTTCCCTTGCCTAAAATTTATATTATCAGAGAAGACCAGCCAAACGCTTTTGCTACCGGCCGCGACCCGAAGCACGCGGCAGTGGTTGTGACCCAGGGACTTCTTGGCCGGCTTGAAAGAAATGAGTTAGAAGGAGTAATTGCTCATGAGTTATCTCATATTGGCAACAGAGATATACTATTATCAACAATTATAGTTGTTTTAGTTGGAGTGGTCGTAATAATAACAGACCTTTTTTTCCGGATCAGTTTTTATGGAGGTTTTGGAGGCCGGAATAACAGAGAAGGGGGACAAATGAGAATAATTTTACTTGCAGTTTCTTTACTTTTGGCTGTCTTGGCTCCTTTATTGGCCGCTTTAATAAAACTGGCAATTTCTCGCAAAAGAGAATTTTTAGCCGATGCTTCCGGCGCTCTTTTGACAAGATATCCCGAAGGATTGGCCAGAGCTCTGGAAAAAATTTCTCAAGACCCTCATTCCTTGAAAGTGGCTAATAATTCCATTGCCCACCTTTATATCGCTTCTCCTTTTCGGGGCAGGCAATCTAAAAGCTGGCTCAACAAATTATTTATGACCCATCCTCCCATAGAAGAAAGAATTCGCGCGCTTCGGGGAATGAAGATTTAATTTTTTGTAATCTGTAATTTGTAACTTATAACCTGTAATTTAACTTGGGTTTCAAGTTACACGTTTCAAGTTTTATGTTCTGTCCTATTTGTAAAGTACAATTAAAGAGCGCTATATTGCATAATGTTGAGGTAAATTATTGTCCTCAATGCCTTGGTCTTTGGTTTGAAAGAGATGAATTAAGATGGGCAAAAGATGAAAAAGACAAGGAATTGCAATGGCTGGATGTTGATTTCTGGAAAGATGAGAAAAAGTTTAAAATTTCCCGGGGAATTCGACTTTGCCCTTCTTGCAGGGTTCCTCTTTATGAGGTTCGTTATGGCGATTCTAATGTGATAGTGGATGTTTGCAATCTTTGCCATGGCACTTGGCTTGATAGGGCAGAATTTAAAAAAATAATTGATTATCTTCACCAAAAAGCGGATTATGAAGTTTTGAATAACTATGCTAAGAATTTATTTCAGCAATTTAGCGAAATTTTTATCGGACCCGAAACACTAAGAGAAGAAATTTTGGACTTTTTGTCTATTTTAAAAATTTTAAATTATAAGTTTGTTATTAAACATCCAATAATTTCCAAAATGATTTTAGAATTGCCCAAATAATTTGGAAAGCAAAAAGGAGGGGTGCTCCGAATGGTAAGGAACTGGCTTGGAAAGCCAGCGGGGAGAAATCCCCTTGCAGGTTCAAGTCCTGTCCCCTCCGCATAAAAACCTAAAGTCCCGAAAGGACTTATTAGGTTTTTATTGGAAACGGGGATGTGGCAAGAACCTGACTTCCCGAATTGCGAGCCGCGAAGCGGCGAGGCAATGCCTTCGGTCTGCCCGCAATGCTTCGCATAGCGAAGCAGGCGGGGCAACTCCTTCAAGTCCTGTCCCCTCCAACTATTATGCAAATTAAAAACAGGGAACTTCATAGAATTGTCTTGACAGCGATTATCTATAAATCTCCGGGCCAAAATATTAAGGGCGGGAGCGAAGATATAAAATATCTAATTGTCAAGAGAAACCCGACAAAGAAGGCCTTTCCCGGAAAATGGACAGTGCCTGGGGGAGGATTAGAGGTGGATGATTATATTAATGTCCCGAAAACAACTTCGGACCACTGGTATTTTGCCGTTGAAAATGCCTTGAGAAGGGAAATAAAAGAAGAATCTGGCCTGGATGTCGAAAAACCGAAATATCTTTTAGACATTGTCTTTATCCGGTCCGACGGAATTCCGGTTGTAATCCTGAGTTATTTTTGCAAATGGAAATCTAATGAGGTAACCCCCGTTAGAGATTCTAAGGACAGGGATAAATTAAAGAAAGAGAATATCTCTAACGGGGTAAAATTAAACAAAGAGAATACGGACTACAAATGGGTTGGTTTTCAAGAAGCGAAAAACTATGATTTAGTGCCTGGACTTTTGGGTGAAATAGAAATGGTCGATAAAATTTTAAAAGGCGAGAATCCTGATAGGATTCATTATAATAATAGACCTAATATTTAACTATGGTTTTTGAAAGTTTTGTTCAAAATTTAATAAACTGGGCTGTTTCTCACGGTATAAAAGTAATTATCATTTTATTTATTGCCTGGCTGATTGTCCGAATAAGTAAGGTCTTTATTTTTAAATTAATAAGCGTTCTTGTTGAGAAGAGCAAGGGACTGATAAGGAATAAAGAAATTGAGAAACAGAGAGTAGAAACTCTTGTTAATGTCCTTAATTCCGCTTTAAAGATAATAATTTGGCTGATAGCAATTTTGACTATTCTGCCGGAGTTTGGAGTGAATCCTACTCCTCTTTTAGCGGGCGCCGGATTGGTTGGCTTAGCTATTGGCATGGGTTCTAAGAATTTGGTTCAAGATTATTTAGCCGGACTTTTCATTTTACTTGAAGACCAGTATAGAATCGAAGAAGAAGTTGATATTTCCGGGAAAAAAGGAAAAGTTATAGATTTAAATTTAAGGCGGACGGTTATTAAAGATTCGGATGGAGCAATCCATTATATTCCCAACGGCCAAATAAAAAGCGCTTCCAATCTTTCCAGGAAATAAACTACTCCGTCCCGCTTTTAGCGGGACGAGGTGTTTATGTTCCGAAACAAAAATTCAGCCCAAAGGCTGACTTTTTTTAAACTTTTTCTTAAATCTCACAATAACAATATTTCCGACGGCTATCAGAAAATTGTTATTGGTTATTTTTCTTCAGAATTTCATAATATACTTTTTCGTAAACGTCAATCATCTTTTCAATAGTAAAATTTTCTTCAATGTGTTTTCGGCAGTTATAGCGCATCTTTTGATACTCGCTTTCCGGCATTTGGTAAATCTTTTTTGTTGCTTTTATCATTTCCCCAATATTTTTTACGATAAATCCAGTTTCTCCGTCTTTAATTATTTCTGCCGCCGCGCCTCTTTTAAAAGCGATTACTGGCGTTCCGCAAGCCATTGACTCAATAAACGTCAAACCAAATGGCTCTTTCCATTTTATCGGACAGAGCAGAACCTTTGCTCTCCCATAATATTTATGGGTTTCTTTATGAAAGACGTAACCCGTATATTTAATATTTTTTTTCTTAAGGTGTGGCTTGATATCTTTTTCCCAAAACTCTCCTTGGCTTGGACCGCCAATAATTATTAATTTTTTATTTGTTTTAATGGCTACCTGGATAGCCTCTTTTACTCCTTTCCTGGGTAATATCCTTCCGAGGAATAAAAGATAATTTTCTGTTTTTAGGGAAAAAGGAAAGTATTTTAAGTCTACGGTGTTATAGGCAGTTCCTGCCCAGTTTAGCTTAGTGTCTGATTTTCTTTGAGACCGAGAAATAGAAACAAAATACTGATTTTTGGTTTGGAACATTTCAAACACTTTTTTTCGCCAAGGGAAAAGAACATCATGAATAGTATAAACTATGGGAGTTTTTTGTTTAAGGAGAAAACTGAGAGGCAAGGATTCGTTTGGGGCATGAATATGAAGTATGTCAAATTTTTTTCTCATTGCTTCTTTGAAAACATAAGAAAGAAAATATTGTTCAAGCAGAACAATCATTTTTTCCCTATCCTTTATCTGGAGTTTTGATTCCGGGATTCCCTCCATTTTTAAAATTTTTCTGTTTTGGTTGACAGGAAAAATAGGCACGATAAAAGTTTTAAATAACTTTGACTTGGAACCGCGCGGACCAAAGAAGGTTATGTCGTGTCCACTTTTAGCTAATCCATCTGCTATATCTAAAGCCACTCTTAGCGGAGAGAAGAACGAGTAATGGGTATTACCCGGCATAGGGAATTTTACCCTAGAAGTAACTGCGACAGCAATTTTTAATTTTTTCTTTTCCACTTTAGTTATTTTTGATTATTTCTTTATAAGTCTTTTCGTAATTTTCTGCGACTTTTTCTAAAGAAAAGTTTCTTTCAATACGTTCTCTGCAATCTCTTGGGTTTATTTTGCCAATATTTTTTAACGCCTTTTTTAATCCTGTAATTCCTTCTTTTGGCGCAACAACGAATCCAGTTTTTTTGTCAATTACAATTTCAGACAGAGAACCCCTGTTGAAGCCGATTACCGGAGTGCCGCAGGATTGGGCCTCGGCCATTACTAATCCGAATGGCTCATTCCAATTTATTGTCATTAAAAATGCCTTTGCTTTTTGCATTAACTTTACGACCTCTTTTTTTGATAGCGGCTGTTCAGGGGAAATTGGTCCGAGCCACTTTATTTTTTTTGACAAATAAGGCTTAATGTCTTCCTCAAAAAATTTTTTATCTTCAACGTTTCCAGACAATAAAAGTTTTGAATTAGTTTCTTTAGCTAATTGAATAGCCCACCTTGCTCCTTTTGGGTCCATGAAGTTTCCTTTTTTATCTTTTGCTCTCGCTAATCTCCCGAGCCAGAAAAGATAATCTTCTTTTTTTTCAGAAAATTTGTATAAACTCGTATTTACTCCGTTATAAATTACTTTATAGATTTTTGTTTCTTTGGCTAATTTTTTTGCTGTTTCGGAGATACAAATGAAGTAACTTTTTTTAAAAAGAGAAAGAGTTTTATCAACCTCTGGCGTTATCTGGGTGTGAATAGTTGTAATTATTGGGGTCTTAATATTTTTTTCAACAAGCAAGTTTATAAATTCTGGATAGCAATGATTATGAATAATATCAAAATTGTTTCCAATTTTTTCAAGAGTTTTCGCCATTTTAGTTAAAAAAGCGGTATGGGCATAAAAAGAATTTTCAAAAGGTCCCATCTCTATAAAAGATTTCGGAATCACCGGAATGATTTCTGCCCCGGGAATAAAACTATCTCCGGTTCCTAAGATTGAAACTTTATGCCCTCTTTTTAAGAGTTCTGAAGCTAAATCAAAAATGACTCGTGGTCTGGCGGCGGTAATTTTTGGAGCGACTTTTCTTTTTAACGGAGCCGTAATAAGAACTCGTAAGCTTCGCTTACGGAACCTTGATTCGTTATTGTAAGACATATAATCTTGAATTAAGAATCTTCATATTAATATTATACCAAAAAGGGCTTTCCTTAGGAAGCCCTTTTTCTTTTTCCCAACCTGAATATATTAAGGAGTTCCAATGGCTTTCTTTTCTTTTTTTGTTTTTCTTTCTGTTTTAGTTTTTGCTTCTTGTTGTTCCCGTTTATATAGGCCTTTTGATAGATTCTTAGATATTTTTGGGCTATTTTTTTCCAGATAAATTTCTTTTCAACAGTTTCTCTGGCTGCGTCTCCCATTTTTTTTCTTAATTCATCATTTTCTAATAATTTATTGCAGGCCTCGGCTATTTGCCGGCTATTTTTCGGCCTTATTAAAAATCCATTTATTCCATTTTTCACGGCCAAAGGAATTCCTCCTTTTCTGGTTGCGATTACTGGCGTTTTAGTGGCCATTGCTTCTAAAATTACTAAACCTAATGGTTCATCCCAAACAGAAGGGGTAACAAGAATATCGGCTCGGTAATAAAATTCTTCCAGTTCTTCTTTTTTTTCATCTCCCATATAGCCAAGAAAATGAACATTATTTAATTTTAATTTATAAACAAAGTCTTCTAATTTTTTCTTTTCCGGGCCGTCTCCGATTATATAGATATCTCCTTTAATATTCTGAGCCGCTTTTATAAGATAAAAAACACCCTTTTGGGGTGTAAGTTTTCCTGAAAATAAAACAATTTTTTTATCTTTTAATTTATATTTTCCGTTAATAATTTTTATTTTTTTCTCTGCCGGGAAGTTTTCAAGATAAACGCCTCCAGGAATAATTCTTGTTTTGCGCAAAAAATCTTTTCCGAAAATATTTAACAGCCATTTTTTAGTGTCGCCGCTTACCGCCACTATTTTTTTTGCCCGCGATAAAGCGTCTTGAGAGAGAGGAATGTAGGTTTTATTTTCGGAAGCGGCCAAAACTCCTGTGCCGTGAGAAGTAACGATAAAATTTATACCATAAAGCGCTTTTATAAAATTCGCCGTCCATAATAGAAGAGAAATATGCTGGACATGAATAACGTCAGGCTTAAAATCATCTACTGCATTGATTACGCTTCTTAAAAAGAATTTGAATATCTGGGTTATTTCTTTTGGAGAAAGATCTTTATAATTTTTACAGACCGGCCAATTAGGATGGCCGGTGAAAGCAACCGGAAAGGGCATTTCTAAAGGATAAATTTTTATTCCAGGAATCGTTCTTCTCTCTGGACAGACAATAGCCGTTTTTATATTTTTGAACTTATTGACTTCTAATGTCAAATCTCTGGTATAAGTCCCGGAGCCGCTTCCCCATAAAGGGAAACACTGAAGAAATAAAACTTTATTTACTTTTGGTTTTTTAGGCATAATTTTGAAATTTTCCAAGAATTTAATTAAATAGTCTTCTAAAATCGAATCCCGTTAAAATAACGGGATTCTCATCAATTATATGTCTATTCTACCTCTGAAAACATTAATGTCAAGGGCAAAATTTAATTTGATTTTACTGGGAATTCGTGATATTATAACTTATAATCTTCTTTAAATTATGTTGAATTCTCCAATTGAAGAAATAAAAAGTCGGCTGGATATTGTTGAAGTAATTGGCAGTTATATCAAACTTCACAAAGCCGGGGCTAATTACCGGGCGCTTTGCCCTTTTCACTCAGAGAAGAAGCCCTCTTTTTTTATTTCGCCTGCTCGGCAAATCTGGCATTGTTTCGGAAGCTGCGGGACAGGAGGGGATGTTTTTAAATTCGTGATGAAAATAGAAGGAGTGGAATTCGGCGACGCCTTGCGTATTTTGGCAAAGAAAGCAGGAGTGGAATTAAAAAGAGAAGACCCAAAATTAAGGACCGAGAGAGAACGTCTTTACGAGATTTCTGAACTTGCCAGCAAATTTTTTGAAACCCAGCTTAGAGAAAGTCCGGGCGGAAAAGAAGTGAAAAAATACCTTTTAGACAGGGGGGTAAATGAAGAGAGTATAAAAAAATGGCGTTTGGGATACGCTCCCGACGTCTGGCAAGGGCTGTCTGATTTCTTGGTAGGTAGGGGATATAAAAGGGAAGAGGCGGAAAAAGCCGGTCTTTCCTTAAAATCCGAAAAAACGGGAAATTACTACGATAGATTTCGGGGAAGAATCATTTTTTCAATTTTTGATTTAAACTCTCAGGTAGTCGGATTTGGCGGCAGGATTTTTAAAAAAACTATTCGGACTGACGGCCAAGAGGAGGCGAAATATATTAATAGCCCCGGCACTATGCTTTATGACAAAAGCCGAATTCTTTACGGACTAGATAAAGCAGGCAAGGCAATAAGAGAAAACGGCGTTTCTATTTTAGTTGAAGGTTATTTTGACGTGATAATAGCGAGTCAAAGCGGCTTGGAAAACGTGGTTGCTACTTCTGGAACCGCTTTGACTCCCTATCATTTAAAAATTTTAAAAAGATATTCAAATAATCTTTTGACCGCTTTTGATATGGATATTGCCGGGAATTCAGCCACGAAAAGAGGAATAGACTTAGCTCAAAATCTCGGCTTTGACATAAAAATAATGACAATGCCCCAAGAGTCGGACCCGGCTGATATCGGCCGAGAGAGTCCCGAGAAATTGAAGAAATTAGTTAAGGAGGCGAAGTCAATCTATAATTTTTATTTTGAAGACGTCATTTCCCGGTTTGACCGGAATTCTTTAGAAGGGAAAAAGAAAATTTCAGAAATCTTGCTTCCGGTTATCAAGAAAATTCCGAATAAGATTGAACAAGCGGTTTGGATTAAAAATTTAGCGGAAACATTGGAAGTAAAAGATGAGAATATATTAGAAGAACTTCAAAAAGCGCCCTTAGAAGAGCCAGGTGAATTCAATATTGAGAAGGAAACAGAAAAAGGGCAGGAAAAAAAGAGAAAAACAAGAAAAGAACTTTTAGAAGAACGCTTGTCAATACTGATTGTCAAATCTCCCAATAAGGCTAATTTGCTGAAAGAAGAAGATTTCAAAATTTTTTCTTCCCAAGTTTCTCAACTGCTCAATTACGTCAAAGAAAAAGGAATTAATCCGATTGAGGACATTTCGGCCGAATTAAGCAATTCCTTAAATTACTTTTCTTTGAAGGCGGAAATTGATGATATTGAAGACGATAATATTGGAGAAGAACTTGATAGCTGCCTGGAAGAAATTAGAGAGTTAGCAGTTAGGGAGGATTTGGATAAAATTTCTCATGAAATTAAAAAAGAAGAACAGGGAAAAAACTTTAAAAAAGTTAAGGAATTGGTCCAAGAATTTAATCAGCGTTCCAAGTTGCGCGGATAGGCCTTTTGCGAAATGTCTTGCGAGCGTTTCCTAAGAGGTTTTGCTTAATAATTCTCTAAATTATGAAAAAAAACAATAAGAAAAAGAGAGCTAAGACCGTTGGGAAGAAAATTAAATCCCGGCCTGTTTTTTTAAAAAAGGCCTTGAATAAACGAACCACCAAGAAAGTTGAGCGAAGCGGAAAAAAGATTACCAAACAGAAGAAATTAAGGACAGGAATGAAAGCAGTAAAAAAGATACTCCTGAAAAAAAAGAAATTATCGGTTGAAAAGAAAATAACGAGAAAAAAGAATAGACCGACATTTCTTTCGGCAGATAAAACAAAAGAGGTGTTAGATGTTTCTCGGAGCGAAAAGGTTTTTAGTCCGGAGAAACTCCAGAATTTGCTTGATAGGGCAAGACAGCGCGGTTTTGTCACTACTTCAGAAATTTTATATTTTTTTCCAAATATAGAAAAAGACATGGAAGGATTGGAAAATCTTTACGAACAGCTGGAGCGGAGAGGAATTGAAGTTAAAGAAAAGAAGGATTTTTTATCCGACGAGGAGGAAATAGGAAAAAGAAAAATTGTTTCTTCTTTAAGAGATACAAAAATTGATTCTATTCAACTTTATTTAAAAGAAATTGGCAAGGTGTCTTTTTTAACCGCCGATGAAGAAAAAGAATTGTCTAAAAAAATTGAGAAAGGAGACGAAGAAGCGAAGAAAAAATTAGCCAGATCCAATTTAAGATTAGTTGTTTCTATTGCTAAAAGATATATTGGAAAATCTCCGAACTTAACTCTTCTTGATTTAATTCAAGAGGGAAACCTTGGTTTGTTTCGGGCGGTGGAGAAGTTTGATTGGAGAAGAGGTTATAAATTTTCAACTTACGCTACTTGGTGGATAAGGCAGGCGATTACCAGAGCTTTAGCCGACCAGGCAAGGACAATAAGAATTCCCGTTCATATGATTGAAACCATCTCCAAATATAGTAAAGTTAGGCGCCATCTTTTGCAGGACCTGGGCAGAGAGCCTCTGTCCGAAGAGATTGCCGCCGAAATGGGGATTGATGTTGATAAAGTTCATCATATCCGGAAAATCTCTCAAGAGACCGTTTCTTTAGAAACCCCGGTAGGAGACAACGAAGAAGATAGCGTTTTGTCCGAGTTTGTTAAAGACGAAAAAACGGTTTCTCCTTCCACTCAAGCGGCGAGGATATTGCTTCAAAGCAGATTAAAAGAGATTTTAATTGACCTAAATCCCCGTGAGCAAAAAATACTGTCAATGAGGTTCGGTTTAGACGACGGTATTACCCATACCCTGGAAGAGGTTGGCCAGATATTTGGAGTGACCCGGGAAAGAATTCGCCAAATTGAAGCCAAATCATTAGGAAAAATCCGCGAGCACAAAAAATTAAAAAAACTAAAAGGATACTAATAAATAATTTTCAATTTTCAATTTTCAATTTTCAATCAATTTTTAATGACTTAATTTTCAATTAAAAGTTGAAGAAAGTTTGAATATATAGTATGATTGAAACTGCATTCCGGGGTAGCTCAATGGTAGAGCGTCTCCCTGTTAAGGAGTTTGTTGTCGGT
>CAYLWZ010000013.1:0-12793 GCA_964387825.1 uncultured Candidatus Saccharibacteria bacterium
TGTGAGTTTTCCAGTATCTTGAAAACTCTGGCTGGTCTTTTTTATTGCCGATTGTCCTGTTTGCTCAACGGCTTCAATTCCGCCGGAGAAACTTTGAGAAACGCTTTTTGGAATTCCTTTTATCTTCTTGACAGTTATTCTGTTAAAATTAGAAACTCCTTGATTGAAAGTAAATAGTTTATTTTTAAAAGTATAGTTTAACCAGTGAAAGTATTCTCCAAAAGAATTTGTCGTGTCTTTAGAGATATCTCCAACGGCGGAAAGAGCTGAAGATAAATTTCCGCGAACCGATTGTAAGGACAATTGCGTCCATCTTATGTTTGCGTAGATACTTTTAGAAACTTCCCCGCCACTTTTAATGACAGCGTCGGCAATAGAATCAGCGCCGGAAGACAAGTCGCTGGAAATTTTAGCGATATAAGGATTAACTGTTTTAAAAGTTTCTCTAAAAGCTCCTTTGCCAGTCCATTCGGCAAGCTCAGGATTGCCCTGAACCTTTTGAAGGGTAATCCATTTGGCAAGCTCAGGATTGCCCTGAACCTTTTGAAGGGCAAAAGCCACTCCAGCAAACAATAAAATAATAGTTAGAACTGTTATAAAACTAAAACGGAACTCTTTGGAAAGTTGGACATATTTTAGCGGAAAAAAAACTGTTTTTTCCACTTTTCCAAAAAAATCAAAAAGCCACTGCCGAAGGTCGCCCTCGGCAAATTCTTTCTTCCCGTTAAAAGCGGGGTCTATGGGAAGATTTTCGGGAGGGTCTGGCCGGGAAATTAGCCGGATTAGTCGGGGTCTTACCCCGACGGTCCCGGCGGTTTCTGACCGGTCTGACTTTAGCGGTTCTGACTCCCTTATTTTAATAATCCGCTTTTTCGCTTCTTGGATTTTTTTATTTTTAAAATTATTTTTATGCTCTTCTGTTTTTCTTACATATTCTCCCACCCATTCTTTTTTCGTTACCCAGTTCCTGCCAATTTTTATCGCTTTAAATTTTCCCTGCCGCGCTCTCAAACTCAAATACTCCTGCGAATATTTGCAGAATTTGGCAGCTTCATCTAAAGATATATATTCTGTTGAAGATTTGGAGGATACCATAATATAAATTTTGAATCCAAGATTCAAAATTTAAAAGAATTACGAATTACGAATTACGAATTAAGAATATCTTTAGATTTCTTAATTAAGCCGTTTAATAATTTATGGACATTGACTGATTGTTCCGCAATTTCCTTAAAATCTTCTTGAGAAATATAGCCAACATCTTTGGCTATTAATAATTGATTCTGAATTTCAGTATTTGACCCTTGGGATATAGAGTAAAATTGAATTTTTTCTTTATAGGATTGGCGTGAAAAACCCTCTGCGACATTAGAACTGATTGATACTCCTGCTCTCTTCATTTGATTAACCAAAGCGAATAATTCTTCTTTTGGAAATTTTTTAGTTATTTTGTAAATCATCAAGACCAATTTATGCGCTTCCTGCCAAGATTTTAAATCCGTAAATGTTCTTATTTTTTTATTCATAATTCGTAATTCCTAATTCTTAATTCTTAATTCTCGTTTCAGGTTTTGGGTTTAAAGAACAAATCGTTTATCCGATACAATCATTTTTTAATTTAGAACCACATACGAGCGGGCGGGCTACGGGTCGCCCCTACGATTTTTCCAAACAAACATTGTCTATTTTCAGCGCAAACGGTCACGTAATAATAACCTGGTAACGAATAATCATATTTTTTTAATCTGACAGATTTGCGTCGTGGCAGTTGATGGCGCATCGTATTGTTTGACATTTGGATTTTGGATTGGCTTTGACATTTGTCATTTGGGTTTAAAGAACAAATCTTTTATCCGATACAATCATTTTTTAATTTAGAACCACATACGAGCGGGTGGGCTACGGGTCGCCCCTACGATTTTTTTTAATTATATTATTTTATTATCGCCGAGCTAATAGATACTGTCAACACTCTAATCTGTGCATAACTATCGGATACGCAATAAAAAAAATTACGCTCTTTGGAGGCGTAATCTTTCAATATACGAAAAACAAAGATTAATAATTTTAATTCGCTTTTATGCTTTGTAAAATTCCCAATCCGATACAGGCCGCTATTAACCCGGAACCGCCGTAACTCACTAATGGCAGAGAAATTCCAATAACAGGTAAAAGCCCTGTGTTCATCCCGATATGGATAAATATCTGGGAAAACAGAACAATGGCAAACCCGGAAGCAAAAAGGCGGGAAAAATTTGAACGGGAATCTAAAGCGATTTTTATAATCCGCCAAAACAAAATTATAAACAAAGAGAAGAGAACCGATACTCCCAATAGGCCAAATTCTTCGGAGATTGCGGCGAAAATAAAATCGGTTTTAGGTTCTGATAAGAAGCCATATTGGGTTTGAGAACCCTTGCCAAAACCCTGGCCGAAAAAACCGCCGGCGCCGATAGCGATTTTTGACTGGGTTTGGCTCCAGTTTACGCCAAGAAGTTCAACTTGAGGCGCTAAAAAACCCATAACTCTTTCTTTCTGGTAGTCCTTTATAAGAAACGACCAGCTTAGAACCAAGAGCAGGAGTCCGCAAAAAACCAAGAACAAAAAATGCTTTAATTTAATCCCGGAAATAAACAAAATGCCGAACCATAAAGCGACCAAGATTATAACTGAGCCGAAATCGGGCTGGAAAAAAATTAAAGCCGAAGGGAAAAGGACATAAAATCCAGAGAGAAAAATGTGCCTTAATTTATACATTTCTATATGCCGCATTGAAAAATATTTAGCGAGTAAAATTATTAGAACAATCTTTGTAAGCTCTATCGGGTCAAGAGAAACCGAACCTATTTTATACCAGCCCCTTACTCCTCTAATTTCCGGAGCGAAAAACAATAGTCCGGCCAGAAACAAAAGACAAAAAAAATAAAAAAACAAAATAAGATATGGGTTCTGTCGGAAATTCCTCCAATCTAAAAAACTTAAAAAAAACATTGCGAGAAAACCAATAACAAAAAAAATGATTTGCTTTTTAAAATTCAAAAAACTCTCCCTGCCAAGAGAACTGCTATAAATTGACAATAGGCCAATGGCACAAAGCAAAAACACGGCAATAATTAATACCCAATCCAGCCGTTTAATATGAGAGATGAATGAATACATTTAATTAATTTTCAATTTTCAATTATCAATTTTCAAATAAATTATCAATTTTCAATTTTCTTACTTTTACTGCTTTTAACTATTTTTGAAAATATAAACAATAATTCCTGTGCCTCTTTCCATAAAATTTTTATCTCGTCTTTTTTTTCTGGATTTGATATGGCTAATAACCTTAACCAATGCCTTGATTCTTTTACTTCTTTTTTGCTTATCCCTATCTTATGAATAAAATCTTTCTTGCTCTCCGCTTCGGTTGCTTCGCAATAATTAGCGCCAACCGAACCTCCGGATCCAACTAATTGACCAATAATTCTTGAACTAACCGCATCAATTTTTATTGATCTTGTCAAAATAATAATATTTTCAGCAAATTTTGCTGTTCTTTCCTCTAAATTGTAGTTGTTTGATAATTGATCCATTGAAAATTTATTGAAAATTGAAAATTGAAAATTGAAAATTAGCGGGCGACCCACAGGTCGCCCCTACGATGTCATTTCTAAAAATTCCTTTTCGTTTATTATCTTTATTCCTAATTTCTTTGCTTTATTATGTTTAGACCCGGGGTTTTTGCCAATGAGAACGAAATCGGTTTTTTTGGAGACCGATTCTGAAATTTCGCCTCCTAATTTTCTGATTTTCTCTTTCGCTTTTTCTCTTGTCGTAGAACCTAAACTGCCTGTTAAAACAAAAATTTTACCTTTTAATTTTTGACTTTTGCCTATAGCTCGAGAGCTCGGCCCTATAGAGACTTTTGACTTTTGACTTATTCTTATTCCCTCTTTTCTTAATTTTTCCAAAAGTTCTATGTTCCGCTTTTGGCGGAACCAATGATGGATTGATTTTGCCACAACAGGGCCTATGTCTTTAATCATTTCTAAATCTTCCAGGCGAGCGGTTTTAATTTTATCCAAATCGTTAAAATGTTTAACCAAATCACGAGACGTTTCTTCTCCAACATTTCTTATGCCCAGGGCGTAAATAAATTTCGGCAAAGCAATTTCTTTTTTTAACTGAATGGCTTCAATCAAGTTTTTTGCCGATTTTCCGGCAAATCTCTCTAAGAGCGTAATGTCCCCCTCTTTTAATCCAAAAAGGTCAGCCGGGTTGGCGACTAAGTTGTTTTCTGTTAACTGACTAATGATTTTCGGCCCCAACCCTTCAATGTCAAAAGCGCCTTTAGAAACAAAGTGGCGTAATGACCTGCGTTTTCTGGCAAAGCAATTCGGATTGGGACAGCGATGAATCGCTTCGCCGGGAAGCTTTACTACTTTATTTCCGCAAGCAGGGCAATATTTCGGCATTTTAAACTCTTTCTCTCTCCCGGTTCGCAGTTCCGGCAAAACCCTTATTATATCAGGAATAACATCCCCTGCCCGGCCGACAATCACCGTATCGCCGATTTTCACCCCTAACCGTTTTATTTCGCCTTCATTGTGTAAAGTCGCCCGGGAAATTGTTACTCCGCTTATTTCTACCGGTTTCAAATAAGCAACCGGGGTCAAGGCGCCAGTGCGGCCAACCCGAATTTTAATATCTTCAACGATAGTTTCCGCCTGCCTTAAAGGAAATTTAAAAGCAACCGCTCCGCGCGGCGCTTTGCCAACCACGGCTAACTTTTCAAAGATTCTATTTGAATTAACGAGCACAACAATTCCATCTACTTCATAGGGAAGTTTTTCTCTTATCTTTTGGCAATATTGGTGGTAATCAAAAACTTCTTTCAAATTACGGCAGCGCTTACTGTGAGAATTAACCTTAAAACCAAAAGCTCTTAAAATTTTATGTTCCTCGCCATGAGTTTTCTGTCCAAAATCGGTAATTAAATCGTAAATAAAAGAGTCCAGACGCCTTGATGCGGCAATTTTTGGGTCAAGCTGCCTTACCGAGCCGGCGGCAAGATTACGAGGATTAGCATAGACAGAAAGTTCTTTTTTTTCTCGTCCCTTATTAACTTTCTCAAACTCTCTTTTGGAAATGAAAACTTCTCCTCTGACAACAACCGGCTTTTTAAAATCAAACTTCTTTATCGCCTTAATAATACGCGGGTCGGACCCGTGTTTTTTTAGATAAGCGATTACTTCTTCTTTTTTTCTTAGCCGCAAGGGAATTGCCTCAACTGTTTTAAAGTTTTGGGTTACGTTTTCACCTATCCGGCCATCGCCTCTGGTTGAGCCAGTCTGAAAAATCTCATTTTTGTAAATTAATTCAATCGCCAGTCCGTCAAATTTTAATTCGCAAAAAAATCCCTCTTCATCTGTCCCGCTTTTAGTCCCGCTTTTAGCGGGATGGCGCGAAGGCGCAGTCAAAACTTTGACTTCCTCAAACATCAGAAGTTTTGAAACCCTTTCCAGCCAATTTTCAATATCTCCTCTTGAAAAAGCGTCGTTAAAAGAAAGCATCGGCCGAGAATGCTTCACTTTTTTAAATTCTTTTAAGGGCTGCCCACCGACTCTCTGGGTTGGCGAGTCCGGAGCAATAAACTCGGGAAATATCCTTTCTAAATCAAAAAGCTCTTTTTTCAAAGAATCAAGAGCAGAGTCAGAAATCTCCTGCCGGTCTAAAATATGATACAGGTAGCGATGATAATTTATTAGTTTCTTTAATTTTTCAATGCGTTGATACGCCTGTTGTTTGTCCATTTACTCCACGCTCTTTTATTTTAAATATGATTTTCACCTTTAAAATTTTAAAATCCTCCGGTAATTTGAACTGTCCTCTTGGTATTATAGAAACTCCCAGAGGAACGAAAACCGTTGCCGGGACTGGTAATAAATTCAACGTCGTATTTTGCCCCGCTAACCGCTAAATTGACCTCGCCAGTATCGTAATCTGTTTTTACTCCATCGCAAAATCCATTGCCGTCGCCGTCGTTTCTACAGTCATACGACCCGCAATTAGCAGTATCTGTCTGGAGAAGACATTGGACTTCATCATATAAACCTCTCTCCATCCCAGTATCGGCGGCGTAAAAAGCAACTACAGAATTTCCTGTTTCTCTCGTCATTCTCAATTGGCGAAAAAGAATGGTGCCCATAGCCAAAACCATAGACATCATAATAGACATTATAACGACTGCCAAATATAGAGAAACTCCTCTTTGATTTAAATTAGCCATATTTTTAGAGATAGCAAAAAATAGCGCGATTCTGAAAATTTTCCAGAGTAATTGCCATCTTAATATTTATTACCTTAATATTTATTACCTTAATATTTTTAACAATTCCCACAAACTAAGCGGATTTCCTTTGGGTTCTCCCTTCTTGTTTTTTATTGCTTCTAATAAATCTTCCCTTGATTGGATAGCGTCGGGGAATTCAAGGTAACCCCTCCCTATAAATTCAGGCCGGTGGGCGTCAGAACCGGCAGTAAAACTAAAATTATTTTTTCGGGCGAAATCAAGAGCTTTCTTATTTGAAGATTTAACAAGAACGCTGGCATTAAAGACCTCTATCCCGTCCGGAGAAAGAGCGCGAATTTTTTCTCCCCCTCCTATAAAATTCTCTATCGGCCAATCAAACGGATGAGCGATTATTGCCAGCCCTCCCTGTTTTCTAATTTCTTCAATAGCCCTTTCCGAAGAAAGATTTTTTGGAATTACTTTTTTAATATTAATGCCTAAAATATGGCCTGATTGAGTAGATGTTTCAATGCCTGGAATAACTAAAATATCCTTATCAAAACCGAAACGCATCGCCTCAATAGCTCCTTCAATTACATCATGGTCGGTAATGCAAATACAGTTAATTTTTTTCTCAATCGCTCTCTCCACTACTTCCCGGGGCGAAGAAGAGCCGTCAGAAAAAGTTGTATGAATATGTAAATCTGCTTTCATAAATTACCGAAGTCGCGCTTTCGGAGGCCGCGCCTCTGAAAGTTGGTTAAAATAAAGTTTCTTGTTTTGTTGAAACGCTTTCTGTGTCTCCTTGAGGAAAAATAATCACCTTTCCGAAAACCCCGTCATAGCCCGGCTTTAATCGCACTTTACCCTCTCTCACTCTTGTTATCCCTTCAGCCACTTCGGGCGAAGCGCCTGCTTCCAAATCCGAAAGGGAAACATCTAATAATATCTTAAACTCATTTCCAAATCTTTCAATCAACTTCTGATACTCCCTATTAACGGTTTTGCTTTCTCTCCCCATGTTTAAACTTCCGGCAATCACTTCCGCTAAAGGAACCAACCTTTTAAAAGGAATACTGGCTTTTGGCACAAATCCTTTGCTCCTGTCTGCCAAACTCTCTACTCTATTTAAAACTCCAAGAGTCAAGGGCTTCCCGCAATTAGGACAAACGTTGTTATAATTTTTAGATTCTCCGGGAGAGGTTCTCACGCCGCAAACCCGATGCCCGTCATAATGATATTTTCCTTCTTCGGGAAAAAATTCAATAGTATAAAGAAACTTTTGAGGGTCCCTGTCCTTTATTGCTTCTGAAATAGCGGGATAGCTAAGTTCGGTCTTAAAAACATTCGCCTCTCTTCCAATTTTGGCCGGGCTGTGAGCGTCAGAATTACTAATCAAAGTAATTTTATCTAAAGATGATACCTGCCAATTCATTGAAGGGTCTGAACTGAGTCCAGTTTCACCGGCATAGATATACTTTGAATACTCCTCAAAACATTCCTCTATTGAGTCAAAACCAGACTTAGAGCCCAAAATGCCGAACCATGGCGTCCAAAGATGAGCCGGGATAATCAGGCAATCTTCGGAAATTCCTAAAACAATCTTCGCCAATTCTTTGACGTCCAAACCCAAAATTGGCCTGCCGTCGGCTTTGAGGTTCCCAATCCAGCCGAGATGGGCGTTTATTTTTTCAACCGTTTCAAAATCCGGGGCAAAAACTAAAATATGAATTTTCCGCACTTTCTCCCGCTTTGAATAAATACAACTAATTTCTGAGGTTAAAATGAAACGAGTCGTCTCATCGTCTTTCAGTTTATATAAACCCGGCTCCGCAGGCTCTAATTTCTCTCTTAAATTTCTAAACCATTCCGGGTGGGTAAAATCGCCCGTTCCCAAAACCTTTATCCCTTTTATTTTCGCCCATTTATTCAGATTTTCCAAATCCATATCTTTGCTGGTAGCCCGCGAATATTTAGAATGGACATGAAAATCGGCAATAAACCTCATTCGCAAAATTATACTTTTAATTACTTTGTTTCTTTTTCTATATTATCACTTTTGATAGATAATTTAAAGTTTCTTACTTAAAAATGCGAAGAATTAGTCCGCCATAAGCCCAGAGTATCTTTAATGGGGTTGACCCTGTAGAGAAATTTCAAAAACCCCTTAAGGGGAAAAATAGAAAGTTTCTTCTAAACTTTCTATTTGAAATTCTTCTACGGGGTTGACATAAATTATCAAAAGATTATAATTAAAAATGTGGTTAAAAACAGAGGTTAAAATTATTATTATAAAAGGTCGTGGAGATTCACCTTGTTAAATATCGCTTTGCAACAACCGAAGCACTCAATGATTTGAGCACTCGGTTATTTAACAGGATAAAAATATAACAAATTAGAATTATGATTCAAGATAAATTATATCCTTATTTTACTTGCCAAGAGGAAGGGACTCCCGACGAGGAGACACCTGAAACTCCGGAAGAAACACCAGAAACTCCAGGAGAAACTCCTGCTGAACCCGAGACACCTGAAACTCCGGAAGAAACACCAGAAACTCCGGAAGAAACTCCTGATGAACCCGAGACACCTATAGCATAAAAAAGTAAAATATTTATTCTTACAAAACCATCCCGCCAAAAGCGGGATGGTTATTTGTTTTTTCGATTTACTTCCTCTCGTCCTGGTATAGGAGTTATTCGTCAGATTCTTTAAAAAGAGACGACTTCTTGATAATAATTTTATATATGTTTTCTAAAAAATCTCCGCCAGCATAGCCGATAATAAGAGCCAAAGCGGGGCTAAAATAATTCAAACCCAAGAAAGTAACTCCTGTTTCTTTAACAGCAACCGCGGAAAGAAGGCCAATTATCCCCGACAAAAAAATCATAGATAAGAAATAAGGAAGCTCAAATTTAACATTTTTATAAGCGAATTGGTGTTTAATAAAACCAACCAATCCCCGAATAGTTCCTCCTCCAAAACCGGCGATAAGAATTAAAAGATACATAAACTTAATTTTCAATTTTCAATTTTCAAAAAAAATAAAGAATATTGATATCAATTTTGAATTTTGAATTTTGAATTGACAACTTAATTTTTATTTCTTCACGCAAAAACGGGATTAACTAAAGTTTTAATTTTTTCTGCCTAAAAATTTTGGCAATTTCCCCGGCCGTTTTCCTGCCGGCTTTAGTTAAGGAAAAAAAGGTTTTGGGGCTACCGATAATTAATTTTTTCTTTCTGAGCATTCTCAAAGGCCTGTCAAGTTTTCGGGAATCCGGCCATTTTGAAATCTCTGGAAAAGAAAATCTCCTTGGGAACAAGACAAAACTTTGACTAACTAATTTTTCAAAAACGCATTTACCATCATCTCCTACAGCTAAATAAATACTAAAAAGAATTAAGTCGTTAATTCCAAATCTCCCGTATATTTCTTCGTCAAAAGATTTCTTTTTCATTAAAAAATAAAGATAATAAATAATTCATTTCGGAAAAAATTGTTTTCTGAGTTAACTTAAAAATTTTTTGGCATAACGTCAACAAATTTTGGCAAGACGTCAACAATAACATAAGAAAACAAAAAAATAACAAAAAAAACAATTGTAAGGAAATCTAATGTCTTTGTCATATTTTATTCGCAAAATTGCTTAATTGAAACCGCTTAACCGAAGTTGCTTAACCGAGTTAAGCAACTTATTAGGCAAATGTGCTTAACCTGATTAAGCAACGTTCTAATTTATTTTAGCAAAAAAAGAGAAAATTGACAAAGATTGTTATGGGATTTACCATTGTTGCGGATTTAATATTGCGGACTTAGAAAAAATGGACAATTTCAAAAATAATCCCAAAAATAAAAACCGGGATTAGAAGATAAAAAGCTTTATTAACGCTCCTTTTGAATTTCTTTTTTAAGAAACTCTTGTATAAAAAAACAATAATTATCCCTTCGCTTCCGATAGCCACGGCGCCGGTAAAACTTATTACTTCAATAAATTCTTGTATTCCAAGAAAGAAAAGAATGAAAGGAAAAAAACAAGTTAAAAACCAGGAAAAATTTTTGGATATGCCGAAATCATACCAAAATACTTTCTTTAAGGTTAAAGCAAGAGTGATAAACGAACTAAAACAGCATATCACTCCGAAGACAAAAGCCAATTTTATAACATTTGAATTAGCTCCTAAAACTTTCCCCATACCGGAAATTGCCTCTCTGGAAGTGTAAGAACCGGAAGCGCCAAAAATAACAAAGACAAAAAGAAGATAGATAGCGGTAGAAAGGATAAGCCCTCCGGCCATTATCGTTTTTAAATTTGACCGAACCTTGTTTTTATTGAAAATTGAGGACGCCAATATCTCTTTTATTTCCGGGACTATAGCTGTCCCCCATAAAGAGAAGAGGACTATTCCAAAAGGAAAAGTTAAATAATTTAAATTTACGGCCTTAAAGTTATTGAAATCAATAAAAGGGAAAGACCTGGCGAAAAATATAGCAGTAATAGATAATAAAATAAACAATAAAAGCATTTCAACTTCGGAAATGCTTTTTATGCCGCGGAAAACAAGACAAGAGCCGGCGATAAAAAACAAAAAAGTATAAAAAAAGGCGTTGCCTCCGAAATAAGGACTGAAAAGTGAATTCAAAAATTGTCCTCCGATAATCAAATAAGCAAGAAGGGCTCCAAAAAGACCTGCCGAAATAACAAAAAAAGAAATCTTTTTCCATTTTTCGCCGAGATATTCTCCCGCATAACCGGGAAGCCGGTGAATTTTATCAGTGCCTAAGACAACCTCTCCAAAAAGAAAATGAACTAATATAGCCACTAAAACCATCAATAAAAAATAAGCTGAAATAACAAAAAAACCGGCTTTTTGGGCCACAAAAGGCAAGCCGAATATCCCTACGCCAATAACTGTTCCCAGAAAAACAGACAGGGCTTTTAAAAAGACAATTATTTTCTTCATTCATCTAAAAAAATTACCTGTTTTTAAAAAACTTCCTTTCCATAAAAGCAAAACCGCTCAGTATAATAAGAGCAAGAATAGTGGTAAGGCAAGCCGGTAAATAGAGCCCGGCGCCAACCGCTACTCCGATAGCCGCAACGCACCATAAGCCAGCGGCGGTAGTTATCCCTTCAACATGGTCTCGGCGGAAAATAACAACTCCAGCGCCGATAAAACCAATGCCGGTAGCCACCGCTATGATTACTCTTGCTGGGTCAAAATTAACGCCCGGTTTTCCGACAAAGAGATTAAAGGACTCTAAGCTTATAATAGTAAAAAGGCAAGCGCCTAAACTAACCAAACTATAGGTCTGAAGACCCGCTTCCTTTCCTTTCCGCTCTCTTTCCAACCCAATTAGCGCCCCTAAAACAACAGCTAAAATTAACTGAAAAACAATTTGGATTTGATTATTATCCATAACATTAAATTGCTACATTGTTAAATTGCTATATTGTTAGAAACAATATAACAATGAGCGAGCGAAGCGAGTGATAACAATATAATAATTATATCTTATATACCCTGTATCCTTCTCTGGCTTTTTCTTTAATCTTCAAACCAACCTCATCGCCGGATTTTGCCTTCTTTATTTTCTGATGTTCAACTTCCATTGATTTAACTAATTGAGTAAAGTCGGTATCTTCTCCACCGGCAATCCGAATCGTATCTCCTTCAGCCAAAGGAGCAGATAACTTAATAACCGCTACTTCTATGTTAGAAAAAAAATGAGCAATTTTTCCAATCAGTTTGCCTTCTTCTCCAGATTCCGCTTTTAGCGGATGAGAATTTTTTTCTGCCATATTAATATTAATACGATATATTAAAAATTAATGGGGTAAATTCGACCTTTGAGAACTATTTTATTCTATTAAACCTAATGCGTGATAATCCTTTCTACTTTGAAATTACAAACCGTTCGGCTCCGCTCACTGTAATTGCTTCGCAATTAAGTGACTGCAAATCATTCAGAACTCGTCAATCCCGCTATAAGCAGGACCCTACGAAAAATTATTACGCATTGCATTAGGTTTATTATAACATAAATAAAGTAAACTAAAAATCCCCCGATAAAAGCGGGGGATTTTTGGTGAGGGGGAACTGATTTAACAAAATCGGTTAATTCTTCAAAGCTGGGTTCGGACATAACCAGGGATATCCATAAACCTCCTTTATTAAATCTTTTGTCCTTAGGGAATTTTATCCCGCACCCCCTCGTTTTTTATATTAGCCAATAAAATATTTTTGTCAAGACCATGTACGATACCACCATATTTTGGACTTAGATATACTTTTAATATCAAATTTTTCCGGTAGTGAAGCAAATTAAAATCGTAAATCCATCGTGGCAAAAAACTCACGATCGTGAGTTTTTTGCCACGACGTTTTGTTTTGGTGCCCTCAGCAGGACTCGAAGGAGTTGCCCCTCCTGCATCGCTATGCGAAGCATTGCGGGCAGGCCGAAGGCATAAGGGGAACAGATTCTCGCTACGCCAAGAATACCAAAATAAAAAT
>CAYLWZ010000014.1:0-7932 GCA_964387825.1 uncultured Candidatus Saccharibacteria bacterium
AAAAATTAAATATTTAAAACGGCCGTATTCCGGCGGTTTGGGAGGAAGTATAAGAAAACTTAAATAAATAGAAATTATTAAGCCAAGCATAGATATAGTCATAACTCTGCTGATAATCCGAGGAAGGTTGTAAGAAATCAAGGTCTGAGAAAATTCTTTTCCTCCTAAAAATAGAGGGAGCCATCCTAACAAGAAAATCAAAATACTGGAAGTAGCCCAAGAAACATGTTCTCCTATAATCTCAAAACTTAAAGAAAATTTCTTCAAAAGAGAAATTTTTTTGTTTTCTAAAAATCCGAAAATAAAATAAGGAATATCGCCCATTCCATAGGCCCATCTCTTTTGCTGTTTATAAATATTAATTAAAGTTTTCCAAAAATTATCTGATACATTGGCGTCCATAGAAACTGGATAATATAAGGGCTGAACTCGATAATCGCCGTTATTTTTTAAAAAACTTTGCCAAAAAATTCTTGAATCGTCTGAAACAACGTTTGTTTGTTTAAAACCAACATCTACTAAAGCTTTAAAGCTCATTGAATGAGAAGAAAAAGTGATTAATTTTTCCTGTCGTTCTTGGTTTATGGTATGCCAGAAAGTAGCAGAAAAAGAAAAAATCCGGGAAATCGCCGGAGCTTGCCAGATATTATTAATATAGAGAGGAATTGGCTGAAAACTGGTTCTGGTTGGTTTTTTCGCGGTCAAATAATAATAGCTCAAACAACTAAAATATTTGGGGAAAACGCAGGTATCAACGTCAAAAGAGGAAAAAATTATATTCTCGTAGGGAATAGCCAAGGGATCTATAATCTTTTCTTTCGTTTTTTTAACGGCCCAAGTTTCGTTAGAACCCTTGCCCGCAATCTCGCCCGGAATATCGGCCGGATGCCAAGTTACCATAAATCTAAAAAATTTTGAGCCGAATTCTTTTTTAATCTCTTCGGCTGTTTCCTGAGCCCCGTTAGAGATATGTTCTTTCTTTGATTTATTTCCGTCCTCAGAATCTCTAACGGGGTGAACATCCTTTCTTGCTCTTTCTTCGCAAGCCAAAACGACGACCATCTTATCTTTCGGATAATCTGTCTTTTCTAACGACCTTAAGCTATCTCTGACAATCCCTAATGGTTCTCGGTACATAGGAACTATAACCAAATGGTAGATATTCCTCCATTGAGAAAACCGGGCAATTTCCCCAATCCAGTCCGCCTTCTCGTTTTTTCTCATTTTTTTATAACTAATCCAAAGATGAAAGGAAAAATAAATTGTCCTGAAAAACCAAAAAATTACAAAAATTATAATAAAAAAAGCAACCCAAAGAGGTTTCTTCCAGGAAAGAATAACCGCTAAAATCAAAATCCCCCAAGACAAGGCGCCGGGGAAAATTTCAAATAACCTGAAAAGAATCCGTTTTTTAGGATTTTTTAAATCCGATGCTCTGCCAATTTTGAGATAATAGTCCTTTTGAGAAAAATCAGAATTCATTTTTTTATCTTACTTGATTATAAATTAAAGAGCAATAACAAAATTTAACCAAGGGCGACCCTCGGTAAGATTCCTCGCGTTCCCTAATAAAAAAAGAGGGGCAGATTATTGCTCTGCCCCTTTAAATCAGTTATGGGTCACAAAAAGTAGATGACTGCGACCGCGACCGTACCGGTAAGCGCGGCGTTCGCGCTCTCTCTGGAGAGCGCTGGCTCGCTCCGCTTTGCCTCTTTGGCAAGCGGCGCGCTCACCCGCGTTTTTGAAACGCGAGCAGTCGCCATTGCCGTCGCCATCTGCAATTTCTGGTGTGTTGCCAGCGCCGAGATAGGCGCCCGCAATACCGCCCAATATGGCGACATCGCCGACTGCTCCATGGGTCGCAATGGCAATGCCTGCTCCCGTGGCAGCGCCAATAACGCTCCACAGGGCTGCGTTTTTTTCCATGTTACGCTGATATGGCTTAGACATACCAGCACAACCTGCCACAAATATAAATACTACCAATAAAGCTAACAAAGATAATTTTCTCATCTCTACCTCCTATTTTTTTCAAAAAAGTTAAAGTAAAATCCATCCGCCGTTTGAAACGGCTATTCTAAACCATCTCAAATGGCGAATGGATTGCCTGTTTTTAAAGAGCAGGTTTTCTCAATTTTCTGCTTATATTATACACCTAACATAAAATTTGTCAAGCAATTTGGGGTCTCTTTGAAATAACTGTCATTTTTTAAAAATGTGCCGCCACGGAGAATCGAACTCCGATTGCGAGATTGAAAATCTCGAGTCCTAACCGTTAGACGATAGCGGCAAGCTAACAGATTTTATTATATTTTACTTCAAAAATTGAAAAAAATCAAGATTTCAGTTAAGATATGAGAACAATAATATGAAAATATTAGCGATTGAAACATCTTGCGACGACACTTGCGCCGCTATAATCAAGTCCTCGGCGAAAATAAAGCCGATATTTAATATCCTGTCAAATATTGTTTCCTCCCAAGTCAAGGTTCATAAAAAATACGGCGGAGTCTACCCTACTTTGGCAAAAAGAGAACACCAGCGCAATATTGTTCCGGTATTAAGAAAAGCGTTAAAAGAAGCGGGATTGCTTAAAATTTCTAAATCCAAAACCCAAATTTCTAATAAAAATCTAAATGTCAAATTCCAAAAATTAGACCTCGTTAGAAATTTTAATAACAGCGATAAATTAAAAAAAGAGAGTGTCTTTAATTTGGTAGAAGAAATTTTGGAAAGAGAACCGGATTTGATGAAAAATTTAACAAAATTCTTAAAAAAATATAAAAAGCCGAAAATTGACACTATTGCCGTAACTGTCGGGCCGGGATTAGACCCTTGTTTGTGGGTGGGAGTCAATTTTGCCAAAGCCCTGTCTTATTTTTGGGATTTGCCAATAATAGAGGTGAATCATATTGAAGCGCACATATTCGCTAATTGGCTTAAACCAATTAGCTCAAAATCAAAAATCAAATCTCAAAAATCAAAAATACAAATTAAAAATAAAAAAATAGAATTTCCGGCGGTTTGCTTGATAGCAAGCGGAGGGCATACCCAACTGATTTTAATGAAAAAAATCGGTAAATACAAAATCCTTGGAGAAACGAGAGACGACGCCGCCGGCGAATGCTTTGACAAAACAGCGAAGATTTTGGGATTAGGATATCCCGGAGGTCCGGCAATCGCCAAAGAAGCGCAACGTTCCAAGTTTCAAGTTTCAAGTTTCAAGATAAGATTGCCCAGGCCGATGATTAACCAAAAAAATTACGATTTCAGTTTTTCCGGCTTAAAAACCGCTGTTTTATACAACTATAAAAAACAACCGCTTAAAATAAGAAAAAACAAACAATATATCAAAAAAATGTGTTGTGAAATCCAGCAAGCCATTATTGACGTCTTAATTAAAAAAACCATTAGAGCAACAAAAGAATATAAAGCAAAGTCCATAATACTCGGCGGAGGAGTAAGCGCTAATTACGAACTGCGCAAGCAATTCAAAAAAATAATTAAAAAAGAAAAATTAAGTTTTATGTTTTATGTTCCAAGTTTCAAGTTTTGTACTGATAATGCGGCAATGGTTGGGATAGCCGGATATTTTAGACATCTAAAAGGAAAAGTTAAAAGCTGGGAAAAAATTAAAGCCAAGCCAAACTTAAGGATAGAATAAAATTATGTTAAAATAAGAACATACCTCGCTAATGCTCGGCATAACCTTGATTCGCTAATGTATAAATATATATTCTTGAAATAAGAATATGCCTCGCTAATGCTCGGCATAACCTTGATTCGCTAATGTATAAATATATATTCTTGAAATAAGAATATGCCTCGCTAACGCTCGACAGAACCTTGATTCGCTAATGTATAAATATATATTCTTGAAATAAGAACATGCCTCGCTAATGCTCGGCATAACCTTGATTCGCTAAGGTATTCACCCTGTTAAATAAAATCTAAAAGATTTTAATTTGCAAAGCAAATTATTTAACTGGGTAAACATATATTCTTGAAATAAGAACATGCCTCGCTAATGCTCGGCATAACCTTGATTCGCTAAGGTATTCACCCTGTTAAATAAAATCTAAAAGATTTTAATTTGCAAAGCAAATTATTTAACTGGGTAAACATATATTCTTGAAATAAGAACATGGCCTATAATCCAAAAGAAGTTGAAGACAGGGTTTATAAATACTGGTTAAAGAGCGGTTTTTTTAATCCCGATAATTTGCCAAAAACCGCTAAAAAGCCCTGGACAATCGTTATTCCTCCTCCCAACGTTACCGGTCGGCTCCATATGGGCCATGCCCTGAATTCAACAATTCAGGATATTTTGATTCGCTGGAAAAGAATGCAAGGATTTAAAACTCTCTGGCTGCCGGGAACAGACCACGCCGGAATCGCCACTCAAAACGTCGTTGAAAAGAAATTAGAAAAAGAGGGGCTTACCAAATTTGACTTAGGGCGGAAAAAATTCATAGAAGAAGTTTGGAGATGGAAAGAGGAATACGGGAATATCATACTGGGCCAACTCAAAAAACTGGGGGCTTCCTGCGACTGGTCAAGAACCAGATTTACTATGGATAAAGATTATTCCAGGGCAGTGAAAAAAGCATTTTTGCATTACTACAAAAAAGGGTGGATTTACCAAGGAAGAAGAGTAATTAACTGGTGCCCGCGATGCGGCACAAGCTTGTCAGACCTGGAATTAGAATATAAAGAAGAAAAGGGGAAATTATGGTATATCAAGTATCCGCTAAAAAAAGGCGACAATAATTTCATTATTGTTGCGACTACGAGACCGGAAACAATGCTGGGCGATACAGCCGTGGCGGTAAATCCTAAAGACAAAAAATATAAGAATTTAGTCGGCAAAAAAGTTATTTTACCTTTGGTTAATAAAGAAATTCCGATTATCGCGGATAGATTGGTTGACCCGAAATTTGGCACCGGAGCGGTAAAGGTTACTCCGGCTCACGACTTAAAGGATTACCAAATAGGCATAAGGCATAATTTAGAAATAATCCAGATTATTGACGAAAAAGGCAGGATTACAAAAAAAGCGCTCCCCCCTTATCAAGGATTAAAAGTTCTTGAAGCCCGGGAGAAAATCGTTAAGGATTTAAAAAAACAGGAGCTTTTAGAAAAAATTGAGGACCACACCCATCAAATCCCAAAATGCTATCGCTGCAATACCACGGTTGAATTTATTCCTTCCCAACAATGGTTTTTAAAAATGAACGAATTAGCGAAAATAGCCAAGATGCCCGTAAAGAAGAAAAAAATAAAATTTATTCCAAGGCATTTTGAAAAACCGTATTTTGATTGGCTGAAAAATATAAACGATTGGTGTATCTCCCGCCAGATTTGGTGGGGACATCAATTGCCTGTTTGGTTCTGCCAGAACCAAACTGGAATTTCTAATTTCCACCCGCAAAAAGCGGAATCCAAACAAAAGGAAAAATATTTTGTTTCTTTAGATAAGCCGAAGAAATGTCCGATTTGCGGAAAGTGCCGTCCGAAACAAGTTGACGATGTGTTAGACACATGGTTTAGTTCCGCTTTATGGCCATTTGCCACTCTGGGTTGGGATAAAAAAACAAAGGACCTTAAAAATTTTTACCCCACTAACGTATTGTCAACCGGCCGGGATATTATTAATTTATGGGTCGCCAGAATGATTTTTTCCGGAATGGAATTTATGAAAAAAATTCCCTTTAAGAATGTTTATGTCCACTCCACTATTTTGACAAAAGAAGGCAAGAGGATGTCAAAATCTCTTGGTACAGGAATAGACCCAATAAAATTTATTGAGGAATACGGGGCTGACGCCACCCGTTTTGGAATCGCCTATCAAATTACAGAAAATCAAGACATGCGTTTCGTAACCGATAATATCATTATGGGGGAAAAGTTTTGCAATAAAATATGGAACGCCTCGAGATTTGTCTTGCAACAAATCTCGAAATCAAAAATCAAAACGCAAAAATCAAAATTACAATTCAAAAATCAAAATTTAACTTCTGCCGACAAAAAAATATTAAAACAATTAAACAAAACTGTAAAATCTGTAAATAAGGACCTGGAAAATTTCCGGTTTGGGAAAGCGGCTCACACTATATATGATTTTTTCTGGCATGACTTCTGTGATAGATACATAGAAACAACGAAAAAACAAAACAATGAAAAAACAGAGGAAATTCTCGTTTTTACGCTATTAAACTCATTAAAGCTTCTTCACCCTTTTATGCCTTTTATCAGTGAAGAAATTTATCAAAAACTGCCAATCAAAAATAAAAAGAAAAGTTTGATGATTGAAAAATGGCCCGACGCCAGTTAAATTAATATATGGTTTATCTTATCTACATTTTTTTTGGGTTAACGCCAAGCGTAATATGGCTTTTATTTTATCTGCGGAAAGACGTTCATCCAGAGCCGAAAAGAACAGTCCTAAAAATTTTCTTTTACGGCGCGCTGATTGCTTTGGTAGCGGCAGGCGTGGAAATAATGATTGAAACTTGCTTAAACTTTATTAACAAAGGCGGTCTTTTTCCTTCTTTTTTGCTGTTTATTTTATATTACTTCATCGGAATAGCTTTTGTGGAAGAGTTTTTAAAATATTTTGTCATTAAAAAAAATATATTAAATAGTTCAAAATTCGACGAACCGACAGACGCTATGATTTATATGATAATCTGCGCTTTAGGTTTTGCCGCTTTAGAGAATATTCTGGTTTTGTTACCCGGCCAAGAAGTATTTAGTTTTTTGGAAATAACGGCTATCAGTTCTCTCCGTTTTATCGGAGCCACTCTTCTCCACGCCCTTTGTTCAGGAACGGTAGGTTTTTTCTTAGCCCTGTCTATTTATGAAACAAAAAAAAGGTTTAGATTAATTTTCTTGGGATTAATAATCGCCACTATCTTGCACGGACTCTATAATTTTTCTATAATGAGATTAGAGGAAAATTTTTATTTTATTTATATACCGATAATTATTTTAATAGGTCTTGCCTTTTTCGTTTCTTTTGGGTTTAGAAAACTTAAAAAGATAGCAAGCGTTTGCGAAACAAAAGAGATTAAAAATTAGAAGTTAAAAATTTATTTCTTTATGTCTTCATTTTTTGACAAACTAAAAAAAGGAATGGGAGTTGAAAGCTTGCCAGAGATAAAAGAAAATTTAGAATTGAAGAAAGACCCTTCTTCTTTATTGCCGAAAGAGAAAAAAGTAAAAGATAAAAAAATTAACCCGGTTAGGGATTCTAAAGATAAACCCTCTCTCCAAGAATTTAACGCTGATAACGACAAGAATAAGAGCAAGGAAGGGGAAAAGAAAAAGAAAAAGCCCAAAGAAAAAAATACCCCTAACAAGATTAAAAAAATCGAACAAAAAGAAACGAGAAAAATAGAAATAAAAAAAGAGTCCCTCTTACATAAGGATGAAGAAATGAATTCGCCAATTATTAAAGAAAAAAAATGGTTGGAGCAAGAAGAAGGAGAACTGACGGTTGATATTTACCAGACCGACAGTAATCTTGTTATCCAATCGGTTATTGCAGGAATCACTCCAAAAAATCTCAATATCTCTATTGAAAACGATATGGTTATGATTAAAGGAAATAGAGAAAAACCGGCGGAAAAAGAAAAAAGGAATTATTTTTTTCAAGAATGCTATTGGGGACCTTTCTCAAGAGAGATTGTTTTGCCGGAAGAAGTTGACAACTCAAGAATTCAAGCGTCTTTAGAGAACGGGATATTAACTATCGTCATACCGAAAATTGAAAGAAGAAAGAAAAGAAAAGTCGCTGTCAAGGAAATTGAATAAGATAATCAAATAAAAAATGTTCAACCTTTAAGGTTAAACATCCTCCCCAGATTCTCGCTACACCAAGAATACCAAAATAAAAATATCCTCAAGGGATATTTTTGTTTTGGTGCCCTC
>CAYLWZ010000015.1:0-7683 GCA_964387825.1 uncultured Candidatus Saccharibacteria bacterium
TATGATAATATACGTTGACGAGTTCTGAATGATTTGCAGCCAGAATTATTGCGTCTCAGCAGAAAGGATATTGTTCAACGCTCTCATTATATCACTTTTCCACATAGTTTTGTTTTTTCTGTATGCTACAATAAAATTGTGTACTTACAATGAAATATAATGAAGTATAATGTTTCAGGCCTTAAAAAAAATTTTTACAATAAAACCGAAGAAATTTTTAGGAATAGATATTGGAACTTCATTTATCAGGGTGGTAGAAATAGAAAAACACGGCCAGGACAGACAACTTGATAATTATGGAGATATAGAATCGTCATCTTTTAGAAAACAATCGTTCAGGACATCTAAGAAAAATACCTTTTCTCTTTCTAATAAGATTATAGCAGAGGCTATTCTTGCTATTTTAAGTGAAGCAGAAATTCAAACCAAAGAAGTTAATTTTTCTATTCCAGATTTTTGCAGTTTTTTTACCAGTTTTAATTTACCGGTAATGAGCAAAGAGGAGATTCCCGAGGCGATACGTTATCATGTTAGGCCTCTTATTCCTCTTCCTTTGGAAGAGATTGCTTTGGACTGGTCAATCATTGAGGGACAGATATCTAAAACGCCCCTTAAGGTTTTAGTGGTGGCTATCCCAAGAGAGGTTGTTCTCCAATATCAAGAAATTGCGGAATTTACTAATTTAAAATCAAAATTCTTGGAATCAGAAGTATTTGCCTTAACGAAATCTCTATCAGAAAACAAGGAAATAAAAAAGGTAATAAGCTTAGTAGACATAGGGAGCAGAAGCTCTACTTGCAACATTGTTGAAGGGAAAACTCTAAAAACCAGTTACAGTTTTAATATCGCTGGCAACGAATTAACAGAAGCTATAGTCAGGTCTTTAAATGTAAAGTATAATGAAGCAGAGATTTTAAAAAAGAAGTACGGATTGGCTTATATTAATGAACCTAAAGAAATTGTTGAAGAATCTCAAAATAGAAATTTATTTGGAAAAGATGTTTCAAAAATTTTAGTGCCTTTAACGGACTTAATTTTAGAGGAAATTAAAAAAGTTTTCCGCGATTTTTATCGAAAGGAAGGAAAAGAAGTGGATAAAGTTATTTTGTCCGGAGGGGTGGCGCTGATGCCGGGCTTGAGAGATTACTTTGCCAACGAACTAAAAAAAGAAGTGGTTAAGGCGAATCCTTTTTTGGGCATCTCTTATCCTCCGACTTTGGCAACAACCTTAGAAAGTATAGGGCCTGTTTACGGAGTAGCCGTTGGATTAGCCCTAAAAGGACTTGAGTGAATTACATTGCTACATTGATTTTATTAACAATTTAACAATTTAACAGTTTAACAATCTAATTCTATGGCAATAGAAATTACTCCGAGAAGAAGGATTAAATCACCTGTCTGGGCAATTACCCTTAGCGTTTTCTGCCTGATTTTGCTTTCTGCTTTAATCGCCAGTTATTTTTATTTAAACAGTTCAACAAAAAAAATAAATCTGGAAATTAAAGAAAAAGAGACCGCTTCAGCGGCTACTCCCGAAGAAAAGGCCCTGGAAGATAATCTCAGTTTGGCTAAGGATAAAATTAGCGCCTTTTCCGGTTTAATTTTAAAACATCGCGAGGCGGCAAATATTTTCGGTTTTTTGGAAAACAATTGCCTTCCCAATATCCAATTTTATAATTTTGATTTTGCCGCCGATAAAAATACGGTTGGTCTTTCCGGGACAACGGATGATTTTATATCTCTTGAACAGCAAATCCTTATTTTCAGAAAGGATTCTTTGGTAAAAAAAGTAGAATTATCTAAAATATCAATAGGTAAGGAAGGAGTAGTAGATTTTGGCTTGATACTTATTTTTGACCCGGAGATGCTTAAATAAATTGCTAAATTAACATAACAATAAGCAAACGAAGTGAGCGGTAATAATTTAATAATTTAACAATATATTTCTATGTCTCGTTTTATTCCCATTATCAGCGTTATTCTTTTAATCGTTTTACTTGTTGGAGGATATTTTTTCTGGTGGCCAAAATATCAGGAATTTAAAGAACAAGGAAGAATACTTGAGCAAAAAGCCAGATTTCTGGAGCAAAAAAATAGTTATTACTCAAATTTAGGGACGCTTTATAATAAATTAGATACCTATAAAGAGAATTTTGATAAAATAGATTCCGCTCTTCCCGTAGAGGTTTCGTTGCCGGTCCTTTTTGACCTTATTCAAAATATTACTTCGGAAAACGGTTTAGTCCTAAACGATATTAGTTCCTCTGTGGAAGACACAGGATCTTCCCCGACGGAAATTAGCGAGAAATCGGCGGTTGGCGAGGAAATAGAACCTGACGAAAATTCAGAAATTAAAAAAATTTCTTTATCCCTTTCTTTGTCAAGTTCTTACTCCAGCTTTAAAAATTTACTTTCAGCAATTTACAAAAGCGCTAGATTATTTGAGGTAAATTCTATTAGTTTTTCTTCTCCGGAAGAAAAAGAATTAAAAGAAGGGCCAGAGGTAAAAGCGTTGTTTGATTTTAATTTATCGCTTGAGACATATTTCCTTCAAAAATCAGAAATCCAGCAAAATACAACAGTGGCAGCGCCCACAGAAACCACTCCTTAAAGATAACACATTAGGAATTGGAGATTGTAATAAAATTCCAAATTTGAAGTTTGATATATTACGCAAAAGTTGAATATCCCGTTTTCCATTTTTGTTTGAAAATTAAATCATTAAAAATTGATTAAAAATTAAAAATTAGAAATTTTATTGTATGCCTATTAATTATTTTACCAAGCAAAAGAAAAAACAAAGATATTTACTTCTGATTCTTGGAATAGTAATTTTAGCCGTTTTTCTTGTTTTGAAATTTGATTATTTTAAAAAAGAAAAAGTTTTTTCCCCTCAACCCCCTCAAAATTTTTCTAATGAAGAAATAAAAATAGATTTTAGTATTTTTAAAAATTCTTTTTTAAAAGAACTTCAGCAATTTGAAAAACCTGCTCTTTTTGAAGGCCGCAAAGGAAGAGAAAATCCATTTTTACCATACTAAATTAAAAGACTGTGGCTTGAATTCCACACTCTAAAGTTTAGCGTTATTTCTGTGAATCAGAGTCTTATTAAAAAATTAGTTGAAAAAGGGATATTAGAGAAATCGCGGGCGACCGCATTAGAGTATGAAGTTAAAAGCTCAGGGAAGAAAGAAGAAGAGGTATTATTGGAGAGGAAAATAGTTTCCGGAGATTTTTTATTTGGGTTAAAGAGCGCTATTCTAAAAATACCCTTAAAAGTTGTTTCTTCTGCAGAAGTTTCTTTAGAAGCGTTGGAAGTAATACCCGAAGAATCCGCCAGATATTATAAGATAATACCCTTAAAAAAAGAGGATAATAATATAGAAATTGGAATGGTTTATCCAGAGGACCTCAAGGCGCGAGAGGCCTTGGAGTTTTTGGCTCGGCGAGGTAAACTTACCTATCAGGTTTTTTTGTTAACTTTAAGTAATTTTGAAGACCTTTTAAAAAAATACCGAAATTTAAAAAAAGAAGTAAGCAAAGCGTTAGAGGAATTAACCACCGAACTTAAAACCGAGAAACCAAAGGTTCTGGCCGGAGAAATTGAGAGAATGGTAGAGGAAGCGCCGATTTCAAAAGTGGTAGCGGTTATTTTGCGGCATGCGGTTGATGGAAACGCTTCAGATATTCATGTTGAACCGGGAAGAGAGAAATTAAGAGTTCGTTTTAGATTAGACGGAATTTTACATGCCAGTATTTTTTTGCCCACTAAAGTTGCATCGGCTGTAATAGCCAGAATTAAAATACTTTCTAATTTAAAGATTGACGAAACCCGGATTCCCCAAGACGGCCGGTTTTCTGCTAAAGTTGGCAAGAGAAATATTGATTTTAGAGTTTCTACTTTTCCTACTGTTTTAGGAGAAAAAGCGGTAATGAGAATTTTAGACTCGAGCCAAAGAAAGATAAGTTTTGAAGATTTAGGGATATTGGGAAAAAATCTTGAAACAATAAAGAGCGGTCTGAAAAAATCTTACGGAATGATTTTATCCACAGGACCTACTGGTTCGGGAAAAACAACTACTCTTTACGCTATTTTAGGGCTTTTCAACAAGGAAGAAGTAAATATAATGACTTTGGAGGACCCGGTGGAGTATTTAATTGAAGGGGTCAATCAGTCTCAAATAAGGCCGGAAATTGGTTATTCTTTTGCCAACGGACTTCGTTCTCTTTTGAGGCAAGACCCTGATGTTTTGATGGTAGGGGAAATCAGAGACGAGGAAACTGCCTCTTTAGCCGTTCATGCAACGTTAACCGGTCATAATGTCTTATCTACCCTGCATACGTCAAACACCTTCGGAGTAATACCGAGATTGATTGATATGGGGGTGCCGCCTTTTCTTCTTCCCTCTACTTTGAGCATTGTTGTCGCTCAGAGATTATTAAGAAAACTCTGCCCTTATTGCAAAAAAAAGGTCATACCGTCCAAAGAAGTAAGAAAGATAATTTTAGAAGAGATTAAGGGACTTCCGCCAGTTATTGAAAAAAAATACAAATCGCTTGATTCTTTTTATATTTACGAACCAGTAGGCTGCAAAAGGTGCGATAATATTGGCTATTCTAAACGAATCGGGATTTTTGAGATTTTAAAAATGACTCCTTCTCTTGAAGAATTGATTCTAAGAAAACCGTCAGAAGATGAGATTCGTCAAGAAGCCAGAAAACAAGGAATGGTGACTATGAAACAAGACGGGATATTAAAGGTTTTAGACGGTATTACTTCTATTGAGGAGGTGATAAGAGTGGCCGAAGAAAAATAAGAAAATTGTTAAATCGTTAAACTGTTAAATTGTTAAGCTTCCAAGAAGCTGGTGACAATATAACAACGTAGCAATATAGCAATATAGCAATATAGCAATGAAATCTATTTTGTTAGTTGAAGACGATCCATTTTTAATTGAGATTTATACCACTAAATTTAAGAAAGCCGGTTTTCTTGTAGAAGTTGTAACCAGCGGCGATGTGGTTTTAGCAAAGCTAAAAGAGAAGAAACCTGAACTTATGCTTTTAGATATTGTTTTACCCAATGTTGACGGCTGGGAAGTATTGCGGGCGATGAGAAACGATAATAAACTAAAAAATACGAAAGTGGTTATTTTGTCTAATCTTGGCGAAAAAGAAGATGTGGATAAAGGATTAAAATTTGGAGCGGCTAAGTATTTGATAAAATCTCATTACACGCCAAGCGAAGTAGTGGAAGAGATTGAGAAAATACTTGAATAATCATAATGCGAATGCCACGAATTAAATTAAAGAATATTCGTATCATTCGCATAAGAAATTCGCATTAATTCATATTATAATATAATGGATTATTTATCTAAACTAAAAGAGCTTCTTGAAGTAACTATTGCTCAGCGCGCTTCTGATTTACATATTTCAGTAGGACATCCGCCGGTGCTTAGAGTGGCCGGCAGATTGATTGCCTTGGTTAAACGAAATAAGATTTTAAAAGAGGACTCGGAAGAATTGGCTTTTGCTTTAATGAACGAAGAACAAAAACAAAGCTTTCTTAAAGAAAAAGAAATTGATTTCTCCTATGATTTTAAAGGAGGAGCGAGGTTTAGAGTTAATGTGTTTTTTGAACAAGGGAATGTCGCTTCTGCCCTTCGCCTGGTTCCGGATGAGATTCTTACTATTGAGGAATTAAATCTCCCGCCAATTTTACATGAGTTTGTCCGTCATTCTCAAGGGTTTATTTTAGTAACCGGCCCTTCCAGTCAGGGCAAATCGACGACTTTGGCCGCTTTAATTGATGAAATCAATCATCTCAAAGCCGTTCATATAATTACCATTGAAGACCCTATTGAATATATTTTTAAGGACGATAGAGCGATAATTAACCAAAGAGAACTTAAACAAGACACTTTAAGTTTTAACGGAGCCTTAAAATCTGTTTTTCGCCAAGACCCGGATGTTATTATGGTTTAGAAATGAGAGATTCCGATACTATGTCCACTGCTATCACCGCGGCGGAAACAGGCCATCTCGTTTTAGCCACCCTGCATACTAATTCAGCTGCTCAGAGTGTTCATCGAATTGTTGATAGTTTTCCTCCTGTGGAACAAAATCAAATTCGGGTTCAGCTTTCAGGGTCTTTACTGGGAATTATTTCTCAAAGATTAGTGCCCAGAATTAGAGGAGGAGTAATACCGTCCTGCGAGATATTAATTAATACTCCGGCGGTGGCCAATTTAATTCGAGAAAACAAAGTTCACGAAATACCGCTAACTATTGAAACATCGGCTGAAATCGGAATGATTTCTTTGGATAGATATTTGGCTAATTTAGTCAAGGAGAAAGAGATTGCTTTGGAAACCGCCCAAAATTATTCTTTAAACCCTTCAAGTTTAAGAGGATTAATTAGAAGGTAAGGCATATTATGAAGTTCAATTACCAGGCAAGGGATAAAACAGGGAATATTCAAACAGGACAAGTTGAGGCCTCCGACAGAGAAGCCGCTTTTGGTGTTTTGAAATCACATGGGCTTTATGTGACTGTTTTAGAGAAATTGTCTGTTCCTCTTTACGCTGTAAAACTGACAATTTTTCAGCACGCGAATAAAAAAGATGTAATTCTTTTTTCCCGGCAGTTGTCAATTATGTTTAAGTCAAACGTGCCTATTGTTGAGTCCTTGAAAACTATTGCCAAACAGACAAGGAAACAAGATTTTAGAGAAAAAATCTTGAAAATATCCGAGAAAGTAGAAGGAGGAACGTCTCTTTCCGAAGCTCTTGCTCTTTATCCGAAGCTTTTCCCCCTTTTTTACGTTAATATGACAAAATCGGGCGAGGCCTCCGGCAAACTAGCCGATATTTTTATATATCTGTCCGATTATTTAGAAAAAGAGAGTTATTTTCAAGGGAAAATAAGAGGAGCGATGATTTATCCTGCTTTTGTTTTGGCTGTTTTTTTTGTTGTGGTTTCTGTTCTCATAACGTATGTTATTCCTCAATTATCAGGGGTTTTAAAAGCAGGCGGGCAAGAACTTCCTTTAATTACCAAAATAGTAATTGGGTCTTCTGACTTTGTTAGAGCAAACGCTTTAATTGTAATTATGGCGATTATTTTTATGATAGTTGCCATTGTTTTTTTGTTCAAGAGCAAGCGAGGCAAAAAATTTCTTGGCAATGTTTTTTTGAAAACTCCTTTAGTTGACTCTTTTTTTAAAAAATTCTATCTTGCTCGTTTTGCTCTAAATCTTTCCACCCTTATTTCCGCAGGTCTTCCCATCATTCAGGCGTTGGATATGACTTCTAAAGTGATTAGCAATGACAACTATAGAAAAGTGATTTCGAAAACCAAAGAAGAAGTAAGAAAAGGGGAAACAATGAGTTCTGTTTTAGGCAATTATCCCGACTTAATTTCCCCTCTTTTTTATCAGATGGTGTCAGTCGGCGAAAAAACGGGAAGGTTAGATTCTTCTTTAAAAAATGTGGTTGAATTTTATCAGAGAGACGTGGATCAGGGCTTGAATTCCTTTATTAGTTTATTAGAGCCGGTTTTTATTGTCCTTTTAGGAGGAGTGGTTGGCGGGGTAATGGCAGCGGTTTTAATGCCCCTTTATTCAATGGGGGCGTTCTAAAGAATTAAGAATTAAGAATTAAGAATTAAGAATTAAGAATT
>CAYLWZ010000016.1:0-2167 GCA_964387825.1 uncultured Candidatus Saccharibacteria bacterium
TCCATCTTCTTCGTTGCTCGTCGCTAATGTATCCTGTGGATACATTACGCTCCTCGCGCCTTGAATCTGAATAAAATTCGCTCCGCTAAATTGACTCTGGTTCGTATCCTCCTCCCTATAAATTACAGTACGAATCTTCCTCTTTCTTCGTCCCTGACCACTTTGCTGTCTTCCAATGTAACCACTCTTTTCCCGAGGGAATTAATTATTTCTTTGTTATGGGTAGCCAGAACAACCATAGTTCCAAGTTTATGGATTTTCATTAAAAGCCGGATAATATCAAAACTATTGTAAGGGTCAAGATTACCGGTTGGCTCATCGGCTAAAATCACATCAGGCCGGTGAATAAGAGCCCTGGCAATAGCCACTCTTTGTTTTTCCCCGCCGGAAAGCTCTTTGGGAAAGTTATCAGCCCTGTCCGCTAACCCGACAATCTCCAAAACTTGAGGAACGTCCCGCCTAATATCCCTGCTTGAAGCCCCTATCACTTCCATTATATAAGCAATATTTTCGTAAGTCGTTTTAAAAGGAAATAACTTATAGTCCTGAAAAATCGTTCCGATTCTCCGCCTGAATAAAGATATTTGGCTTTTTCTTATTTCAGAAATATTTTGTTTATCAAAAAAAATATCTCCGCTGGTTGGCTCTTCTTCGGCTAAAATCAACTTAAGCAAAGTCGTCTTGCCGGCGCCCGACTTTCCGACAATAGAAACAAATTCTTCTTTGTTTATTCTAAAAGAAACATCGTCTAAAGCAACTATGGAACCGTTTCCAAAACGCGAAGGATAAATTTTTGTTATATTAGATAAAGAAATCATATAACTTGGAACTTGGAACTTGGAACTTGGGTTCTAAATTTTAAGTTTAATCTCAGCTATTATAAATTCTTCCAAGTCCCCGTCTAAAACGCTCTCTACGTCTGATGTCTCAAGTCCTGTCCGAAGGTCTTTAATCAGTTTATAAGGATATAAGACATAAGACCTGATTTGATTTCCCCAGCTTACCGAAACCGTTTTCCCTTTAATTTTTTTTAACTCTGCTTCTTTTTCTTTTTCTTTGAGATGACACAGTTTAGCGTATAAAATTTTCATCGCTTCTTCTTTGTTCAGCCCTTGTAGGCGTTCGGATTGGGAACTTACCGTAATTTTAGTCGGTAGATGAGTAATTCTAACAGCCGACTCCCGACGGTTAACATGCTGGCCTCCGGGTCCGGAAGCGCGAAAAACTTCTATCTTTAAATCATCGGGATTTATTTTAATCTCTTTGCTCTCTTCTGTTTCAATTTCCGGCAATATTTCAATTAAGGCAAAAGAAGTATGGCGAAGTTTTTTGGCGGAAAACGGCGATTGGCGAACTAATCGATGAACCCCTGTTTCTCTTTTTAAAAAACCGTAAGCGTAATTTCCTTTAATTTCCAAGATGGCTGATTTAGTTCCAATTCTTCCCTCAGGTCCTCCGCCCTCGCCAAATGATTGATGTAAAACTTTTGATTGAAATCCTTTTGTCACACAATACCTTTGATACATCCTCAAAAGTATTGTTGTCCAGTCCTGGGCGTCAACTCCCCCTGCTCCGGAAATTATTTCTAAAATAGCGTTGTTTTTGTCATATTTTCCCGATAAAAAAATTTTAATTTCTTCTTTTTGAAACTTTTCTTCCAATTCCTGCCATTTTTTTTCAATATCTTTTCTTAAAAAATCGTCTTCTCCGCTTACTTCTGTTAACTCTTCCAATTCTTCTGTCTCTCTTTCTAATTCCTCTATTCTCCCAATTTCTTCCTTCAAAACGTTAATTTCTTTGCTTATTTTCGCCGCTTTCTCTTTATCTTTCCAAAAATCTTCCTCTTGAACCGCCCTTTCAAGTTCTTTAAATTTTTCTTTCTTGTTGCCCAAGTCAAAGACAGTCCATCAAAAGGTGGAGTCGTTTTCTTAAATCTTCAATTTTGCTTTCTATATTATCCATATTTGACGGTATTATTAACCTTGAATTACGAAATGCGTTTTTTACCTAAAAAGCATTTCGTAATTTAAGGTTGATTTATCTAATTTAACATAATTTATAACAAAAATCAAAAAATATATATGAAAATGGCGGAGAACTATTCTCCGTCATTTTTGAGCCGCTTCTCGGGATTGAACCGAGGGCCTACTATTTACGAAGTTGCCCC
>CAYLWZ010000016.1:2267-6838 GCA_964387825.1 uncultured Candidatus Saccharibacteria bacterium
GCCCCGCCTGCCAAAGCCAGAGCCCACGGTCGGAGTTGAACCGACGACCTACGCGTTACGAATGCGTCGCTCTACCAACTGAGCTACATGGGCTTTGGCTCTGGCGGGCAGGTCTGCCAACTGAGCTACATGGGCTTTGGCTCTGGCGGGCAGGTCTGCCAACTGAGCTAAGGCGGTGTGTATTATAAACTTATCGCAATATTTCAAAATCTTCAAATTCTCCGCTAAATTCTTGCCAATCAACTTCTATCTTTTTTACTTTGGCAGAAGGAGGACCTAAGTAACACAATTCAATTAATTTTTTCAAATCTTCAGATTTTCCTTCTGCTATCACTTTCAATGTTCCGTCATATTCATTTCTGGCCCAGCCGGTTATGTTCAATCCTCTGGCTTTATTTCTGACAAAATCGCGAAAAAATACCCCCTGAACCAAACCATAAATCTTTAAAACTATTCTTTCCCGCATAATATTTATATTCTAAAATATTGTATTTTATGAGCGGGTAATGGGAATTGAACCCACGCCTTAACCTTGGGAAGGTCACGTACTGCCACTATACTATACCCGCAATTATCAGATTAATGATTGAAAATACTTTTTACCCATTCCCACAAGTTTTTATTTTCTTCCTTTTCCTGACTGTTCTCCTCTTTCTGTTTTTTAACGACCACCACCGCTTCGCCCGGCTTTTTCAAATTTAGCTGGTCGTACGCTATTTCTTCTAAGTTTTCCTCGCTTCCTATTTGGGAAATTTTATTTTCTAATCCTTTTTTCTTCTCCTCGGCTTGTTGAATTTTAATCTTCAAAGTGTTAATTTGAGCGTTAAGTTTTGTTCTTTTCTGGCTTATTTTTACATTATTGACAACTAAAAAAGAAACAATAAGCAAAAGAATGAAAGTAATCAAAACAGAAAAAAATATGCTTTTAGTTTTCTTGTTCTTTCTATTTTTCTTTATTTTTGCTATCATAAATAAATGAGATTCAACGAAAAAAAAGTTATTAAAATATTTTGGATTATTACTGCTTCCTTAGTGGTTTTAAGTATGATTATTTTCACCATAGCTCCCTTAATCCACTAATGACTATAGGATTATTCAAACTATTTTTGATATTTTAACACAAAATCATCTTATTTTCAATTTTGGCGCTTCATCCTTTAAATATCGCCAAAAATATTTTTGAGGGAATTCTAATTTTCCCTCTTTCTTTTAATTTTTTCTTGCCTTTTTTCTGTTTTTCTAAAAGCTTTTTTTTGCGGGAGTAATCGCCGCCGTAAAGAGAGGCAGTGACATCTTTTCTTCTAACTTTAAGCGTTTCTCTAGCGACAATGTCTCCCCCAACCAACGCCTGAATGGCAACAGAAAACTGTTGAGAAGGCAAATTCTCTTTTAATTTTCTGACCAGTTTTCTCCCCTCTTGATAAGCCCTGCCCCGAGGAACAATTCTGGAAAACGCTTCCTCTTTTCTTCCGGCGATTAAAATTTCCATCTTAACTAAATCCCCTTTTCTAAACTCTAAAATTTGGTAACCCATAGAAGCGTATCCCCGGCTTACGCTTTTAATTTTATCATAAAGATTGGTTATAATTTCCCCTAAGGGAACTTCATAAGTTAAAACCACTTTTTCAGAACCGAGATATTTAGTTTCAATGTAATTTCCCCGTAAATCTTTAAAAAGGTCTAAAACCCTGCCAATATATTGAGAAGGAGTTACTATTTCTAAGAAAACCCAGGGTTCTTCAATTCTTATGTTTTGAACCTGATTTGGCCAGTCGTTAGCCCCGTAAACGAATTTCTCTTTTCCTTCTTCTGAAATAATTTTATAAACCACAGAAGGGGTAGAAATTATCAGTTCTAAATTAAACTCCCGATGAAGCCGTTCAGAAATAATTTCCACATGCAATGTCCCTAAAAATCCGCACCTGAATCCCCTACCCAGCGCTTCCTTTGTTTCCGGCTCAAAAGTAAGAGAAGGATCGTTTAATTTTAATTTCAAAAGCCCTATTTTTAATAAATCAAAATCATCAGGATTTTGAGGATATAAACTGGCGAAAATCATCGGCTTCGGTTCCTGATATCCAGGGAAAGGCTCAACATTATCGGCTTCAATTTCCATAATTGTATCGCCGACCCGCACTTTACTGAGCTCTTTGACGCCAGTAGCAATATAGCCGATTTCACCGGAAGAGAGCGTTTTTTCCGGAAATAATTCCGGCTTGAAATAGCCTAATTCTTTTATTTCTGTTTTAATTCCAGCGGCAAAAAGAGATATTTCCTGACCGCTTCTCGCTTCCCCTCCAAAAATCCGAACATAAGCGATTACTCCTTTATAGGAATCATATTCCGAATCAAAAATTAAAGCCCGAAAGGACGATTTTTCTTTTTTGGGCGGAGGAATTCTTCGGATTACAACTTCCAGTAATTGGCGGACATTGGTTCCTTTTTTAGCAGAAATTTTTATAATATCTTCCTCTTTAACTTTCAAAAGTTCGGCTAATTCTTTAACAGTTCCTTCAATATCTGCCTGTTCCACATCTATTTTATTTACGACCGGAATAACGGTTATGTTCTGTTTTTGAGCCAAATCTAAATTTGCCAACGTCTGAGCCTGAACCCCCTGACTGGCGTCAACCAACAATATAGCTCCTTCTACCGCGGCCAAAGAACGAGAAACCTCGTAAGAAAAATCAACATGGCCGGGAGTATCTATTAGATTTAAGACGTAAGGTTTAGAATTCAAATTATAAATCATTCGGCAGGGCTGCATTCTAATAGTAATTCCTCTTTCTCTTTCCAGGTCCATCATATCTAAAAATTGAGACCGCATTTTTTTTGAAGAAACAGTGGATGTTAATTCCAAAAAACGGTCAGCCAGGGTTGACTTCCCATGATTGATGTGAGAAATAATTGAGAAATTGCGGATGTTGTTTCCCGTTGGACTATAATTCATTAGTAAAAAACGCTGATTTAATGGTCGTTAATTCCGGAGATTTTAAGAATAGAGTAACTAAAAAATAGACAAGCGCGCCGACCATTCCCGTCAAAACTGTCTGGAAAAGAACGCCAAAAAAAGTGGACATATCAACAAAATCAGAAGAAATTTGTCTGGTAAGATAGGCTGCCAAAAACATTAAAGAAACGGCTGTTAAAATTTTTATTGCGGAAAAAGCGATTCTTTTTATCCCGAATCCGCCGATTTTTTTACGAAGAAAAATTAAAAGTAGAATCGCCTGAAATAAGGCAGACAAAGAAAGAGCCAAGGGAAGCCCTATCACCTCAATATTTTTAATCCCCTGTAGTTTTAAAAAAACTACGGAGAAATTGCTGAAAAAGTTAGAAAATTTCAAAAGATTAACAAAGGAAAAACAAAAAATTATATTCAAGAGCATTGAAAATATTCCTATCAAGACCGGCGTCTTGGTGTCTTTAAAAGAAAAAAAAGTTTTTGACAATAATGGTATTACGCTTTCAGCAAGGATGCCGAAACAAAAAATGCCGAGACAAGCGGCGGTGAGCCGCGTTTCTATCCAGCCAAACTGACCAGTCCCTAAAATCAATCTAACAATTTGGGCTCGCAAAAGAAATATTAGAGAAGAAATTGGAACTACTAAAAAAAGAATCTGACGAAAAGAAGAAGAAAAGCTTTCCAAGAATTTCTTTTTCTGGCCATTTGCCCAAATGCGGGAAAAAGCGGGAAAAGAAGAAACGGCAAAAGAAATTCCAATAAGACCGATTGGAAAATAATGGAGATTATTAGAAAAATTAAAAACACTGATACTCCCGGCGATTAAAGTTGAAGCAATAGCAGTGACAATAATCAAATTTATTTGAAAAGCGGCGGTTCCTAACGTCCTTGGAAGCATTAATCTAAAAAGTTTTTTAATTCCCGGACTTTTAAAATTAAAAATCGGCTTATAGCGATAACCGGAAATCTTAGCGGCGGGTATCTGAATAAGCATATGAAAAAGAGCTCCTATGATTACTCCGTAAGCTAAACCGAACATTCCAAAAACAGGAACTAAAAATAAAATTCCGAAAATAATGCCAAGGTTGTATAGAATCGGAGCTAAAGAATAACTCAGAAAACGGTTAAAATAGTGTAAAATTCCAGAAAAAATACTGGATAAGCCGAAAAGAATGGGGCTTAAAAACATTATCCTGGTCAAACCGATAGTTAAAGCTCTGTTCTCTGGAGAAAAGCCAGGAATGATAAATTTAATAATAAAAGGGGTAAAAATAGCTAAAACTCCGCAAACCAAAATAAGCAGAATGAGAAAAGAATTTAAAATATTATTAGTGAAATCTAAGGCCTTTTGAGACCATTCTGGACTCTGCTCCTTTCTTTTGTTATCTTCAAAATATTCAGCAAATAAAGGCAGGAAAGCGGCCGTAATTCCTCCGGCGATTAAAATTCCGTAAACAAAATCAGGAATGCGGAAAGCGGCAAAATAAATATCAAGTTCCTGGCCTGCCCCAAAATGACCGGCTAAAAGCCGGTCTCTTATCAGGCCTAAAATTCTGCTTATTAAGGCCGAAACCGCTAAAATAAAAGCGGCAAAGGTAACTGTTTT
>CAYLWZ010000017.1:0-6736 GCA_964387825.1 uncultured Candidatus Saccharibacteria bacterium
TTCATTCTTTTATTGTTTTGGATATTACAACAAACTAAGTAAAAAGTCAATAAAAAAAAGAGGGATTCTGAGCTCCCTCTTTTAATTTTTACTTAATCATCCCTATTTTAAAGGGATTAATTCCTCAATGTCGCTACTTAAAAAGTACAATAGTTGGCCATCTTCAGGATCTTCTGGCCGAAGGCCAATATTTCTAAATACGATTTCATCTCCTTTCACATCTTTTACTTGAACGATAAAACTATTGTTCGCTTTTTCTTTTAAAACTACCGTCACATCTTCCCCTAATAACTTTTTAATCTTTTCTGTCTTCATAATCTACTCCTTTCTTTATTAAGTTTTTAAGTTGCTTTATTCTTTTATTGTTTTGGATATTACAACAAACTAAGTAAAAAGTCAATAAAAAAAAGATTGAGTTCAACCCCTAATCGCAACGCCGAATACTTCTAAAGGAGTTTTCCATTCTAATCTTTCACCAGGCCTATTATTTTAGGGATTAAAAGGGTTTTGTTTAATAAGACAAAACCCTTTTTTATAAATCTAATCAAATATGTCGCATTAGCAGAAATTAGCGCTAACCATATTTTTTTGCCATTTTTTTAAATATCGCATCATATTACCCGTTAAAGGTATATAAGAAAATAGAATTGACCCCATTTTTCATTGGAAGATAGATAGATTTTGTGATATAATATAGATATGATTAAAGTAAACAAAAGATTATTTTGGGATATAAAATTTAAAGATTTAAATTACAAAAAACACGCTGATTTTATTATTAAACGAGTTTTGCAATACGGAAATGAAAAAGATTATAAAATTATAAAAGAAAAATATGGAATAAAAAGAATAAAAAAAGTTGCTCAGAATACTTCTTATTCTGATAAAAAAACACCAAATTTTTGGAAATTTATTTTTAACTTATAATATATGCGTCAAGAAATAGTCAATAAAAAAACTAAATCTTTATTAGAAAAATTACGCAAAGAGAAAATTCTTAAGGATTTTTATTTAGCAGGTGGCACAGCATTGGCCTTGCAATGTTGGCATAGAAAATCAATTGATTTAGATTGGTTTACTCAAAAAAATTTTAATACTGATAAATTAAAAAGAAAATTAAGCCAATTTGGTAAAATTATTATTGAATCAGAAGAAAAAAATACTCTTAATCTAATTTTATCAGGAGTCAAATTAAGCTTCTTAAATTATCCGTATAAATTACTCTTCCCGTTAATAAATTGGCAAGGAATCAAATTAGCCGATGAACGCGATATTGTCTGCATGAAATTAAGCGCTATTTCTTCCAGGGGCAGTAAAAAAGATTTTATTGATTTATTCTTTATTTTAAAAAAATACTCTTTATCTGATTTGTTAAAACTATTTAATAAAAAATATCAAAATATTAAATACAATAAACTTCATATTTTAAAAAGCTTAATTTATTTTGCTGACGCTGATAACGAGCCAATGCCAATTATGCTCAAGAAGATTGATTGGAAAGAAATTAAGGAATGTATTAAAATAAAATCTAAAAAGGAAATAATTTAAAAACCCATAAAGGGAGTGAGATTCGAACCAGAATCGATTTAGCGGAGCGAATTTGGGCAAGATTCAAGGAACGAGGAGAATAGTGTATAAGTGAGAACGATACACTAGCGACGAGTGACGCAGAAGATTGCTCAAATTCGCCCGTCCGAAGGAAAGCCAAAAAATGGATGATTTCTGCGTTGCTCCTCCTTAATGTATATTATCATATACACTTTCGTCGTCGCGCCTTGAAATCACCTCATTCTTTGGCTTCTAAATCTGATTCTGGTTCGTATCCCGCTCCCATAAGATTTTTCAGAGGTGCGATTTCTATAACTGTAAGGCCAGAGGTTTTAAATAAACCTCTTTTTTGTTTACAACTGAGCCCGCCGAAATGTTTACACTGAGCCCGTCGAAGTGTTAGAATAATAAAATATGATTAAAGAAGTTTTATGGCATAATATTTCTTGGGAAGAAGCAGTCAGAAAATTGAAGACGGATTCCAAAAACGGTTTATCTGAAAAAGATGTGAAAGAACGACGCCGGGAGTTCGGGGAAAATTTGCTTCCTCAGGAAAAATCGCTGCCAAAAATAAAATTGTTCTTGGAACAATTTAAAAGCCCCTTAATTTATATTTTGGTAATTGCCGACGTTATTGTTTTGTTTTTTAAGGAATTTACCGACGCTATTGTTATTTCCGCCGCTATTATTCTCAATACTATTGTTGGTTATTTTCAGGAGGTTAAAGCAAATAATGCTTTAAGGAAATTAAAAAAGGCGGTTGAAATTAAGGCAGAAGCAATAAGGAGCGGCGATATTAAGATTATTAATTCTACCAAGCTGGTTCCCGGCGATGTTTTTGTTTTAAATCCAGGCGATAAAGTTCCTGCTGACGGAAGAATTATAAGTTGCTACAATTTGAGAACAAACGAGATGGCTTTAACCGGCGAATGGCTCGCGGCTGATAAAAAAACAGATATTCTGCCGGGAAAAACACCCTTGGCAGACAGGGATAATATGGTTTATATGGGCACCGTTGTTGAAACTGGAAAAGCAATGGCAGTGGTTACTTCAATTGGACTCAAAACAGAGCTTGGCAAGGTGGCTCAAATGGTCAGCGAAACAAAAGAAGAAAAGACGCCTTTGCAAAAAAAACTGTCCCAATTTTCTAAGGTTATCGGAGGAGTTATAACAACTATTTGCATTTTTATTTTTATCGGAGGAATTTTAAGCGGAGACGGTTTTTTAGAGATTTTTACTGTCACTGTGGCTGTCGCTATTGCGGCAATTCCAGAAGGTCTGCCGGTGGCAATGACCGTTATCTTAGCTCTGGGAATGCAGAGAATTTTAAAAAAGAAGGGATTAGTCCGAAAATTAGCTTCAGCCGAAACATTAGGCAATACCTCTATTATTGCCACTGATAAGACAGCCACTTTAACCGAAGGTAAGATGATGGTAGCCGAGATTATAACGGAAACAAAGTCAGAGCATCATTCGGCTCTCAAAATTGCCACTTTATGCAATGAGTCCTTTATTGAAAATCCGAAAGAAGTAATGGGAAAATGGATTATTCGGGGCAGGCCTACTGACCGGGCTTTGCTTTTAGCCGGGATAGAAGGAGGTATTGATAAATATGCCTTGGAAGAAAAAATGTCTGAAATCGTTGAGATTCCCTTTGACTCAGTGAACAAATACGTAGCCCGCGCGTTTACAATAAATAAAAAGAAATATCTTTATCTTTCCGGGGCTCCGGAGAAGCTGTTGGAAATGTCAAAATATTTCAGGAAGAACGGAAAGAAGGAGATTTTGACTTCCGAAAGAAGGAGAAAAATAGAAGGGGAGTTAGAGGGTTTAACTGGAAAGGGGTTGCGGGTGGTGGCTGTCGCCGAGAAAGAAGTTAGGAGTTTAAAGAATTTGGTCAGCAATTTAGTTTTCGTGGGGTTGATAGGATTAAAAGACCCGGTCAGGAAAGAAGTAAAGAATGCGATGAAAATATGCCGGGAGGCGGGAATGAAGCCGATAATCGTTACTGGCGACCATAAGTTAACAGCAAAAGCGGTAGCCAAAGAATTAGGATTTATAGTGAAAGAGAAAAATATTATAGAAGGAAAGCAGTTAGACCAATTTTCCGATGAACAGTTTTCGAAAAAACTTAGGGATATCCAGATTTACGCTCGAGTTGAACCAAGGCACAAAATGAGAATTATTCAGGCCTGGCAGGATAAAGGAGAAGTGATTGCAATGACTGGCGATGGAATTAACGACGCCCCTGCTTTGAAAAAAGCCGATATCGGAATTGCCCTGGGTTCCGGCACAGAAGTCGCCAAAGAGGTTTCAGACCTTGTTTTACTTACAGATAATTTTAATATTATCGTAGCGGCGGTAGAAGAAGGCAGAGCGATTATTGATAATATTCGCAAAATCATCACTTATCTTCTTTCGGATTCTTTTACCGAGACAATTTTAGTCGGAGCAGCCCTTCTTTTTGGATTTCCTTTGCCGATTACTGCCGCTCAAATTTTATGGGTCAACCTTATTGAGGACGGTCTTCCTAATATTGCTTTGGCTTTTGAGCCCAAAGAAAAAGATTTGATGAGCCGGAAGCCCCGAGGGAAGGGGAAACCGCTTTTAACTAAAGAGATGAAGACGCTGATTTTTATTATCGGGCTAATAACCGATTTCTTGCTTTTAGGATTGTTCTTTTGGCTTTATAAATATTCTCATTACGAAATTATCCATATTAGGACGATGATTTTTGCCGGATTAACTATTGATTCTCTTTTTTATGTTTTTTCCTGTAAGAGTTTGCGGAGAAATATATGGCATATAAATCCTTTTTCAAATAAAATATTATTATTCGCCTGGCTACTGGGGGCAGTGATGCTTTTGACCGCTATTTATCTTCCTTTCCTGCAAATCCTTTTAAAAACTTATCCTTTAAATATCTTTGATTGGGGTTTGCTTATTGGCCTCGGCTTGATAAATATGATTTTAATTGAAGCGACTAAATGGCATTTTATAGAGAAGTCAAAAAGAAACAAGTTCCTCGCCGGGTCTCCCGCCCGGGCAGGGGGGAGTAAAAATTAAAAATTTTTGTTAACGTTGTTCGTGTATTATGATTTTACTATATGTTCTAATTTTTATTTTATCCTGTCTTGCTATTGCTTGGTCCGGTTCTCGACTGGTTGATGGCTTGGCGAAAATGGCTAAATATTTAAACTGGCGAGAATTTGTTGTCGCTTTTTTTATAATGGCTGTTGCTGGTTCTTTTCCGAATCTTTTTGTCGGGATTAATTCCGCCCTTCATAAAATTCCCCAACTTTCTTTCGGAGATATTGTTGGAGGAAATATGATAGACCTCACTTTGGCGGTGGCAGCCGCGATTATAATTGGGGGAGTCAGTTTGCCGGCTAAGAGCAGATTGGTTCAAAGTAGCGCTATTTTCACCGCCGGGATTGCTATCTTGCCTTTAATCCTCATTTTAGACGGGGCATTAGGAAGAATTGACGGTTTAATCCTTCTCTTAACTTTCTTTATCTATATAGTCTGGCTCTTTTCAAAAAGTGAAAGATTTAAAAAAGTATATAACGGAAACGAGAAAAAAGAGAAGACCGTTATAAAATTTAAAGATTTTTTGAAAAATTTATTTTTAGTGATTCTGGCTTTAATTCTGCTTTTATTGGGCTCGGAGGGGATAGTAATAAGCGCTCAAGTTTTTGCCAAAACTTTAGAAATTACCCTTCCCTTGGTGGGAATTCTGATTATCGGGTTTGGCAACGCTCTTCCGGAAATTTATTTCGCCGTTATCTCGGCAAGAAAAAAGCAAACTTGGATGATTTTAGGAGATTTAATGGGAGCGGTTATCATTAGCGCCACGTTTGTTTTAGGCATTGTCGTTTTAATTAATCCAATTAGAATCGTTGATTTTTCTCCTTTTGCCATTGCCAGGATTTTTCTCATAATATCCGCACTTTTCTTTTTAATTGTTGTCAGGACCGGCAGGAGAGTTAGCAAAAAAGAAAGTTTAATCTTATTGGGGACTTATCTTCTTTTTCTCTTTTTTGAAATATTTTTCAGGTAATAAAAAATACGGGTCAAACCCGTGTTTTTTTACCCGTGTTTTTTTAAAAAAGTTGATTTTTTTTGGATAATATTGTAATATTCCAATATAATGGAATTGCTGATAATCAGTTTTTTAATATTAGTTGTTATAGGAATAGCAGTAGTAATTTTTTTGTTATTTAGAGAAAAGCCGGATAAACAGTCAGAGTCGCTGATGATGTTAAAACAGGATATAGAATTTTTAAAGCAAGTTTTAGACAATAAGTTGTCTGAATCAACAAAAGCGATTCAGAGCCAATTTGGGGAAAGCGCCAAAATTATTAAGGATGTGACCGAGAAATTAACCCGACTTGACGAAACTAACCGCCAAGTGGTAAGTTTTGCCGACCAGCTTCAGAATCTTCAGGATATTTTAAAAAATCCGAAGCAGCGAGGAGTGTTAGGGGAGTATTATTTGGAAACTGTTTTAAAAAATGTTTTGCCTCCCGGTTCTTATAAAATGCAATATTCTTTTAAAGACGGAAGCATAGTAGATGCCGTGGTCTTTGTCGGTAAAAGAATTATTCCCGTAGATTCTAAGTTTACTTTGGAAAACTACAATCGTATATTGGAAACCCATGATCCGGCTGAAAAAAAGAAATATGAATCGGCTTTTATCGCCGACCTTAAAGTCAGGATTGACGAAACGGCGAAATATGTGAAGCCGGAAGAAAACACGATGGATTTCGCTTTTATGTTTATTCCTTCAGAAGCTGTTTATTACGATTTGCTTATAAATAAAGTAGGAGCGGTTACCGGCGATACTAATAACTTGATTTATTACGCCGGAAAGAAAAAAGTTGTTATTATTTCTCCGACATCTTTCTTGGCTTATTTACAAACCGTATTGCAGGGACTTCGCAATCAGAAGATTTCCGAACAAGCGCAGGAGGTGATAAAACAGGTTGAACGCTTAGGCAAGCATCTCTGGGTTTATAGCGAGTATATGGAAAAACTTGGAACTCATTTAAGCACGACCGTAAGCACTTATAAAAAAGCCCATAAAGAATTCGCCAAAGTTGATAAAGATGTGGTGAAAATAACCGGTAAAGAGTCAGAGATAAAACTTAAAGAACCAAACATTGACCCGCCATTGCTGGAAGAATAA
>CAYLWZ010000018.1:0-3524 GCA_964387825.1 uncultured Candidatus Saccharibacteria bacterium
GCTGCGGGGCTAGGAATCGGACCTAGATCTCTACATCCAAAGTGTAGCGTGCGACCATTACACTACCCCGCAATTTTTATAAATTCCTTCAATCCAACCTACTATTTTCCCTCCCGTTCAATAAAATCAACTATTGCCAATTCCAAAGGAAGCTGAGGGATTGAGGAATATTTTATTTTGTTTTCTGCTTCAAGGAAAAGATTTAACGATTCTTGAATTTCATTCAAAGTAAACATTTTTGCCTGCGATAAAATTTTTTCCTGTTCTTCTTTTGTTAAACCGATAACTATGGGGCTCATCATATCCGGATTTATTTTCAAAAGCAGGGCTTGCCTTAAATAACGAACCAGCGCTTTGGCAAATTCCTGAGGATCGTTGCCATTTTCAATCGCTTGATTCAAAAACTTAATCGCTTTTCCGCTGTTTTTTTCAACAATGAAATCAATAAATTGGCTGATTAAATTTACATCGGCAAGGCCTAATAAATTTTTTATATCCTCTACTTTTATTGTTTCCCTTCCTCCTAATGTTCCGGCAAAAATCAAAACATGGTCAAGCAAACTCTCGGCGTCCCTGATTGAGCCGCTTGAATTCAAAGCAATAAGTTCAAGCGCCGGCTTGTCAACTTTTCTCTTTTCCGCTCCAGCGATATATTCCAACCTTCCGATAATTTCCTCTAAAGTAAGCTTTCTGAAATCAAATCTCTGACAGCGGGAAATAACAGTGGGAATCACTTTGTGGATTTCGGTTGTGGCTAAAATAAAAATCGCGTAAGGAGGCGGCTCTTCCAAGGTCTTTAAAAGGGCGTTATCCGCTTCTTTTGTCAATTGGTGAGCTTCGTCAATGATAAAAATCTTGTATTTTTCTTTTGTTGGAGAAAATTTTATTCCTTCTTTCAAATCTCTTATCTCGTTAATCCCCCGGTGGGAAGCGGCGTCAATTTCAATTAAATCCAAGGAATTACCTTTCATAATCTCCAAACAGGAAGAACATTTATTGCAGGGCTCAAACTGGCCATCTTTGCGGTTGCGGCAATTCATCGCTTTTGCCAAAAGTCGGGCAATGCTGGTTTTCCCGCTGCCACGAGGGCCGGAGAATATATAAGCGTGGGAAACCATTTTTCCGGCAATAGCGTTGGTCAATGTCTGAATCACATTTTCCTGACCGATAATTTCAGCAAAAGTTTGAGGCCGATATTTTCTATAAAGGGCTAAATTTTCCATAAATTTTCAACTAACAATTGTTGCGCAATAATTATTTTTTGAATACTAAAAATTTATAACCGAGAAAGTTCCACATAAAAACACAGAGAACGGCAAAGATGGCTCCAACATATGCCCATACTTCCGCCGTCAGTCCAAATTTAGGTCCGACAATATTAACAACAAAAGAAGCGATACTGATATTGAGCAAAAATCCGATGCCGGTTATTAAATAAAATTTTCCAAATTCTTTGCCAGCTCCTTTAATTTCTTTTTTCTCGTATGTCCAGAACTTATTCCAGAAATAAGAGTTAATCACCGCGCAAGTAAAAGAAATTGCTTTAAAAAGAACATATGGCCATCCGGAAAAAAATCCCGAAACAACCATTAAAAATGTTAATACTCCAATGTCAACAAAAGTATTTAATATGCCTGTTAAAAGGAATTTAGCAAGCTGAAAAAGAGACAGGACTTTCTTTGCCAAAAAAGAAGCGACAAATATACCTGCGAAAGCGAGAACGGGTAAAATTATGGGAAGAAATTTTGCCCATTTTGCGATTACGCCGTCCACGATTGGAGGAAATTCCAAACTGCCATATTTTAAAATGCCAAGAAGAATAAAAGCAACCGCTTCTCCGATAATAATTGGTGATATAATATCAGTTTTTTTCAATTTCATATTTATATTATGTAATTATGCTAACAGCCAACTCTTTTAGATTATCATAAACTCTGGTAAAATAAAAGTATGATTAAACTCTATAATACATTAAGCCGGAAAAAAGAAATCTTCAAGCCCTTGAAAGACAAAAAAGTAAATCTCTTCGTTTGCGGACCAACTGTTTACGATTTTCCCCACATAGGCCATGCCAGAACCTATGTCGCTTTTGATATGATTTCTAAATATCTGAGAGAAAAGGGATATGACGTTTTTTATCTTCAAAACATTACCGATATAGACGATAAAATAATTATTAGGGCAAAAGAAAAAAAGACAACAGCAAAAAAATTGGCTTTGCTATTTGAGAAAGAATATCTAAAAGATATGAAAACCTTGAAAGTTAATAGCATAACGAAATATGCCAAAGCCACTGACCATATTAAAGAAATAATTGACCAGGCAAAACGGCTATTAAGCAAAGGTTTTGCTTATCAGGCGAAAGAAGGCATTTATTACGATATTGCCAAATTCAAAAATTATGGAAAATTAGCGAGAAGAACGGTCTTGCAGGCAGAGGACGGCGTATGCAGAATTGATTTAGTAAAAGGGAAAAGAAACAAGGGCGATTTTTGTTTATGGAAATTTTCTAAACCTGAAGAGCCAAAATGGAAAAGCCCCTGGGGCTATGGCCGGCCAGGCTGGCATATTGAAGATACTGCTATTGCTGAAAAATATTTCGGACCGCAATATGATATTCACGGCGGCGCCAGAGATTTAATTTTTCCCCACCATGAAGCGGAAATTGCCCAAATGGAAGCGGTCTCCGGCAAAAGCCCGATGGTAAAATATTGGCTCCACAGCGGTTTTTTGACAGTCAAAGGGGAAAAAATGGCGAAATCTCTCGGCAATTTCATTACTATCAGAAACTTTCTAAAAAATCACCCTTACAGAGTTCTAAGATTATTTGTCTTAAAAAACCATTACCGCTCCCCTATTAATTATTCGGAAAAATTGATTCGCCAAACAGAAAAGGAACTGGAAAGGATAGAAGAATTTATGAATAAAATCAAAATTTCAAATTTCCAAGTACCTGCGAAACAGACGCAAACAAAATCCAAATTCCAAATTTCAAAATACGAAAGAAACTTTGAAAAGGCAATGGAAGACGATTTTAATACCGCGAAAGCAATTGCTGTCATTTTTGAACTGATAAAGAAAGGGAATTCCTTAATTGCCGAGAATTCCCTTGACCGGACAGAGGCCAAAGAAATTTTAGAATTTCTCAAGAAAGTTGATAAAATATTCAATTTCATTTTTGAAGCGAAAAAGAAAGAAAAAATTCCAGGGGAAGTTTTGAAATTGGCTAATGAGCGGGAAAAATACCGTCAGGAAAAAAACTGGAAGAAAGCGGACGAAATCAGGAAAAAAATTGAGAAGTTAGGATATTGGATTGAAGATACTAAAAAAGGAGTCAAAATAAGGTTTTCCGCTTTCAGCGAAAAACCTTGATTCGCTATTGTAGAATTATATATTCTTGAAATAAGAACCTGACTTCGTCAGAACCTTGATTCGTTAAGGAACAATCATATAATCTTGAAATAAGAACTTCCGCTTTCAGCGAAAAACCTTGATTCGCTATTGTAGAATTATATATTCTTGAA
>CAYLWZ010000018.1:3624-6658 GCA_964387825.1 uncultured Candidatus Saccharibacteria bacterium
AATAAAGTCTCTTTTTCCATCTCAATCCTCCTTTTTTTAAGAAAAGTTTATTTTAAAAAAACTATAAGTAGTATACGTCATATATTTGAAATTGTCAAGCCCTTGTATTTTTTAGCTTTGGCTTACTTGTCAGAATTCCTTATTTTTGGTATACAGAAATAATGATTGACAACTCTAAAAAAAATATTCTTTTGGGAAAATTGCCTCCTCAAGACATTAATGCCGAAAAGTCCTTGTTAGGAGCATTAATGCTGGACAAAAACGCAGTCGCTAAAATAGCTGATTTTTTTCAACCCAGGGATCTTTACAAAAAAAAGCACCAGGAAATTTATCAAGCAATTTTGGACCTTTTTGAAAGAAACGAACCTGTTGATTTGTTGGCGGTTTCCACCCGGCTCAAAGAAAAGAAACTTTTGGAGAATATCGGCGGAGACGGCTATCTAACAGAACTTATCAACGAAGTTCCTACTGCCTCCCATATTTCAAACTACGCCAAAATCGTCCAAAGAAAAAGAATTTTAAGAGACCTGATTGAAGCGGGACAAGAGATTGATTCAATCGGACATAACGAAGAAGAAGACGTTGATTCGCTTCTAGATAAAGCGGAACAGAGAATTTTCAGCATTGCCCAGAAAAGCTTGACTCAAAATTTCTTCCCGATTAAAAGCGGTTTAGAAGAAGCGTTTGAGCGCCTGGAAAAATTATCCAAACACGAAGGGCGACTGCGAGGAATTCCCACTGGTTTTAACGATTTGGACAATATTCTTGCCGGCTTTCAAAAATCAGACCTTATAATTTTAGCGGCTCGTCCCTCAATAGGAAAATCAAGTTTGGCTCTAAACATTGCGGCAAACATCGCTATAAATCAAAAAACTCCGGTAGGAATGTTCAGTTTAGAAATGTCAAACGACCAAGTAATTGACCGCTTAATAGCCGGATTTTCTAACGTTGATTTATGGAAACTAAGAACCGGCCATCTTTCCAGCGAAGGCGATGATAACGATTTCACGAGAATCCAACACACTTTGGGAGTATTGTCAGAAGCTCCTATTTATATTGACGACGCCGCTTCTTCTAATGTTCTCCAAATGCGGGCGATGGCGAGGAGATTACAGGCGGAACACGGCCTTGGTTTAATTGTTATTGATTATCTACAACTAATGGAATCGCGCAATCCAATGGCCAGTATGGTCCAGCAAGTAACTGAAATTTCTCGTTCCTTAAAAGGACTAGCTAAGGAACTTAATGTGCCGGTCTTGGCTTTATCGCAATTATCTCGAGCGGTAGAGCAGCGCGTTCCTCAAATCCCCCGCCTCGCCGACTTACGTGAAAGTGGCTGCCTTACCGGCGATACTTTGATAGTTCGAGCTGACACAGGAGAAAGAGTTCCTATAAAAGAATTAGTGGATAAAACTGATATTCCGATATTTTCGTTAGGATATGATTATAAGCTGCATACTCAGAAAATGACAAAAATATTTTATTCTGGCGAAAAAATGGTTTACGAACTAAAAACAAGAAGCGGCTTCAGTATAAAAGCGTCTGCCAATCACCCATTTTGGAAAATTAGCGGTTGGACGAAATTAGGAGAATTAAAAATCGGTGACCATATCGCTACTCCAAAAAAACTTGAAATAGACAAACCGAAAAATAAACTCTCCGACGAAGAAATTATTTTGCTTGCTCACCTTCTTGGTGATGGCTGCGTTCTTCCTAAACAACCGATTCATTATACCAGCGCTGACTGGAAAAATATTCAAATTGTGGCAAAAACCGCCAAAAAGTTATTTCAAATTAAACCCAGAATTGTTAGCCAAAAAAATTGGTGGCATATATATTTGCCAAGCCCTTATCACTTAACACACAGAAAATATCATCCAATCACTAACTGGTATAAAAAATTAGGCATACAAAGAGTCCGCTCTTGGGAAAAAGAAATTCCTCAAAAAGTATTTAGTTTAAATAATCAAAAATTAGCGCTCTTTCTAAAACATCTTTGGGCTACCGATGGTAGTATAAGCTCTAAACATCTAAAGGGAAGGAAACCAAGCGCTAATATTTATTATTCGTCAACTAGCAAAACAATGGCGAGCGAGGTAAAGCACCTTTTGCTTCTTCTCGGCATTAGAAGCAAGATTTCCGAAGCTAAAAAGCCGGGCTATCGAATTTGCTATCATATAGCGATCCAAGGCAAAGAAGACCAGTTAAGATTTCTCCAATTAGTTGGATGTTATGGAAAAAGAGGCGAAATTATTCCTCAACTAATAAAATATCTTAAAGATATTAAAACCAATCCGAATGTTGATGTAATTCCAAAAGAAGTTTGGCAAAAAATCTCTCTGATTAGAGAGAACTATGGATTAAGCTGGCGAGATTGGGCTGAAAATTATGGGATGTCTTATTGCGGTTCAACTTTATTTAAACACGGTGTCACCAAAACCCGATTATCTCGAGTTTTAAGTTTTATGCCAGCGCCAGAACTCAAAAATTTAGCCGAATCTGATATTTTCTGGGACCAAATCGTTTCGGTAAAACCTCTTGGTGTTGAAAGCGTATATGACGCTACTGTCCCCGGCACTCATAATTTTTTAGCCAATGATATTATAATCCATAACTCGCTTGAGCAGGATGCGGATGTGGTTCTTTTCATATATCGTGAAGACAGATATCGCGAAGACACTACCAGAAAAAATATCGCTGATATTATTATCGCCAAACATAGAAACGGCCCGATAGGAAAAGTTGAGCTCTATTTTGACGACCAAAAAGTCACTTTCCGTAATTTAGAAAAAGAAGAATACAGCAGAGAAGGATAATTATATAAATTTTAAATTAGGAAATACAATCTTAACAAACAAGAATTCAAACAAAGGAGTTCTTTTTGTTCGGACTGGCCGTGCGTCAAACAGGCCTAAATATTAGAGAACATTAAATTATGAACCCTCCTGTTATTCAAAAACTTATCAATCTATTTTCAAAATTTCCCACCATAGGACCGCGAACCGCCAGCCGTTTTGTTTTTTATTTATTAAAA
>CAYLWZ010000019.1:0-6642 GCA_964387825.1 uncultured Candidatus Saccharibacteria bacterium
ATATGGCCCATTCTTTCCCGTCTAACCGAGGATTTTGTCACCTCAACTCCGCATCGGTCACAGATTACACCTTTGTAGCGGATGCGCTTGTATTTTCCGCAGTAACATTCATAATCTTTTGTCGGACCAAAAATCTTCTCGCAGAAAAGCCCGTCTTTTTCAGCGCGCTGGGTCCGATAGTTAATGGTTTCCGGTTTCACAACTTCGCCATGGCTCCATCCCAAAATATCCTCCGGCGAAGCAAGCTTTATTCTTATTGATTCAAGGTCTGTTACGCGCATAATAAATTAAATTTTGAATTTTGAATTTTGAATAAATTTTGAATTAATTAATGATTTAATTTTTAAACAATGTTTCAGTCATTCAAAATTCAAAATTCAAAATTAATTCATAATTCTTAATTCTTTTTCCTCTTCTCTTTCACTTCCACATTCAAGACGAGCGATTTTAACTCTGCCACTAATAAATTAAAAGAAGCGGGAACGCTGGGACCTTTAATCGGTTCTCCTTTTAAAATTGAATCATAGGCCGCTGCTCTTCCTAAAACATCGTCTGATTTTATAGTCAGCATTTCCTGAAGAATATTTGCCGCCCCATAACCTTCCAACGCCCAAACCTCCATCTCGCCGAACCTCTGGCCGCCGAATTGGGCTTTTCCTCCCAAGGGCTGTTGGGTAATAAGAGAATAAGGCCCGATAGAACGCATATGAATTTTATCTTCAACCATATGAATCAATTTCATCATATATATGTAACCGACGGTAATTTTTTCGGAAAAAGGAAGGCCTGTTCTCCCGTCGCGCAAAACAAGCTTGCCGTCTTCGGGTAATCCCGCTTTTTTTAATTCCTCCTTAATGTCTTTCTCAACAGCGCCTGACATAGAAGGGGTAACGGCGACATATTCTAATTTTTTGGCAGCTAAACCCAAATGGGTTTCTAATATCTGGCCGAGATTCATTCTTGAAGCCACCCCCAAAGGATTAAGGATAATATCTATCGGCGTTCCGTCTTCTAAAAACGGCATTTCTTCCACGGGAACAACTTTAGAAATACATCCTTTATTGCCGTGGCGTCCCGATAATTTATCCCCTGCCTGAATCTTCCTGATAACCGCTATTTCTACTTCAATTCTTTTGATGACGCCGGGAGACAATTTATGGCCTTCTTCCCGGGAAAAAACTTTTACTCCGGTTACTCTTCCTCTTTTTCCGTGCTCTATTAATAAAGAAGTGTCTTTAACGTCTCTTGCTTTTTCCCCGAAAATAGCCCGAAGCAATCTCTCTTCGGCCGTCAAACTGGCTTCTCCTTTAGGAGAAATTTTTCCGACTAAAATATCGTTGGGGCCAACTTCCGCTCCAATCCGAATAATACCTTCTTCGTCAAGGTCGCTTAATTTTTCCTCCGAAACATTGGGAATATCATAAGTAGTCATCTCCGGGCCCAACTTTGTTTCTCTAACATCGCAGGCAAAATTTTCAATGTAAATTGAAGTGAAGTAATCCTCTTGAACCAATCTTTCTGATATAATAATTGCGTCCTCAAAATTCATTCCTTGCCAAGAAAGAAAAGCGACTAAAACATTCTGGCCCAAAGCCAGCCATCCTTTAGAAATCGAGCCGCCGTCTGCCAAAACATCCCCTTTTTTAACTTTTTGTCCCTTTTTAACAAATGGTCGCTGATGAAAACAAGTATATTGGTTGGTTCTGATAAAGTTTCTTAAATTATATTTTTCAACTTTCCCGCTTTTACATTTCAGTTCTACGTATCCGGCGTCTACTTTGCTTACAATACCGTCTTCGCCGCAAATTATCTCTTGGCCGGAATCCAGAGCCACTCTCTCTTCCAAGCCGGTAGAGACCAAAGGAACTTCCGGCTTGACCAAAGGAACCGACTGGCGTTGCATATTAGAACCCATAAGGGCTCTGTTTGCGTCGTCATTTTGTAAAAAAGGAATGAGAGAAGTAGCGATAGAAATAAATTGTTCGGTAGAAACGTCAATAAAATCTACCTTATCTTTATCTATTAAACCAGGATCCCCTTTTATTCTCGCTTCAACTGTTTTAGAAATGATATTTTTTTTGTCGTCAACCGAAACGCCGCCGGAAGCAATGTTGTATTTCTCTTCCTCAAAGGCATTAAGATATTGAACCTCGGAAGTAATTCTGCCCTTTTCTACTTTAAAATAAGGGGTTTCAAGAAAGCCGTAAGGATTAACTTTGGCAAAAGCGGCCAAGTGGTTAACCAGCCCGATATTTGGACCTTCTGGTGTCTGAATAGGGCAAATTCTTCCATAATGCGATGGTTGAACGTCTCTGACTTCAAAACCGGCTCTCTCCCGGGTTAAACCGCCGGGACCAGTGGCTGACAATCTCCTTTTATGCTCCAATTCCGCCAAAGGATTTTCATTGTCCATAAACTGACAGATTTGAGAAGATGTAAAGAATTCTTTAACAACCGACATAACCGGACGGGCATTAATTAATTGAACCGGCGTTAAATCCTGAACGTCCAATGTTGACATCCTGTCTTTTACGATTCTCTCCATTCTCATCAAACCGACTCTTACTCTGTTTTGTAAAAATTCTGCCAGAGCTCTTACCCGGCGGTTGCCTAAGTGGTCAATCTCGTCCGGCTTGCTGTCCGGCTCATTATTTAATTTAATAATTTCGCGTATTACCGCCACCACGTCATCGGGATTTAAAACCCTCTCTTCCGGGGTTATATTTTCTCCTGATTTCCCTCTCGCTTTTTTATTTCTTAATCCGGGAAGGGCCGCCCGCAACGTTGAGCGAAGCAATTCGGGCAGGCGCTGCCACATTCTCCAGCGACCAACCTTTGATAAATCATATCTGTCAAAATTAAAGAATGTGTTGTCAATTAATTCTTTGGCTGTGTCAGGAGTTACCAAATCGCCAGGCCTCAATCGCCTGTAAATTTCAACCAGGGCTTCGCCGGCGTTCTCCGCGAAATCTCTCTCTAAAGTTTTTTCAATATATTTTACATTATTAGAATCTTCCCGGCTATAGCCCGATGGGCTGGCCCATTTAGGGCCGTTCTTTTTTGTCCTGCCCTTGCTGTTTCTGACTTTAACGGACTTAACGTCTTCTTTGCTTTCAATGTCTGAAAAAGCGTTTTTTATCTGCTCGTCATTCCATCCTTTAAACGCTTTCAATAAGGTAGTCGCCGCCACTTTTCTTTTCCTGTCAATCTTTACTCCTATAAAACCTGAGGGTTCTGTCTCAAATTCCAGCCAAGCGCCTCGGTTGGGAATAACCTTTGCTCCAAAATATCTTCTGCCTCTAACTGTTTGAGCGGTAAAAAAAACTCCGGGAGAGCGGATAAGCTGGGCAATCGTTACCCTCTCAATCCCGTTAACAATAAAAGTTCCCCTTTCTGTCATTAAGGGGAAATCTGTTAAAAAAACTTCTTGTTCTTTAGTTTCTTTTGTTTTTAAATTAACCAATTTTGTCCTAACCCGCAGAGACGCTTCATAAGAATCGTTGTTTTGTTTTGCCTCCAAATCTGTCTTGTATCTCGGCTCATCAAGCCTGTAATCCAAAAACCAGAGTTCAAGCTCCTTTTTAGCGTAATCGCGGATAGGGAAAATCTCGGAAAAAAGCTCTTTTAGCCCTTCTTCCCAAAACCATCTCCAGCTTTCTTTCTGGAGGGATAATAAATATGGCAAAGTTAAAGAAACTTTTGATTTAGAAAAATTTTTAGTTCTCATCTTCAAATTCAAAAATCCCTAAATTTATTTGCGCGAATCCGACCCGTATTTTTTCTCTTAACAATTAATAACGAAAATCAAAAAATACTCTAATTGTATTTAGGAAAACAAGTTTTTATTTAATTTTACGAGAAAAAAAATAAGACACAGAAAAAAGATATTTTAATAAAATATCTCTGATAAAAACATCAAACCAAAAAGATTAAGTAGTTAGTTTGAATCTTATCCTTTTTAAAAAATTTGTCAAGAGAAAGTAAGGATGTTGGGGTCAAACCCCAACATCCCACAACTATCCGACTATTGGGGTTTGACCCCAACATCCCACCAAAAGTGTAATAATTTAACAATTTAACAATTTAACAATTTATTTCTCCAAGGGTTGATTTCTTATTTCTGGTTGTTCCTCTTCAATAGGAACCGTTGGCGGCTGTTCTTCCACTAATCCCTCCAGAATATTTTTCCCGGAATTCAAATTATCCAAAATCTTTTTAATCTGCTGATTGCCCGGATTTAATTCGGCGACTTTTTCAAACTCGTCAATCGCCTTATTGCTCAAGCCGAGCTTGTCGTAAGCTAAACCAAGAAAATATAAAGCGTTAGAATAGTTCGAGCTCAGAGAAACTGCTCTTTCAAGTTCTGTCTTCGCTTTCTGGTAATCTTCATTTTGATAATAAGTCACGCCCAATTGAAAAGCCAGGCCGAGATCAAAAGGAGCTAAATCTCTCGTCACTTCCAATTTTTTAATCGCTTCTTCCTGTCTCCCCTCTGCCTGATAAGTCATTGCCAATTGAAAATGAGCGGGAGCGTAATCAGTTTTCAGTTCAATCGCTTTTTCAAACTCCCCCTCGGCTTTTTTCAAGATATTAACTTTTTCTTCTTTTCTGTCTTCCGATAAAAACGACGCTTGCTGAAGAAGAACAAGCCCTTTTTGAGTGGGGAAATAAGGATTGGCCGGCTCCAATTCTAAAGCAGAATCATAAGATCTTGCCGCCCAATCGCCTACTCCGCCGATTATCCCTATTAAGCTTTTATAAACAAATCCTCGCACCGACCAATTAGCAACATTTTCAGGGCTTGTATCCACGGCCGCTTTGGTAGAATTTACGGCATTGTTTATATAAAGCTGAATCTGTTTATTAATATCGTCTTTAGATATATCTTCCCTCTGGGTCGTCTCGTTCACCATTTGAAGATAAAACTGGGACAATTGACGCCAACACATATCAACTTTAGAATTTATCACTACCGCTTTTTCCATATACCTGACAGCGTCTTCGCTCTTGTTTTGCTGCCAGGCGTTCATTCCTTTCTGGTAATACGCTGAAGCGACATACCTTTGCGCTTCAAGAATAAAAATCCCTAAACTAAAAACGAGAAGCAAGGTAAATATAAAAGTGAAAACTAAAGCTCCTAAAGAGGACGGCTTAAGAAGAAATTCCCTTTTCGGAAAAACCAAGGCGACAAATCCTGCTAAAAACAAGAAAAAAACAAAATTTAAAGATAAATTTGAGCTGTATAAAAAATATCCGACAGTTAGAACCAAAAAACTGATAAAAATCCCCGCCGATAAAACCCAAAAGAATCCTTCGTCTTCTCCTTCTAATTCATCGTTAATATCTACCTCTATCTCTCCATTCTTATTCAAGTCTTGCTTCTTTCCTTTTCTCCGCTTCAGAAAAAGGGCTTTTGTCCCGTAAAAAATGAAAGTTCCGATTAAAGCCAAAAAAGAAAGTCCGCCTAATATCCCCGTAGTAGTTAAACTGTTTAAAAATTCTGAACCGCTTTTCCCAAACCTTACGTTCCACAGCTGGCTTTTATTAAAATCAGTAGTTTTATATTTTGAAAAATCAAATATAAAGGTTCCGGGACCGCTCCCGATAACAGGGCTCTCTTTCAGGGTTTTCCAGGCAATGTCCATCCCTGTTCTTTGATTTAAAAATACTTCTGTGGGAACATTTGAAGGGCCAGGAATCTGAAATCTCAAAAAAATAAAAAGCAAAGAGATAGCTAAAAAAACCATTGGCAACGTTAACCAGCGATTATTGAGAACATCTCTTTTTTGAGCAACTAAAGTAATAACCAAAACAGCGCCGATGAGAACCAGCCACCAGGCAACTGAAAAATTAATTAAAATCAAAAAGAAAATAGTTAAAGCAGCTCCTGCAATAAAAAATACCCTTAATAGTTTTTTTCTGGTTTTGATGATAAATAGGGTGATAAGAGGCAACAAAACAGCGGCGAAAACAGCCAAACTGCTTTGAGAACCGATTGTATTGAAAGAAGGCGTCTTACTGAAAGCAAAAGGAAACAAAAACTTTCCGAAAAGCTGGAATATTCCGAAAAGCAGGGCTAAAAAACCGGAAAAAATCAAAAGCTTTGTTAAAAAAGAAATTTCTTCTTTCTTAAAAACATTAACCGCCAAGAAATAAAAGAGAATAAAGCTAAGCAAGGTAAGCAAGCTCCCTGAACTAACTTGCGGCCAGCCCCAGAAACTTCCATAAGGGTATAAGGAAAATAAAGTGGAAGTAAGCAAAACCAAAAATAAAATCACAATCGGAAGATGAATCCAACTTACGCTAAATTTAAATTTTCCCGAAATCATAATTTTCAAGAGCCAGGCAAAAAATGAGACAAAAACTAAAAACACAAGCAATGCCTGTTTATTGAAATCAAGAATATCTCCCGTCCAAGGCAGAAAGAAAATTGGGAGAAGAAAAACTAATGAATAAATGCTTAGTTTAGAGATCTTTTCGCACATCTTAAGATAATTTGATGATTTCTCCATATTGTTTTTATTATTATTTTTATATTACTATTTTTAAAATCATTTTTATATTACTACTTTTTAAAAATTTTTACAACCCAGACACCAAACAGATTCGCTAAGCTATAGTCAGAGGAAATGGTCAGGGTCT
>CAYLWZ010000020.1:0-5480 GCA_964387825.1 uncultured Candidatus Saccharibacteria bacterium
ATTGCCGGAAAGACAGGAACTGCTCAGGTACCAGAAAAAGGAACATACTCAGCCAATAAAACCTGGCAGAGTTTTATCGGATTTGCTCCTGCTTTTGATCCTAAGTTCTTAATTCTGGTGAAACTTGATAATCCTGAAACCACAAGTTCTGAATACTCGGCGACGCCGATATTTAAAGAAATGGCAAAATATATTATAGACTATGAGCAAATACCTCCGGATTATGAGGAATAATAATTTATGTTGAATTTTTTTAAAAAAATTTCATTTTTGTTTAAAAAACCGCAGGTTATTCTTATAGTCGGCAAAGGCCGTTCTTACGTTTTTCAGACCGTTTCTCAGCTTTTAAAATCTTATTCAGGAAAAAAGAAAATATTAATTTTTGAATCTGGCTTGTCGGAACCAGGGGAATTGAAAAAATTTAGTTTTTATCTTAGGAAATCAAGGTTGCCGGTGTTGATAGTTACTCATTTTGGCGAGGTTCCGCAGGATAAATTTTTTTTCAATAGTGATAAGGAGGAAATTCTCAAAACAAAAAAATTGGCGGAAATTCTGCCAACTTACGGTTTTCTGATTTTAAATTTTGACGATGAAACAATTCGGGAAATAAAAGATGAGACAAGAGCCAATGTTTTAACTTATGGATTTCAAGAAAGGGCGGATTTAAAGGCAAGCGATATTAATGTTGATGTTAAAGGGAGTAATTTTAAAATAAATTTTGAGGGGAATATAATTCCATTCTGGATTAAAAAATTATTCGGCAAGGAGCATATTTATAGTATTTTAGCGGCTGTTTCCTTGTCTAAAGTAAATAATATAAATTTAGTTAATGTTTCCCAGAGCTTTAAAGATTATAAATCTTTTCCCGGAAGGATGAGATTGATTAAAGGAATTAAAAATTCTTTAATTCTTGACGACAGCGAATCAGCCACTTATTTTTCAATGCTTGGCGCTCTGAAAATTTTGGGAGAGCTTGAAGAGATTAAAGGAAGAAAAATAGCCGTTTTAGGAGATGTTTTGGGGATTGGGAAGTATTCTATTGAGGCGCACGAAACAATTGGCGAGAAAGTAGCTGAGATTTCAGATTTGCTTGTTACGGTTGGGCTTAGGGCTAAATTTATCGCCCAAGGAGCCAGGATTAAGGGGATGCCGGACAGTAATATCTTCCAGTTTGAGGAAATTAATAAGGCAAAAAAATATCTTCAGGACATAATAAAGGAAGGCGACTTAATATTAGTTGATGGCTCCAAAGAAATGAAAATGGGGGAGGTGATTCAAGAAATCAAGGCCTATTTTTAAACAAGTTCTATCTCCGGCAATTATTTATTACGCGACAAATTTTAACAGGAAAGAAAAAGGAGAACGTTAAGCGTTCTCCTTTCAAGGTTTCATTGCGGAAATTCCAAATCCTAAATTTTTGGCAATCTTTAAAAAATAAGGATTGTCGTCAATAATTAGGACTTCGTCCTTTTTTATCTTTTTATTTCTCAAAAGATCTATCAAGGGTAAAAGAACTGATGCCTTTGGCTTTATGGATGGGTTTAAAATGATTTTTGCTTTTGTGTTTATTTCTATTTTCTTTCTTTTGTTATTGTTTCTTGCCTGAATATAGTCTTGGTTATCAAGATGAAGGAGCGAAATAACTTCAGAAAAAACATTCTGAAGCCCTTTCAATCTTCGGTCGGGCATTATTAGAGGAAAAAAGAAGAGTAGTGTTGGATAATCTATATTCAAAACTTGAATTTTATGGTAAAATATATAAAATATATATAGAAAGCCCTCATCGTCTAGTGGTTTAGGACGCCAGATTCTCATTCTGGTGACAAGGGTTCGACTCCCTTTGAGGGCACCAAGTTAAGGTTCATCAGGGTGTCCTGTTGAATAACAGGGCAAATTCCGTAACCGGTATTAAAAATAAAAAAATAGGTCAATTTTATTCTCATTCTATTTTTATTTTCTGAAAAATAGAATTGGCCCCGGTTTTTCTCTCTTTTAATTTTGTCAAGCGTATGTACTGGTTCATAGGCTTGCTTTTTTCTTTGATTTGATGTAATTTATATCGGAAGCAATAAAGTAAATAACTTGTCCTTTAAAAAATAAAAACACTGAAAGGAGGTTATATGATGGCCTTTAATATTTTGGAAGCTATTAAGGGGAGGGTATCGCTTAACGAAACAGAAGAGCCAGATTACAAAATTTTTAAGATTAAAGACAAAAACCCTTTAGCGGGAACGGTCAAAATTAGGATAATTTCAGCTCCTAATAAACCGATGTCAAGAATTACCAAGATGTTTTACGGGATTATCAGATTGCGTTTAGAGAGAAACGGGATAAAGTTTCATTATGCGACAGCGATTCTTCCAGGCAACAATCCGTTAAAGAATGTTTTACGTCACATAAAGACAGGCAATTACTATTTCTATCTATTAGATATAAAGGATTTTTATCTAAGTATAAAGGGTAATCAAATAATTTCTTGTCTGGTTGACCAGCATCTCGGACTTGACTTAGCGACATCGGATGAGTTGAATCAATTTCTAAAGGAATATTGCCTTTCGCATTCGGGAACCTTGCGGATTGGCGGTCCGGCATCGCCAGATTTAGCAAATTTGGTTGCAGCCCGTTTAATTGATAGAGAAATGGCGATTTTAGGCAAAAAATATCATCTGACCTACACTCGCTATCTTGACGATTTGATTTTTTCTTCTAAACGACCATTTGGTAAAAAGAAAAGAGAAGCTATCAGAAAAGTGATAAAGGAAGCCGACTTTGAAATTAATCATCGGAAAATAGCTATCGTTGATATTAGAAAACAGAATATTGTTATCACTGGCATTGGCATAAAAGATGGTCAGATTTTTATTAAGAGGTCGTTTTTGCGAAAAATAAACGGATTGATGCATTTGATTGACAAAGGCGGAATTCGGCGCCAAAAGAAAAACCCGGTTAATGTTGTCCGCGGTTTAATGGCTGCTTTTTGGAGCACTATTCCTCCCAGAGGCAGAAATTTAAACGAGCTTGAAAAGAGGACAATTAGAAACTTTCTTGATTTTTCAGCCAAACATCGCAAGAAACAGCCGACAAGACTTGAAAGAAAGTTAAAAAGAATGATATAATAAAAATGCCGTATCTTTGGTCTGGGTTTGGGATAGTTATTTTAAAGAACACAGCTCCCTGAAGTGTTTAAAAACGTTTATTACCCAAGTAATAAACGAGGAAAGCCCGAACGGGTTTATCCTTTAAGGTCATAGCGCTTTTCTCTTCACCGTTCTGCGCGGTACGTCTGTTTTTTCACATTTTTTTCAGACGCATTCTGTTTTTTCACATTTTTTTCATGTCCTATAGTGAGAGAAGGCCGTACCACCATGACCTTCAGCGGACTGCGATGGTTCATAGTCGCAGTTTTTCCCAAACCCGCGCTGCAAAATCACTCTAGTTCTTTTAAAAGAGTTTTACATAAAGGGGATCATAGCAATTGAGCCCCTATTTTTTTGGTAAATATTCAAAATCCTAAATAAAGAAGACCTGTTAGACGAACCTAACAGGTCTTTTGAGAATAAAATTCCTTTTATTCTTTTTTATTCTACTTGATGGGTATCAATGAATTCCACCACATCGTCGTATTGTTTTGAAGTAATCAAACCTTCGTCTAAAAAGAACTTTCCTACCTCCATTAACTTGAAGACGGCGTGGAATTCATAGCCATCTTTGAGTAGGCTTTCTCCTCCACCCTGTTGCCGGTCAAAAAAGACAAAAACTCGTTTTATCTTAAATCCTTCATTCTCCATAATAGCGATGGATTCTCTCTTGCTCTTGGAAGTAGTGATAACATCGTCTATAAGATTGTACTCTCGTTTGGGTTTGGGTTTACCAATGACCAGTTTTTCTTTCTGGCCAGCCGTTCCATGGGCTTTAGGAGATTTTCTCTGCACCAATAAAGAAATTGGCAGTCCTTCTAAAGCAGCCATAGTGGCCGTTGCCGCGGCTAAAGGATGAGCAGCGTCAGGCACACCGATAACTACTTGACCGAGATGATTAATATTTGATCCTGGCTTATACTGGTTAGTAATATCCGCTATCTTATGAGCAAAAATTTTACCAACCAACGGCAGTAATTCCGGATGGTCATCGGTTAGACGGTCCCTCATATCTACATAAATAGGGGACATCGATTTGTCTTTCAATTGAGTTAACTCACCTACCCTGACAATCCCTGCTTTTTGCATAGACCTGAGAAGCTTTTTCTCTTCTGGGAGAAAATAATGCTCGGTATTTTTATCCATATCTCTACCTCCTTAAGTTTTTTGGCCAGGTTTCTTGAAAAAGAAACCTGGCTTTTGGTCACCAATTAAGTTTGCCAGCTACTCGTAAAGCGAGATTTAGGTCGTCTCTGGCAAACTCAGCCGCTTTCGCTGCCGCTTTGGCGAAATTCTTTGGTTCGCATTGGAACTGGCCTTTGGCGTAAGCGTAGGTGATAGCTCGTGACGAATTAACTACTCCGCCGTAGCCGTCTTTGTTAAATCCGACTACCGCGCCGTCAGCTCCTCCTCCCTGGGCTCCATAACCGGGGATTAGGAACCAAGCATCAGGAAGAATTCTCCTCATAATTTCTGCTTCCTCAGGATAGGTAGCTCCCATAACCACTCCAAGGTTTCGATAACAATATTTTCCTTCAGTGCCGTATCCCCACTCAAAGACTCGGTGAGCTAATTCTTCCCAATTAGTTATGCCGTCTTCTGTCTTTTTTTGTTGGATAACAGATTCCGGCCTGAAAGAGGTTTTATCTACCACAAAGATCCCTTTGCCTTGACTCTTTACAATCTCTATAAATGGATCAAGCATCGGTTGACCAATCCACGCAGTAATAGTAATAGCGTCCACGTCAAGGGAGGGTTTTTTGCTAAAAGTTTGGTCATCCTCTCCCCAAAAATCCACCTGACCGATGTGGCCATCAGCATAGGCCTGGGCCGTATCACCTCCATCTTCTCGCTTAGCATCTTCAATTACCACTAATCCTTTACCTTTTGCGTATTTCACTGTTTCCTTAAAAGCCCATACGCCCGCATCGCCGTATGCTTCGTAAAAAGCCATTTGAGGTTTAACAGCTATTACGAAAGGTTCAACCGCGTCTATAATTTGCCGGTTAAATGCCTGAAATACAGCACCGATTCCATGCCAACTACATCCGGCTGCTTCCCGAACCTGTTTCCGAATGTTGACAGGAATCATTTTAAATTGAGGGTCAAGTCCTACACACAAGACGCTTCTTTTTTCTCTAATAGCATTAATCAGTTTATCGGTAAAAGTTTCCATCTTTCTATCCTCCTATGGTTAAAGATTAATCTCATTGCATAATTAATAATTCCGCCGTCATAATTCAAAACTATTTACTTCACCCCCTTTCTTTATTAAGTTTTTAAGTTGCTTCATTCTTTTATTGTTTTGGATATTACAACAAACTAAGTAAAAAGTCAATAAAA
>CAYLWZ010000021.1:0-3794 GCA_964387825.1 uncultured Candidatus Saccharibacteria bacterium
TCTTATACTTCCTCCCAAACCGCCGGAATACGGCCGTTTTAAATATTTAATTTTTGCTTTCGGCTGGCTTTTATTTCCCTTTATGATGATATTTTTTGCCGCTCTTCCCGCTTTGGACGCTCAAACTCGCTGGATGTTTGGAAAATATATGGGTTTTTGGGTGACGGAAAAATTCCGAGAGAACCGATGACAAAAATCCTACGATCGTACGTAGGATTTCTGTCATCGGTAATAATATAACGGTGATATGACGGTAATATGTATGACGGCGGTAGGTGTTGTTATTCCAGATGGATTCTTTCTCTAAATTTTCCCATTCTTTCCCGCAAGGCGGGACATTTTTTTAATTGGGGGTCTTCTTGAAGAACTTCTTTAGCTGATTCTCTTGTTTTTTCCACTAAACGCGCGTTGCTAAGAGAACCCATCATTAAGTCAGGGATGCCCCATTGCCTTGTTCCCCTAAAATCGCCGGGCCCTCTGATTTGGAGGTCTTTTTCGGCCAAAGCGAAACCGTCTTCAGAATCAACCAAAGCTTTTAAGCGCTCTCGGGTTTTTTGGGCAGGAGAATCGGTGAATAGAAGGCAGTAGGATTGGTATTTTGACCTTCCTACTCTTCCCCTGAATTGATGGAGCTGTGCCAAACCGAACCTTTCTGCTCCTTCAATGAGTATTACGCTGGCATTGGGGACATCAATTCCTACCTCAATTACCGAAGTTGAAACCAAAATGCTAATTTTTTTGTTCTTAAAGTCTTTCATTATTTTTTCTTTTTCTTTGCCAGCCATTTTTCCGTGGAGCATTCCGATTTTCAAGCGAGGAAAAATTTCTTTTGATAATTTTTCATATTCTTCTTTAACCGCTTTTACTTTAGCCCAGCTTAATTTTGCCTCTGATAGATTGTTTTCTTCTTCAAAATTATTTCCTTCAATTCGGGGACAAATTACAAAAACCTGCCTTCCTTTCTTAACTTCTTTTTTTATGAAATCATAAGATTTTTTCCGTTCCCCCAGGTTTACTGTTTTAGTAATTATTTTTTTTCTTCCTTTGGGTAATTCGTCGATTAAAGAGAGGTCTAAATCGCCGTAAACAGTTAAGGCAAGGGTGCGGGGAATTGGCGTGGCTGTCATTGACAGCAAATGGGGAATTATTCTTGATTCTTGATTCTTGATTCTTGATTCTTTAACGAGTTTGGCTCTTTGCTCCACGCCAAAACGGTGCTGTTCGTCTAATATAACTAATCCGAGTTTTCCAAATTTTACTTTATCTTGAATTAAAGCGTGGGTGCCTATTAAAATATTAATATCTCCGCTGAGAGTTTTTTCAAGCAACTTTTTCCGGGAAATTTCAATCACTTCGTTTTTTAATTTTTTTGAACGAAACTGGTCTTGTTTGCCGGTTAATAAACCAATGTCTATTTTAAAATCAGAGAGGAGTTTAGCCACTTCTTGAAAATGCTGTTTGGCTAAAATTTCGGTCGGAGCCATAAAAGCAACCTGCCAGCCCGCATTGCTACGCCCGCCGCCATAACTGCCGTCAGGCTGTCGGGCTGGCAAAGCGTTGCCGGCGGGCCAGCCTGCCTTAATAACGTTTAAAGCGGCCATAACAGCTACCGCTGTTTTTCCCGAGCCGACATCTCCTTCTAAGAGACGGTTCATCGGCCGGTCTTTTTCTAAATCCTTTAAAATCTGCCAGGCAGATTTTTTTTGGGCGTCGGTAAGTTTAAAAGGCAAGGATTTAACAAACCTTTGGGTTAGTTCTAAATTAAGAGGGAAAGAAATTGCTCTTTCTTTCGCCAGCCGGTTCCTTTCCCTCAAAACAAAAAGTTCAATTAAAAAAAGCTCTTCAAAAGAAAATCTTTTTTGGGCCGCTTTGGCTAACTTTTCCGAGGCAGGGAAATGGATTTGCCAGAGCGCTTGATTAATAGGCAGAAATTTGTTTTCTTTTATTATTTTTTCGGGCAAGGTTTCAGGAATTTTGTTTTTAAAATTAATAAGCAATGGCTTCAAAATATATCTTAACCATTTTGAAGACAGTCCTTCGGTTTCCGGATAAACCGGCACTAATCTTCCGGTATGAGCCAAACTTGAAACTTGAAACTTGAAACTTGAAACCTTTTCGTAGGCAGGATTGCTTAAGTATATTCTGTTATTCCCCACTACTACTTTTCCTGAGAGAAAAATATAATCGCCTTTTTTTAAAACTCTTGTCAAATATGGTTGGTGGAACCAAACCGCTTCTATGGCGCCGGTTTTATCTTCTATAACCGCCTGAGTGAGAGTCATTTTCTTTTTCCAGGTTCGGCTGTTTTTAATTTCCAAGATTTTTCCTTGGACAGTGCAAATTTCGTTAATTTTTACTTTTGCAATCGGAATCAAATTAGAAAAATCCTCGTAGCGGTGAGGAAAATGAAAAAAAAGGTCTTGAATTGTTTTAATGCCCAGTTTTTTCAATTTTCTTTGAAAAACAGGCCCAATACCGGAAATTTTTTCAATAGGAGTTGATAAATTCATGAAAATACATTGTGTTTATAGTAAGTATATGAAACTTCCCTTTTTTTGTCTATCATAAATAAAAAACGACAGAGAACTGTTCTCTGCCGTTTTTTATTTTTAAGGTTAAATTTAGGTTTTATTAAAGAAAATCGTTTGGGTGGGATAGGCGAATTCAATGCCTTCTTTTTCAAATTGTTCTTTAAGGGCGAGATTTATTTCTTCTTGGATATCCATATATTTTGTGTAATCCGAAGAATTTAGATAGTAGACGATTTCAAAATTTAAGCTGAAATCGCCGAATTCTTTAAAATGAACTCTGTCTAATTCCGTTAGTTCAATTTTCTCTATTATTTCTTTTACGATATCGGGAATTTTTTTCACTTTTTCCGTCGGTGTTTCGTAAGTTATCCCGAAACTAAAAACTATTCTCCTTCTTTCCATTTTTTTGTAATTATGAATTCTTGATTCGGTTAATTCTTTATTGGATATCACCAACTCTTCTCCTTGGAGGGTCTGGATACGGGTGGATTTTATGCCGATTTTTTTTACCGTTCCCAAATCGTCTTTAATTATAATAAAATCGCCTATTTTAAACGGCTTGTCAAAATAAATTGAAAAAGAGGCAAAGATATCGCCTAAAATATTCTGCAAGGCGAAAGCGATAGCTATTCCGCCGATTCCCAATCCGGCGACCAGGGTGGAGATATTATATCCCAAGTTTTGCAAAACAATAACAATCGCTCCTACCCATAAAACGCCTTTGGTAATTTTGCTCAAGAGATTTAAAACCGAGGCATCGAATTTTTCATCCTCTTTTTTTCTTTTTTGAACTACCTTGCCAAAGCCGTAATCAATTAATTCTTGGGCGGCTTTAACAATATAATAAGATATTAAGATAAGAACAATAAAGAAAAATATTCTTCCTATTATTTCCGGCAATTGGATGAATTGGAAAGAAAGATACAAAGACAAAAACAGATAAAATGGCCATCCTATGGAGTCAACAATTTTTATCAACATATCGTCAAGGTCGGTTTCAGTATGGTCGGCAACTTTCTTTATTTTTGCTATTATTATTTTTTTGAAAATTTTCAAGACGATGAACGCCAAAAGAAAAATACCCAAAGCTATTAGGTATTCCGTTAGGGAATTGTCCCAAAAACCATAGCTTAAAATTTTTGTAAAGTCTGTCATAATAATAAATTATTTTTAGAAAAGTAGGGACGAGAAAGAAAAGCAGGAAACGTCCCTACTTTCTCTATCCGCCAGAAATATTTTATTTATGTGCCCTCGGCAGGAGTC
>CAYLWZ010000021.1:3894-5343 GCA_964387825.1 uncultured Candidatus Saccharibacteria bacterium
TGTGCCCTCGGCAGGAGTCGAACCTGCATTTCAAGCTCCGCAAGCTAGCGTTTTATCCATTGAACTACGAGGGCATAGACTGTGGTTATTTATTAAATTTATCATAAAATTGATTTAAAAACAATTGACTTAATCAATCCTAACAAGTAATATAAAAATATAGGGGAGGAGTCGGATAATGGCTATTCCAATGGATTGCTAATCCATGCCGCGCAAGCGGCTTGTGGGTTCGAGTCCCACCTCCTCCGCAAGCAAACGGAAAACCCTTTTTGGTTTTGAGTTTGTTTTATGGAGCGAGGATGTGGCGAGAATTCAACTTCCCGATCCCGCCATAGGCGGGAGCCTTCGGGCAACTCTTCGAGTCCCACCTCCTCCGCGTTTTTTTTGGAGGGGTCGGATAGTGGTTTATTCCATCGGTTTTGAAAACCGACGTCCTCGCGGACTCGTGAGTTCGAATCTCACCCCCTCCGCCAAAAGAAAACAGTTCCGCTAAAGCGGAACTGTTTTGTTTATTTATCCCCTGGCAACAACTATTCCCCAAACCTGTTTGGCGCCCGCTCGTTTCAGAGTTAGGGCGCCTTCCTCCATTGTGGAGCCGGTGGTAAAAACATCATCCACTAATAAGATTTTTTTGCCAAAAATTAAATCCGGCTTTTGGCAAGAAAAAGACCCTTTAATGTTTTTTTCTCTTTCTTCTTTTTTTAAGTCAACTTGGTTCAGGGTTTGTTTTATTTTAACCAGAATATTAGAGAGAACCGAGGCGCCTAAAGTTTTTGAAAGTTGTTTGGCGATTTCTTCCGCTTGATTAAATCCGCGCTCTTTTAATTTCTTTTTGTGAAGGGGGATAGGCATTAAAACAAAGCCGGAGAGATTTTTTACTTTGCTTGCCCTATTAGAGATATTCTCTTTCTTTGATTTATCCACGTTCTCAGAATCTCTAACGGGGTTTAAATTTGCAAGATGGATTGTAATTAACGAGGACAATGGTTTGGCGAGTTCTTTAATATGGGAATATTTAAATTGATAAATAAGTTTTTTTATTATAGAATTATTATAAGGAACGGCAGAGTAGAGTCCGTTTAGTTTTTTTGACCGCCGGCAGGAGGGACAGGTTCGGCCGTCTAAAACAATTTTTGGGATAGAGCAGAAAGGGCAATACTGCCTTTCCGAGACATCAATCAAGGAAAAGCAATCTTCGCAGAGATAACTTCCTTCTTTCCCACAATTCAAGCAAAATTTAGGAAAAAGAATGTCAATGACAAACTTTTTAACTTTGAAGAATAATTTTTGCATGGTATAATTCAAGGTAATTTATTACGAGAGTGTTGAATAATATTTTTCGTAGCGAGACGCAAGAATTCTGAGCGAAAATTATGAAGGACGAGGAAACGTATTATGATAATATACGTTGACGAGTTCTGAATGATTTGCAGCCAGAATTATTGCGTC
>CAYLWZ010000022.1:0-5206 GCA_964387825.1 uncultured Candidatus Saccharibacteria bacterium
GGGCGAGGGCAGACCTCGCCCATTTAACTGGGCGAGGTCTGCCCTCGCCCAGTTTGAGTTTTTATTCTTCTGCTGCCGGCGGTATTAGTTGGCAGGCGCCGCTCTCGTCTTTTTGATAACCAGTGGCGCAGGAGCAGGTTGGAACGCAGGATTGGCAGGTTCCTTCGGCGCAAGTGTTCTGGCATTCGCCTGTTAAATTCAATCTGGCGTCGCAACTTGTGGCGCCGCAAGATGTATTGTCGGTTCCTATCTCTTCCTGGCTTTCAATTGGTTTTCCTTCTTCATTACCGCATTCATTGGCGTCAACGCAAGTTCTGGTTTGAGTGAACGTCTCGCCGCAGGCATTCGCTTCAGGTAAAGGCGTCCAATCAATGCATTGCCAATCTAAAATACAGGCAGACGTTTCCGGCTCGGAATTGCAGGCATCCTTATACCAAAAACCTTTGACGGTTTCACAATCAGGTTGATTAACGCATAAATTCAAATGCGTTGAATCACATTCTTCTCCCTCGGTTTCTCCTGTTCCAGTCCCTCCTTTCCCAGGACTTTCGCTAATATTGCCATCGCAATTTTCATCAATAACGCCATCGCAATTTTCATCAATAAAACCGTCGCAAATTTCTTCGGTTGGCTCTATCGCCTCCTGGCATTCGCTCCAGACGCCGTCTTGGCAAGTCTGAACGCCAAATTGACAAGCTCCGATATCACTGCTCCCGCATTGCTGGATTAAATCCTCATCCACTAAGCTGTCGCAATCATTGTCTAAGCCATCGCAAATTTCAGTTGTCAGCTGGCAAACTGGCTCTAACTCTAAAATCTCCATGCCAAAACTGGAAGCTAATTCATTGTAGGCATCCCTGAATCTATCCTCGCCCATCGGCTGGCTGAATATTCTTAAAGATTCTAAATGGGGATTAACTAAAAGATTTTCCGCGCTCCGGGATAAAGTGGCAAAAGAAGGAGTAAATTGCTGTTTCTCTTTCCCGTCCATTGCTAAATACGCGCTTATTCCGTCAAAGCTCAAAATAACTTGATGAGTTTTACCGTCAGAAGGAATTGACAAACTTCCTATGCTCTCGTTGTTTAACTTGAAATACAAACTTGAACCATTGTTCTCAATACTATAACTCGCGCCGGCTTTTAATAAAATTCCCGAAGGAACTCCTTTTAACCAAATCTCAACGCCAATATAAGACGTGGGAAATAACATAGGGTCGTTAGTTATTTCTAAAAACTCTTTTTCTGTCTTAATTTCTTGGCTATAGCGAGAAAAATCTTGAGTATCTAAAATCCCATCTTCGTCTTTATCTTTTAGCCACAAGACAATATTCTCTGAAGCGACATTTCCTTGTCCTTGAGAAATAATCCTGCCGCTGATTTTTGGCTTACTAAAATTTCCGTTTTCGGACAACCCAACGCTGGCTAAAAATTCATCAACCGACATATTATCCGGCACAACCAAAACGATGGCCTTGCCTAAGCCGGTTCTAACCGCCGCCGAAACCCAGGGAATATCTATTTTCAACGGCAAAACAAGCATTAAAATAAGACCTAAGATAATGATAAAAAGATTATTATACTTGATGAATTTTTTTACTTTGTTCATATTTTTAATTTTTTTATTTTAGTATATCATAATTTAATATGTCCAAACTCTTAAAAATTTCATTTGAAAAAAGTGTCAGTTAGAAAGAGAAAGTTTTTATTCCAGAATTTACTGAAAGCTTTTCAAAAATGCCGAAAAGGAAAACGATCTAAAGAAGAAACCAGACTTTTTGAATTCAATCTTGAAAAAAACCTCTTTAGCCTTGAAAAAGAATTAAAATCAAGAAAATGGCGGCCAAGAAAAGTCCATCGTTTTATTGTTCTTGAGCCAAAACCGCGGGAAATCATTGCGGCTGCTTTCAAAGACAGAGTTGTTCACCATCTTGTCTATTCTCAAGTCAATCCTCTTTTTGAAAAACGGTTTATATGCGATTCTTATGCTAACAGGAAAAACAAGGGAACCCATAAAGCAATAGCGCGGCTCAAACAATTTTTTCATAAAATAACTAAAAACTATACCAAATCTGCTTTTTACCTTAAAGGCGACGTTAAATCATATTTTCCAACAGTTAGCCATCAAATTCTTTTTCAGATTATCACAGAAGTAATTAAAGATAAAGAAATCTTACAGCTCCTTAAAATTATCATTGAAAACCGGGCAACCGGCTTGGGAAATTTTAAAATTTCCCCTTCCGACCCGACCTTTCAAAAATCGCTTCTACGGCAACCTCCAAATAAAGGAATGCCGATTGGCAACTTAACTTCTCAACTTTTCGCCAATATCTACCTTGATAAGTTTGACCATTTTGTTAAAGAAATTCTAAAAGCAAGATTTTATCTTCGTTATATGGATGACTTTATTATTTTAGACACCTCTCGGAAAAAACTCAAATCTTTCACTCAAAGAATTGACGGATTTTTAAATAAAAAACTTAATCAATCCTTACACCCCAAAAAACTCAAAATAATGCCGGTTTCTTATGGAATTGATTTCCTCGGTTATTATTTCAGAAATCAAGTAATCTATGTTCGTTATGGCAATGTCAAAAGATTCAAGAATCGCTTAATAAAATTTACTCAGTTTTATCAAAAGGGAAAAATAAACAGAAAATATATCTGCGATTCAATCAACGCCTGGTACGCCTATGCCAGACACGCTAACAGCTATAATCTAAGAAAACATCTTTTCAAAGAACATATGAAGCCCTTTCACTATTTCCTTGAACCTCAAAATAATTATCAATATTTTAAGCTAAAGCCATAAATTTCTCCTGGGCACAAAGAACCCCATTGTTGTTGTTGCGTTTGGAGACATTGTTGTTGTTGACCCTACCGTCAGAATTGAGTTTCAAGCGATTTCTGGGATTGTTCGGATTGAGAGAGAGCGACCAGACAGCCTTTTCTCCTCATTATTCTTAGACCAGGCAATGATGTCCTGTTCTTTTTTTCTCCAAAGAATTCGGTCTTAAAATTTTAAAACCCGTTTCTTCTGACCGCCATTACCCCCACCATTTTATGTTTTTAAGGCTATAGCCCATCGCTTAACTTAATTAAGCGATTTTATAGTAGGAGGTAGAGGAGCTTGTAGAAATTTATGGCTCTCTTAAAGAACCTTTGGCTTGCTCTGCGCCAGTCCCTAAAACAGGCGACAAGGCAACAGATTCCGGCCAAGGAAAAATCTTAAAAATTTAAGGTTTTTCCTTGGCCGCCTTCTGATTTTAGCCATCCTCCAAGTTGTTTTCCGATATCGTTAAGTTCTCGAGATAAAACTTCATATTGATGTTCGGTAAAAGACCTTAAATTGTGGAGCAGGCGAATATGAATTCGGATTTTTTCTAATTCCTGGTCAGCTTTTATCAAAATTGAATATTTATCAGAAACACCGTTAGATTGAATTATTAAATATAGAAACCCTAAAGATAAATTTATTAATTTTTCACCATGAGTGTATCTATAAAAACGGGGCATTCTATCAACATAATGCTGTAAACGAATCAGGAAATCATAAGATTTTTGAAAAATTGGAAGGTGTTCATATCTAGCCATTTAATTAAAATTAAAAAAATTTCGGAAATCAACAAATCATCAACCCTTTCTTTTTTGGCAAAACCAAAAAAGAAAGGGCTACTGGGCACAAAGAACCCCAACGTCGTTGTTGCGTGCGGAGACATTGCTGTTGTCGACCCTACCGTCAGAATAGAGTGCCAAGCGAATCCTGGGATAGCCCGGAGAGAGAGAGCGACCAGACATAAGAAGTGGGCCAAGTTTGTCCAGCGTCATTAACCTGTTTCAATTCAGCGATTGTCATTAATCTTCCACCCTGAAGATTACACCAGGCCTGAGCGTCTTGATAAGATACCCCGTAAGCGCTTGAATAACTATCAGTACTGGTAGAATTCGTCCACCCCATATTATAATAATTAAAAGCGGTGTAAGTCATCCCTAAGGCGTTAATTGTCGTTGCGCCATATTGGGTTGCTGACCAGCCGCCGATAGTCCAGGAATAATTTGATAAGTCGTTATCTCCTTCAGGGTCAATAGTTAGAGAACCAGACGCCAAAACCGCGCCCTGAGAGTCTCTGGCTTTAACCGTGATTACCAATCTGCCGCAGGTTGCGCAAGTTGAAGAGGCCACTGTCGGCATATTAAAAGAAACAATTCTGTCTGAAGGGTCGGGGTCGGCTCCTCCGTTATAAGTATTATTCAAATCAATCGCCATCCAAGTTTGGTCGCCGCTTCCGACAAATCCGTCGGTACCGCCATCTCTATCTTCTGTCCACTGAGCTTTTGGCCACATATCTTCTAAAAATCCGTCGCCGGTATAATCTCCATCTCCGTTCCAATCAGCATACATTGTCCAGGTATATTTAACAGCGCCCTTGACTGTTGAAGCGGTTAAAGCTAAAGAACCTGTTGAGGCCATATTCCAAGAACTGGCGACATCATCAGTGCTGGTTGCCGCGTCAATTCCCGAATCGCACCAGGCACTAGCTGCTCCGCCGCAAAGGTTTTGGCCGGAATAACCGCTATAACTAGTGTGATACTGAAATCTGTTTGTCTGAACCCAACCCTGAGATTTATCCGCCGTTTGGGCGCAAGAAGTTGACACTCCGACTTCTGAACCATCAGCTGATTCAGTGCAAGCGCTTTCTTGGGCCATTGAGATAGTCACCGACTGGCTGGAAGGCCCGGTAAATGAGTCGGCGATAATGTTCCCACCAACAGTAACGTCCCCGCCGCTTGGGGTAATCGTCAAATCGCCATTAGAATCAACCGTAAATTTGCCATAATTTGAACTATCATATTCTATCCTCGCCTGCCCGTTAGTAATATCCGTCCCAAGAACCGTTAAAGTGCTACTTGGCCCCGTCGTCCCGATGCCGACGTTGCCGTCTGCTAAAATTGTCAACCTGTCCGTTGCAGCAGTTGCTAAAGAGAGAATATTAGTTCCAATTCTGTACATACCTGTGTCAGCATCGTTTGTAAATCTGAATGATGCGTTGGCCAAACTTCCATCACCCGCCTGAAGGTTAGTGCCTCTTATCCAACTACTACCAGTTATTTTACCTACAACATCAAGTGCCGTTCCCGGCTCCGTCGTCCCGATGCCGACGTTGCCGTCATCTGTTATTGTCAACAAATCCCCTGCGGTGCTTGATGA
>CAYLWZ010000023.1:0-3514 GCA_964387825.1 uncultured Candidatus Saccharibacteria bacterium
CTTCCGAGAATCTCCAAATCCTTTTCAATTTCAAAGATTAAATCTTTTTGTTTTGCCAGCCCAGAGTTGGTCTGCTCAAGACTGGTCTGCTCAAGACGGAAGTTTTCCACAGCCGAAAATTTGCCGGGATTAGAGCTGTGGAAAAGTCCCCAGACAATTAAATTAGACAGAATCTCGTCAGCCACTTCTCTTATTTTATATCTCAAAGGCTCTTTTTTAGGAAAAAGTAAAGTTGTTCTATAAATTTTATTAGTTAGTTCAAAAAGTTTATTTTTATCCATAATAGAAAAATAGGAACAACAAAAATACAAAAAGAAGGTAAAAACAACCCTCTTTATTAGAGTGCGGGATTAGACCGGGTCAACATTTTCCTGATTTAAAAAATCGCTTTCCCGGGCAAAAATCTCAACCCCTCCTTCCGATTCAGCCAAACCGCCAATCCGCTGGCTTATTGTTTCGGCTCGCTCGGCAATAGCGTCAATCTCTTTTTGCATTTCGGCTAAAACTGACAATTTTTTAACTTCCCGCTCTATTCTCTCGGCCTCCTCGGCAACTTCTTCAACCCTCTCTTGAATTTCAGCTAGGGTCAGCTGAGGCTTAGGAATAACTATTACCCCTTGTTCTTTTTTCCCTTCTTCTTCTCTTGATAAATTCTTCTTGTCCGCCGAAGCCTCGTCAGGGACGAAAGCAGAAATATTAACCTCAGATAAATCCAGTTCTGAATCTTCAGGAAGTTGTAACTCAGGAACAATCATTGCTTTCAAAGAATCAACCTTTTCTGATAAAATTGTTTTTATTCTATCAACATATTTTCCTTCATTCTGATATTTCTGCCATAAAAAAACGCCTCCAGCAATAATAACCAAAAGCAAAATCAAAACGAGGATTTTTTTAATTAAGTTCTGAAAATCCATAATTTTGTCCGACCTCAATATTCTTCCATTTTACAGTTTCCAAAAAATTTGGCAAGAACCAAACTGTGGAAAACTTTTAGGTCCGACATCTCAGATAGGACATCCTGTCCTATCCTTCATTTCCTGAATTAGTCGGAGTAGGAGTACCATTAATCCCAAAATCTTGACTATTATCATCTGTGTCTAAGCCTGGTTCTTTTCTTTCAATACTTTTTTCCTCGGGAGGATTTAGCGCTGGACTTCCCTCTGGAAAACAGGCCATGCCAAAACCAACCTTGTCAATGATATCAGAGTCATCGCCACTTTCAATGCCATCTCCGTTTCTCACTAAATAGATGGTATTATTAGATGTTAAAGACCAACCAATTGTCATATCGGCAATTAATTTTAAAGAGTCACTAGCTTTTGTGCTAACAACTAGAAAAAAACCTTTTGCCGGAATTACAGCGGCATCTGGAAAATTTTTTTTGTAAAAACTTTTATTTATAGAACAAGGTTCGTGTATAATGTCCGCGCTATGTTTTTGGATTGACCAGCCAGCCAAAGAAACATCAATATCATAAGGGTTATATAATTCAACCCAATCGTCATCTACGCCTCCTATTCCGGTAATACTATCAATCTGAATCTCGTTTATAACTACTTTTTTCGGCAGATTGATTGTTGTTGTAGCTTCCTGCCACTCACTTAAATTTCCGGCTTTGTCCTCAGCTTGTATCTGAAAACTGTAAGTATATCCGTCTTTTCCTAAAACATTAAGCTCGGTTTTTTGAGAGCCTAACACCACCTCGCCTGTATCTTTTTTAAGCCAGTGGCTCTTAAAAATCTCTAAGTCAAAAGTATTCACCTGCCCATCTTTACTAAAGTCAGCTCCATCACACCAGTCAGGTTCAACGCAACCTTGTTCCATCCAGTGATTGGCAAGAATAGTATGGTCTAGAAAATTCACATTCTGGTCATTATTAAGGTCCCCAAGTATCGGCCAATTCTTCCACTCGCCTGCTTGATTCTGATACTGGACAACAGCCGCATCTCCAGGCGGAACAGGAGGAATAACACTATATTGAAGATAAAACGCTTCTAACCCGCTAGGAGTAGCGCTTCCTACTGGATCTACAGCTGTCCAAGAGAGCATAAAAGAAAGAGAAGTTTGAGTTGGCTCAAGATTAAAAATAACCTCAGGAGAAATAATGTCTTCTAAAATTTTTTCTTTAACAGTTAGGGTAACTTCAATTTCCTTGGGGCTTCCTTCAGCCGCGGAATCTGTAATAATAATTTTTGCCCCATAAACACCCGGCGTTAAATCAGAAATATTGGGAAAAACCAAAACATCAGAAGGGCTGTCAACTGAAACCATTCCGAATTCAGGTTCTATTGTTAGCCACCTCGTTTCTGTGGCGGAGGAATCGTATTCAATAATACTATTCCATTCTAAAACGCCTTCTCCGCTGTTGCTAACGGTAAATATTTCGCTTTGGCTACCGCTATCAGATTCTATAATATTAAATTCTATATTACTGGGCAAAACCTCTAAAATCGGCTGGGGCAAGAGTGGCTGGCTGTTTTCTGCTTTGGGAGTAGGTCTTTGAATCTCAAAATCTCCATAATTTTGACCATCCCATTTTCTGCCAAAAGAAAAACCTGAAGGAATTTGAGACCAAGAAATCTCATCTATGACTTCTCCATTTGGATTTTTTAAGGCAATTTTATCATCTTCGTTTAATGTTTTATCATCAAATAAAACATCTGCTTGATTCTCCCAAATTGCACCATTTCTAATAATGAGAAAATAACCCTTTAAAGGAATTTTTTCTCCTTCAAGTAAAGTTTTTGTGATGAAGGAAGAATCGTTTCTAAAAATATACCAATTGGTCAAATCAACCTCAATCTCGTTAGGATTATAAAGTTCAACAAAGACATTTTTATCTCCTATCTTTTCCGCAATTTTTACTTCGGAAATTAAAATTTCAGGATAAGTCACTGCTGGCGGAGGCGAAGCACCTCCTCCACCTCCGCCAGGAACAGAAATAAAACCAGGGTTGCCAAGACCTGTATCGTCTTCAACGTAAGCGCAATCCTGCTTTATTATGTTCTCTAGAGTTTTTTCGCTTATCCCGCTCACTCTCGTTAAATCATAAATAGAGGAAAACGGTCTTGCCTCTATTATTCTCTGGGCTATTACCGGACCAACGCCCGCTATTTTTCCCAGTTCTTCTTTAGAGGCAGTATTTATATCTATTCCATCGGGGCAAACGCCCTCTTCCTTTTCCTTGCCCGCCTGATTGTCCATAGGACTTTCGGCGGGTTCCTTCTCTTCTTCGACGTCTTCTTCCTCTTCCAGCTTTTTTTCAACCAGTTCTTCCTGTTTTTCTTTTTCTTCACCCTGAGCTTCTTGGCTTTCTCCTCCTAATTCAGTAATTTTCTGGTTTATTATATCAATTTCTTCAGTAATATCATCTAATTCTTCTTGGATTTCAGCCAAAATTACTTCCGGTTCTTTCCGCTCTATTGCAGCTGGGACATCCGCCCCTGCCGCGTTTGACGCGGCGGGGGCGGGTGAAAGCTCTGAGACCAATTTTTCCTCTGGTAATAAATTTTCG
>CAYLWZ010000024.1:0-3438 GCA_964387825.1 uncultured Candidatus Saccharibacteria bacterium
TTGAACCGGAAATTATTATTGAAGAAGTTAAAAGGGGTTATCTTTTTCACGGCAAGGTATTAAGACCCGCCAGGGTAAAAATTTCAAAGTAATTAAAAATAATTAAAAACATATGTCAAAAATATTAGGTATTGACTTAGGCACAACTTTTTCGGCTATGGCTGTAATGGAAACAGGCGAGCCTAAAATTATTGAAAATAAAGAAGGAGCTAGAACTACTCCTTCGGTTATTGCTTTAACTAAAAATCAGGAAAGATTGGTCGGGGTAACTGCCAGACGCCAGCAAATTACCAATCCCAAAAACACAATCTTTTCTACAAAAAGACTAATCGGCAGAAGTTTTTCTGATCCTCAGACTCAAAAAGACAAAAAACTCCTTCCTTATGAAATTAAAGAATCAAAAGACGGCGGAGTAGAAATTAAAATGGGAGACAAGTGGCACAGGCCGGCTGAAATTTCCGCAATGATTTTACAGAAATTAAAACAGGATGCTGAAGAAAAATTAGGAGAGAAAATAACAGACGCTGTTATCACTTGCCCGGCTTACTTTGACGACTCTCAAAGAAAAGCAACAAGGATCGCCGGGGAAGTTGCCGGCCTTAACGTAAAAAGAGTAATTAATGAGCCAACTGCCGCCGCTTTAGCTTACGGCTTAACTAAAACAAAAAGCCAAAAGATTTTAGTTTACGACTTCGGTGGAGGAACTTTCGACGTTTCGATTTTAGATGTCCGTAAAGATCCTGACACTGTTAAAGTAATGGGCGTAGGCGGAGATACCCATCTAGGCGGAGAGGATTTTGACCAAAAAGTAATGGATTGGATAACTAAAGAATTCAAAAAAAATCAGGGAATTGATTTGACAAAAGATCAATTGGCTTTGCAGAGGATTAAAGAAGCAGCAGAAAAAGCTAAAATCGAACTTTCAGCTACTATGGAAACTGAAATTAATCTTCCTTTCATTACCTCAGATTCCTCCGGCCCAAAGCACCTTTATTTAAAATTAACTAGAACTCAACTTGAAAATTTAGTAAAAGACTATATTGATAAATCAATTGATTTGGTAAAAGAAGCCCTAAAGGGAGCCAATCTCGAAAATAAAGATATTGAGGAAATAGTTTTAGTCGGAGGCCAAACCAGAATGCCCGCCATCCAACAAGCAGTAAAAAACCTTTTAGGAAGGGAAGCTAATAAATCAATTAATCCCGACGAGGTAGTAGCACTAGGCGCTGCTATTCAAGGAGGAGTTATGGGAGGAGAAGCCAAGGAAGTGCTTTTATTAGACGCTACCCCTCTTTCCTTGGGAATTGAAACTTTAGGCAGAGTAAACACTATTTTAATTCCCAAAAACACTACTTACCCTACAGATAAAACCCAGATTTTTTCTACCGCCGCCGACAGCCAGACATCAGTAGAAGTTCATGTTTTACAAGGAGAAAGACCGATGGCGGAAGATAATAAAACCTTAGGTAAATTTATTTTAGGCGGTATTCCGTCAGCCCCGCGGGGAACTCCCCAGATTGAAGTAATTTTTGACATTGATACTGATGGAATCCTTAATGTTTCGGCTAAAGATAAGGCAAGCGGAAAAAGCCAGTCAATCCGAATTGAAGGGTCTATCGGAATGTCAAAAGAAGAAATTGAAAAAATGAAAAAGGAAGCTGAAACCAACATTGAAGAAGATAAAAAAAAGAAAGAAATAATTGAAGCTCGAAATCTTGCCGATAATTTAATTTACACTTCGGAAAAAACACTTAGAGACGCCAAAGATAAAATTGACGAGGGTTTAAAAAAAGAAATTGAAGAAAAAATTAAAGAACTTGAAAAAACCAAGAACAGTGATAATATAGAAGAAATAAAAAACAAAAGCTCAGAACTTTCCCAGATAATTCAGAAAGCCGGAGCAGAACTTTACAAAAACGTTCAACAAACGGAAGAAAAGAAAAAATCGGAAGAAAAAAAGCCGGAAGACGATAAGGGAAAAGATGCCGAAGAAGGAGAATATAAAGAAAAGTAAAACTAAGTATGAAGGACTACTACAAAATTTTAGGCGTTTCTCATAGCGCCTCTCAAAAAGAAATCGAAAACGCTTTTTACAAACTAGCCCATAAATATCATCCTGACAAGGGAGGAGATGAAAAGAAGTTTAAAGAAATAAACGAGGCCTATCAGATTCTTTCAAATAAGGAAAAAAAGGGTCAGTATGACAGATTCGGCCAGGTTTTTGATGGCGTTTCCGGACAGCCAGATCCCGGTTTTGGTTTTAATTGGGCTTGGGGAAAATCTTCGGGCCGAGGGGCTGATTTTGGCGTTGATTTGGGTGAAATATTTGAAGATATTTTCGCTGGCGGAGGTCAAAGAATAAGAAAAAAGGATTTCAAAAAAGGTAAAAATATCAGAGTTGATTTAGAAATTCCCTTAGAAAAAATTCTAAAAAACCAGAAAAAAAAGATTACTCTCTACAAGATGATTTCTTGCCCCCGTTGTCACGGCAGGGGAGCTGAGCCAGGCACTGTCCTTAATAAATGTTTTGCCTGCGGCGGAACAGGCGGAGTTCAGCAAATACAAAGAACTTTTTTGGGCTCATTCACTCGTTGGACTGTTTGTCCCGAATGCGGCGGCGAGGGGCAAAAACCGGAAAAACCTTGTAATGTTTGCAAGGGAGAAGGGAGAATTAAGGGAGAAGAAAATATTGAAATCTTTATTCCTGCCGGAGTTGATTCAAATCAAGTAATTAAAGTCAGCGGGAAGGGAGAAGCCGGCAAAAAAGGAGGAAATCCGGGAGATCTTTATGTTAGAATTTTTCTAAAAGAGCATCCGACCTTTAAAAGAAGGGGGGATGATTTATTTGTTTCCCTGCCGATTTCTTTTTCTCAGGCAGCCATAGGAGACGAGATTGAACTAATTACTCTAGAAGGAGCTAAGTTTTTACTGAAAGTTCCCGAGGGGTCTGAATCTGGAAAAATTTTAAGAATTTCCAATAAAGGAATCCCTCATTTTTCAGGGTACGGCCGGGGAAATCTTTATGTTGAACTTGAAGTAAAAACTCCGAAACACTTAAGCAGAAAACAAAAAGAGCTTCTAAAAAAACTAAAAGAAGAAGGCTTGTAATCACAAGCGCCCATAGCTCAGCTAGGTAGAGCAACGGCCTTTTAAGCCGGCGGTCGGGGGTTCGATTCCCTCTGGGCGTACATTCAATCCAAAACATTCTTTATGGATGTTTTGGATTGTATTATGTCTCAGGAGCGTAGAGAACCCCCTCCCTGAATTCCGAGTCCCGCCAAAGGCGGGAGGAGGGAATGCCTTCGGGCAACTCATTCGATTCCCTCTGGGCGTACATTCAATTAGTTTTGTTCTTTAATAAAGAAAGGGCGTGGTATAAAGAGATGAAAAAGGAAATTGATAGAATAACTGACAAAATAACGCTATTGGCAGTAATAT
>CAYLWZ010000025.1:0-3225 GCA_964387825.1 uncultured Candidatus Saccharibacteria bacterium
TACTTTCGGCCGTCGAATTGTGTGTCCGTTACCTTGCCCTTCACGTTCTGGCCGGTCTGGTTGATGATGTTTACGGTCGCCTGAAGGCCGCCCTTCGGTGTCACGGCCTCACCGCGCTGAAGGATTGCCGGAAACTCATCCGCCGCAAGGCCGCCGTGCAATCGGGGCCAGCCAACAAGGCCGCCTTCGTGCATGGCAGTCGCTTGAGGATAGCTGGATACTGTAGGCGACGTAGAGGCCGGACCAATGCTGCTTCCGGCGGCAGCCCCCACAGCGTTCAGCGCAATACCGAACACCTTACTTATGCCCCCCGCTGCGGCTTTGGCGGCCTGCTCGACTACGATCATGTTGATGATCTCGGCCGTGATAGCCTTCACAATGTTTATCATGGAGTCGCCCCACGACTGGCCTTCCCAGAGCATCGCGTTTATGTTCTGCTTGAAGGCGGACTCCATCTCATTGTTGGCGGCCTTGAGGCGCTTTGCTTGTTCGATGCCCTCAAACTTTCTATTGAGGGTATCCATGAGCGACTTACGTAGAGTAAGGTCTTCCGTTGTAGCCTCTTCGATTTCCTGCTGGATGCGAAGATATTCATTGCTCTGCCTGTAGTCGTTCGTGATGGCGCGCTGTGCGTCAAGCTGCTTCAAGTGTACCGCGTAGATCGACTTGCCGACGATATCAAGGGCCTCGCGGTTTGCCAGCTCGCCTTTGCCGGCCTCGGCGGATAGACTCAGCTCTGGAATCTCATACTTGCTGGTTAAAGGTTTCGCCAATATCTGCTTGCGCAGCTCTTCGCGGCTTCGCATGACCATATTCTGCTCATCACGAAGCTGATTCTCCAGTTCCTTGAGCCGTTCTGGGTGCGAGGGAGTCAGGAAATTCCACACTTCGTTCGTACCCGTAGGCCGAATGTCGATAAACCAAGGACGTTTGCTCGCCTTCTCCATTGCGGCCCTTGCCGCCACAAGGTCTTCTGGAAATTCCTGCAAATATCTATCGAAGGCGGTCTTTTTGATAATCCCCGGAGCTACCAAATTTTCAAGGGCTAATCCTGCGGCATTTTGCAGTTCGAGGTAGCCGGATATGACGTGTGCTATTGCCGTAGCAGAATTGGTAGCCCACGCGGCCATATCTGTTTGGTTGGCTTCGAGGAGGCTTGCGATACCCTTGAATGCGTGGGCCGCAGTCGGCAGCAGTTCCCTGCCTATAGCCTGCTTGACATCGCCGATGCGATTCTGAGCCTGAATCATGGCTCCGCTGGCCGTTTGCGTTTCTTCGTAGGCCAAACGAAATGCTTCCGCTCCTCGGCGGATCAGCTCATTGTACTTTTCCTGTGGGCTGAGACTCTGGTCGATAATGATGCCCATGCGCTTGAGCTGCGTTGTTTCGCCCTGAGCCCCAAGGGCAACGATGCGCATAGCGGTCGCCAAGTCTTTGTCGTACGCCTTCGCAAGACCTACGGCGGCCACGGTAGCTTCGCCGAGCTGCTTGGTAGTCAGGCCCATTGCCTTGCCAATGGCCATCTGTTGTAGCAGCTCTTCATCACCGAGGGTGGTTAGGCGCTGGATAGCTGTAGCGAAGGCAACCGTCTTGGCTACATTTTCATCCGTACCTGCCCCGACGAGATTCAGGGCTGCGTAGACCTTGCGCTGTACGGCTTCTTGTTCGGCGGCCATACTGACAATAGACTTCATCACGCCGTACAATCTGCGCGCAGCAAGGTATGCTACACCAAGAGCGGCTCCTGCGGCAGCCCACGCCTGGAAGCGTTTCTGGGCGCGCGCTGATTCTTCGGCGATGCCACGCAGGCTCTTCTTCGTCCGCTGAGCACCGCTATCAAAGCCAGATGAATCCAGGCCAACACGGGCGAGTAGTTGTGCAATGACTGCCATCAGCTATCCTCTACTGCCAAAGTGCATGAGTACCGCGTTCTTCATTTCGTGCCATGTTTGCAGCTTCTTGGAGGCCTTCCAAGATTCTGGCAGAAACTCGTCCGGTGAGCACCTCCTACCAGCCGCCCCAGCGATCAGCGTATCCTGTATGGCGACTCGGCGCTCGGCCGGCCATTCGCCCCAGGGCTCGACGTGATAGTAAGCCTGCCAGTATGCCAGCTCAGTGCTGGACATCTCAGAGAGCATCCGCCGCACGTCGAGCCGGCCCATCGCCAGTGCTAGTCGGTAGGCGAATCGCCATCCGTGGCTGTCTCGGAGTTTTTTGCGAGAGCCAACACACGATCTTGGCCGAGAGCATTCAGTTCGATTGCGGCCCGATAGATGGCGTCGAGTAGAGCGGCGGGCTTCCGAGAGACGTCATATAGATCATCCTCGGTGAACAGCAGATTGCCGCTTTCGTCACACGCGCAGAATATCGTCAGCAGGGCGCGTGCGCTGTACAGCTCGTCGGAATCGCTGTGTTTGTAGCACGCCAGCTCGAATCGTTCGCGGTCAAGGCCGGACATCTCGCGGACGTATATTACGCAGTTTTCCAGCAGCGGAACCTGCGCTACCTTGTTGTTCGGCAGACTCAGAAATTCATCTCTTGTCAGCGACATACATCCTCCTATTCTTTTGCTTTACGCGGCCACGTCGGTAAACGTCCAAACGCCGCTACACTTGATGGTCAACGACTGTGTGATTTCACTCTCGAAAGCAGATGCCGTGCTCAGGCTTGTGATGAAACCGCTGCCCACAAAAGTGCTGGTGTCCGGGAATGTAATCGTCCATGTCTCAGCAGCCTTGCCGGTGAACGCGGAGTTCAGCGCATTGGCAACGCCCGCATTGCCGCCGTCGTAGATAACCTCTACGCTGATTTCTCCATCGTCATACATGCCGGGGATGAACTCGCGGGCGCTGCTCGTGGAGTCGCAGCTCGATACGTCGATGCTGTCTCTCTTGCGGCCGGAGATATCTAACTTCCGCACTTCGCCGATTGTGCCAGCCGTAGCGCCGGCCAGAGTAGTTCCAAAACCATGGGTCGCACTCATAGGTTACTCCTCATACCAGATTTCAAATTCAAGTATCTTGCCGAACTCATTGTGCTCTTCGTTGTCTGGTTCCACGATAGGAGCGTCGAGTTCGTTGTCCATGCTGATAACGTCAATAACCACTCCATCCGACGTGCCGCTGTAGTCATCGAGGCACGACTGCACAGCCGTCGATAGCGTCTCTGCCCCGGCCTTCGTTGCCGCCCAGCAGGATAGCTGCATGTTCATGGCTACCATGCCAG
>CAYLWZ010000026.1:0-2833 GCA_964387825.1 uncultured Candidatus Saccharibacteria bacterium
GATTGCCAGATAACTTCCCTGGGGAAGTTCTTTTTTATTACGATCGCCTGACCAGAAAGCATATTTTTCTTTTAGATAATATTCGGTATCACCTCCGCCAAAATAATCAACATAAATTTTCTCAATCTTATTTTTGTCCGCCCAATTCTTTAATCGTTTTAAATCCTGGCCCCAATCATAGTTTGAATCCACTACATATTTGTATCCGTTTTGGGGGCCCCCGGCAATTTCATTAAAATAGGTTAAGTAGTGAGGCCAAACCAGGAGAGAGGAAATTATGTAAAAGCCCAAAAGCGCCGAAACAAGAAAAATTCCCATTTTTTTCAGGGTTGCGCCGGATATTCTTTTTATCCATTTTGTTATTCCCAAACCAACTAAAATATAGGTAAAAGGAAAAATAGGCAAAAGATGCCTCAGTCCGATATTAAGAGTTCCGGTTATAGAGGTGAACCAATAAATTGCCAAAAATACCATCATTGAAAATTCGGGAAAATGATTTTTTATCCAATCCTTTAACCGATGAAAAGTATTTTGCCAAAAAGGCTTTTTAATTATAATTAGCCAAGCTGCATACAAAAGAGCAATTAAGGTTAAAATATGAAAAGCTAAGGGTACTTTTAGAAGATAAACGGTCGGGAAATAATACCACCAGCCCCCATTCGAGATTTTATTAAGAAAATACACGGTATTGCCGCCGACTACTCTTTGGGTAGCCATTAGAAGTCCTAAAAGATAATGAGCATAGGGTCGAAATACCGGTTTGTCAGCCATCCAGAGACAAAGATTCTTTAGAGGAATTAAGCCGTTTGAAGATAAAATAATTTCAGAATCTCGCAATTGGCGTTCTGCAGGATAATTTAAAAGATGAAATTGATAAACCGGCCAGATAAGAATCATTCCAACTATTCCTACGGTTAGGGCCAGCCCGACGTATTTCAAAATTCTTAAGAGACATTTTTTAGAACCTTTTTCTTGCCATTGCCATCCTTCGGCTGGTCCGCCAGAGGCGGAAAACCAAGCATAAATTACAGTGATTATAGCGAAGAAGGGAACAAGCAGGGCTAAGGAAAATTTAAAGAGCATTGACAACCCAAATATCAACCCGGCTAAAATTATATTCTTTTTTGTCGGGCTTTTTAGAAATTTTAACCAAAAATAAGTAGCCATAACTACTCCCAGGGCAGCTGCGATATCGGTAGTTACCAATCTCCCGTGAGCCAGAAGAGTAGGGGAGAAGGAAAATAGGGTTAAGACCAAAAGAGCAGCTTTGTTTCCGGCTAATTCTCTCGCCCAGCGAAAGAGGAACCACCCTAAAAATATTAAAAGCAAAATCATTGGGATTCGGGCCCAAAATATAATCTGATCAGGATTGTTTCCTGAATGATACAAAAGCTGAGAACCAAACCACCACTGTTCATTAATTCCCTCAGTCCAGGAAGGATGATTCGTTGGGAAATTCAGGTTCAAAAATAAAAGAGGGACAGCAGCTAAGTCCTTTATTAATGGCGGATGCTCCGGGTTAATTCTAAAATCTTTCTGGGATAAATAAGAATAGCCGGCCGGGATATGAGACATTTCATCCATAGTGGCTGAATCACCTTTCATACTGAAAAAGCAAAGCAAGAATACTATAAGAAGAAGAAGAGCAGCGATTAAATTTGTGAGACGATTAGACAAAATGTTGGAATTAGACATAATGTTAAAACTAAAATTTATAATTTTCTTGTTAGTATTTTAACATTCTCTATGTTAAAATACAATTGTAGGTCGCGTAATTAACATTAGTAATGAAAATAAAATAATGAATAATCAAAATAAAAAAATTCACCTTTCAATAATTATTCCAGCTTATAATGAAGAGAAAAGATTGCCGAAGACCCTGCGGGAAATTAATGATTATTTGAAAAAACAATTTTATTTATCGGAAATTATTGTTGTTAATGATGGTTCAACTGATGGAACTTCAGAAGCAGTCAAAGAATTACAGAAAATAATTCCAAATTTAAAATTGATAAATATCGAAAATTCGGGCAAGGGCTACGCAGTTAAAAAAGGAATATTTGAAGCCAAGGGAGAATATAGAATCTTTACCGATGCCGATAATGCAACTTCAATTGATCAAGTTGAGAAAATGTGGCCGGAGTTTACCAAGGGACATGATGTTGTCATCGGTTCGCGAGATGTTAAAGGGGCGGTCTTAGCCGTACCTCAACCCTGGCTAAGAAAGGTAATTTTTGGAGGAGGTTTTAAATTAGTTAGAAAAATAATTATTGGTCTTTGGAAAATTGAAGATACTCAGTGCGGTTTTAAGGGTTTTAAAGAAAGGGCAGGGCAGGATATTTTTTCCCGAACTGTCATTTGCCGTTTTGGATTTGACCCCGAAGTTTTGGTTATAGCAAAAAAATTGGGTTATAAAATTAAAGAAATTCCCATAACTTGGGTAAATGATCTGGAAAGCAAGGTAAAATTAAAAAGTGTGGTTAAAATGTTTTTTGAGATATTGAAAATCAGATGGAATCTAATTTTAGGAAAGTATGGGAAAAAGGAGTAGAAACAGAGAATTATTCTCCTTTGTTTTTAAAATGGTATGAAAGTTGCCGAGTTTTATATTGCGTTTTTTTTGATTTCGGTGGTTCTAATAGCTGGGATAATTTTGATTTTTTCTTTTGTTTTTAATCTCTCGGGTTTTGAGGCAGAGGTTGCTGAAAATGAATACACTTCTTCAAATCCCGAAATCCTGCTGAAGTCCAAGAAACAACTTTCTCAGTCGACGGAAATAGTGAAAGCTATTTATCTAACGAGTTGGTCGGCCAGTAAGAAGGGAATGATTGAT
>CAYLWZ010000027.1:0-2496 GCA_964387825.1 uncultured Candidatus Saccharibacteria bacterium
TTTCCTCCTAAATTTCTTACTTTACCTTTTATCTCTAAAGTTGCAAGAGCGCTTGCTGTTTTTGCCGCTGAAAGTTTTGTTTTTTCAATAATTTTATCAATATATAAGGCTTCTCCTCTTAGGGTTTCCAGAATTAAGTTTTCTTCTTCGTTTTCGCCTCTTCTTGCGTTGTTCTTTGCATTGCCGGGCTCCGTAATTTTAGGCAGTTTTAGTTCTTTTAAAATATCATCGGCGTTTTCAACTAATTTTGCTCCTTTTTTTATCAAAAAATGGGTACCGCGGGAGTTTTGGGAATATATTGAACCCGGTATGGCAAAAACCTTTCTTTTTTGGGAAAAAGCGTGGTTTGCGGTGATTAGAGAGCCGCTTCTTTCTTTGGCTTCAATCACCAATGTTCCTAAGGAAAGGCCGGAAATTATCCGGTTTCTTTGGGGAAAAGTAAATTGAGTTCCTCTGGTCCCCGGGGGATATTCGGAAATAAGGCAACCATTGGTTTCTAAAATTTTTTGAGCCAGTTTCAAGTTTGATTGGGGATAAATAGTTTTTTCGTCAATGCCGGTGCCCAAAACAGCAATAGTCCTTTTATTTTGCTCTACTGCCGCGGTGTGGGCAAAAGTGTCAATTCCGGGAGCTAATCCGCTAACAATAGTTAATTCTGTTTCAGCTAATCCGTCGACGATTTCTAATGCCGCTTGTTTTCCGTAAACAGAATATCTTCTGGTTCCAACTACGGCAAAACACTTTTCTTCCGGTAGAATTTTTCCTTTATAATAAAGTACTTTTGGCGCATTTTTAATTTCTTTTAGAAGTTTTGGATAATTTATATCATTGATGTTTATACTTTTTATATCGTCCATAGTTCTTGTCTCTTACTTATTAAATCTATTCATTGCTTTCTCTAATCCTTCTTTCAGCGAAATTTCAATTGCTTCGGCCGTTTTTCCGATAATTTCTTTTATGATTTTTTCTTGTTTTCTATCAAATTTTTGAAGAACAAACCCCGCACCAGAAACTTTGTTTCGGTGCGGGACTAGTCCAGCACCGAGCTTCGCTCTGGCGCTGGTTTTTTCAATATTTAGATTGTTCGCTGTTCGCTGTTCGCTGTTCGCTGGTTTAATTCCTATTCTAAACCTAACAAAATCTTTTGTTTTTAATTCATTGATTATTGATTGCACTCCTTTGTGTCCGGCTGAACCTCGTCCTTTTGAAATGCGGATTTTACCAAGCGGGATGTCTATGTCGTCGTGGACAATAATTAAATTTTTGTTTGAAAATTGGTTAATTGAAAATTTATTGATAATTGATAATTGATAATTGATAATTCTCTTTACTGTTTTCCCGGAAAGATTCATAAATGTCTGAGGTTTTACCAAGATAATTTTTTTGTTATCAACAAGAGACATTGAGATTAAAGAGATAGATTTTTTAGATAATTTAAAATCAGGGAAATTATTTATTTCTTTAAATTTGTCAATCACTAAAAAGCCGAGGTTGTGCCAGGCGTGAATATATTTTTTTCCCGGATTGCCGAGACCAACTATCAAAATCATAGATTTTGTAATTTTCAATTTTCAATAACCAATTTTCAAACAAACCTCAATTTTCCAATTTTCAAACTTTTTAGAAATACCATCTATTATTATTATTATTATTATTTGATAATTGATTAATTGAAAATTTATTGAAAATTGAAAATTGAAAATTGAGAATTAATTTATTGTATCATTTCTTGCCAAAATAAAAAAATTTTGTTAGCATATACTATACATATACATATAATGTACAATATATGAAAAAAGTTCTTTCTTTTGTTTGGGAAGTTTTGAAAATAGTTGTTATTGCCGTAGCGATAGTAATTCCGATAAGATATTTTCTATTTCAGCCCTTTTTTGTCAGAGGAGAATCAATGAGGCCGAATTTTGAAAACGGCGATTATTTGATTGTTGATGAGATTAGCTACCGCTTTCGGGATATTGACAGGGGGGAGGTGATAGTTTTTAAATATCCAGAAAAACCTTCCGAACGTTTCATAAAAAGAGTTATTGGCCTGCCGGGAGAAACGGTTGAGGTTAAAAATGGAAAAATAACAATTTATAGCGGCGGAAAAACTCAGCTCCTGAACGAATCAAACTATCTTAATCTCGGCTTGTTTACCAATGGAGACATTAAAGTTTCTTTAACCGAAAACGAATATTTTGTTATGGGAGATAATCGTCCTTTTTCTTATGATTCCCGGATGTTCGGAACTGTGCCGAAAAAAGATATTATCGGCAGGGTGGTTGTCCGTTTGTTTCCCTTTAATTCCATTGACGAGATTAAATCACCGGCGTATTAGACTGTGGGATACGAACCAGAGTCAATTTAGCGAAGTGAATTTTATTCAGATTCAAGGCGGGAGGAGTGAAGTGTATCCGCAGGATACATAAGCGACGAGCAACGAAGAAGATGGATAAAATTCACTTCGCCCGAAGGGAAGCGAAAGAATGGGTCAATTTC
>CAYLWZ010000028.1:0-2383 GCA_964387825.1 uncultured Candidatus Saccharibacteria bacterium
CCTAAATTTGTGCCGCGGGTGGGGCTCGAACCCACACGGGATTGCTCCCATACGATTTTGAATCGTACGCGTAAACCAGTTCCGCCACCGCGGCAAACAAAATAAATAAGGATTACGATTATTTTGCCATATTTTTTTCAAAATCGCAATCTTTGTTAGAACACTTTACCCTGTTAAATTGCCCCGCTTTTAGCGGGACACCCCTGTTTTCAACAGGGGATTTAACGGGGTAAATTTTCTTTCCTTTCTCAACCAAAAGCGCGCCGCATTTCGGACATTTTTCTCCGGTAGGTTTGTCCCAGAGAGCGAAATCGCATTTTGGAAATTGGTTACAGCCGTAAAATATTTTTCCTTTTTTAGTTCGTTTTTCAACAATCTCTCCCTCGCCGCACTTAGGGCACTTAGTGTTCAATTTTTTTTCTTCCAATGCTTCTGTATATCTGCATTTTGGAAAAGCTGAACAAGCGTAGAACTTTCCAAATTTTCCCAGACGGATTATTAAAGGCGCGCCGCATTTCGGGCATTTTTTCCCGGTTGGTTTTTCGGTGAATTCTTTTTTTGAGACCTCTTGGTATTTTTTCTCAAGATTTTTTTCAAAAGGTTCGTAAAAATCTCGGCAGATCTCAATCCATTTTTCTTTTCCTTGGGCGATTTTATCTAAATCTTCTTCCATTTTAGCCGTAAAATTAATATCAACAATTTCGGGAAAATGTTCTACCAAAATATCATTAACAACTGTTCCGATTTCGGTTGGTTGAAACTTTCTTTGCTCATTTTTTTCAACATAATTTCTTTGTTGGATGGTTGATAAAATAGGAGCGTAAGTTGAAGGTCGCCCGATTTCGTTTTCTTCCAGTATTTTAATTAAAGTAGCTTCACTGTATCTTGGAGGCGGTTGGGTAAAATGTTGGGAAGGAATTAATTTTAGAAGTTCCAAGAGTTCTTTTTTTTCCAATAACGGAAATTCATTTTCCTCAAATTTTATTGGATAAATTTTCAGGAAGCCGTCAAACTTTAAGGTTTGACCAGTAGCCCTAAATGTATATTTATTTGTTGGCCCCGTCTTGGCGGGACCCTTCGAGGTTGTCTGTTTTTTATTTTTTGTTTCAATTTCAATAACGATTGAATTAAAGCGCGCTTGCGCCATCTGGCAAGCGATAAATCTTCGCCAAATTAAATCGTAAAGTTTAATTTGATTTTCATCAAGATTTAAAGATTTTGGTGTTTTGCTTGGTTCAGTCGGCCTTATCGCTTCATGGGCTTCTTGGGCTCTGCCTTTCGCTTTATATTTTTTGAAAAAGCCGGCCCAGTACTTTTTGCCAAGATTATTTTCAATAAACTTTTTAGCCGAGAATAAAGATTGTTGAGAAAGATTCAGAGAATCGGTTCGGTGATAAGTGATTTTTCCGATTTCATAAAGTTGTTGGCTGATTCGCATAGTCATTTTTGCGGGCCAATGAAATCTTTTCCATGATTCTTGCTGCAAAGTTGAAGTAGTAAAAGGCGGAAAAGGATTTCTTTTTATTTCTTTTTTTTCAACTTTTTCAATTTTAAATTCAGCGCCTTTTAAATCGTTTAAAATTTCATCCGTTTCTTTTTTTGTTTTGATGCCTAACTTGGATATTGCCTTTTCATCTTTTTTAACCAACAATGCTTTAAATTTATTTAACAGGGGGTCGCCCCCTGTTTTTTCTGTTTTTTGAAGTAGGGCTTCAATGTTCCAATATTCCTCTGGCTTAAATTTTTCAATTTCTCTTTCTCTTTCCACTATCAATCTGACGGTCAGCGATTGCACTCTGCCGGCTGATAATCCTCTGGCTACTTTTTTCCACAAGAAAGGAGATATTTTATAGCCAACAATTCTGTCTAAAATTCTTCTCGTTTGCTGGGCGTCAACCAAGTCCATATAAATATTTCTGGGGTTTTTCAAAGCGTTTTCAATCGCCGGTTTGGTAATTTCGTGAAAAACAATTCGTTGAAGATTTTTTAGAGCAAGAGCTTGGCTAAGGTGCCAGGCGATTGCTTCTCCTTCTCTGTCTTCGTCTGTGGCGAGAATTGTTGTTTTTGCTTTTTCCGATTCTTTTTTCAATATATTTACATTCTTTCTAGCCTTAGTTGGGATGACGTATCTTGGCTTGAAATTGTTTTCAACATCAATGCCAAGTTCACCCTTAGGCAAATCGCGTACGTGCCCATAAGAAGACAGAACCTTGTACCCGGTGCCTAAGAATTTGCTGATTGTTTTTGATTTCGTGGGACTTTCTACTATTATAAGTTTCATTAATTTAAAATTTAAAATTTAAAATTTAACGCGAAGGCGTATAAATATTTCCTCCTAAATTTCTTACTTTACCTTTTATCTCTAAAGTTGCAAGAGCGCTTG
>CAYLWZ010000029.1:0-2339 GCA_964387825.1 uncultured Candidatus Saccharibacteria bacterium
ATGCCGAGGTCTATGGCCATACCGAGGTCTCAGTAGAATGATAACCTTGTCTTCAAATCGCCACAAGAAGTGGCGGAAAGGAGCAAAATTAATTAAAGAAGTGCTTAATCGCATTTCTTTTTTTATAAAAAAATGAACTATATTTTATTTTTTTACTGACATAATTTTTTATTTATTTCGGAAAATAAATACCTCGCCGCTCCGCGGCGAGGATACATCTACCGAAAGAACTCGCCCGGAGGGATACCTCGCCCTTTTGGGGCGAGGTAGTTCATTTCCCAAAACTTTATTTTACAATTTTTCCATATCTCAATAGAGCTACTTCAAAGTTTGGAATGTTTAATGTTAGGTATTTAACAAACATTAAACGAACCAATATAACAAGGGCTATTGTCAAAATTATGATTATTTGCTATCCTTTGATTATATTATAGTAATATTTTTAACTTTTGATTTTTAACTTTTGATTTTTCATTATGGCTGTTCCAAAGCAAAGAAAAACGAAATCTAGAAGAAATCAACGCCGGATGCATATTTTCATTAAATCTCCAACCTTGGTTGCCTGTCCAAAGTGCAGCAAGCTTATTTTGCCATACGCTGTTTGCCCAAACTGCGGTTTTTATAAAGGGATAAAGGTGATTGACGTTATGAAGAAGCTGACCAAAAAAGAAAAAAAGAAGAAAGAAAAAGAAATAGCGGCTAAGGAAAAAGGAAAAGCGGGCGAGAAAGGCAAGTCGTTGAATATGGAAGAACTATCAAAGAAATAGGACATTGAATAAGAAATGTTTTTTTTAAAAAATTATAATTCTTAATTTAATTCTTAATTCTTATTTGTTATGGCGAGTCGGCATTTATCAAGGTCAATAGCAATGCAAAGTTTATATGAATGGGATTTTTATGGCAGAAAACCAAAAAGTTTGGAAAAAATCGTTGAAACGGATATTAAGGAATTTGGTCCCGGGCTTAAAGATGAGAACTTTGTTTGGCAATTAATTAGCGGAGTAATTTCCCATCTTTCTGATATAAATAAAATTATTGAGAAAGCAGCTCCAGAGTGGCCGGTTGAACAGATAACTATTATAGACAGAAATATTTTAAGAATCGGTTTGTATGAACTTTTATACAGCGATAAGGAAGAAGTTCCGCCGAAAGTAGCAATCAACGAAGCGATTGAACTGGCTAAAACCTTTGGCGGGGAAAGTTCCGGTAAATTTATTAACGGAGTGTTGGGAACAGTGTACAAGGAAATAGAAAATAAATAACAAATTGCTATATTGTTACATTGCTAAATTGTTGATAAAAGTTTTAATTAGATTAACAATTTAACAATCTAATAATTTAACAATCGATTTTGATGAAAGATTTTTCTGCATTTGCCAATCTAAATTTTGAGAAAAAATTTGGCAGGCTTGAGAAAAAGTTGAGTTTAAAATTTAAGAATAAAGATTTACTTGTTCAGGCGTTTGTTCATCGTTCATACTCAAACGAGAATCCTGATTTTAAACTTTCCAACAACGAAAGATTAGAATTTCTGGGAGACGCGATATTGGAAAAAGTGGTTACCGAACATCTTTATTTGGAATTTTCCGATAAACCAGAGGGTGTATTAACGAGTTGGAGGGCGGCTTTAGTGAACTCCAAGATGTTGGCAAAAGTTGCCGGAGAACTGGGGTTTAATGAGTTTCTTTTGCTTTCCCGCGGCGAATTGAAAGAGACGGGGAAAGCCCGCCAGTATATTTTAGCCAATACCGCTGAGTCATTTATCGGAGCCTTATATCTTGACCAGGGGATAAATCCCTGTGACGATTTTATCAAAAAAAATATATTGAAAGAACTTCCTGACATTATTGAATCGGGCGCTTTTAGAGACGCTAAGTCGCAACTTCAAGAAGAGACCCAGGAAAAAATGGATATTACCCCAAGTTATAGAGTTATAAGGGAATGGGGGCCTGACCATAGTAAACATTTTATCGTTGGCGTTTATCTCGGGAAAGAAATGATTGCCGAAGAAGAGGGCTTCTCAAAGCATGAGGCGGAAGAAGCGGCTGCCAAAAAAGCGCTGGAGATAAAGGGATGGTGAGGCGCTCGACAACAACTCTTGAAAGTACCGACCCTCAAGGGAGTAGGATACGAACCAGAATCAAGTTAGAAGCGAAAGAATGGGTTAAGTTCGAGGAACGACCCTAGTCCGTCCCGGACGGGCATAGGACGACGAAATTGTCTCGCTTAAGGGATTTAAAAATTAAGAATTGGGAGTTAAAATTTATGTTTGCTATAAGGTTCCATTCCGCTTTCAGCGGAACAGGACCTTGTTTCGCTAATGTATAATCATTTATGCT
>CAYLWZ010000030.1:0-2153 GCA_964387825.1 uncultured Candidatus Saccharibacteria bacterium
GGAATGACTCTATTTTTGTTTGGGATGATGTCAGGTTGTAAAAAAAAGAACGAAGGACAAGTTAAAAAAGAAGAAAAAAGGGAAACTAGAAGAACTCAAAGATTAGAAAAAGACAAAGAAGTTACTGAAAAAGAAACTAATCTGAGAGAGAAAATTAAGGAATCCCAGATTGCGGGCAGATATTTTCTGGAACTAATTGATGGGCAGAGAAGGGAAAAAGAAGAAGGTATTTGGACTTTCAAAAGAGACGGAACAATATCAGTTAATCTTTCTGGAAAGTGGGAAACTAAAAAGGACCGAATAAAGCTTTATGACGAAAAAAGTAATAAAGTAAAAGAATTCCGGATAAGAGGCGATACTATAGAATATGGTTCGGCTAAAACTCTTAAGAAACGAGAAGGAGCAGAGATAGTAAAAATTTTTGAAGTTTCAATATTACATAGAAGGGACCGCGGTAGAGGACGTCAGCCTATGGCCGCTGAACCGCAGCATGTTAGAAAGATACGTCAGCCTCGCCCTCGGGTTTCTACCAGGCCTCTTCTTCCCCAAACTAGATCTCAACCCGAGCCTGTCGCTGAATTAAAAAAAATGATAGTTTGGAGCGATTATTCTTTTTCTGAGGATGATGAATTAATAGACATTGAAGATATTAAATTGATTGAGCTAAAGTTAAAGAAAAATGGCAGGTTTTCTAAGGTGCTATTAATAGGAGGTAAATGGAAAACCGAAGGGAAGACAGTAAAGCTTTATGCAGACGAGGAGCATGAATTGCCGGGAAGAGTAGAAAATGACTTTATGATATTTACTTATCCAGCTGGCGAACAATTTAAATTTATAAAAGAAGGAAGCGAACTTGCAAGGAAGATTGAAGAAGAAGAGAAAACTAAAAAAAACTACCTTGGCGAATACGTTTATAACCCCTCAGACCCTTATCTGCCAAGACAAATTGTAACAATTGAGGAAGGAGGAAGTTATAGGTTGGATATTGATTACAAACATAGTGATGTGGCAGACACAACCATAACCGGCAAGTGGGAGATTGTTGAGGGAGAAATTGTGTTACATGGGTTCGCAGGCACTATAGAGGTTAAGGGAGAAATTAAAGGGAATACTCTGGTTGACCACTTAAAAAATCGAATTTTTGTAAAATAGAAGTAAATTAAAATTAAAAGAGCTGGAAAATCCAGCTCTTTTTTGTATATCTCTTCTAAAAATTGAACGAGTAATTTACCCGCTTATGAACAATAAAAATTAAAACATATCAGCGCTTACAATTACCATGCTTGTTGCAGCAGGGAAATTTAGATGAGTACTCGGGAAGACCCTTTCATTCCAATCATCTAATGGATCATTATCGTTTAAATTATGGTCGCTTTGGACAAGAGCGTAAATTTCAGTATCTGGGTTCCATGAGTCTGCACATTTGCCTACTGCGAAAAAAACAACGATTAAATTACCTTCAATTTTAACTGATTGAAATTGATGATCGCGACCTGTTACTGGTACATGGGGAAAATCATTTAGTATATCATAACATGGGGCGATGACAGCGAGGTCATTATGCCCGTAAGGTTTATGGTTCGCAGTTGAATCAGCCTCGTTGTAATCTTTTAATTCATATATTTCTGCATACCAATCTAAGCTTGGCTCGTCATTTAAAACAAAACATCTAAACGAAGAGGGGTGTATTTTAATTTCATATTTTGCTATCTCGGCCTGTAACCGGTAGACCATTTGGCTTTTTCCTCTAAAGTCACTTTCATCGTAAAGAATTGCTCCATATTTTGTGTTCCCCGAAGGAATAACATAGGCCCATTTCGCCTTATTATCAAATTTTTTGGAAACTGGTCCCGAAGGAGAGGCATACCAACACTTCTCGCTTATTTTTCCTAATATTTCATCTAATTGTTGTTGTATTATCTCTTGTTCTTCTAGGGTTTTACCTTTAGCGCTATCTCTGATTGCGGAGAAATTAAAAACTTCATCTACTGGTTCTTTGCAAAGAAGAACGCCGGGTTTTAAAGTAGAAAGAATAGGTTCTATGCTCTCAAGGTTAAAACTAATCAATTGAGGGTTGATATTTACTAAAATTAAGTAAGAACCGAAAAGGATAACTAAGCCCAAAAAAGCAGCTGTAATCCGGTCTTTAGCAT
>CAYLWZ010000031.1:0-2071 GCA_964387825.1 uncultured Candidatus Saccharibacteria bacterium
ACCCAGACACCAAACAGATTCGCTAAGCTATAGTCAGAGGAAATGGTCAGGGTCTTATTCCAGCCATATCCCAATTACCAAAGAAGAAATTGATAAAAGATTTAATGAAATTGGCGAAAGATTTAAAAACTTTACGACAAAAAATAATATTAAAAACTAAGCCGGGCGAGGGCAGACCTCGCCCCCTCGGAGACCTCGCCCCCTCGGATTTTTCTTGACACCACTTTTGAAAAATCTATAATGAAATTAATGCTGGAAGATAAAGATATTCAAAAAATTATTGAAGCTAATCGGGAAGTTTTTACTACTAAAGAAAACTTTGAAGATTTTAGAGAAGAGATGAGAAAAAATTTCTCTGATTTACAAACTTCAGTTGACGCTTACGCTAAAAAAGCGGACGCTTATTTTCAGGAAATGGTAATGCTAACTCATAAGGTTGACCGAATGGAAAAATGGATTAAACAATTGGCTGAAAAAATCGGAATGAAACTGGAATACTAATTTTAATTTTTAAATTATTTTTATTGCAGTCACGCTTCCAGCGGGGCTGTTTTTTATTTTAAGTTTTTAAGCCGGGCGAGGGCAGACCTCGCCCCCTCGCCCAATTGTTCCCGATTTATTGTCTCTCATTCCATTATTTTTTATTGAGAAATTTTATCTTTCTTTTATTAAATTGACTTTTAATTTCTCTGACAAGTTTTTTCTCAAGAGCTGGGAATTTCCGAACTTGGCATAAGCCAGCCAGGATTGCAGTGAATTATTAATTTTTCTTGACACCTGGGGAACGATTGAAGCCAAGCCCCGATATTCACCCCATTTTTGACCTTGACATTGGTTATTTAAAATCTATAATAAGAATAGAAGATTAAAATAAAACTATTATGGAGCAAGATTTTTCCGAGTTAATTAAATATTTAGATGAAAAGTTTGGAAAGATTGACGACAGGTTTGAAAAAGTCAACGAAAGATTTGACAAAGTTGACAAACAATTTAGCGGTTTACCTGAAATATTTGCGACTCGTAAAGAAATAGCAACTAAATTAGATTTTGAAGAATTGAGGAAAGATTTTGCTCGTCTTGAAACTGCTGTTGACGCTTACGCTAAAAAAGCGGATACTTACTTTCAGGAAATGGTAATGCTTGCCCATAAAGTTGACAGGATGGAAAAATGGATTCAAAAAATGGCTGAAAAAATCGGAATGAAATTAGAATATTAATTTATTCTAATTCTTGTTTTCTACTAACGGCTTTGAAAAGAGCTGTTTTTTTATTTTTCTGCTGGCGATTTTCCGTGTTTCATCAACCAGCGGGATTTACCCAGTTAGAGATATCTTGTTTCTTTATTTTTTCTTTGTACTCAGAATCTCTAACGGGGTTTACGGATTTGACGAACTTTTTGACCTTGACATTACCTATTTAAAATCTATAATAAATAACATGAAGTTAAGAATAAATCTACAATACGATTTTGAATACAAGGGCTTCGTAGCTGATTGTCCTTCTTTGCCAGGATGTATGTCTCAAGGAAAGACAAGAAAAGAGGCATTAAAAAATATCCGAGAGGCAATTCAAGGGTATGTTAAGGTTTTGAAAAAACATCATCAAACTGCTCCTCTGGAAGTAATTCATCCTGATTATGTAGAAGTGAAAGCTTAAATCTATGGGAATTTTAAATAATATTCCTGGTAAGGAAGCGGTGAAGGTTTTTAAGAAAATCGGATATTATCTTGATCATCAATAAGGAAGCCATATGATTTTGTATAACGACCAGCCAGGTTATTCCCCACTCAGTATCCCTAATCACAAAGAACTTGCCCCCGGTCTTCTGTCTGCTCAGATAAAAAGAGCGAAATTAACTGTTGAAAAATTTAATCGATTGAGAAAAAAAAGTAAAAAGTAATCTAACATTACGCCATATTTTATGATAGCATTGCAGTCCCGCTGGAAGCGGGGCTGTTTTTTATTTTAAGTTTTTAAAGACCTTGCCCCCTCGCCCTAACCCTTGCCTCAACTAATGGGCGAGGGCAGACCTCGCCCATTTAACTGGGCGAGGTCTGCCCTCGCCCAGTTT
>CAYLWZ010000032.1:0-2067 GCA_964387825.1 uncultured Candidatus Saccharibacteria bacterium
GTCGCACGCTACACTTTGGATGTAGAGATCTAGGTCCGATTCCTAGCCCCGCAGCCCTTCTTCACTTCGTTCATCAGGGCCTCCGGCACTATAAATAATGGTGAAGAAGGCACTGAGGCTGTTCGTCTCTGAGAGCCTCAGGCTCGAAGAGAGGAACGACGAAGTGACAAATATATGACATTTTACGTTTATATCCTTAAATGTGCCGATAATTCTTTCTACGTTGGTTGTACTAATAACTTAGAAAAACGGGTAAAACAGCATAACGAATCTAAATGGGGAGCTCATTACACTAAGATTCACAGACCAGTTATTTTGAAATATTCAGAAAAATTTGAAACATTAAAAGAGGCTAGGCATCGAGAATCTGAAATTAAAGGTTGGCGTAGAGAAAAGAAATTAAATCTAATTAAATTCGGGAAACCAACCTTTTAGTAAATTCAGGGTTGTCCTGAACGAGAATGAAGGACAATTATTTGAGCGCGGTTCGAGAGACCGAGTTGCATCAAAAAGCTATGAAAGAAAAAATTAAGAGCCGAAATGGCTTCATCCCGATTCCTTTATTGGTAGGAATTATTTTTTCTTTACTAACGATTTTAGGTATTACTTATGGAGCGATTGAATATAATAAAACCTCTAAAATAATAAAAGAAGCTGAGCAGTTATCAAAAGAAGAAAAATATGATGAATCAATTGGAAAATTAGAAGTTGCTCAAAACAAATTGCTCGGTAAGATAATACTAAAACAAAAAATAAGCACCGAGTTGGATACAAATAAAAAACTCCTTGTGGATAAAACAAAATATGACGAAGGAGTTAATAAACTTAACGAAGGTAGCCTGCAAGGGTCTATAGATTTATTATCAGAGCTTTCCGAAAGCTCTTTTTATTATCAAAAAGCTCAAACGAAAATTGAAGAAAGTAAAAGAAAAATAGTTGAGGGGAAACTTTCTAAAGAAACAACTGCTAAATTGGCCGCTGAGGCGAAGGCTAAGCAAGAGGAACTTGAAAAAAATATAAAAGAGCAACAATTATCAAAAAAAGAAGCCGAAGAGAAAAGAATGAGTGCCGATAATGATGGCGATGGCTTAACCTATGGAGAGGAATTGTCTAAGGGAACTTCTGATTTGAATTTAGATTCCGATGGTGATGGGATAATTGATAGTAATGATGCTCATCCAGCAGGGGGAGGAAGAAACATAGCCCAGACATTTGCTTGGAATTATGGTGGTAATAGCTGGACTTGGACAGAGTCAATTCAGGAAGATTGGTATGAATATTATAAGGCAAAACCAAGAAGTTCTCCCGAGAGCGTGGAGTATATCACCAGCGACGACCCTTTTATTAAAAAGATAAGCAAGAGAATTTCAGATAGCGCTAAAGGTGATATTGGAGAAGTTTGGTTAGCTGTATCTTTTGTGCAAAGTTTACCGTATGTGGAAGATGTTTATACTGGTTACGATGAATACTCTAAATATCCTGTTGAAACTTTCTTTGAGAAGAATGGAGATTGCGAAGATACTAGTTATTTAGCTGCTTCTATTATTGACGCCATGGATATTAGTTCTGTTCTTATTTTATTACCAGGACATATGGCGGTAGGCGTCTATATGAATTGTGATACTCCCGGAACATATTATAAGGTTGATAGTAAATGTTATTATTATGTTGAAACTACGAGCAAAGATTGGTCTGGGGGAGAAATTCCTGATAAATATAAATACACTGCAGCGACTTTGATTAAAATTCCTTCTGGTGAAATGGTTAACGATATAAGCCCGCAATATATAAAACCTTGTTATTCTTCACCAGATTTCCCTGGTTATTATTACAATGACAGTAATTATTATTCAGACAGCCGATGCAATAACTTGGTTTATTGTGTGCCCTATCAAGAATATTATGTTAATCCCCAGATAACAACTAAATTGTATTGGGATAGTAGTTGTTCTCAGGTAGTAACGACTGGTTGCTATAAATCTACAATATATTCAGGATATTTTTATAATAGTATTGACCTCTATTCAGATTCTCAATGTATCCAAAAAGCGACAATATGTAGACCTT
>CAYLWZ010000033.1:0-1749 GCA_964387825.1 uncultured Candidatus Saccharibacteria bacterium
CCGATGTTTAAAATAAGGTGGGTGGCCATATTTAGGTTTCCGCTCAAAGACATTCCGGCGGCGGTGATGGAATCCGTATAAAGGTTGGCCCACTCTATTCCAACGGCTCCTAAATCATAGGCGCTGCCGGAATAGGGAATAATGTCTGATTGGATATATCCCGTAAGAATTGTCGGAGTGGAAGTGGCTGAACCCAAGGTTGAAGTGGCTGAAACGATTAAGTCGCCCCCTAAGGCGGTAAGTCCTGTGCCGACTGTAAAAGTGTTAGCTCCGGTTACTGAAACATTGCCATTGGAAGTCAATCCCGAAGTGGCGGTGATAAGCCCCGATATTGTAGGAGTGGCTGTCCAGGCAGTCGGACCAATGGTTAATCCGGAACCGTTGATGGTAGTGGCTGCTCCAACCCGGCCAAGAGTGAGGGCGGTTTGAGTGGCAGTCCCGATATTTAAAGCAACTCCGCTGGCTGTATCAAAAGTTGGAGCCAGGAAAGAAGTGGCTGCGGTAACAGTGCCGGTGAAACTGGCGGCTGAAGAAATGGTTTGTCCGTTGTATGTCCCGGCAGTGATATTTCCGCTGTTAAACGTTCCGGCGGTAGAAAGGTTCTCGTCCCCAAAAGATATTGCTCCGTTACTATCTGTTATGCTTCCGTTGGCTAATGTTAAATTGCCTATCGTGGAACCTGTCGCCAAAGTGGTTAATCCGGTTACGCCAAGCGTTCCGGTGATTGCGGTATTGCCGCCGACATCCAAGTTCCCGGAAAGGGTGGAACTGGCCGCGCTTAGGTCGCCCGTCGTAGAAAGGTTCTCGTTCCCAAAAGATATTGCTCCGTTACTATCTGTAATGCTTCCATTGGCTAAGGTTAATGTCCCAATAGTTGTTGTTGCCAAGGTAGAAGTGGCGGAAACAGTTAAATCACCAAGCACGTGCAATGTGCTGCTCGGACTATCTGTGCCTATGCCGACGTTGCCGTTTTCGTCTACTATAAACAAATCTCCGTCGGCGCTTGACGCTGAAGAAACAGCGAAATAGCCGCTGGTTGAGGAAGCGGCTATTTCTAAACCGAAGTCAGGGCTTGTGTCGCCTATGCCAACATATCCGGAATTAGTAATATAGAAAACTGAGGTTGTCGCTTGCTGAAAATCAGCAACCGGACCGGAACCTGTTTGATTGGCTAATAAAACCGGCGATGTTGAAGAAGCCGTAAAAAAAGCAATGCCTGAATATGTTTGAGAACCGGAAATAGCAAGGTTGCCGCTCACTGTAAGATTTCCTCCTGCCGTAATATTGCCAGTGGCGCTGATTGCTCCTGAGGAACCTATGCCGGTGGCGGAGATTGAACCGGCGGTTATGTCGCCTCCGCTATTAAACGCTCCGGGAGGGCCTTCCGGTCCTCGGTTGCCTCTGCTTCCTTGAGGCCCTTCTAAAAAAAGAGGGGTATAAAGTCCGGCAGGGCCTTGAGGTCCGACTAATCCAATCGGGCCTTGGGGGCCGACAGGGCCGGTTAATCCCACAAGCCCTTCTTCTTTTAATTTCTTAATTTCTTCTTGGAGGGTTTTTATCTCTCCTTTGTTTGTTTCAACGACAATTTGTTTCTCGGGCGATTGCTTCCAAGGGCTTACGACAAACTGACAACCCGACTTAAACGCTTGCCAGACACCTTGCCCTATCTCTCCTACTATATATGTAATGGAGGATGTGAGTTTTCCAGTATCTTGAAAACTCTGGCTGGTCTTTTTTATTGCCGATTGT
>CAYLWZ010000034.1:0-1652 GCA_964387825.1 uncultured Candidatus Saccharibacteria bacterium
CACCGTGCCACTGTTGGCGACCACGTCCGCCAGATCATCCGTAGAATTGAGCACATTAGGATCGCCGACGTACCAGTAGACATACACATCCGAAGTGTCTCCGTCATCGACGGGATACAGCGTGCCCTGATAATTGACCTCGATGGGATAATATGCATCTGTGTGCGCCCAAGAGATGTCGCCTGCACCCGGATCGTCGCTGGCCCAAGTAACGTTGCTAATCTCCGTGGTATCGGCAGGCTTCTGGCCGAAGCCGTCATCCTGAATAACCGGCAGAAGGGCCGGCTGAACATGCTGTGTCGCAGATTCCGGCTCCGCCGATCCGGTAGTCTGTAGGGCCGGCTCATCGGTGTCACAAGCATAGACATCGGCATCATATTCGATGGCCGAGACAAGAGTAGTTCTGTCCGCGCGGAAGTCCAACTTCGTAACGCGATAAGTCTTGTCATACGCTGTACTTACGCCCATTATCCAGGGGTCATCCAGCCGCGGTGTCACAGTCCAAGTGTCAGATATCGTGATTACTGTATCCGTAACGTCGCTAACAGTGTGGTCCTCGAAGGACCATTGGCCGGTTGCCGGATTGTATACGCGGACGAGCACCTTCAGGCTGCCATCCAGCTCGGCATTCCGGTTGACGGTGATGGTATTGGCGGTAGCGGACACCACGCGGCCGCCGATCATGGTAGTCGCATCAAGACGATCATGCTGGAAGTAAAACAGATCGCCTACCGCACAAATCAGGGCGTCAGTGTCCACGGCGAACTCTATGGAGCGGAGCAGCAGTTGATTCTGGAGCAGCTTGAATCGGCCGTAACGCCAGGCTTCGGCCTGCCGAGTGCAAAATTGCAGATCGACGGCCACAGAGTTGCTGAGCATCTCCCGCGTTTCATCAATGACTACAATGGGCACGCCGGACTTGTAGTCGGTTGCTTCGTCCCGGTAGCGCACCTCAATCTCAGATGCGCGCTCATCTTGCGGTAAGTACGTCAGCCGAAAGCTACCCTCAAGTATATTCCCGACACTGAAAAGCTGTAATGGCGTAGCACTCTTGTCGATGACGAATGTAAGCTGCTGGCCATCCCAGACGGGAGCGCATCGGATACCGTCACAAACTGACAGCAGTGAGCGCCACACATCCGACGTCTGGATGAATCCACCGTTGAATACAAACCGCTTCTGTGTGCCTTCCTCGCCGTCAGTTATCATCTCATCACAGAACTGCGCCAGTACCCAGAGGGCATCCAGGTCCACGTTGCCCGGATCGAGGCCGAGATACCTGTCGATGGCATACGTTCCGGGACCGCCGGTTATTACGGGCTGCGTCACAAGATCAAGGATCACCCACGCCGGGTTATCGCTGTACTGAAGCGTCCAAGATGATCCGTCGTAGGTATTGACAATGGCTCCATCCTGTAGGCAGTCGAACTTCAGATTGCCGCTGATCTTCTCGGAGGGCATAGCTTCAATAAAAATCATGGCCTGCTTCGGGAATACAGGCGGCGTGCTGTAGATCGCGTGGACAACGGATACGTATAGCTCATCAAAAATTCTGATTACGTTGTCCCCGTCATTGCCGGCTGTCGTATCAACTTTCGTCACGCGGATATCGCAGCCAGCCCAGCCAGACATATCCACGGGATCACCGCCGT
>CAYLWZ010000035.1:0-1637 GCA_964387825.1 uncultured Candidatus Saccharibacteria bacterium
CTGGAGATGTGGCTGTTGTCCAGTATCAGAATCAAGCAAAGGAGTGGCAAAACTGGGAAATAGGCGAGATTTTAGAATTAGGAGAGGGAGAAAACAACCTTATTATTTTAGGAAACGACGAATATAATTACAGTTTTCAAATTCAAGCCAAGGATAAAGCTGGCAATTTTAGCGATTGGCAGGAAGCTATAACAACAATTAATCTGCCGAAAAAAGTAGTTATAAACGAGATTCAGATTGCGACAGAAGAAGACGAAAAAGAAGAATTCGTTGAACTTTATAATCCTGGCGAGATTGACGTTGATTTAACTAGTTGGTATATTCAAAGGAAAACAGCAGGAGGTTCCACTTTTTCCACTTTTGCTCCAAAAACTTTATTTTTCGAGAAAATAGTTAAAGCAAAAGATTATTTTCTTATCGCTCGGGAAGGGTCGAGTTTCACCGATTTAGCTGATATTATTACTAATTATCCTCTTACTGAAAACAATACTTTGATTTTAAAAAACCAAAATGGAGAAATAAAAGATATGGTCGGCTGGGGAGAGGCTCAAGACTTTGAAGCAGCTCCGGCAGAAAATCCTCTTCCTGGTCAGAGTATTGAAAGAAAAGAACCAGATTTAGACACAGATGATAATAGTCAAGATTTTGGGATTAATGATACCCCTACTCCGACTAATTCAGGAAATGAAGGGTAGGACAAGGTGTCCTATCTTAAATGTCAGACCTAAAAGTTTTCCACAGTTTAGTTCTTGCCAAATTTTTTGGAAACTGTAAAATGGAAGAACATTGAGGTCGGACAAAATTATGGATTTTCAGAACTTAATTAAAAAAATCCTTGTTTTGATTTTGCTTTTGGTTATTATTGCTGGAGGCGTTTTTTTATGGCAGAAATATCAGAATGAAGGAAAATATGTTGATAGAATAAAAACAATTTTATCAGAAAAGGTTGATTCTTTGAAAGCAATGATTGTTCCTGAGTTACAACTTCCTGAAGATTCAGAACTGGATTTATCTGAAGTTAATATTTCTGCCTTCGTCCCTGACGAGGCTTCGGCGGACAAGGAGAATTTATCAAGAGAAGAAGAAGAGGAAAAAGAACAAGAGGTAATAGTTGTTCCTAAACCTCAGCTGACCCTGGCTGAAATTCAAGAGAGAGTTGAAGAAGTTTCCGAGGAGGTCGAGAGAATAAAGCGGGAAGTTAAAAGATTGTCAGTTTTGGCTGAAATGCAGAAAGAGATTGACGCTATTGTCGAGCGAGCCGAAACAATAAGCCAGCGGATTAATAGTTTGGCTGAGTCGGAAGGAGGGATTGAGATTTTTGCCCGGGAGAGCGATTTTTCAAATCAGGAAAATGTTGATCCGGTCTAATAAAGAGGGTTGTTTTTGCCTTCTTTTTGTATTATGGATAAAAATAAACTTTTTGAACTGACTAATAAAATTTATAGAACAACTTTACTTTTTCCCAAAAAAGAGCCCTTGAGATATAAAATAAGGGAAGTGGCTGACGAGATCCTGTCTAATTTAATTGTCTGGGGACTTTTCCACAGCTCTAATCCCGGTAAATTTTCGGCTGTGGAAAACTCAAAACAAAAAGATTTAATCTTTGAAATTGAAAAGGATTTGGAGATTCTCGGAAG
>CAYLWZ010000036.1:0-1355 GCA_964387825.1 uncultured Candidatus Saccharibacteria bacterium
GCAGCTCTGAAAATTTTAATGCCTTTCGGCACTGAAATTTATAGATTATTGCTGGGTTGTGGCGAGAACCTTGCCCCCGAATTGCGACGAGCGAAGCGAGGAGGCAATCCCTTCGGGTAATTCCTTCGAGTCCTAGCCCCCCGCAGCACTGAAAATTTTAATTCTTTTTGGTATTAAAATTTATAGGTTATTACTGGTGTAAATAAAAAAGCCGGGGCAGAAAAGTTTTGCCTCGGCTTATGATTTAGGGGTTATATTTACCCCTTTTTTTTGTCAATCGGCTATCATTCCCCAATCGTTATAGGGAATTTCCAGCTTTATTTTGATTGTGCTTCCGTCAATCTTCCCTTTTACCATAAGGGCGCCGTCAGTGCCTAATTCCGCCCAAATCTCCTGCTTGCCTCTGCTATTTATCAAACGAGAAAGGCCGCTAAGTTTTTCTTTAACATTTTCAACTGCCTCTATTGCTTCATCTGATAATATGATTTCTTCAAAACTTATCTCTCCCATTTTTCTCTCCTTGCTAAATTAAAATTATCTCTTTGTTTACTACCCTTCAATTTTTGATTTGTTCTTTAAAAAAATAATGTCGCTATCTCTCACCTCTATCTCGTAGAAGCGATAGATGTAAACTGTCCCAGAGGGTATCACTAAACCAATAAATACTAACAGCGGAGTCTTTGGTTCTGATCCACGAAAAGTAGATATAACCTTAAGAATGCTATCGAACTCAAATTCGCGCGCGTTGAGCAGCATCATACCGTTGGTTTTTGTATCATCTGACACAAAACCATCTTCACAATTTCCATATCCCGCCACAATTCTGCAGTTTAAATAACCGGGCGCACTTGGTAATAATTCTTTAAAATCCTCCTGGAAATTTTTTAAGATAGTTTCTCTAAAACCCACTTTAATCACCTCCCTCCTGTTTATTTTTTGTTTATTTTTCGTCTTTCCGTAAAGATTTAATTTTAAACGTGCTGTATGTTATATTCTAACAATTTTTTAAAATTTGTCAAGGCGGAAAAAGGTGTCAGGAACCTTTTATTTACGCTAAGGTAACCGTAGCAAAAAGGGGTCAGGTACCTTTTTTCTATAAAGAAAAGTAGAAAAGTAGGGATGTTTCTTACTTTTTTAAAAATCAAGCAATTTTAGCCAAAGTAAAAATCGCTATTTCGGCGGTTTTTTGGTAGAATTAAATAAAATTATGAAAATATCAAAAGCAGAATTTACTAAAGGTGTTGTCGGAGACGATTACGGTTTGAAAAATAATTTACCGCACGTCGCTTTTTTTGGCCGCTCCAATGCGGGGAAATCAAGCGTGATTAACTCTTTAGTCGGCAAAAAAGATCTTG
>CAYLWZ010000037.1:0-1248 GCA_964387825.1 uncultured Candidatus Saccharibacteria bacterium
CCACGTTTCCAATAAGTATACCAACTTAAGCGCCCTCCAATTAAGTGCAGAGTAGCGTATTTGATACTGGAAAACATTTTAGGATTTTCTAACCACATAGTTCCCATATACTCATTTACTTTAAGCACATCAACAACTGTCCAATTTATAAATTTATGCGGGTCTATATCACCATCATATGTAAATGCAAAACTAATAGATGCTATAAGCATTACACCAATTATTGCTGCAAAAATGAATTTTTTCATTATTTATCCTTTTCATCTCCATGAAATATGTCTATATCATCAAATTCTGGAAGCTGATAATCTTGCCAATCTGAATCATTTACTGCTTTTATAAATCTGTGCACTAAATATATACAATATCCGATAGCAAAAACGGTCGGTATTCCTACAATTAATAATATTTTCATTTTTACTACTCCTCATTCTCTTTGAGCTTTCTTTTGGCAAATTTAACCATCTTATCAATGAGCTTTTTGAGCTCCTTGGCATCATTTACATCGTAGCCATCGTAATCATCCATTACATCTACCATATATGCCAGGGCATCTTTATACAACATCCCATCTTTTTCCTCTATCTTCTTTTTCCGCCTATTATAAATCTCTAGCTCTCTGGAATAACAATCCGGGCAATCACCGTAGCACCCATCTCCACGTTTACGTGGCGGGCAGTCTGGGGTATTATAATAATCTTCACGGTTTGGTTTTTCAAATATTACTGTTATAGACATGATTATACATCTCCTATATATTGCCAAACTTAAGCTGGGCATAGATTGGGCAACGTAATGTAATTATTCCTGTACTGGTAACATTACATAATTTAAATTGCGTGGCATTTTATCAACAAATTCACCAACAAGCCAATTATTCTAATACCTTTACAGATTTATAAGCGAGCGTTCCTTTTGGAGCCGATATTCTAAAACTAGGAGAATGTTTCCAAAATTCTATTAAAAAACTCTCCCTTTGATTAGCACACATATTTAATATCTTTTTACCTCTACCTATGGTACGAACTTTTATTATAGTAAAGTAACCTTCACGTCCTTCTATAAATTTAACGGCATTTTTTTTAAGATCAAAGACATAGAGACCATCGGTGCCTTTATTAGCTGTAACTGTTGACCCCTCTATGTACTCTTTACGAAAGATTCCGTCCGCGTAGCAACTAAATCTTTTGAGCCCATCTCCGAGTCCAACAAGTCTTATTACTTTATACCTTATCATTATGCTCTCCT
>CAYLWZ010000038.1:0-1210 GCA_964387825.1 uncultured Candidatus Saccharibacteria bacterium
TTCTAATACTCCTTCGTCGTCCTATACCCGTCCGGGACGGACTAGGGTCGTTCCTTGAACTTAACCCATTCTTTCGTTTCTAAATTAATTCTGGCTCGTATCCTACTCCCTTTAGCATTTAAAATTTGAAATTGAACATTTATTTAAAATTGAAAATTGAAAATTATAATGTTGGCATCGTTAAAAAGAATAATTAAAAATGGTTGGAAAGGATTTTCAAGGAATATCAGCTTGAGCTTGGCGACTGTTTTTATTATGGTCATAGTTATTTCTTTGCCGACTTTCCTTTTTCTCTTAAATCCAGCTTCCAAAATTTTGATTTCCAGCATCAAAGAAAAAGTTGATATTTCTGTTTATTTCAACGAAGATACTAATCCGGAGGATATTTCTTTAGTCAAGTCGGCAGTTTCTGAAATCCCGGAGGTGGAAAAAGTGGAATATATTTCAAAAGAGCAAACTTTGGGAAAATTTATTGAAAGACACAAAGATGAGCCGGTTTTAATGGAATCTTTAACCGAAGTAGGCAATAATCCATTTTTATCTTCTTTGAATATTAAAGCCTGGCAGGCCTCCCAATATGAACAGGTTACAAAATTTTTGGAGATAGGCCCTTTTAGCGATTTAATAAACAAAGTTGATTATTACCAAAGAAAGCCGGTGATTGAAAAGATTTTTTCAACTATTTCCAGTATTAACAAAGCAGGGATTTTATTTGCTTCAATTTTAGGGATGATCGCCATTTTAGTCGCTTTTAACGCCGTAAGGACAGCAATTAACAATTCAAAAGAAGAAATTAAAATTATGAGATTAGTTGGCGCGTCAAACGGGTTTATTGGGGGACCCTTTCTTGTTCAGGGCATTATCATCGGCTTTTTTGCTTTTCTGGTTACTTTTATAATAACATTCGCTCTTTGTTATTTTCTTGACCCAAAAATTAAATTAGTTATTTCAGAAATCAGCATTTATAGTTTATTTGTCAGTAATTTAGGAATGTTGATTCTAATCCAGTTAGCAACCGGAATTGGCTTGGGCGTAATCTCAAGTATGATAGCCGTCAGAAAATACCTAAAAGTTTAATTGCCGGGTCCCGCCTCAGCGGGGAAGGAGGAAATGAGTTTAAAAAGATTTTGACCAAACATTGCCGGGTCGGCTAACGGTAGGCCGATGGATTCTGGCTCCATTAATCTAGGTTCGAGTCCTAGCCCGGCAG
>CAYLWZ010000039.1:0-1166 GCA_964387825.1 uncultured Candidatus Saccharibacteria bacterium
TATCAGGAATTTTTATTAAATCATATTCATAAAGCTCTTCCAGTTCCTCTTCCATATCCTCTCTTTGGATTTTATGAATGTTGTCAGGAAAAAAGATCATGTTTTCTTTTTTTGACCTTAAAATTTTTGGGTATGTTTTTGATTGTGTTTTCATTATACCTCCCAATTAAGTGAACGTGTAATATCTATCTATCTTTTTAATTGTTGTATAAAAAGGTAAATTGTCTTTATATTTTTCGAGTTGATCAATTAATACATTTGAACCAGTAAAAACTATATAATTAATATTATCAATCTTGAACTGAATGGTTGCGTACAGAGTGTCTTGCCGTTTCTTAGAGTCCTTTATTTTAAAATCTGTAACAAGAATTTCCTGGTTAAGAATATCATCAATCCTCTTTTTACTGCCCTCGAACAATTTTGATTCTTCTGCAAAATCGGAGAATTTTGAATATTCAGCCATCTATTTGCCTTAATGGATTATGAAGATTATTTACTATGCAAATATTATTTACAATTTGTTTGATTTGGCTATCAATGTATTTCTTTTGCAACGTATAACAATCACCATGTTTCATCCATCCCCAATAACTCATAATACCACTCAGAATATTTATCGGAGATAATGAACGATATTTTTTCTTAATCTGGTTTGTTCTTCGCTTGAATCTAATTACCGTGCTTTTTCTTAAAAGTGTATAATCGTGAAAGAATCTGTATCCAAGAAAATCTATACCTCGTTTATCAACTGGAAATATTTGCCAGTTATTTTTTAATATGAGATTCAAATTAGTATCTATATAATTAGATATCTGTTTTCGTAACTGAGATAGATGATTTTTGTCTGGATGTAAGATGACTACATCATCACAATACCTGAAATAATATTTACAACCTTTTATTTCTTTGGCCCAGTGATCAAACCCCGACAAATATAAATTCCCAAAATATTGACTTAAGTAATTGCCTATTGGCACACCTTTCGCTGAATCAATTATATGGTCTAATAGCCAAAGAACATCTTTATCTTTGATTTTCTTCCTAACAATCTGTTTTAAAATGCTGTGGTCAATAGATGGATAGAATTTTCTAACATCCATCTTTAAACAATATTTTGTGTCCTCTTTATCTTTTAATGCTCTTTTAATTCTTTTAACACCTTTATG